>NZ_JBIVZM010000003.1:0-673318 GCF_044759525.1 Streptomyces sp. NPDC101110 | reverse complement strand
GGCCGGCTACCCGTCGTCGCCTTGGTGAGCCACTACCTCACCAACAAGCTGATAGGCCGCGGGCTCATCCTGCACCGCCGGAGCTTTCGACCACCGAGGATGCCCCCAGTGGTCAGTATCCGGTATTAGACCCCGTTTCCAGGGCTTGTCCCAGAGTGCAGGGCAGATTGCCCACGTGTTACTCACCCGTTCGCCACTAATCCACCCCGAAGGGCTTCATCGTTCGACTTGCATGTGTTAAGCACGCCGCCAGCGTTCGTCCTGAGCCAGGATCAAACTCTCCGTGAATGTGTACCGGTAATCCGGTGCAACACCACGAGAGCGGAACAGTCAGGCGGAATAGGCCCGACCGTTCACAGCGTCCTCGCTGTGTTATTTCAAAGGAACCTCGACCATCGGGTATCCGATGGACGGGGTATCAACATATCTGGCGTTGACTTTTGGCACGCTGTTGAGTTCTCAAGGAACGGTCGCTTCCTTTGTACTCACCCTCTCGGGCTTTCCTCCGGGCGCTTCCCTTCGGTGTTCCAAACTCTATCAGTGTTTTTCCGGCCCCCTGACCACCGTCCCGCAGGCATGCAGAAGGCGACCCAGAGATAGGATCTGACAAGTTGGTTGCTGCCCGGCTGGCACGCGAGTGCGTCGCTCAGCCCCAAGCAGGAGTACGACTGTACACGCGGCCTCGGAGCCGGTGCAAATCGATTTAGGGTATGGTCTAGACCACTTCGGAGTGCTCGCACGGAACCGGCACTTCAGGTGACATACGCTGCTGAACGTGCCGCCCGGTGCCACAGGGGCGGCCATATCGATCTCCACCCCTGGGAGGCTTCCCATGACCACCGTGACGTCCCCGCTCGCAGGACGCGCCATCGGACTGGCGGCAGTGCCGGATCCCGTCTTCTCCGGGGCCATGGTCGGCCCGGGCACCGCGATCGACCCCGTACGTGAGCCCTCCGAGGCCGTCTCACCCGTGGACGGCGTCATCGTTTCCCTGCACCCGCACGCGTTCGTCGTCGTCGACGAACACGGACACGGCGTGCTCACCCACCTCGGTATCGACACCGTGCAGCTCAACGGCGAGGGTTTCGAGCTGCTCGTGAACAAGGGCGACACCGTCCGGCGCGGTCAGGGTGTCGTCCGCTGGAACCCGGCTGCCGTCGAGGCCGCCGGGAAGTCCGCGGTCTGCCCGGTCGTGGCGCTGGAGGCCACAGCCGAAGCTCTCTCCGATCTTCGCGACAACGGCGATGTGAAGGCCGGCGACAGTCTCTTCCTCTGGAAGTGACTCCTGTGCCGTCCTGTGCGACGGCGAGTACGACAACCACCGCGGCGGCGGCGGCCGCCGCTCTATCGGAGACGGGTGAGATGGAGACAACGCTGCGAGGCGTCGGCGTGAGCCACGGTGTGGCCATCGGCGAGGTTCGGCACATGGGTACGGCGGTGCTCGAGCCGCCCGCGAAGCAGATACCGGCGGAGGATGCGGAGCGCGAACAGGGGCGCGCCCGCAAAGCCGTCGAGGCGGTGGCGGCGGACCTGATGGCGCGGGGCAACCTGGCCGGCGGGGAAGCCCAGGCGGTGCTCGAGGCGCAGGCCATGATGGCCCAGGACCCCGAGCTGATGGCCGATGTGGAGCGGCGGATCGCCGTCGGCAGCACGGCGGAGCGCGGGGTGTACGACGCGTTCGCCTCCTACCGCGAGCTGCTGGCGGGAGCCGGTGAGTACCTCGCCGGCCGCGTCGCCGACCTCGACGACGTGCGGAACCGGATCGTCGCCCGTCTGCTGGGCGTGCCGATGCCGGGCGTCCCCGACAGCGACGAGCCCTACGTCCTGGTCGCCCGTGACCTCGCGCCGGCCGACACCGCGCTGCTCGACCCGACTCTGGTGCTCGGCTTCGTCACCGAGGAGGGCGGGCCGACCAGTCACAGCGCGATTCTGGCCCGGGCGCTCGGGGTACCGGCCGTAGTGGCGCTGCCGGGTGCCGGTGAGCTCGCCGAGGGCACGATGATCGCCGTCGACGGCAGCACGGGAGAGATCTTCGTGGAGCCGAGCGACGAGAAGAAGGCACAGCTCGAAGCGGCGGCCGCCGAGCGGAAGGCGGCGCTGGCTGCCTCGACCGGTCCCGGTGCCACGGCGGACGGTCACAAGGTGCCGCTGCTCGCGAACATCGGCGGCCCCGCTGATGTGGCGGCCGCCGTCGAGGCGGGTGCCGAGGGAGTCGGTCTCTTCCGTACCGAGTTCCTCTTCCTTGACGACAGCAAGCAGGCTCCTTCGGAGGAGAAGCAGGTCGCCGCGTATCGGCAGGTGCTCGAGGCGTTCCCCGAGGGGCGTGTCGTGGTGCGGGTGCTGGACGCGGGCGCGGACAAGCCGCTCGACTTCCTCACGCCGGCCGATGAGCCGAACCCCGCGCTCGGTGTGCGGGGTCTGCGGACGCTGCTCGACCACCCGGAGGTGCTGCGCACCCAGCTGACCGCGCTCGCGAAGGCGGCCGAAGGCCTGCCGGTCTACCTCGAGGTCATGGCCCCGATGGTGGCGGACCGTACGGATGCCCGGGCTTTCGCGGACGCCTGCCGTGAGGCCGGGCTGCGGGCGAAGTTCGGCGCGATGGTGGAGATCCCGTCCGCCGCGCTGCGGGCTCGCTCGATCCTTCAGGAGGTGGAGTTCCTGTCGCTGGGCACGAACGACCTCGCCCAGTACACCTTCGCCGCGGACCGTCAGGTGGGTGCGGTGTCCCGTCTGCAGGACCCGTGGCAGCCTGCCCTGCTCGACCTGGTGGAACTGTCCGCCGAGGCGGCCAAGGCCGAGGGCAAGAGCTGTGGCGTCTGTGGTGAGGCAGCCTCCGACCCGCTGCTCGCGTGTGTGCTGACCGGTCTGGGTGTCACCTCTCTCTCGATGGGTGCCGCGTCGATTCCGTACGTCCGGGCGACGCTGGCGAAGTACACGCTGGCGCAGTGCGAGCGTGCCGCCGCGGCGGCACGCGCTACGGACAGTGCCGAGGAAGCGCGCAGTGCGGCGCAGGCGGTGTTGTCGGGCGAGTAGGCCCGGCCGGGCCGTCGGCGGTTGCCGGGGAGGGGCGCTCCACTGCGGTGGGGCGCCCCTCGCGCGTTCAGTGCCGGTGTCCCTGAGCCGGGTTCTCCTCCCCCAGATCGGGCGGCGCGCAGTAGTCGACGTTGGATTCGGGGGCGATCAGGTCGCCGGATTCGACGTCGGTGCAGTAGGCGTCGAAGACCTCTCCCGCGGTGAGGGGTTCGAGTCCGTAGGCGCGCATGCGCCAGCCGTAGACGCGGTCGGGTGCGCCGGGGGCTGTGGCGCGGATGACGAGTCCTCCGGGGCCTTCGGTGGCCAGGCCGAGGGCCAGGACCGTGGTGAACTCGAGGGCTTCGGTCTCGTCCAGTTCCAGGCAGGCTCCGTCGTCGGTGATGCGGAGGGCGGCGACGAGGGTTTCGGGTGAGCCGGTGACGCTGCAGACGAGGTGGCGGTCGCCCGGTGGTGCCGTGTCGAGGATGCGGACGAGGAGTTCTGCGGCTCGGGTGAAGGCGGCGCGTCCGATGTCCTCGCCGCAGGAGGTGCAGGGGCCCAGGCGGGCGAGGAGGGTGCTGGCGTATTCCCAGGTGGCATGCCGGACCGCCTCGTCCACGAGGGCCGGGAGGAGGTCGGCCAGAGGGCGGCCGTCGTAGGGAAGGGTGGGGCCTGTCGCCGCGATCTGCGCGGTGAAGCGGGAGCGGCTCGACGGTTTGTCGGGGTCCAGGTCCTTGCGGGTGCAGAACTCTGCGTACTCCTCGGGGTCGAAGAGGGCCACGGTGGTGTGGCTGCCCTGCAGGGCCCTGGTCCTGAGGAGGGCCTCCACCTGTTTCAGATAGGTCGCGTGGTCGTGGAAGGCGAAGCTGCGGTAGCGCCGCATCGCCCGGAAGTCGTGCTCGTCGGCCAGCAGGCCGATGGTGCCGGTCATTTCGCGGTGCAGGACGCGTCGCATGGTCCGGTGGTCGGTGTGCGTCATCGTTCCCCCTGTGCACGGTCGATCAATGCTCACTCACAGTAACGACCACCACTGACAGTGAGGTCCCAATCGGTGATCGTGGGGAGGATTCACGACGGAGAGCGCAGGTCACAGCGAGTGTGTGCTGTGACCTGCGCTCTGCGGGGCAGGGGGCGTCAGGCGCGTTTGCGGGCCAGATCCTCGTAGAAGTTCAGCAGGCCGAGGTCGTCGATGGAGCCGGGGTTGACCGCCTTCTCCAGGGGGGTGCCCTGCAGGAGGCGTTTGACGGGGACCTCGATGCGCTTCCCGGTGAGGGTGTGCGGGACGCCGGGTACTTCGATGATCTCGTCGGGGACGTGGCGCGGTGACAGCTGCTCGCGGATCGTCTGCTTGATGCGGTTCAGCAGGGTCTCGTCGAGGACTGCTCCGGGGGCCAGGTGCACGAAGAGGGGCATCCAGTAGCCGCCGTCCGGCTGCTCGACGCCGATGACGAGGGACTCCTTGATCTCGGGGAGGCGTTCGACGGCTTCGTAGATGTCGGCGGATCCCATGCGGACGCCCTGGCGGTTGAGCGTGGAGTCGGAGCGGCCGTGGATGACGACGGATCCGCGGGACGTGAGGGTGATCCAGTCGCCGTGCCGCCACACGCCCGGGTAGGTGTCGAAGTAGCTGTCGTGGTAACGGCTGCCGTCGGGGTCGTTCCAGAAGTGGATGGGCATCGACGGCATGGGGTTGGTGACCACGAGTTCGCCGACCTCGTCGACGAGGGGGCTGCCGCTGTGGTCCCAGGACTGCAGGTCGGTGCCGAGGCAGGGGGCCTGGAGCTCGCCGACGTGGACCGGGAGGGTCGGTACGGCTCCGGCGAAGCAGGAGCACACGTCGGTGCCGCCGCTGACGGAGGCGATCCACAGGTCGTCACGGACCTCGTCGTGGAGCCAGCGGAATCCGTCGGGGGGCAGGGGCGAGCCGGTGGTGGCGACGCACTGCACGGAGGAGAGGTCGAAGTCCCGGGACGGGTGCACGTCGGCCTTGCGGCAGGCCATGACGTAGGCGGCGGAGGTGCCGTAGAGGGTGGCTTTCGTGCGTTCGGCGATCCGCCACTGTGCGCCGGTGTCGGGGTAGCCGGGGCTGCCGTCGTAGAGGACGATCGTGGTGCCCGTCAGCAGGCCGGAGACGAGGAAGTTCCACATCATCCAGCCGGTCGAGGTGTACCAGAAGAAGCGGTCCTCGGGGCCGAGGTCGCAGTGCAGGCCCAGTTGCTTGAGGTGCTCGACGAGGATGCCGCCCTGGGACTGGACGATGGCCTTGGGCAGGCCTGTCGTGCCGGAGGAGTAGAGCACCCACAGGGGGTGGTCGAAAGGCACCTGCTCGAAGACGGGGTCCGCGTCGGCGGAGGTGAGTGCCGACCACTCCAGGGCGCCCGAGGGTGGCTCGGTGCCGAGGAGCGGGATGTGGATCACTGCGCGCAGGGTGGGCAGTTCCCGGCGCAGTTCGGCGACCACCTCGCGTCGGTCGTGCTCCTTGCCGCCGTAGCGGTAGCCGTCGACCGTGAAGAGCACGACGGGTTCGACCTGCTGGAAGCGGTCGAGGACGCTGCGGGCGCCGAAGTCGGGCGCGCAGGAGGTCCAGACGCCGCCGACCGCGGCCGTGGCGAGGAGGGCGACCACCGCCTGCGGGACGTTCGGGAGGTAGCCGCTGACGCGGTCGCCGGGACGTACGCCGAGAGCGCGCAGTTCGGCTGCCAGTGAGCCGACCTGGCGGCGCAGCTCGGCCCAGGTGACGGGGCGGGGTTCGTGGGTCTCGTCGACGTGCAGGAGGGCCGGTTCGTCGGAGCGGGTGGCGGCCGCGCGCAGGGCGTGCTCGGCGTAGTTCAGGGTCGCTCCGGGGAACCACTCGGCGCCCGGCATCGAGCGGTCGCCGAGCACGCGCGCGTAGGGGTGCGAGAAACGGACGTCGAACCACTCGGTGACGGCTTTCCAGAAGGTGTCCAGCTCGTCGACGGACCAGCGTTGCAGGGCCGCGTAGCCGCCTTCGGCGGGGGCGCCGTGGTGCTCGGCGGCCCAGGCCTGGAACCTGGTGATCCGTGCGCGGGCGATGCGCTCGGGGTCGGGCTGCCAGAGCGGCTGGGGACTATCGGTCGACATGGTCGGCTCCCGGACTGTGCGCGTCGTGTGCGTCCTCCGCGCACGGGCTGGGGTGTGCGCGTGAGCGGCTGGCACGGACAATGCCATGTGATCGACTTCGGCACCAGGGTGCGCCCCACATAGTCCGTGTCGTGAAGATGTGGCCCTGGCACGGGTGAACGGCAGTTGAACGACACGCCCGCGCTGGGCCGTCAGTGGCAGGGTGAGCAGCATGAACGGTCGTGACCTGGTGCGTTCGATGAAAGCGGTGGCTTCGGTGGGGGCGGCGCAGGGTGTGCGTACCGTACGAGCAGCGTGGCGCAGGCGCCGGGCCGACGCCACCGGGCTGCCGGCGCGGGGGGCCGAGCGTGCGCGGGTGCCCGGGCCCGTGGCGGAGGTGGAGCCGCAGCCGGGGGGTGGTGTCGTCCGGTTCAGCCGGTCGGAGCTGCGGATCCTGGTCGCGGTGAACGGGGCCGTGTTCTGGGGGTGGGACGGGGCGGGGCCCGAGCCGTCCTACGCGCTGGCCGGCCGTGGTCCGGAGCCGGATCCGCGGGCGGTCCTGGAGCCGGACAAGGACGGCGGCTGGCGTGTGGTGGCCGAGCGGGTGACGGTCGCGGTCTCGCGGCACGGCGCGGTGGAGGTACGGACTCCGGGTGGTGTGACGCTGCGGCGTGATCTGCCGCCGCGGTGGTGGGAGCCGGTCGGCGGCGGCCCAGCGAGGTGGATGCAGCGGTCGGAGGTGGGCGCGGACGCGCGGTTCTTCGGGCTCGGGGGGCGTGGCTCGGGTCCCCGGCTGCCGGACGGGACGTACCGGCTGTGGAACACCGATCCCGGCCGTGCGTTCGCGTCGGGGACCGACCCCTTGTACATCACGATGCCGGTACAGGTGGTGGTGTCCGACGGTGGTACGCATCTGGTGTTCCACGACAACGCGTGGGACGGCACGGTGACACTGCGGGAGGGCGAGGAGGGCGCGGGTTCCGGGCATGACCTGGTCGGGACGAGCGAGCTGCGGATGGACGGCGGCCCGCTGCGCTGCTGGGTGATGGTGGGCACCCCCGCGCGCGTGCTGCTCGCCTGGGCGTCGCTCACGGGCGCGCCGGCGCTGCCGCCCGCGTGGGCGCTCGGACACCATCACGCGCGGTGGGGGTTCGGCAGCGAGCAGGAGGTCCGGCGGATCGTGGCGGGCTACGTGGAGCGCGGTTTGCCGCTGGATGCGGTGCACCTGGACATCGACCACCTCGACGCGCATCAGGTGTTCACCGTCGATCATGACCGCTTTCCCAAGCTGCCGGTCCTGGCCGAGGAGCTCAGGCGGGACGGCGTCCGGTTGGTGTCGATCGTCGGTCCGGCCGTGAAGGCCCTGCCGGGCGGCGCGGTGTACGACGCCGGGGTGGCAGCGGACGCGTTCGTGCGGGACGCCGCCGGGGAGGTGGTGGAGGGTGTCTCGTGGCCCGGGGAGGTGGTCTGGCCTGACTTCACGCACGCGCGCGTGCGGGAGTGGTGGGGCGCACTGTACGAGGAGCGGCTCGCGCAGGGCTTCTCGGGTTTCTGGCACGACATGAACGAGCCGACGTCGTTCACCGCCTTCGGTGAGTCGACGCTGCCGCGTTCGGCCCGGCACTCCCTGGAGGGGCGGGGCGGTGATCATCGTGAGGCGCACAACGTGTACGCGCTGTGCATGGCCAGGGCGGGCTTCGAAGGGTTGCGCCGGCTCGCGCCCCAGGAACGGCCGTTTCTGTTCTCCCGTTCCGGGTGGGCCGGGATGCAGCGCTACGGAGGGACGTGGTCGGGGGACGTGGCCACCGGCTGGCCCGGGCTGCGGGCGTCCTTGGCGCTGGTGATGGGGCTCGGGTTGTGCGGTGTCCCGTACTCGGGGCCGGACATCGGGGGTTTCGACGGTGACCCGTCGCCGGAGCTGTATCTGCGCTGGTTCCAGCTGGGCGCGTATCTGCCGCTGTTCCGGACGCACGCGAGTCTGCGGGCGGGGCGCAGGGAGCCCTGGGAGTTCGGTGGCGAGGTGTTGCAGCACGCGCGCGTGGCGCTCGTCGAGCGCCGCCGGCTGCTGCCGTACTTCATGACGCTGGCGCATCTGGCGCGGCGTACGGGAGCGCCCTATGTGCGGCCGGTGTGGTGGGGGGCGCCCGAGGATCGGATGTTGCGCGACTGCGAGGACGCCTTTCTCCTTGGGGACGGCCTGCTGGTGGCACCGGTGCTGGATCCGGGCGCCGTCCGTCGTGCCGTGCGGCTGCCGCGGGGGCGCTGGTACGACGTCGCGACGCAGCAGGCGTACGAGGGTCCGGGGCAGGTGCTCGTCGACGCGCCCCTGTCGCGGATCCCGGTGTTCGCGCGCGCGGGTGCCGTGTTTCCGGTACGTGGGGAGGACGGGGGGCTGGAGCTGGAGGTGTGGGCGCCCGCCCGGGGACGGACCGGGGGCGGGCTGGTCGTGCCGGACGGCGGCGAGGGGTGGGACGAGCCGGAGATCGAGCGCTACACCGCTCGGTGGACGGGTTCCCGGGTGGTCGTCGAGCGGGAGGGTGAGGACGGCGGGGGGACGCCGCCCTACCCGGTGCGCGTTCGAGGGGTCCGGGAGCCGTGAGCTCGTCCGGCCGGAGAGGCCAGCTCCGGGGGAAGCGAGGGAGGGGCCACCTGGCTCAGGGCAGGTGAGCTTCGTGGGCCGGGAGGGACGCGCTCAGATGTAGCGGCCTTCGAACCACGCGCGTGCGGCCAGGGTGTGCAGGGGGAAGGCGAGTTCCTCGGGCCTGCGCAGGAGGGTCCAGCCCTCCGTCTCGTCCGTGGCGGTCGAGGGGGGCAGGCCCTCGACCGGGCGTTCCGGGAGGAGGCCGAACAGCAGCAGGTGACCGTCCGGTGAGCTCATCGCGTCGGCGAGCCGGACGTCACGGCCGGCCGCGTCGATGCCGGTCTCCTCGCGGAGTTCGCGTATGACGGCCTGCCGCCAGTCCTCCCGGTCGTCGATGTAGCCGCCGGGCAGGGCGAGGCCCCCGCGCGCGGGAGGGATGGTTCGGGTGATGACGACCAGGGCGGTGCCCTTGGTGTCGTACACGGGCTGCAGGGCCACTGCGACCGGCAGCGGGTTGCGGTAGGCCACGGCCCCGCACACCTTGCAGGTGCGGGGCCAGCCGGTGATGCCCTCTCCGTAGGGCGCACCGCAGCTCGAACAGTGGGAGTTCGGCACGGAGTTGGAAGCGGAGTGCTGAGATTCGGACACGCGGCGGACTGTAGCCGATCACGCAGAGGGCGCCGTGGGCAGGCTGCTCAGTGGGCGCCGGTGAGCGATGTGCGGGACACGGGGAAGTCGAAGTAGGTGTCCGGATAGGCCTCTGGTTTGAAGGTGTAGTGCCACCACTCCTCCGCCAGGTTCACGAAGCCGAGGCTTTCCAACGTGCTCTTGAGCAGCAGCCTGTTGGCGCGCTGCCGGCCCTGGACGCGCGGGTCGAGGGTGTGCGAGAGAGTGTCGAAGCAGTCGAAGCCGGTCCCCATGTCGACCGAGTTGTCCGGGAACCGCTCGCCCTTGGGCGCGAAGCACGGCACCAGGGGCTCTCCCTGGTGGTAGGGCCGGGTCGGCTTCGCCGGGAGCCTGACGAGTGTGACGTCCAGGGTGGAGCCGCGGCTGTGGCCGGATTTCGCCGCGATGTAGCCGTCCGCGAACAGTCGCGTCTTGTCGACGTTCGGGTAGAACTCGCCCTTCATCGCCTGGTCGCCGAGGTCCTCGGCCCAGCGGACGAAGTGGTCCACCGCGCGCTGGGGCCGGTAACAGTCGTACACCTTGAGGGTGTAGCCCTCGCGCAGGAGCTTGCGCTGGGCCTTGTGGAGGGCTTGGGCGGCGGGTCGGGTGAGGATGCAGAGGGGCTGGTCGTAGCCGTCGATGCGCTCGCCCACGAAGTTGTGCGGGGTGACGTAGCGCATCTCCTGAATGATCGTCGGGTCCACGTTTCCCAGTGCCACGAAGTCCTTCGGTGCCTTGGGAGCGGTGGCGGCGTGGGCGGCCGGGGTGAGGGCGGTCGACGCCAGCAGGACGGTGACCGCGGTGAGCAGAGCACGTGCCACGGTGGTGAGTCGTGTCATGTACCTGCGTTTATCAGGAGCGAGGACGCCAGGGGAAGGAGCAGCGTGCGAGGGGGTGATGCCGCCGTGCCTTCCGGGCGGACGTGCGGGGACGGAGGGGCGTGTCCATGCGGGTGGTCCATAAACGCGGGGTCATGGCCCCGCCGATCTCCTGCGGTTGAGAAACCGCCAGGTCAGGTGGATCCTGGACACTAGCAAGCGAGGAGTCGGGCACAGCTGGGCTCTGGCCCCGGGCGGGGCTCGGCGCAGGCCTGACACCATCAGCCAAGCCTCGCGCGGCGGGCCCGCGCGGGTCCGACCAGATCTGAACAACGACCCGACCGGGCGCCGCCGTGGCCGAGCAAACCGGCCCGTCGGCCCGGCGCGAGCCCGGTGACCGTCCGACGCCAACCGTTGCGGTCGGCTACCTTGACGCCCTTGGGGTGCCGGTGAACACTTCCGGTGTCAGTCGACATCGCCGTACATAGTCGGCGCATTCCGGCACAGCGGCGCGAAAGTGCGCCTGCGCCAAGGCCCTTTCCCCCATGGGCGATCCGGCTGCTACGGCACGCTCGTCACGGATGCCGGGCGGGGCGCGGTATCTCCCTGCCTTCGGCTGAAGTAGCCACGGGGAACGCACCCTGCAGGTGAGGACCGGGGCGGATCGTCCCGGGCCAAGGCTGAGGAGCAGCCATGACTAACGGAGACATTTTCTTCGGCGAGATGATCGGCACGGCGATTCTGATCCTGTTCGGTGCCGGTGTATGTGCCGCCGTCACCCTCAGATTCTCGAAGGCCCGGGCCTCGGGGTGGATCGTGATCACCTTCGGCTGGGGCTTCGGCGTGCTGGCAGGCGCCTACACCGCCGCTCCCCTGTCCGGAGGGGTCATCAACCCGGCCGTCACCTTCGGCCTCGCCGTCGACACCGGCGTGTGGAGCAAGGTCTGGGTGTACCTCCTCGGCCAGATGACCGGCGCCATGATCGGGGCCGTGCTGTGCTACCTCGTGTACTACGCACAGTTCGCGGCCAATGTGCGGAAGACGGGCACCACGGAGGGCACGGTGGACGAACCGGTCCCGACGCTCGGGATCTTCTCCACCATCCCAGAGATCCGTAACCCGATCGCCAACCTGGTCACGGAGATCCTCGCCACCATCGCCCTGGTGTTGCCCATCCTGGCCCTGGTCGGCCAGGACAGGCACGTCGAGGGCGTCGGCATCGGTCTGATCCCCGGCGGCGGCGGCATCTACGGGTCCGGCATCGCGATCCTGCTGGTGTCCCTCCTGGTCGTCGGTATCGGCCTGTCCCTGGGTGGACCCACCGGGTACGCCATCAACCCGGCGCGTGACCTCGGCCCGCGCATCATCCACTCCATCCTGCCGATCCCGAACAAGGGCACGTCCGACTGGGGGTACTCGTGGATCCCCGTGGTCGGACCACTGATCGGCGGCCTGCTGGGTGGCGTCATCTACAACGCAGCCTTCTGAACCAGCCGAAGGGATAGCCATGACGGACAACTCCGCGAAGTACGTCGCAGCCATCGATCAGGGCACCACGTCGAGCCGCTGCATCGTCTTCGACCAGAACGGCGCGATCGTCGCCGTGGACCAGCGCGAGCACCGCCAGATCTTCCCGAAGCCCGGCTGGGTGGAGCACGACGCCACCGAGATCTGGTCGAAGGTGCAGGCGGTGGTCGCGGGGGCGATCGCCAAGGCCGGTCTGAGAGCCGACCAGCTGAGCGCGATGGGCATCACCAACCAGCGCGAGACGACCCTCCTGTGGGACCGGGCGACCGGCAAGCCGGTGCACAACGCCATCGTCTGGCAGGACACGCGGACGGCCGCGCTGTGCAACCAGCTGGGCGGCTCGGACGGGCAGGATCGTTTCCGCGAGCAGACGGGCCTGCCGCTGGCCACCTACTTCTCCGGGCCCAAGGCGGCCTGGCTGCTCGACAACGTGCCCGACCTGCGGGCCCGTGCCGAACGCGGCGAGATCGCCTTCGGCACCATGGACTCCTGGCTGATCTGGAACCTCACCGGCGGCACGGACGGCGGGCAGCACGTCACCGACGTGACCAACGCCGGCCGCACCATGCTGATGAACCTGCAGACCCTCGAGTGGGACCCCTCGATCCTCTCGGCGATGAACATCCCCGAGGCCATGCTGCCCGAGATCCGCTCCTCCTCCGAGGTGTACGGCACCGCGGTCGGCCAGCTGGCCGGCGTGCCCGTGGCGTCCGCGCTGGGCGACCAGCAGGCGGCCGTGTTCGGGCAGGCCTGCTATGACGTGGGCACCGCCAAGAACACCTACGGCACGGGCAGCTTCCTGCTGCTGAACACGGGCGACCGCCCGGTGCCGTCGAAGAGCGGACTGCTGACGACCATGGGATACAAGATCGGCACGGAGGCGCCGGTCTACTGCCTGGAAGGCGCGATCGCCATCACGGGCGCGCTGGTCCAGTGGTTCCGGGACCAGCTCGGCATCATCCGGACGGCCGACGAGATCGAGCCTCTCGCGGCGAGCGTCGAGGACAACGGCGGCGCGTACATCGTTCCGGCGTTCTCGGGCCTGTTCGCCCCGTACTGGCGCTCCGACGCGCGTGGCGTGGTCACCGGCCTGACCCGGTACGTCACGAAGGCGCACCTCGCGCGCGCGGTGCTGGAGGCGACCAGCTGGCAGACCCGTGAGGTCGTGGATGCCATGTACCAGGACTCCGGGGTGCACATCACGACCCTCAAGGTCGACGGTGGCATGACGAAGAACAACCTGCTCATGCAGCACCAGTCGGACGTGCTCGACGTGCCGGTGGTGCGGCCCAAGGTCTCCGAGACGACCTGTCTGGGCGCCGCCTACGCGGCCGGTCTGGCCACCGGGGTGTGGAACGACCTGGACGAGCTCAAGGCGCACTGGCAGAAGGACGTCGAGTGGACGCCGAACATGGAGGCGTCGGTACGGGACCGCGAGTACCACAACTGGCGCAAGGCCGTGGAGAAGAGCTTCGGCTGGGAGGAGGGCGGCGACAGCTGACCACGCGCGCATGGAGTCGTCTGGGTCGTCGGTGACGACGAGGTCCTCGTCATCGACGCGGTTTCCGGATACGGCCCGTACCCGTTCCGTGGGTACCGGCCGTATCCGGTCGTCCGGGGCGTCAGCCGGTCACGGCTTCACGGCGGTCCGCCGCGTACGCCATGGCGTGCTGGACGACACCGATGAGTGCTTCCTTGACCGATTCGCGGTCGCGGGCGTCGCACATCACGAGCGGCACGCCCTCGTCCAGGTCGAGCGCCTGGCGGACGTCGTCGACGGGGTAGCGGGGGGCGCCCTCGAAGCAGTTGACGCCGACGAGGAAGGGGATGGAACGCCGTTCGAAGTAGTCGACCGCGGCGAAGCAGTCCTCCAGGCGGCGGGTGTCGGCGAGCACGACGGCTCCGAGCGCGCCTTCGGAGAGTTCGTCCCACATGAACCAGAACCGCTCCTGGCCGGGCGTGCCGAAGAGGTACAGCACGAGGTCCTCGCGCAGGGTGATCCGGCCGAAGTCCATGGCCACGGTCGTCGTGTGCTTGCCTTCCACACCGCTGGTGTCGTCGACCGGGCGGCCGGCCTCCGTGAGCAGTTCCTCGGTGCGCAGCGGCCTGATCTCGCTGACCGCGCCGACGAGCGTGGTCTTGCCCACGCCGAAGCCGCCGGCCACGAGGATCTTGAGCGTGACGGGCTCGACCGGAGGCTTGCCGCGCTCAGAACGCCCGAAGATCATCGATTTCTTCTCCTGCTTGATGGGGGTCGGGCGACGGCGGGCCGTAGCCTCCGCCGCCTGGGGTTTCGATGACGAGTACGTCGCCGGTGACGAGGTCCGCGGAGTCGCTGCCTCCCAGTTCGGTCACCGTGCCGTCGGTGTGCTCCACCCGGTTGGCGCCGAGAGCGCCCGGCTCGCCGCCCGCCATGCCGTACGGGGCGACTCGGCGGTGCTGGGACAGGGTGGAGACAGTCATGGGTTCGAGGAAGCGGATCCGGCGGACGGCGCCGTCCCCGCCGTGCCACCGGCCGGCGCCGCCGCTGCCGCGCCGGACGGCGAACTCCTCGAGGCGCACGGGCAGTCGCCACTCCAGGACCTCGGGGTCGGTGAGGCGGGAGTTGGTCATGTGGGTCTGGACGACGGGTGCGCCGGGGAAGCCGTCGCCCGCGCCGGAGCCGGAGGCGACGGTTTCGTAGTACTGGTGGCGTTCGTTGCCGAAGGTGACGTTGTTCATGGTGCCGGAGCCCTCGGCCTGCACTCCGAGCGCCGCGTACAGGGCGCCGGTGACGGCCTGGGAGGTTTCCACGTTGCCCGCGACGACGGCGGCGGGTGGCTCGGGGGCGAGCAGGGAGCCGGGTGGGACGACGATGCTCAAGGGGCGCAGACAGCCGTCGTTGAGGGGGATGTCGTCGGCGACCAGGGTGCGGAAGACGTACAGGACGGCCGCGTTGACGACCGAGAACGGCGCGTTGAAGTTGGTCGGCAGCTGCGCGGAGGTGCCGGTGAAGTCAATGGTCGCGGCGCGCCGTCCGCGGTCCACGCGCACGGCCACGCGGATGACGGCCCCCGAGTCGGTCTCGTAGGCGTACTCCCCGTCGTCGAGGGCGTCGATGACGCGGCGTACGGCTTCCTCGGCGTTGTCCTGCACGTGCTTCATGTAGGCCTGGACGACGTCGAGGCCGTAGTCCTCGATCATGCGGCCGACCTCGTCGACGCCCTTGCGGTTGGCGGCGATCTGGGCGCGCAGATCGGCGAGGTTGGTCTGCGGATTGCGTGAGGGGTGGGGCGCGTCGGTGAGGAGGCGGAGGGTCTCCGCCTCACGGAAGCGGCCCTTCTCGGCGAGCAGCCAGTTGTCGAAGAGGACGCCTTCCTCCTCGATGGTGCGGCTGCCGGCGGGCATGGAGCCGGGTGCGATGCCGCCGATCTCGGCGTGGTGACCACGCGAGGCGACGTAGAAGAGGATCTTCGGATCCCGCGCTTCACGCTCCCGCGTGTCACTCTCCGTGTCGGGTGCCGGTGTCGTGTCGAAGACCGGCGTGATCACGGTGACGTCCGGCAAGTGGGTGCCGCCGTGGTACGGGTCGTTGACGGCGTAGGTGTCGCCCGGGCGCATACGGGGTCCGCGCCGGCGGATGACCTCCTTGACGCTGGTGCCCATGGAGCCCAGATGGACGGGGATGTGCGGGGCGTTGGCCACCAGATTTCCGTCCGGGTCGAAGAGGGCACAGGAGAAGTCGAGGCGCTCCTTGATGTTGACGGACTGGGCGGTGGATTCGAGGCGGGCGCCCATCTGCTCGGCGATCGACATGAAGAGGTTGTTGAAGACCTCAAGCAGAACCGGGTCGACTTTCGTGTCGAGTTCGGAACTCTGCGTAATCGCGGCGCGTTCCATGACCAGATGCCCGTCGTCGGTCGCCGCGGCCCGCCAGTCGTCGTCGACGACGGTCGTGGAGCCGGCTTCGGTGATGATCGCCGGGCCGGTGACGGTGTCGCCGGGGGGAAGTTCCTCGCGGCGGCGGAGGGGCACCTCGCGCCAGGTGCCGCCCGTGTGGAGGCGGACGGTCGGGGGCGCTGCGGAGCCGTGGCCGGAGCCACTCGGGGGCGTTGCTCCGGAGGCGGCTTCGTAGGGCGCGAGAGCGGACAGATCGGGGGGTGCGGTGATGCCGGTGGCTTCGACGGAGAGCGCTTCGACGACGATCGGGCGGTCGAGCGTGAAGGAGTACGTGGCGCGATGACGTTCTTCGAAGGCGTGCCGCATGGTGCCGGGCTCGGTCAGCTCGACGGTGAGGGTGGTGTCGGTGCCGTCGTAGCGGAGCTCTGCGCGGCGGGTAATCTCAATGTGCTCCTCGGGGACGTCCTCGGCGAGGAGTTCGGCGCGGGCCGCCGCTTCCAGGTCCTCGGCGGTCCTGTGGACGCCGGGCATCGACGCGGGCTCGAGGAGGGCTTCGACGGACTGCTCGCGCATGGCGGTGGTGTCGGCGAGGCCGATGCCGAGGGCGGACAGGACCCCGGCCATCGGGGGGACGAGAACGGTGCGGATGCCGAGGGAGTCCGCGACCATGCAGGCGTGCTGGCCGCCCGCGCCACCGAATGTGGTGAGGGCGTAACGGGTGACGTCGTGGCCCTTCTGTACGGAGATTCGTTTCACGGCGGACGCGATGTTGGCGACGGCGATCTGCAGGTACCCCTCCGCGACCTGTTCCGGCGTGCGGTCGTCGTCGGTCCGCTCTCCGATCTCGCGGGCGAGGGCCGTGAAGCGGTCGCGGACGAGTGCGTCGTCGAGGGGCTCGTCGCCGTTCGGGCCGAACACGTGCGGGAAGTGGGCGGGCTGGATACGGCCGAGCATGACGTTGGCGTCGGTGACGGCGAGCGGTCCGCCGCCGCGGTAGCAGGCGGGCCCCGGCTCCGCGCCCGCCGAGTCCGGCCCTACGCGGTAGCGGGAGCCGTCGAAGTGCAGGACCGACCCGCCGCCGGCGGCGACGGTGTGGATGTCGAGCATGGGGGCGCGCAGCCGGACACCGGCGATCTTGCTGGTGAAGACCCGCTCGTAGGCGCCGGCGAAGTGGGAGACGTCGGTGGAGGTGCCGCCCATGTCGAAGCCGATGACCCGGTCGAATCCCGCGAGCTGGGACATGCGGGCCATGCCGACGATGCCGCCGGCCGGTCCGGACAGGATGGCGTCCTTCCCGCGGAACGTCCCGGCCTCGGTGAGGCCGCCGTTGGACTGCATGAACATCAGCCGTACGCCTTCGAGCTCGTCGGCGACATGGCGGACGTAGCGGCGCAGCACGGGCGAGAGGTAGGCGTCGACGACGGCGGTGTCCCCGCGGGGCACGAGCTTCATCAGGGGGCTGGTCTCGCTGGAGAGCGAGATCTGCGGGAAGCCGATGCGGGCGGCGAGCTCTCCGACGGCCTGTTCGTGGGCCGGGTGGAGGTGGCTGTGCATGCAGACCACGGCGACCGCGCGGATGCCGTCGTCGTACGCCTGCCTGAGGGGCCCGGTGAGGGCGTCCAGATCGGGGGCGCGCAGCACGGTGCCGTCGGCGGCGATGCGCTCGTCGATCTCGACGACCCGCTGGTACAGCAGCTCGGGCAGCTCGATGCGGCGGGCGAAGATGCTCGGGCGGTTCTGGTAGGCGATGCGCAGGGCGTCGCGGAAACCCCGGGTGATGAGCAGGAGGGTGCGCTCCCCCTTGCGCTCCAGGAGGGCGTTGGTGGCGACGGTGGTCCCCATGCGCACGCTGTCGACGGGGTGGCCGGAGCCGGCCAGCAGGGTGCGGACGCCCTCGACCGCGGCGTCGGCGTAGCGTGCGGGATTGTCCGAGAGCAGCTTGTGCGTGAGCAGCCGGCCGTCCGGGCGCCGGGCGACGACATCGGTGAAGGTGCCGCCTCGGTCCACCCAGAACTGCCAGCCAGTCACGTCAGTACCCCGCTTCCGCGCTGCTCACAGCGCCCGGAGGCCGTTGATCACGTCGCGCAGAATACTCTCGTCCGGCAGCTCGGCAGGGGGAACGGGCCGGTTCACATGGACGAATTCCGCGTCCACGAGATCTCCGACGAGGACCCGTACCACTCCGATCGGCAGGTCGAGTTCCGCTGCGAGTTCGGCGACCGACTGCGGAAGGTCACGGCACAGTTCGACGATGTCCACATGCTCCGGGGAGAGCATGTGGTCCGCTTCCGGATCCTCCGCCTGCGGTTCCGCGACCACGACCGCGATCAGGTCCAGGCGGTGCTGGCCCTGGCTGCTGGTGCGGCCGCGGGTCATGGCGTACGGGCGGACGACCGGTCCGGCCTCGTCGTCGAACCAGTGGCTTCTTCCCTGACCGTCAGCGCTCATGCCATCCCACTACCCGCCTGCGGGCAGATCGGTGCGCGGTGCGGCGGCCAGATGCACGCCCACCCGCTTCACCAGGAGCGTCATCTCATAGGCGACCTGGCCGACGTCGGAGTCGGCGTCCGAGAGGACGGCGAGGCAACTGCCGTCGCCGGCCGCCGTCACGAACAGGAAGGCGTCGTCGAGCTCCACCACCGTCTGGCGGACGTTGCCCGCCTCGAAGTGGCGTCCCACGCCCTTGGCGAGGCTGTGGAAACCGGAGGCGACGGCAGCGAGGTGCTCGCTGTCCTCCCTGGTCAGGTCCTTGGACACGCCCGTCGGCAAACCGTCGCCGGAGAGCACGAGGGCCTTGCGGATGCTCGCGACGCGGTCCACCAGATCGTCGAGGAGCCAGTTCAGCTCCCCCTTGATGGTCGCGGTGTGGCCGGTCGCCTTCGGTGCGGTCATCGACCGTCCCCCTTTGTCGTTCCTTGTGGTGCTGCGCCGGTGTGGGCGGCATCGCCCCCGGCGTTCTCCGCACGGCCGCGCTGCCAGCCACGCTGGAGCGATGCCATGCGGCTGCGTACTTCCTCCGCGTCGCGTTCGACGGGCTCGGCCGTGTCCTCGCCGGACGGCGCGGAACTCCGCTTCAGCTGCGGGGCCAGGTTGGCCTGCCGGACGCGCCGGGGCAGCGGCGCGGTGCCGGAAGCAGGTGGCGCCGCGGAGCCGGTGCCCCGGGGCGCGTCGCCGGACCCGGTCTCCTGGTGCGGGGCGCCGCCGGTGGCGGCCGCCGCGGAGCCGGGGCGCCGGTCCGGCCGGGCCGGGCCGCTGGAGGCGATCTCCGCGCGGCGGGTCCGCCTCGGGAGGACGGACGGCTCCGGCCCGTCGCCGACGCCGCCCGAGGGGGCCGGGGGCTCCGTCTGGTCCCGCTGGTCCTCGTTGCGGCTCACGGCGCTGATGCCACGGCGGGCAGGGTCCGTGCCGCGGCGGCGGGCAGGCAGCGGCGGCGGTGCCTCGGGGAGGGCTTCGCCGCGACGGCTGCCGGTAGAAGGGCCCTCGGTGCGGCGGGCCGGAACGGCGGGAGCGGGTTCGGGCGCTGACCGGCCGGTGTCCCGGCCGGGAGTGGGCTCCTCGCCCCGGCGGCGTGACGGGAGCGCGGAGGTTGGGCTCACGTCCGTTCGGCCGACGGCCGGGGTGGTCTCCTCGTCCGTCCTCGCCCGCCGGGGGCGCTGCTCGGTCACCGGGCGTCCATGGGAGCTGACCAGCTTGGGGGTGTGGCGGCGGGGCAGCGCGACCGGGTCGCTCAGCTCGGCGCCGCTGTCGGGCCGGTTCCCAGTGCTGCGGGCGTCGGCGGGCTGCCGGCGCGGATCGGTGCGGCGGCCCGCGGACTCGTCCGGGTCACGGGTGAGGGAGTGGCGGGGGCGGAACAGGCCGCCGTGTTCGCTGTCCTCGTCCTCGATGGCGCCCGGGAAGCCTCCGACGGTGTCGAGGTCGACGGGGGCCTCCAGCTCGACCGGGCCGTCCAGCAGGGAGGCGGGCAGACCCGGGCGCTGCGCGGGCGCGTGGGACAGTGCGGCGCGGCGGCTGTCCTGCGGCTCCTTCTCCGGGGCGAACTGGGGGCGGTCGAGACGGAATCCGATGCCGTTGGTGTCCGGGACGTCGTCGGTGAGCAGCGTGTCGGGGATGAAGACCACGGCGGTGGTACCGCCGTACGGGGAGGGCTGGAGGGAGACCCTGACGTTCTGGCGCTGGGCGAGCCGGCTGACCACGAACAGGCCGAGCCGGTCGGTGTCGGACAGTTCGAACTCCGGTGTCTCGGCGAGCCGGAGGTTGGCGTCCAGGAGTGCCTCAGCGGCCATGCCGAGACCACGGTCGTGGATCTCCAGGGTGAAGCCGTTGGCGACGCGCTCGCCGAGGACCTGGACGGCGGTGTGGGGCGGGGAGAAGACCGTGGCGTTCTCCAGGAGTTCGGCCACGAGGTGCGTGAGGTCGGCGACGGCCGGGCCGGTGATGGCGTTGCGGGGAAGGCGGCGGACCTCGATGCGCTCGTAGTCCTCGACCTCTGCGACGGCGGCGCGTACGACGTCCATGAGCTGTACGGGTTTGCGCCACTGACGGGACGGTGCGGCACCGGAGAGGATCACGAGGCCCTCGGCGTGCCGGCGCATACGCGTGGTCAAGTGGTCGAGGCGGAACAGGTCGGCGAGTTCCTCGGTGTCCTCGGTCCGGCGCTCCATGGCGTCGAGCAGGGTGAGCTGCTTGTGGAGGAGGACCTGGCTGCGGCGCGCGAGGTTGACGAAGACCTCGGACACACCGGCGCGCAGTTCGGCCTGCTTGACGGCGGCTTCGACGGCCGCGCGCTGCAGGGTGTTGAGGGCCTGGCCGACCTCACCCATCTCGTTCTTGTCGTATTCGAGGCGCGGGACCTCGGTCTCGACGTCGACCTGTTCGCCCGCGGAGAGGCGGCGCATGACGCTGGGCAGGCGCACTCCGGACGCTTCGTGGGCCTCCAGGCGCAGTTGCCGCAGATCACGGATCAGGGTGCGGCCGACGCGTACGGAGAGGAAGAGGGAGAGCAGGAGCGCGATCAGGCCGAGGGCCCCGGCGATGACCGCCTTGGCGATGACGCCGACGGCCACGGGGTGGACGCGGTCCTGGTAACGGTCGTTGGCCTGGTCGTTGAGAGTGCCGAGCTCGTCGAGCACGTTGCCGGCGGCGCTGTCCCAGCTCTTGGCGGAGACGCCGCGGGGGGTGCCGGCGCCGGAGGAGACGGCTGCTTCCTCGGCCACGCGCAACGGTGCGGAGGAGGCGTTCTTCCAGAAGCTCTGGTAGCGGTCGCGCTCGGCCACGGGCAGCAGCGGCAGGTTGACGTCGTACATCAGGGTGCGCTGGGCCACCAGGTCGGAGACGTCCCGCTCCTCGGAGTGGGAGATCCTGCCGACGATCAGGGCGGAGCCGAGGAGGGCGTCCTCGCGGGAGAGCAGTTCGCGGGCGCGGGCGAGATTGACCAGGGCGCGGTACTGCTTGTCCAGTTCAATGTTGTCGACGACGTGCAGGTTGGCGAGCAGGACGTAGCAGGGGTCGACGAGCCGGTTGTAGAGGTCCAGGGCCTGGGTGCGGTTGACGGTGCCGTCCTCGACGCTGCGGCGCAGCGACTCGATGCCGTCGAAGCCGTCCAGGACGGCGGTGAGCCGCTCGTCGGTGTCCGCGCCCATCGCGTCCCGCACATCGGGGTTCCGGGCGTTGTCGCGGATGCCGCTGATGGCCTCGTCGGTGGCGGTACGGCTGCGCCGGAGCGCGGTGAGGCCGTCGGAGGCGCGGGGGTCGGCGAGGTAGACGAGGGTCTGGCGGCGTTCCTCCTGGAGGACGCGGACGGTGTCCTCGATGGGGTAGCCGATCTTCTCCACCACGGACGACACGTTGAACAGGTCGGCCGCCTCGCGTCCCGTGAGCACGGTGGCGAAGGTCCAGATCGCGGTCAGGGACACAAGCGGCACGAGAAGCAGCGCCACGATCTTCCGGCGGATGGACTTCCCGCGAAAGCGCATGGCCTCCCCCTGCTCGGACCCCCCGCTACCGGGGGTACACATGTGCGTCAACAAACGGCGCGAGCCTACTACCGACCCACAGGGAACTCGAAGACCGGTCCGGAACCTGAACTTCCGCGCCAGCCACGAGGCATGGCGAGTTGTCCGGGCATTGCGGGAGTTGTCTGCCCGTAATCGATGGTGGCGACGCGGCCCAACACCCGAACGCTGTTCGGGCGGTTGGCTGAAACTTTTCGGTTTTCGGGAATCTTCGTGAACGGTCGTTCGTCCTTCCCTACGGGAAACGGGGGCGGAAACGGCCAGAGGAGCCGCGTTGCGCACCTGGGCGGCGTAAGACAGCGCAAGCCGGGCAGCCACTGGGGAGCACGGGTCTTCGGATGCGAGCGAGCGGTCTGCTGGCGGTGGGGAGTGACACGGTGATGGGCACGGCGGAACGGCGCGGTGCGCCCAGGGCGGGCGGGGCGCAGCTGACGGGGCGCAGGGACCTGGCAGCTACCGAACGCGACATCCCCGAGGCCGGGACGGAGCCTTCGGGACAAGACAGTGGGTCTCCGGCTCACCAGGCGGGTCGCGGCGCTCGTGAGCAGCAGCACTACCGGCCCCTGTGGGTCGAGGAACCCGCGCGGCGGCGGCGCTTGCCGGATCCGGTGCGGACGGCGGCCGTGCGTGCGGTTCTCCTCATCGCCGTGACCCTGATCCAGGCCATGGTGGCCTTCCTGTGCACGATGGCCGGGTCCTGGCTGGCATTCCCCATGGTGATCAGCAGTGTGGTCAGTACGATCGCGGCCACATGGGGAGCGCTCGACGTGTGGGTGACCCGCCAGGTCTGGAACCAGCGCCACGGCGTGGTGTCCGTGCCCAGCAGTACCGCGCGGGCACTGCGGCGGGAGCGGCGCCGGACACGGCGGCAGGAGCGTGCCGCCGAGCGCGCACAGGGGCGGATACGCCGGCGGGGCGGGGCCGGGCAGTTGTCCCACTCGTGAAGCCCGGCGGCCGGGTACGGGTGATCGACATCGCACCTCTGGCGTAACACCCGCCTCGCACCTCAGGGTTGGATCAACTGATCGAACAAGCCTGAGAAACCCAGCGAGGAACCGCCATGAGAACCACCCCGCAGTCCACCGCCCCAGACGGCCGGGACGACGCCGAACTCACCGAGTTCGGCTACAGACCCGAGCTGAAACGCACGCTCGGCAACTTCCACACCTTCGCCGCGGGGATCAGCTACATCTCGATCCTGACCGGCACCTTCCAGTTGTTCTACTTCGGCTACGGCAGCGGCGGCCCGGCCTACTGGTGGTCGTGGCCGATGGTCTTCGTCGGGCAGTTCATGGTCGCCCTCTGCTTCGCCGAGCTCGCCGCCCGCTATCCCGTGGCGGGTTCCGTCTACAACTGGTCGAAGAAGATAGGCAATCCGCATCTGGGCTGGCTCGCCGGCTGGATGATGCTGATCGCCTCGATCGTCTCCATATCGGCCGTCGCGCTGGCCTATCAGCTGACGCTGCCGCAGATCTCGTCGTTCTTCCAATTCGTGGGGGACGGCACCGGCACGTACGACGTGGCGACCAACGCGGTCATCCTGGCCGCGGTGTTGATCCTGTTCACGACCCTTGTGAACGCATTCGGCGTCAAGTTGATGGCACGGATCAACACGGCGGGCGTGTTCATCGAGTTGATCGCCACCGTCGTACTGATCATCCTGTTCGCGGTCCACATCACGCGCGGTCCGCAGGTCGTCCTGGAGACGCACGGCACCGGCGCGGGTTACGGAAACGGTTACCTCGGCGCCTTCCTGGTGGCCTCGCTGGCCTCGGCGTACGTCATGTACGGCTTCGACACGGCCGCGTCGCTGGGTGAGGAGTCCCTGGACCCGACCCGGAACGCGCCGCGCGCCATCATCCGGGCGATCGTGGCCTCCTTCGTCCTGGGCGGCCTCATCCTGCTCCTCGCGCTGATGAGTGTGTCCAGCCTGAAGGGCGAGAAGCTCTCCACGGACGGCCTGCAGTACATCGTGCTGGACGTGCTCGGCCCGACGGCCGGCAAGGCGATGCTGTGGTGCGTGCTGATCGCGGTGACCGTGTGCGCCCTGGCCGTGCACACGGCGGCGGTCCGGCTGGCGTTCGCGATGGCCCGCGACAACAACCTGCCTGCGTCCTCGAAACTGGCCAAGTGCCACCCGCGGTTCCAGACGCCGGTCCTGCCGACCGTGATCATCGGGATCCTGGCGCTGGCGATCCTGGTGGTCAACATCCGCCAGCCGCAGATCTTCACCGTCGTCACCAGCATCGGCATCATCATGATCTACCTCGCCTACCTGGGCGTCACGGTGCCGCTGCTGGTCGCGCGGCTGCGCGGGAAGTGGCAGCCCGCGGAGGGGGGCCGGTTCTCCCTGGGCCGCTGGGGCCTTCCGGTCAACATCCTCGCGGTCCTGTGGGGCTCGGCCATGACCCTCAACCTGATCTGGCCGAGGTCCGCCGTCTACAACGCCGCGGCTCCCTACCACTGGTACCTGCGCTGGGGTGCGGTGCTGTTCGTCGCCGTCATCGCGGGCGGCGGCTTCGCCTACTACTGGTTCGTCCAGCGGCACCGGACGGGCGTGCTCGCGGAGCACCGTTCCGAGGCCCCGGCCGCCGCGCCCGTCGCACCGGCGGCCGACTGAAGGCGGAGGGGACACCACGAGGGGGTGCAGAGGCCGCTGGTCACCGGGCCGGTCATGCCCGGCCGCGTCGCCGGTGCCCCCTGCATCACCACCACGATGATCGGCCGGCAGAGCGCGGATCTCCTGGCCCGCGGGAGGACGCCGCGGGCTAGGAGACCGGGCGTTTGTACATCCTGGTGGCCGTGATCTCGCTGTGGACCGCCTCCCCCGCCCGGGGCTGCTGCGGCAGGCCCGGGCGGAGGTGCTCCTCGACGCTGATGTACTTGAGGCCCGCCCTCAGGTCGGCGTCGTTGCGCATGCGGATGACCAGGGGGAACTCGGCCAGCGCGGTGGTGTCGAACAGGCCCGTGGTGTACAGGAGCTGCACACCGAGGGCGTCAGACACCGCCCGCTGGAGTTCCAGCAGGTACGTGGCGTTGGCACGGCCGATGGGGTTGTCGAGGAACAGCGTGCCGGCGTGCCGGTGCTTGTCGCGGCCCCGGTCGTTCGAACGCAGGGCGGCCATCGTGCAGTACAGGGCGATGGCGGCGGTGAGGAGCTGCCCGCCGGAGAAGACGTCGCCCATCTGCCCGACGGGGACCCGCTCGGCGCGCAGCACCGCGTCCGGCTTGAGGATCTCGACGGCGACGCCCTTGGGCTGCAGAGCGGCGGCGACGCCCCGCAGCAGCAGGGACATGCCGTCGCGGCGCAGGTCGGAGTTCTTCTTGACGGCGGCGCGGGTCGCCTCGTCGATGACCTCACCGAGCCGCTCGGTGAGGGTGGCCTGGTCGGGTTCCTCGAAGCGGATGCGGAGGAACTCCTGCCCCGACCACTCGCCGAGACCCTCCGGGAGACGGGAGAGCCGCTGGGCGGAGCGCAGGGTGGCCAGGGCCGACTCGACCAGGCCGCGCAGGCGGTCCACGATCGAGTCGCGGTTGCGTTCCAGCTGCTCCAGTTCGTCGGTGAGGACGCGCAGGCGGGGTGCGAAGGCGTCCGCCCACTTCTGGGCGTGCTCGGGCAGTGCGGACGCGGGCAGTTCGCGGATCTGCTGCCGGGCCGGGGTGCGGACCTGCTCGTAGCGGGTGGAGTTGGCGTGCCGGACGAGGATGTCGCTCGCCTCGCGGACGGCGGCCTCGGCGGCGGACAGGTCGGCGGCGCAGCCGCGCAGGGAGCGCCGGGCCTCGGCGGCCGCCTGGCGGGCCTCCTCCGGGCTGCCGGCATAGGGCTCGGGCTCCTCGTGCTCCTCGTCCGTGGTGTGCTCGCGCAGCAGGTCGCGGAGCATGGCGGCGATCTCGTCGAAGCCGCTCGCCGCGTCCTCGGCGGCGCGGTGGGCGTCGAGGAGCTCGGCGTGCGCCTCGCGTGCCTGCTCCAGCGCCTCGGTGCGGGAGGCGAGTTCGGCCGTGGCGGTGCGCAGCAGGGTCTGCGCGTGTTCGGTGTCGCGGGGCTCGAGGTCCTCGGGCAGGTCGGTGTGGGTCGCGCCGTCGTCGGCGGGAGCGAGGCGTTCGGCCTCGCCGCGCAGCCGCCCGAGCTGCTCGCTCGCGGTCGACATCCGCGTCTCCAGAAGCTGCACCAGTTCCTCGGCGCGGGCGGCGGCGGCCTGACGACTGGGGCCGTCGGAGCCGTCGGGTGATTCGAGGAGCTGCTCCGCGCGCGTGCGGACCTTGTTGCTCAGCCGGTCCAGTTCCGCGCGGGCCGCGCTCTCGTCGCTCTCCGCACGGGCCTGCTCGGCGCGCAGGTCGGCACCTACGCCGACCTTCTCGTACACCTGGGACGCGGCCCGGTAGGCCTCGCGCAGCGCGGGCAGGGAGGCCTTGGGCGTCTGCTCCTCGTCCTCGGGCACGTCGTCGGGGGCGCCCGCGATCTCGGAGCGCTCGGCGCGCAGGGCACGGGCGGTGCGGCGGGTGTCGTCCGCGGCGCGCTGGGCGGCGCGCCGGTCCTCGTCGGCGGCCCGGGCCCGTTCCAGGCAGGCCTGGGCGCTCGCCTCGGACTCGGCCGCCTCGTCGGCCAGGTCGCGCAGCTTCACCTGCCAGCCGGCCCGCTCGCGCAGCCGGAAGGCGAGCCCGGCGAGGGCGTCGGCGGAGCGGCGGGCCTTCTGCGCTGCCTCCTGCCGCTCGTCCCGGACATGTGCGGCCTCGGCGGCGACCTCGTCGGCCTCGGCCCGGGTGGTGCGGGCCTCGGCGAGTTCGGCCTCCGACTCCTCGGCGAAGTCGCGGGTGTCGTGAGCCGCACGGGCCAGTTCGGTCAGCCGGCCGGCGGGGCAGCCGGCGCGCCAGGAGGCGAGCCGGGCGGACAGTTCGCGGTCCTTGCCGAGCCGGGCGGCGAGCGTGCGGATCTCCTCGTCCCGTTCGGTGGCCCGGGCGCGCAGCGCCTGCCGCTCCTCGTCGGCGGCATGCTCGTCGTGCATGGCCGGGTTCGGCGGGACCAGGAACACGTCGCCGCCGTCGGTGTCCGGAGCAGGTGTCGGGGCGAGCAGGGCGGCGGCGGTGCCGACCGCCACGGCGGAGCGGGGCAGCAGCGCCGCGTCACCGAGGGCCTCCCGGGCGCGGGCATGGGAGTCGGGGTCGGTGATGATCACGCCGTCGACCAGCTCGGGCCGGGCGGCCAGCACACGCGCGTGGTCGGCCGGGTCGACGGCCTGGGCGAGATAGCGCCAGCCGGGCAGCGCGGGGATGCCGTGCTCGCCGAGGAACTCGACCGTGGCCAGGACGTCCGGGCCGGGCGGCAGGAGTCCGCCGTCACCGAGGGCGCCGAGGATCCGCGAGTCGTCCGCGGCGGCCGTGCGCAGGTCGAACAGCTGCCGTTCGGCGGAGGAGACGGCGTCATCGAGCAGGTCGCGCAGCTCGTCGGCGAAGCGGTCGAGTTCTTCGGCGGTGAGTCCCTGCTCGCCGGCGGCCGACTGCGCGGTGGGCTCACCGTCCGTGTCGTGGCGGGGCTGGGGAATGCCCGGGCGGGGCTGAGGGGCCAGGCTGAGCAGTTCCGCCAGCCGCTCCTCCCCCGCCAGTGCCTCGGCGGTGCGGCGCTCGGCCTCGTAGGACCGCTCCGCCGCCGTGGCCGCGTCGGCGGCGCGGGCCGCGGTCAGTTCCGCGCGGGACTCGGCGGAAGCGGCTTCACGCGCCTGCTCCGTGGCGCGGCGGGACGCCTCGCGGGCCGCGTCCCAGGCGGCGACGGCGGTCTTCTCGGCGTCGCTGGCGGCCAGGGCGGCGCGGGCCGGGTCGGCGTCCGGCGCGGAGTCGTCGAGCCAGCCCGCGCGGACCGCCTCGGCGGTCTCCTGCTCGACCTCGGCGAGGCGCTGCTTGAGGTGCCCGATCTCGCTGCGGGCGCGCTGGGCCTGGGTGGCGGCGGCGGTGGAGTCCCGGTAGGCCGCGTCGCTGACCTCCTGGAGGGCGGCGGAGCGCTCCTCCTCCTCGTTGGCGTGGCTCTCCGCCTTCTCCGCGGCCGCGTGCAGGGCCCGTACGAGGTCGACGGCGGCCTTGGAGCGGGCGGCCAGGGCGGGGGCGGCGTCGCGCTCGGCCTCCTGGATGGCGGCGGACACGCGGGTGACGCGGTCGGAGGCGGCGCGGTGGCGCAGTACGGCCTCGGCGGCCTGCCACGCCGAGAACAGGGTGCGGGCGTCGGCGAGTTCACGCTTCTGCGCGGCGGCGGACTTCTCGGCTCCGGCGAGCGCCAGCGAGGCGTGCCGGTAGGCGAGTTCGGCGGAGATCAGCGCGCTGCGCTCGCGGGCCGCCTCGGCGTGGGTGACGGCGTACGCGGCGGCGGTGACCCGCTGGGCGAGGTCCGCGGCCCTGACCCGCTCCTGCACGCCGCGCGCGGACAGCCTGCGCGCCAGGGTCCGGGTACGGCGCTCGGCTGCGGCGTGGACGTCCCTGGCGCGTGAGCGGGTCTCGGCGGCCTCGACGATCCGCCCGAGGAGGTCGACGGACCCGGCGGTGAAGTCGCGTTCGGCGATCAGCTCGGCGCGCCGGCCCAGCTTGTTGCCGAAGCCGCTGACCAGGTCGGCGAGCCCGTCGGTGTCACGGGTGTCGGTGACGGCACGCAGCAGCAGGTCGGTGAAGTCGGCGTCCTTCTTGACGGCGAAGAGACCTGCCGCCTCGCCCTCGTCGGCGTTCATCTCGCGCTGGTAGCGGAAGAGTTCGGGGTCGAGGCCGAGGTCGCCGAGGTGCTCGATCCAGCGGTCGTGGATCTCCTCCCAGTGGACCTCCAGGTGCGGGTAGGTCTTGCCCGCCTCCGTGAGGGCGTCGCGGAAGCCCTTCATGGTGCGGCGCCGCCCACGGGCAGTGGACTGGCCTTCGGCCGGGGCCCGTACGGCGGTGGCCTCGGCCACGGGGAGGTTGTCGAGGCTCAGCCCGGGGCCGGGGCGGAAGGAGTACCAGGCCTCGGCGAACTTCCGCGGGTCGTTGGAGACCTGCCGTCCGCGCCACTCGCTGACCTTGCCGACGACGACGCATTCGCCGGTCAGCACGTGCTGCCACTCCAGTGCGACGTGTCCGCAGTCGTCGGCGAGCAGGAACTTGCGCAGCACGCCGGAGCTGGCGCCGCCGAGGGTGTTGCGGTGGCCCGGCAACATCACGGAGAAGATCAGCTTGAGCAGCACCGATTTGCCGCCGCCGTTCTCCAGGAAGAGCACGCCGGCGGGCGCGGGCCGGCGCGGCGGGCCGACCGGCTCCTCCTCGAAGAACTCCGCCTGCGTGGGCGCGGGGTCGGGCACGATCTCGCCCACACCCCGCAGGTCAAGCACGGTGTCGGCGTAGCGCGCACCGGCGGGACCGATCGAGTAGAGACGGACCCGGGACAGCTCGTACATGGCGGACTCTCGTAAGTCTTCGTGAAGTGCGTGAAGTGGCGGGTGGTTCAGGAGGAGTGGAAGGGCAGCGCGGCGTCGGCGACCAGTTCCAGGTCGTCGCTCTCCTCGGCGGGCAGCAGCGTCGGCGTGCCGTCGGTGACCGGGACGACCCCCAGGTCCAGCAGCTCGGCCATGGCGGCGCTGCCGGCCATGTCGCGGACCTGGAGCTGGTACCGGGCGGTCGTGCGGTACGTGCCGCCGTGGTCGTCGCCGGTGCGTTGCAGGAAGCCGGACTCGGTGAGGAACGCGGCGGCCTTGGCGACGATGCCGGTGGTCGAACCGGCCAGGCGGCGGGCGTCCTTGGTGGCGCCCGTCGCGCTGCGCCGCACCCAGATCCGCCAGGCGGCCTCGAGTCCGGGGGCGTCGGTGGCCGGGTCGGTGTTCTCGCCCTGCTCCTCGGCGCGCTCCTCCAGCCGGCGGCAGGCCTGGCGCACGAAGGCGTCGACGCCGTTGACCGTGACCCGGCCGATGTAGCCGTCGTCGGCGAGGTCCTCGGGGCGCGGAAAGGCCATGGCGGCGACGGCGAGATGGGCGAGCCCGTGCAGGAACCGGTCGCCGCCGTCGGCGGACGTACGACGCGCGTAGTCACCCATGCGGACGGCGAACACCGAGTCCTCGGCGGCGGTCACGGCCATGCCCGCGCGCGGGGACACCTCCAGCACGATCAGCCCCAGCCCGGTCGCCACGGCGTCCGCGAGCCGTGCGAACGGCGGGTCCTCGCGGTACCTCCGGAGCAGGTCCGCGTACTCCTGGTCGCGGGCGGGCTGCAGTTTGGGTTGCAGCCCGAACGACACGAGCCGAGCCGCGTCGGCGGCGTCGGCGGGAGTGACGGCGGCGGCCGCCGGGGCCGGGCCCTCCGGCTCACTCCACTCGACGTGCTCGCTCACGACTTGAACTCCTTGACCTTGTAGACGAGGTTGCGGGCAGCGCCCTCAGGGGCGCGGGAAACTGCGCGGTCGGCCACGACGGCGTCGCAGCCGCCCACCGGCGGGAGCATTACGCGGCCTCCGTCCGGTCCGCCGCCATCCCCGCGGCGTCCAGCAGGGCGGTGCCGACGATCAGGTCCGCTCCGCCGAACTCCGGGTCGTCGAGCTCGGTCCCGTCGTCCACGGCGAACAGCAGCTTCTGCTCGCCCTGGCGGTAGGCCGTGCCGACCGGCGGGCTGGCGGCGTGCACCGCCAGCAGGGCCACCAGGTACGGCAGCTCGGGATCCTGCCGCCGGGCCTGCGCCAGCAGCCCCGACAAGCGGCGCGGCGCGTCCGCGGGCAGGTCGAGCAGCTCCTGCGCGGCGGCCAGCTGCTCCTCGCTGAACCGGCTGTCGTCCGGTGTGGCGATCAGGTCGGGCTCGGGCATCTCCGCGCCCAGGTGCTCCCGCTCCACGGGCGGCGTCAGCAGTATGTCGACCAGGTCGCCGACCCGGACGGACACGGGCGTGCGCAGCCCGGTGCCGCGGCCGAAGAAGGCGTCGGTGACACGGACGGCCTGCTCCAGCGGCAGCGGCAGGACGGGCGCGAGGAGGTGCCCGTAGAGGTCTGTCCCCGAGGTCGTCATCGGGGTGGCGAAGGCCTGCCGGTCCTGTTCGGCACGGAACAGCGGTCCGGCCTCCAGCAGCCGGGACTGCAGCTGGGTGTGCCGGCGGATGCAGTCCTTGACGATGTCGACCAGCTCGGCGGTGCGGCGCTTGTGCTCGGGGTCCTCGGACTCGTCGCGCGCCTTGCGGATGTTGGTGAGGATCGCGTTCTCGTGGCGGTAGCGGTCGGCCACGTGCTCCAGGGCCTCGGCGATCATGTCGGGCACGGCGGAGAGCCAGTCCACCGCGCGCACGTTGCGCCGGGTCGCGTCCAGGGCGCGGCGCAGGGTTTCCGAGTACTGCACGGTGCGGTAGCGGGCCTGTTCGGCGGCGAGCTGGGCGTCGGCCAGCCTGCCGCGGCTGATCAGCACCTCCAGCTTGACCTCGGCGGCGATCTGCGCGCTGGTGACGTCCGTGTCGAGGGCGCCGACGAGGACGTTGACCGCCTCGTCCGTCGTGCGGAGGTAGACCGTGCCGCCGGGGCCGGGGACCTCCTCGAGCAGCTTGAAGTCGTAGTCACGGCGCACATAGCTGCCGTCCGCGCCGAACGTGCCGTAGACCGCGCGGAAGCCGCGGTCGACGCTGCCGACGTTGATCAGGTTCTCCAGGACCCAGCGTGCCACGCGTTCGTGCTCGGCGGCGGGGCGCTGCGGCGCCTGGGCTGCGATGCGCGGGATGAGGCGGGCGACGATCTGGTCGTGGTCCGCGCCCGTGTCGAAGTCCATGTTCAGGGTGACCAGGTCGATGGCCGCGAGGGCCACCTCCGACATGCCGTACACCGAGTACTCGCCGGCCAGGTTGGCCTTGCGCGCGTCCAGGTCGTGCAGCGGCGCCGTGCAGGCGAGCGCGCGCAGGCGCCGCGCCAGGCCCTCGTCGGCGGCCGGCCCCGGGGCGGGGCGCGGCCCCGCGCTGAGCTGGGGCGGAACGCTGTCCGTCGATGCAGGCGAAGTCACGGTGCACAGACTAGGTCCTGGGTCTGACAACCACCCAAACGACGCGGGTGCGCCCGGCTGAGCCACGCTCCTCAGCGGGGCGCCCCTGGGCCGTCCTCGCCGACCCGCCGCCGGTACACCTCGACCACGCGTTCCAGCGAGTCGTCGAGGTATCCGGCGAGCAGGTGTTCGGCTTTCTTCCGGTTGCCGTCCTGCAGCGCCTCCAGAATCGCGACATTTCGCGCAATATACGGTTCGTGCAATCGCTGCGGCTCGTCCACCACGTGGAAGGCCAGCCGCAGTTCGGCGAAGACGCTGCGCATCAGCTCGGCAGTGCGCTCGCTCGCGGCGAGGGCGACCAGCTCCCGGTGGAAGTGGATGTTCGCGGTACCCACCGCCTTCCAGTCACCTTCCCGGGCCGCCACCCGCCCCTGCTCGACCGCTCCGGCGAGCCCTTCCAGGCCGTACGGCGGCTCGCCGAGGCCCCGGACGACGGCGCACTCGACGAGCCGGCGGGTGCGGTAGATGTCCTCGACGTCGTCGACGGTCAGGACCCGGACGAAGACGCCCCGGTTCAACTCGTGGACGAGCAGGCGCTCGTGCGTGAGCAGCCGGAACGCCTCGCGCAGCGTGTTGCGCGAGACGCCGAGCGCGCCTCCGATGCTGTCCTCCGACAGGCGGGTCCCGGGCGGGAAGTAGCCCTCGGCGATCCGGCTCCTGAGGATGTCCGAGACCCGCTCCGCGGTGCTGGTGCGCCCCAGGAGGGCCCGGTCGTCGGCGAGGTCCTTCAGCTGCTCTGCCATGCCGGAATTCAATCGCAGATCACAAGAAGAACCAACACGGGTATTGAGGGATCGTTGAACAATCCTCTACGGTGCTACGCACAGCGTCGCGGCGGCGGGGCCGCTTTCCCCACCGCTTCCCCATCCGGCGCCGATCGCCTCCGTACGGCACGGCTCACTCCGAAGCACTCTCCGTCCTCCCTCTGCGAGGTGCCCATGAGCACGACCCCTCCACCGCAGGCCCAGCTCGACGACCCACGCCCCGCGACCACCGAACGCACCTCGGACGACGGGGCGTTCGGCTGGCTGCGCGCCCTGGGCCCGCGTGGCCGACGCGCCTTCACCGGCGCCTTCGGCGGCTATGCCCTGGACTCGTACGACTACTTCACGCTGCCGCTCAGCATGGTCGCGCTGTCCGCCTACTTCGGCCTGAACAGCGGCCAGACCGGTCTCTTCACCACGGTCACGCTGGTGGTGTCCGCGGTCGGCGGCGCCCTGGCCGGCGTACTCGCGGACCGCGTGGGCCGGGTGAAGGCGCTGATGCTCACGGTGATCACGTACGCGGTGTTCACCGTCGCCTGCGGTTTCGCGCCCAACTACGAGACCCTGCTGGTCTTCCGTGCCCTCCAGGGCCTCGGTTTCGGCGGCGAGTGGGCCGTCGGCGCGATCCTGGTCGCCGAATACGCGAGCGCCAAGCACCGGGGGCGCACGCTCGGCGCGATCCAGAGCTCCTGGGCCGTGGGCTGGGGCCTCGCCGTGATCGTCTACACCCTGGTCTTCTCCGTGGCCGGCGACGACCTGGCCTGGCGCATCATGTTCTGGACCGGGGCGCTGCCCGCGCTGCTCGTCATCTGGCTGCGGCGCAGTGTGCACGACGCCCCCGAGGCGGCCGCGGCACGTGAACAGAGCGCGGAGAAGGGCTCGTTCACGGCGATCTTCAAGCCCGGCCTGCTGCGGATCACCCTCTTCGCAGGACTGCTCTCGACCGGCGTCCAGGGCGGCTACTACACGCTGGCCACCTGGGTGCCGACCTATCTGAAGTCCGAGCGCGACCTGTCGGTCGTCGGCACCGGCGGCTATCTGACGTTCCTCATATCGGGCGCCTTCATCGGCTACCTGACCGGCGGCTACCTCACCGACAAGCTGGGCCGGCGGCGCAACATCTGGCTCTTCGCCCTGCTGTCGGCGCTGTGCATCCTGGCGTACGCGAACATCCCGAGCGGCGCCAACACCCTGCTGCTGGTGCTCGGTTTCCCGCTCGGGTTCTGCATGTCGGCGATCTTCAGCGGCTTCGGGTCCTACCTGAGCGAGCTGTACCCGACGGCGGTGCGCGGGACGGGGCAGGGCTTCACGTACAACACCGGCCGCGCGGTGGGTGCCGTGTTCCCGACGACGGTCGGGTTCCTGGCCGACAGCTGGGGCGTCGGCGGCGCCCTGGTCTTCGGAGCGATCGGCTACGGCATCGCGGCGCTGGCACTGCTCGGGCTGCCGGAGACGCGCGGGAAGGAGCTCGCGTGAACCCCACGAGCACCGGGACCGAGGACCGTCCCGTCGTCCTGGTCGACGAGCAGGCACACGCGTGGAGCCCCGCAACCGCCCGGGCCCGCTTCCGGGATGGCCTGACGGGCCCCACGGCCGGAGTCGCGGCGGGCCACACCCAGGCCAACCTGATCTCGGTCCCCGCCGACTGGGCCTACGACATGCTGCTGTTCTGCCAGCGCAATCCCAAGCCCTGCCCGGTCCTCGACGTCACGGACGCCGGCTCCTGGAGCACCGTCCTGGCCGACGGCGCGGACCTGCGCACCGACCTGCCGCGCTACCGGGTGTGGCGGGACGGCGAGCTGGTGGACGAGCCGACGGACGTGCGCGCGTACTGGCGGGACGACCTGGTCTCGTTCCTCATCGGGTGCAGCTTCACCTTCGAGTGGGCGCTGGGCGAGGCGGGCGTGCCGATCCGCCACGTCGAGCAGGGCCGCAACGTCCCGATGTACGTGACGAACCGCCGGTGCCGGCCGGCGGGGCGGCTGCGCGGGCCGCTGGTGGTGTCCATGCGGCCGGTGCCGCCCCGGCACCTGGCGGCGGCGATCCGGGAGAGCAGTCTGCTGCCGGCGGTACACGGCAGCCCCGTGCACTGCGGTGATCCCTCGGGCCTCGGCATCGACGACCTCGGCCGCCCCGACTTCGGGGACCCGGTGGACGCCGAGCCGGACGACATCCCGGTCTTCTGGGCCTGCGGGGTGACCCCGCAGGCGGTCGTGACGGCCTCGCGTCCGCCCTTCGCCCTCACCCACGCACCGGGGCAGATGTTCCTCACCGACGCCCGCGACGAGCAGTACCGCGTGGCCTGACAGGAGACACCGCACATGACCTCGATCGACCTGAACGCCGACCTCGGCGAGGGCTTCGGCCGCTGGCGGCTCACCGACGACGAACAGCTGCTGTCCGTCGTCACCAGCGCCAACGTGGCGTGCGGCTTCCACGCCGGGGACGCCGCCACCATGCGCCGGGTGTGCGAGCTGGCGGCCGAGCGCGGGGTCCGGATCGGCGCCCAGGTGTCCTACCGGGACCTGGCCGGGTTCGGGCGGCGCGCCATGGACGTGCCGCCCGCCGAACTGACGGCGGAAGTCGCTTACCAGATCGGCGCGTTGGAGGTCTTCGCGCGCGCGGCCGGCGCCCGCGTCGCCTACGTCAAACCGCACGGCGCGCTCTACAACCGGGTCGTGCGCGACGAGGAGCAGGCCGCCGCGGTCGTCGACGGCGTGCTCCTGGCGGACACCGCGCTGCCCGTCCTCGGGCTGCCCGGCTCGCGCCTGCTGGAGCTGGCCGGGAAGGCCGGACTGCCGGTCGTCACCGAGGCGTTCGCGGACCGGGCGTACACCGACGAGGGCACCCTGGTGCCGCGCACCTTGGAAGGCGCCGTCGTCACCGACCCGGACGCCGTCGTGGAACGCTCCCTGGGCCTGGCCCGTTCCGGCGAGGTCGTCTCCCGCTCGGGGACGCGCGTCGAGGTCCGCGCGCGTTCGCTGTGCCTGCACGGCGACACCCCGGGCGCGGTGCAGCTGGCGCGCCGGGTGCGCGAGCGGCTGGAGGCGTCGGGGGTCCGGGTGGAGGCCTTCGCATGAACGTGCTGCCCGTCGGCGAGGACGCCCTGCTCGTCGAGGTCTCCTCGGACGACGAGGCCCAGGCGCTGCACGCGGAGCTGCTGCGGCGCCGTGCGGAGGGATCGCTCGCGGTCCGCGAGATCGTGCCCGCGGCCCGCACGGTCCTCCTCGACGGCCTCGACGCCCCGGCCCGGCTGGCCGCCGAACTGTCCGCCGCCGACCTGCCGCCCGCTCCCCCACGCGCGCGTGACGTCGTGGAGATCCCGGTGCGGTACGACGGCCCGGACCTGGCCGACGTCGCCGCCCACTGGGGCGTGCCGCAGAAGGAGGTCGCCCGCATCCACGGTGACACCGAATTCCAGGTCGCCTTCTGCGGCTTCGCACCCGGCTTCGGCTACCTCACCGGTCTGCCGCCGCGCTATGACGTCCCGCGCCGGGCCACACCGCGCACCGCCGTCCCGGCGGGATCGCTCGCCCTGGCGGGCCCGTACACGGGCGTGTACCCGCGCTCGTCGCCGGGCGGCTGGCAGTTGATCGGCACGACGGACGCGGTGCTGTGGGACCACGCCCGCGTACCGGCCGCGCTGCTGTCGCCGGGCACGCGCGTGCGGTTCGTCCCCGAGGCGGGGTCATGACGGACCGTGCGCTCGCCGTCGTCCGGGCCGGGGCCCTCACGACCGTGCAGGACGCGGGCCGTCCCGGTCACGCCCATCTCGGCGTGCCCCGCTCAGGGGCCCTGGACCGGCCGGCCGCGGACCTCGTCAACCGGCTCGTCGGCAACCCGCCCGGGGCGGCCGTGCTGGAGACGACCCTCGACGGCTGTGCCGTACGCCCTCGTTCGACCGCCATGGTGGCGGTGGCGGGTGCGCCCTGCCGGGTCACGGTGGACGGACGGCCCGCCGCCTGGGGGGCGCCGGTGCGGGTGCCCGCGGGGGCCCTGCTGGACGTCGGACCCGCCGTGTCGGGCGTACGCGCCTACCTTGGTGTCTCCGGAGGCGTCGCGGTCGAGCCGGTGCTCGGCAGCCGGTCCACGGACCTGCTGTCGGGGCTCGGTCCGCCCCCGCTCACGGACGGCACGGTGCTGCCTCTGGGACGACCGACGGGCGGGCACGCGCGCGTGGACGTCGCCCCGCAGCCGGCGCCGCCGGACGAGCTGGTCCTCCGGGTGACGCTCGGCCCGCGGGACGGCTGGTTCACTCCCGGGGCCGTACGCACCTTCGTCTCCCGCCCGTTCTCGGTGTCCTCCGCGAGCAACCGCATCGGGCTGCGCACCGAGGGACCCGCGCTGGAGCGGGCCCGGCCGGGTGAACTGCCCAGCGAGGGCATGGTGCTGGGCGCCGTACAGGTCCCGCCGGACGGCAGGCCGGTGGTGTTCCTCGCCGACCATCCGACCACCGGGGGTTACCCGGTGATCGCCGTGGTCCGCGCCGCCGACCTCCCGGCAGCGGCCCAGGCCGTCCCGGGCACTCCGGTCCGCTTCGTGGCCGTACGCCGCCGCTAGGGCCCCGCGGCTGCATCAGTCCGGACGACCGGTCCCAGGCGGCGTCCGGCTGCTCCGTCACCGACGGGGCAGCGAGCGCGGCGGACACGGCGGCCGAGGCCCTCACATCGAGCCGCGCGCGACGAGGTGCCGGGCGGTCTGGAGCGCGCAGTGGGCCACGCCGTTCACGCCGGGGGGAAAGGATTCGGTCACGATGACGACGCGCATATCGGTGTTGTCGCCGTGCCGGACGTGGCCGCGTCAACGTGGATCTTTCCGGCCGAGGAACGTCCCATGAGCGTCCGATGCGCACCCCCGCAGGTCAGGTGGTGTCCATCCCCTCCTGACCCGCGGGTCACCCCCAGTTCACCCTGGAGGCGCGAATCCGCCCCGGCATCCTCTTCGGGAGGGGGTCACACAGCGGTCTCCTCGGGACCGATCCGGCTGCGTACGGCCGTCTGGACCTCGGCTTCCTCGGCCGGGTCGGAGGCGAGTCGGCGCAGTCGCTCGACGACGCGGGTGTCCCCGGTCTCGGCGTGCCGGGCGGCGATCTCCCGGGTGGTCTCCTCGCAGTCCCACAGGCACTCGACGGCGAAGCCAGTGGCGAAGGAGGGGTCGGTGGCGGCGAGGGCCCGGGCGGCCCGGCCGCGCAGATGGGAGGAGGCGGTCTCGCGGTAGATGTGGCGCAGCACGGGTGCGGCGCAGGCGATGCCCAGCCGGCCGGTGCCGTCCACGAGGGTCCACAGGGTCGGCGCGTCGGGACCTTCGCCGCGTACGGCCTCCCGCAGCGCCGCGAGGACCAGGTCACGGTCCTGGACCCCGCCCCGGCAGGCGAGCACGCGCCCGGCGGCGGCGCCCAGCGGGTCCGGGCGCCGGGCCCAGCCGCGCGCCCGGTCCACGGCTGCCAGGGAGCGCATCCGCTCGAAGGCGTCGACGGCCGCGTCCACGACGAGGGCCGAGCCGCTGGCCACGGCGCCCTCGATCAGGTCGAGGGCCTCGGGATCGTTGGCGTCGGCGAGGTACCGCAGAGCCGTGCACCGGGCTCCGTCGCTGCCGTCCTTCGCCGCCTGCACGATCTCGGCCCGGTCCTCGGGCCCCGCCACGGCGCTGAGACAGCGGGCGGCCGGCACATGGAGGGCGGCTCCGCGCTCGATGCCCTGCTGGGCCCACGCGAAGACGGCCTGCACGCTCCAGCCCGGGCGGGGCCCGGAGGGTCGCATCTGTCGCTGCCAGCGGTCGAAACAACCCGTCTCGTGAGCGGCACGCACACGTGCGGCGACGGAGTCGCGGGGATCCTCCGCCCACAGCCGCCACGGACGGGGCTCGAAGGCGTCCCGGACGGTGGCGGCCAGCTCGGCGTCGCCCTCCGGGTCGGCCGGGAACCGGGCGAGCACGGGGGCGGCGAGGGCACGCAGGCCCGCGTCGTCGTCCCTGAGGGCGAGTTCGTCGAGGGCCCAGGCCCAGTTGGAGCCGTGGGCGGCGTACCTGCGCAGCAGCTCGAGCGCGTCCCGCCTGCCGTAGGAAGCGAGGTGCCCGAGGACTGCGAGGGCGAGCCCGGTGCGTGACTCGTCGCCGTCCAGTACGTCCTCGGCGCAGAAGAGATGGGCCTCGACCTCGTCCAGCTCGCCGTTCAGGTCGAGGTAGAGGCGGGCGTAGTAGAGGGAGCGGTTCTCCACCTGCCAGTCGTGGCGGGGATCGCGCAGCACACAGTGGTTCAACGCAGCAAGCGCTTCGGGGCGCGGGGCGGTGAGCGCGTGCAGCGTGCCGTCGCCGCGGCCCCGCTGAAGCAGGCCGAGCAGCGTACCGCTGGGCGCTATGACCGGATCGAACATGGGAAACAGCCTCACATCAAGCGTCGACGCAACCGGGGACGTGTACTACCTGGCCGCGTGACAACACGTCGGAGCGCCCGCCGTTTCCTGCTTGCTGTAGACCATCTTCCTCTGCCTCTCGTCGGTGGCCCTTGCGGACCGCGTCACGGCCCGCGCGGTGCGGCAAAACCTGCCCAACCATCACGTCCGTGAACCACGTCGTCATGATGACTCGGCACTTCCGTCTGCCGCGACCGAAATTTCGGCGGCCCTTTACCGCCTCCCCCGTTTTCGTTGTCGTTCCAGGTCAGACCGGTCGGCTCAGTGCTCGCCGAACAGTTCGAGCAGTTCCGTCCGGCCGAACATCCGGGCGGTGTCGAGCGCCGAGGGCGTGCCCGCGGACGGGTCGGCGCCGCCCTCCAGGAGGACCTTGATCACGTCTGTCTCGCCCTTGAAGACGGCCCCGGCGAGCGGGGTCTGGCCTCGGTCGTTCACACGGTCGGCCTCGGCGCCGCGCTCCAGCAGCGCGCGCACCGCGTCGGAGTGGCCGTGGTAAGCGGCGAGCATCACGAGCGAGTCGCCGCGGTCGTTGGTGAGGTTGGCCGGAACGCCCGCGTCGACATACGCGACGAGCGGCTCGGTCTGTCCCCGCCGGGCCAGATCGAAGATCTTGGTCGCCAGCTCCACGACCTCGGGGTCGGGGGCTTCGGTCATCGGGCGGACCGCCTCTCCACTACGCATCGCCTCCGGTGCGTACGCCTGCGAGGGGCGCAGCCGTACGAGTGAATCGCCAGGGTACTGGCTCGCGTGGCACATGACCCGATGTGCCCGAGGTAAAGATCAACACAGACCCGGACAAGCGCAGCAGGCCGGTCCTGCCGGGCCCGGTGCCACTCCGCCACTCGGGGGAAATAGTAAGAATTTCACCCAGTTGCACCTTTTATCGTATGGATACATCCTGTGAGCCTGGAAGTACTCATGGTGACTGTCCCCGCGAACCAGGAGAACTCAAATGATCCTCTCCATCTCAGGTGTGGTCCTGCTCGGCATCGTCGTCTTCATCTTCTTCCGCAAGGACGGACTGAAGGCGTCGCATGCCGTGGTCGCCATGCTGTTCGGCTTCTACCTGGCCAGCACGGCCATCGCCCCGAGCATCAAGGCGGGCGGCGAGAGCCTGGCGAGCCTGCTCGGCGGGATCAAGTTCTGACGCCCCCGCTCCCCGTACGCATCCCGCCCGTACGCACTCACTGGAGGCAGTAGTGGCCCGGCGCCCCCTCCCCCGCATTCTGAGCAACGGCAGCGCGCAGCTCGCCCGGAGCCGGGAGCTGGCCCGCACGGCCGCCGACAGCGCCACCGACGTCCTCCACCCGCTGATCACGATCATGCGGGGTCTGCGCCGGCTGGCAGCGGCCGGGCGGCGCAGATGGACCGAGACTCCCAAGGAGCGACGGGGGGCGCTGCTGTTCCTGGTGGCCTCCGTGATCCTGGTCGTGGCACTGGTGCCGTACGGACCGCTGCTCGCCGCCATCACCCTGATGGCGGCGGCGGCCTGGCAGGGCCGGGACCGTTCCGGGGCTGCGCCGGACGGGCCCGACGAGTCGCAGACCCAGCGGCTCAAATCGCTGTACGAGGCCCTCGTGCCGTACTTCTCCGCCGCCGAGGACCCCGAGCCGCTGTACTCCCACGGCGGCGCGTGGGACAAGGCCTTCCCCACCTACGCCTTCGACGGCGGCGGCCGGATCGCGCAGCTCGTGGTGCGCTACCCGGCGTACTTCACCGACGGCGAGGCGGAGGCCCGCGCCCGGATCGAGCACCTCCTCGCGGCCAAGTCGGGCCGGGGCCGCGAATACCACTTCACGTGGGACGAGGAGGGCAACCAGTTGACGGTCGGGGTGCTCCTGCCGCTCCCCGTCGACATCGTCGCCCAGCGTTTCGTCACCACCCCCGGCGAGACGGTGCTGGGCTTCACCGACCCCACCCGGGTCCACCGCACGCTCCCCGTCACCCACGGGGAGGAGCAGCGAGACGTGCCCCCGGTCGTCTGGCGCACGGGCCTGCGCTCCACCGAGCCGCACCTGCTCGCGCTCGGCCAGCCGGGCAGCGGCACCTCCACGCTGCTGCGGTCCATCGCCCTGCAGGCCCTGCTCCACGGCGACGTGGTGATCGTCGACGGTGGCGGCACCGGCGAGTACGCCTGTCTGACCGGCCGGGACGGCGTCCTGGCGGTCGAGGCCGGGCTGGCCGGGGTCACGGCCAGTCTGGAGTGGGCCGCGACCGAGACCGAGCGCCGCCTGATCGCAGCCAACCGCGCCCATCAGGCGGGCGATCCGCCGCCCGCCGACACCAAGCGCCCCCTGTGGATCCTCCTCGACCGCCCGACGGCCTTCACGCACCTGGCCGCCGCCGACGGCCGCAAGGACCCGCAGTCCCTCCTCCAGGTCCCCCTCCGGCACGGCCGCCCCGCGAACGTGACGGTGGTCGTGGCCGACCAGCTGGACAGCGTGGACGCCCTCAGCGATCCGGTACGCCAGCACACCCGTGCCCGCGTGGTCCTGGGCCCGGCCACGGCCGACCAGCTCGAATCGGTCCTGGGCGCGCTCCCGCCCACCACCTTGATCGACGAGCTCCCGCCGGGTCGCGGATACGCCCGCCTGGGCACGGGCCCGGTCCACCGCCTCCAGGTCCCGGCCACGCCGAACCCCTACGACGACGCCACACCCGACGCCCTCTGCGAGACGGTCCTGGCGCTCCTCCCGCCGCGCACCGACCCGGCGGACGGGGAGACGATCCCGGAGCAGGAGCAGCACTGGCCGGAGGGCGAGGCGAAACCGGCACCGACGGATGCGGAACCGCAGCAGGCGCCGGCGGAACCGCAGAAGACGGAGAGCGTGCAGGTCCTGACCGAGGAGCCCGCGCCGGAGCCAGTACACGTCCCGGCCAAGGACGCAGCGCCTGCCCCGGCCTCCGCCCTCACCACGGAGCCCGCGCCGGAGCCGGTGCAGGTCCCGGCCGAGGAGCCCGCGCCGGAATCAGTACACGCCCTGGCCAAGGAAGCCGCGCCGGACCCGGTCCCCGCCCTGACCGCGGAGCCCGCGCCGGACCACGTACCGGCCCTCACCGACCACGTACCGGCCCTCACCAAGGAGACGTAGCCGCGGCCCACGTGCCGCCGGGGGCGTACAGCCCTCGGCGGCACTGCCCGCACCCGCGCCCTACGCCACGAACGTACGCGGCGCCTCCGCGCTCCCGACCGCGCCGCTCTCCACGAGTCCCGCCGCCGCGGCCAGTCGAACGGCCGCCTCCTCGGCCACCGCCCCGCCCACGGTGAACGGCAGCCGCACATACCCCTCGAACGCCCCGTCGACCCCGAAGCGCGGCCCGGACGGCACCCGCACGCCCACGCGCTCCCCGGCCTCGGCCAGCCGCGATCCGGACAGACCCCCGGTCCGCACCCAGAGCGTCAGCCCGCCCTTGGGCACCTCGAACTCCCACGCGGGCAGCTCCCGCCGCACCGCGGCCACCAGTTCGTCCCGGTTCGCCCGCGCCTGCTCCCGGCGCACCTCCACGGCCTGCTCCCAGCCCCCGGTCCCGAACAGCCAGTGCACCGCCAGCTGCTCCAGCACCGGCGTGCCGAGATCGGCGTACGCGCGGGCGGCGACCAGGCTGCGGATGACGTCCGGAGCGGCCCGCACCCATCCGATCCGCATCCCGGCCCAGAAGGCCTTGCTCGCCGACCCCACCGTGATCACCGTCGACCCGGCCGGGTCGAAGGCGCACACCGGCCGCGGCATCCGCACCTCCGGGTCGAGCCACAGCTCGCTCATCGTCTCGTCGGCGATCAGCACGGTGCCCGCGGACCGCGCCGCGTCCACCAGCCGTCGGCGCTGGTCCTCGTCCGCGAGCGCCCCGGTCGGGTTGTGGAAGTCGGCGACGACGTACGCGATGCGCGGAGCGGCGTCCCGCAGGACCTGCCGCCAGCGGTCCATGTCCCACCCCTTGAGCCCCTCGGCCATGGCGACGGGCACCAGCCGCGCCCCGGCCTCCCGCATCAGCTGGAGGATGTTGGCGTAGGAGGGCGACTCGACGGCGATGCGCTCCCCGCGTCCGGCGAACAGGTGGCAGATGGCGTCGATGGCGCCCATCGCCCCGGTCGTCACCATGATCTGCTCGGGCATGGTCGGGATCCCGCGCGCGGTGTAGCGCTCGGCGATCATGGCCCGCAACGCGGGCAGCCCGGCGGGATAGTCGCCGTGCGTGTGCGCGTAGGGCGGAAGTTCCTCCAGGGCGCCCTGGACGGCCCGGGTGAGCCAGGGCTCGGGGGCGGGAAGTGCGGCGCAGCCGAGGTCGATCAAGGAGCCGAGGGCCTCCGGCGGCAGCGGTTCCAGCCCGCGCGCGGGCAGCGGGTTCCCGGCCGGAACGGCGGTCCAGCTCCCCGCCCCGCGCCGGGACTCCAGGAATCCCTCGCTGCGCAGCGCCTCGTAGGCAGCGGCGACGGTCGTACGGCTGACGGACAGGGAGAGGGCGAGTTCGCGTTCGGCGGGCAGCCGGGCGGCCACCGGGACACGTCCCTCGAGCACCAGCAGGCGGATGCCGTCGGCGAGCGCGCGATAGGCCGGTGGGCGGCGCGTGCCGGGGCCCGCCGGGCGGTCCTGCTGGGAGCTGAGGAGCCGGGCGAGCTGCGCCGCGCCCACGGCCGAGGTCCATTCCGCCATCGAAATCAGTCCACCTTCCCCGGATTGGCCATGGATGGCCTCTCCATCCAAGCCACAGGGTGTCATGCATCAGTCCACTACCACCACAGGGGGCACCATCATGTCCACGCGGGAGGGTCTCGCCCGGCGGCTCGTCCAGCTCTACGCCGGTCTCGCGCTGTACGGGGCGAGCTCGGCACTGCTCGTCCGGTCGGGGCTCGGGCTGGAACCGTGGAACGTGCTGCACCAGGGTCTCGCCGAGCTGACCGGCCTGTCGATCGGTGTCGTCCTGACCCTGGTGGGTGCCCTGGTGCTGCTCGCCTGGATCCCGCTGCGTCAGCGGCCGGGCCTGGGCACCGTCTCCAACGTGGTCGTCATCGGCATGGCGATGGACGCGACGCTGGCCCTGGTGCCCGACGCGCACGGCTTGACCCCGCGCATCACGCTGATGGTGTCGGGGATCGTCCTGAACGGGGCGGCCACCGGCCTGTACATCGCGGCCCGCTTCGGACCGGGCCCGCGTGACGGCATCATGACGGGGCTGCACCAGCTCACGGGCGTGTCGATCCGCCTGGTCCGCACGGGCATCGAGCTCACGGTCGTGGCGACCGGCTTCGCCCTCGGCGGCACCGTCGGGATCGGCACCCTGCTGTACGCGCTGGTGATCGGCCCGCTCGCCCAGTTCTTCCTGCGCCTGTTCGCCGTCCCCGCGGCACCCGGTGGCAGCACGGCCGTTGCCGCCGGTCAACCCCGAGGGGCGATACTGCGTCTGTGACCCCGCGGATACGCCATCCCTACCTCGATCATCCCGGCCCGATCGCCTTCGCCCACCGGGGTGGGGCCGCGGACGGCCTGGAGAACACGACGCGGCAGTTCCTCCGTGCCGTCGATGCGGGTTACCGGTACATCGAGACCGACGTCCACACCACCCGGGACGGCAGGCTCGTCGCGTTCCACGACGCGACTCTGGACCGGGTGACGGACGGCGCGGGCCGGATCTGCGACCTTCCGTGGCACGAGGTACGGCAGGCCCGCGTGGCGGGCGAGGAGCCGCTCCCCCTCTTCGAGGAACTCCTGGAGACCTTTCCCGACGTGCGCTGGAACGTGGACGTCAAGGCGGAGGCGGCCCTGCTGCCCTTCCTGGACCTGGTCGGGCGGACGAACTCCTGGGACCGGATCTGCCTGGGGTCGTTCTCCGAGGCGCGGGTGGTGCGCGCCCAGCGGCTGGCGGGCCCGCGCCTGGCCACGTCGTACGGCACACGGGGCGTGCTCAACCTGCGGCTGCGCTCCTGGGGACTGCCGGCGGCGGTGCGCCGCTCCGCGGTGGCCGCGCAGGTGCCCGAGGTCCAGTCCGGCATCCAGGTCGTGGACGGGCGCTTCCTGCACGCCGCCCGCGCGCGCGGGCTCCAGGTGCACGTGTGGACCGTCAACGACGCCGAGACCATGCACCGGCTCCTCGACCTGGGCGTGGATGGCATCATGACCGATCACATCGACACACTGCGCAAGGTCATGGAGGACCGCGGCGTCTGGGCCTGAGCGCCCACGGACCCCGGGCACGTCGCCTCCGCGCGCTCACGGGGAAGCGAGGGCACGGGTGGACAACGACACCGTGCGGACACCACCGGCCGACGGGGCCGCGGAGCTGAAACGCGAACAGCGCGGCTGGTACTTCTACGACTGGGCCTGCTCCGTCTACTCGACGAGCGTGCTCACCGTGTTCCTCGGCCCCTATCTGACCTCGGTCGCCAAGGCGGCCGCGGACCCGGACGGGTATGTCCATCCCCTGGGCATCCCGGTGCGCGCCGGGTCCTTCTTCGCCTACTCGGTGTCCCTGTCGGTGATCGTGGCCGTGCTGGTGATGCCCCTGGTGGGCGCCGCCGCCGACCGCACCGGCCGCAAAAAGCCCCTCCTCGCGGCCGCCGCCTACACCGGCGCCACGGCCACGGCGGCCATGTTCTTCCTGGACGGCGACCGCTATCTGCTGGGCGGGGCCCTGCTGGTCGTCGCCAACGCCGCGCAGTCCGTGGCGATGATGCTCTACAACTCCTACCTGCCGCAGATCGCCCCGCCCGACCAGCGCGACGCGGTGTCCTCCCGCGGCTGGGCGTTCGGCTACGCGGCGGGTGCGCTGGTCCTCGTGGCGAACCTGGTCCTCTACACCGGGCACGACCGCTTCGGCCTCTCCGAGAGCGCGGCGGTGCGCATCTGCCTCGCGTCGGCGGGCCTGTGGTGGGGCGCGTTCGCCCTCATCCCGCTGCGGCGGCTGCGCGATCACCGGCCCGTCGGCCGGGAGGCGGCCCTGCCCGGCTTCCGGCAGCTGGCGGCGACCGTCCGCGACATGCGCCGCCATCCGCTGACGCTGGCCTTTCTGCTCGCCTACCTCGTCTACAACGACGGCATCCAGACGGTGATCTCCCAGGCCTCGGTCTACGGCTCCGAGGAGCTGGGCCTCGGCCAGTCCACCCTCATCGGCGCCGTCCTGCTGGTGCAGGTGCTGGCGGTGGCGGGCGCGCTGGCCATGGGCCGGCTAGCCCGGACGTACGGGGCCAAGCGCACGATCCTGGGATCGCTCGTCGCGTGGACGGCGACGCTGGCGGCCGGGTACTTCCTGCCGGCCGGGGCACCGGTGTGGTTCTTCGTCCTGGCCGCCGGGATCGGTCTGGTCCTCGGCGGCAGCCAGGCATTGTCCAGGTCCCTGTTCTCCCATCTCGTCCCGCCGGGCAAGGAGGCCGAATACTTCTCGGCGTACGAGGTGAGCGACCGCGGGATGAGCTGGCTCGGGCCGTTGCTGTTCGGGGTGACCTACCAGCTGACGGGGAGCTACCGGGACGCGATCGTCTCGCTGGTGGCGTTCTTCGTGCTCGGATTCGCCCTGCTCGCCCGGGTTCCGGTGCGGCGTGCGATCGGCGAAGCGGGGAATCCGGTTCCTGACAGGATTTAGCACTCGGAGCGAAAGGGCTGTAGTGTACGCGTTTGGCCTGCCAGGCGTACCGTTACTGCGCGTCAAAGATGCCGAAACGCTGGGTTAGATCTGTTATCAGATGTGACAAACCGGGCGCTGGTGGGTACAACAAGGGCGGCTACGACGGCGACGCATGACCCGGAACGGGACTCGGAACGGGAATCTTTACCGCCGACCGGACGTTGACCGGATGACGACGACAGCGACACCTGTCCTGTGGGCGACAAGCCCGGGAGGCACGATTCATGAGTGAGCGAGCTCTTCGCGGCACGCGCCTCGTGGTGACCAGCTACGAGACGGACCGCGGCATCGACCTGGCCCCGCGCCAGGCCGTGGAGTACGCATGCGAGAAGGGGCACCGGTTCGAGATGCCCTTCTCGGTCGAGGCGGAGATCCCGCCGGAGTGGGAGTGCAAGGTCTGTGGGGCCCAGGCACTCCTCGTGGACGGCGATGTCCCTGAAGAGAAGAAGGGCAAGCCCGCGCGTACGCATTGGGACATGCTGATGGAGCGGCGCACCCGTGAGGAACTCGAAGAGGTCCTCGAGGAGCGCCTGGCGGTGCTGCGTTCCGGCGCGATGAACATCGCTGTTCATCCCCGTGACAGCCGCAAGTCGGCCTAGTCCCCCAGGGCCTGGCCCGAACAACAGCACATCCAAGACCGCGGGCGCCGTACGAGAAGTACGGCGCCCGCGGTCTTCGGTGCGTCCGGCGCGCGGTGCGCGCAGTCGGGAACGGCTCAGTGCGTCAGTGGCGGACGCGGCGGCTGGGGGGTGTCGCCCGGCTCGTCCCTGATGACCTCGCCCTGGACGACCTTGCCGTCGGGCCGGTGGATGCGGGCCTGCTGGAAGGCGCCGCCGAGGGAGCCCGCGCCGGCCTCCCGGAGCTTGCGCTCGAACGTGCGCTCCGCCGAGCGGCTCACGATCTTCTGGACCGGCGGCAGCAACAGGAGCAGGCCCACCGCGTCCGACGCCAGACCCGGGATCATCAGCAGCAGGCCGCCCAGCATCATCAGACCGTTGCCCTCGCCGTCGGGCCGGCCCGCTTCCGGCATCACACCGCTCTGCTGCTGTTGCAGTGCCTCGGAGAGCTTGCGGAAGGCCCGCCGTCCGGCCCGCTTGATGACGACCGCGCCGAGGACGAGACCCGCGAGCAGGACGAGAAAGACCACGAGCCCGCTGGTCGCCCCGGCGACCAGCGTGAGCAGCCAGATCTCCAGCACGAGCCACGCGGCGACGCCCAGCGGCAGGACCGTACGCAGCCGGGAGCGCTTGGGCCGGGCAGGGGGGAGCGGGGTCTGGGCGCCAGTCGTCATGCCCCCAGTGTGCCTGGCCCCGGCTCAGCGCGGGATAAGGCCGCCATCAGCTGTTTCTGTGAACGGCCGCCCCGTGAGCGGCGCGGCTCACGCCTTCGAGGACTTGCCGCCGCGTCCCGTGACCTTGCCGACCCGCTCCCCCACGCCCCACGCCGTGACGCGCCACAGCGCCTCGACGAGGATGTCCCGGCTCATCTTGGAATCGCCGAGTTCGCGCTCGACGAACGTGATGGGCACCTCGATCACGTGGTAGCCGGCCCTGACCGCGCGGCGGGCCAGGTCGACCTGGAAGCAGTAGCCCTGGGAGGCGACCTCGTCGAGGCCGAGCCCCTCCAGGGTCTCGCGGCGGAAGGCGCGGTAGCCGCCGGTGATGTCGCGCAGCGGCAGGTCGAGCGCCAGCCGGCTGTAGAGGCTGCCGCCCCGGGAGATCACCTCGCGGGACTTCGGCCAGTTCACCACCCGGCCGCCCGGCACCCAGCGCGAGCCCAGCACCAGGTCGGCGCTCTTGAGGGCGGTGAGCAGACGGGGCAGTTCCTCGGGCTGGTGGGAGCCGTCGGCGTCCATCTCGATCAGCACGCCGAAGTCGCGCTCCAGACCCCAGCGGAAGCCCGCGAGGTAGGCGGCACCCAGGCCTTCCTTGCCCTTGCGGTGCAGCACATGGACCTGGTCGTCCTCGGCGGCCAGCTCGTCGGCCAGCTTGCCCGTGCCGTCCGGGCTGTTGTCGTCGGCCACGAGCACGTGCGCCTCGGGGACGGCCTTGCGTACCCGGCCGACGATGCTCTTGATGTTCTCCGCCTCGTTGTAGGTCGGGATGATCACCAAGGCCGTGCCGAGCGGGCCGAACTTCCTCACCTGGGCTTCTCCCGCGAGGGTTCCGTCGCCGTCGTTCACTGCTGCCCCTTCATCTTCATACGCAGGGGTCCACCATAGTGGGCCCCGCCTGCGATGACGTGACAGGACGTTCGAATCGTGGTGTCGAATCCGAAAGACGGGGGTGACAGGGCTCATCCCGGGTGCGGACGTACGGCGGATGGGGGCCCGGCGCCCTTCGGGCCGACCTGGGATCCGCTGGCTGCGGATCGACCGAAAGCCGTTGTCTACTGAGCGCGCGGGCCCCACCCGGGTCACACCTCCCCGACCGGCCGGAACGTTCCCTCGGCGCTGCGCCGGCCTGAGCCTGGCTCCCAGTGACGGTGCCCCGGTGCGGCACACCGTCCCTGACCCGGCGGCGCCGCGGCGAGTGCTCGGACGTTCCCCGGTCGGGCGTCCGGTGGTGGACTCGGCCGAACCTACCGGCCTCCTGCGGCCGCCTGTCAACAGCCGTTTGACCTGCGCATCTCGCGTCAAAGCCCTGGTCAGGGCCGAGGATGCGCAGGTCGCGCTACGGCGGCGCGGCGCACGACTTCATGCGCGCCACCCCCGTAGATCACTCGCCCGGCCCTACGAAGACCGTGTGTCCGCCCACCACGGTGCGCAGACAGACGGGCAGGTCGCGGCCCGGAGTGAGGTCGGGCAGACCGGGGGTGCCGGAGCGGGGATCCGTCGACCAGCGGGCGACGCGGTCGTCCGGGGCCTGGACGACGAGTTCGCCGGTGCGCCAGACGGCGTAGTCGGCGGGGGCGCCCGGGACCAGAACGCCCGCGTCGTCCCGTCCGACGGCCCGCCAGCCGCCACGCGTGTGCGCCGTGAACGCGGCGCGCACGGAGACGCGGTGCTCCGGCGTGCGGTGGAAGGCGGCGGCCCGGACCGTGCCCCACGGGTCGAGCGGGGTCACGGGGCTGTCGGAGCCGAAGGCGAGCGGAACACCGGCGCGCAGCAGGGCCGCGAAGGGGTTCAGGCCGCGTGCCCGCTCCGCTCCCAGGCGCTGTGCGTACATGCCCTCCTCGCCGCCCCACAGGGCGTCGAACGCGGGCTGCACCGAGGCCGTGAGGCCGAGCTCGGCGAAGGCGGCGACCCCCTCCGGAGTGAGCATCTCGGCGTGTTCGACGCGGTGCCTGGCGGCCCTGACCCTGGCGAGCCCGACCTTCTCGGCGGCCGCGCGCACCCCCTCCACCACGGAGTCCACGGCCGCGTCGCCGATGGCGTGGAAACCGGCTTGCAGGCCCGCCTCGGTGCAGGCCACGACGTGTGCCGCGATCGCGTCGGCGTCCAGGTAGGCGATGCCGGTGTGTCCGGCGTCGGCATACGGCTGGTGGAGACAGGCCGTGTGCGAGCCGAGGGCGCCGTCCACGAACAGGTCTCCCGCGGCGCCGGTCGCGCCCAGTTCCCTCGCCTTGGCGACGTCCTGCTCGGCCCAGTAGCCGACGACCCGTGGCCCGGGCTCCTCCCTCGCGAGGCGCAGCAGGCCGGTGAAGTCGTTCTCGGAGGAGATCTCCGGCCCGGCGCACTCGTGGAGCGTGCCGATGCCGAGCGAAGCGGCGTGCGCGAGGGCGACGCGCTGCGCCTCGGTGCGCTGCCGGGGCGTCACGGCCGCGAACGCGGCGGCCCGCACGGCGTGGTGGGCGTCGGCGGTGAGCGGTCCGTCCCCCCGGGCGACGCCGGGCACCAGATCGAGCAGCGCGGTGCTCACGACCGCCGAGTGGACGTCGATCCGGCTGAGGTAGAGGGGCCGGCGTCCGCCGGCCTCGTCGAGTTCGGCGCGCGTCGGGGGGCGGCCTCCGGGCCAGCGGGCCGCGTCCCAGCCGTGCCCGAGCAGCACCCGGTCGTCCGGGCGGGCGGCTGCGAAGTCCCTGACGAGGGCGAGGGCGGCCTCCAGCGTGGGGGCGCCGGAGAGGTCGAGCCCGGTCAGGGCCAGGCCGGTCGCAGTCGTGTGCACATGCGCATCGGTGAACGCCGGGGTGACCAGCGCCCCGTCCAGGTCGACCACCTCGTCGACGCCGTCCGCGAAACCGTCGGCGGCCCCTTCGGATCCCACCCAGGCGATCTGACCCCGCTCCACGACCATCGCGGTGGCGAAGGGGTCGGCGGGGCTGTGGACCTCGCCGCGGCGGAGAAGAACGGTCTTGGACGGGGCGCTGGACTCACTCATGGAGCACAGTCTCACAGGGCCGGGGGCGGCGCCTGAACCAGGGACGCGGCGAACAGCGCAGCCGACCCCCGCACGCCCCGCCACCCGGGAAAGACCCGCCCACGCGGCACGCCAACCCGCACGCCTCGCACGACCGCGTCACACACCTTGCACGATCCCGCACGCCTCGCACGACCGCGTCACACACCTTGCACGATCCCGCACGCCTCGCACGACCGCCGCGCACACCTCGCACGACCCGCGCGCCTTGCACGACCCGCACGCCTCACACGACCCGCGTGACCGCCTCGCACGCCTTGCGAGACCCGCTGGCTGTGCCCGGCGCTCAGATCCGCGGCGGTCGCGCCTCGTACGGCGTGGACAGCACCACCGTCGTCCGCGTCGACACCCCCGCCAGCGACCGCACCCGCGCCAGCAGCTCCTCCAGCTCGTGCGGCGTCGCGACCCGCACCTTCAGGATGTAGTTCTCGTCGCCCGCGACACTGTGGCACGCCTCGATCTCCGGCACGCCGGCCAGCCGGTCCGCGATGTCGTCCGGTGCGCTGGGGTCGAACGGTTTCACCGAGATGAACGCCGTCATCGGCAGCCCCACGGCCTCGGGGTCGACGACGGCGGCATAGCCCCGGATGACGCCCCGCTGCTCCAGCCGCCGCACCCGCTGATGCACGGCCGACGTGGACAGCCCCGTGGCCTTGCCCAGGTCGGTGTAGCTCATCCGCCCGTCCTTGACGAGCAGCTGCACGATCTGTTGGTCCAGCTCCTCCATGGCGCAAGAACCTACAGTGCGGTTGATCTCGTCGGACACCTGAGGAGCCCAGGAGGGCACCTGCACAGGGCATGTGACGAACGCCACAGGCCTCGAACAGTCTGCGTAATGTTCTCGTGATTACCGCCCAGGGGGGACGGGAAGTGCTTGCTGTGGCCGAGGCCGCAGCGCCCGTGACGGCCCAGTCCGAGGGGGAGAACCCAATGCAGAGTCTTAAGCGCCCTGGTCGCACCGCACCCAAGCGGCAGCAGCTCGTCGTCGAGCCCGAGCCGGAGGGCGTCGAACCCGACGCCTACGACGACGAACTCGACGCCTACGACACGTTCGAGATGTTCCGGGTCGTCTGCCCGGACTGCGCGCAGCCCATCGCCCTGCTGGCGGACGAGGAAGTTCTGCCGGAGCACGCGAGGTGCGCCTCGCCGTGGAACCCCTTCGGGCTCACCGTCTGCGCCGGAACCGGCCGCAGGGCCACGGACGCCCGCCCCGCGGACGAGTCCGTGGAACCCCAGGAGCAGGACACCGCACTGCTGCTGACGCTCCCTCAGGGGCTCGACTGGCGGACCCAGCCCTTCTCGCACGTCGGCGGGCCGGGCTCACGCCCCATCAGGGTCCCCGTCCTGCGCCGTCAGGCGGCCTGAGCGCGGGCTCTCATCGCCCGCCCGCCCCACCCCCGTAGCTGCCCCGCACCACGGCCCGCAGACCGCCGTGGTGCGGTTCGGTGTGCCCGCGGCCGCGCGCGGCGCGGCACTGAACGAACGCCCGATTCCACCTTCCGGTGACCTGTCCGGGCTTTGCCGCGTTGCCCTGGCATGACCCCCATCTCCTCAGCGACAGGGCGTCAGCGCCTCCTGTACGTCCCGCCGCCCGCAGAATCGGTTCGGCCGACTCCGACCCGCTACCAGGACCCGCCGATCTACGTCGACTTGATGCGCACGTGGGCCGAAGGCGGCCGCACCCTCCCGGGCCGTCACGACCCGGAGTGGATGCGGCTCGCGGCGCCCTGGCGGGGCCTCGACCAGTTCAGCGCCCCTCTGGACCAACGAGATGACGGGCGATGACCATCCGCTGGATCTGGTTGGTGCCCTCGACGATCTGCAGCACCTTGGCCTCGCGCATGTAGCGCTCGGCGGGGAAGTCGGCGGTGTAGCCGTAGCCGCCGAGAATCTGCACGGCGTCGGTGGTGACCCGCATCGCAGTGTCGGTGCAGTGCAGCTTGGCCATGGCTGCCTGCTTCGCGAACGGCCGGCCCGCGTCCTTCAGCCGAGCCGCCGCGAGGTAGAGCGCACGGCCGGCCTCGATCTGGGTGGCCATGTCGGCGAGCATGAAGCGCAGCCCCTGGAAGTCGGCGATCGGCTTGCCGAACTGGCGCCTCTCGGCCGCATAGGACGCCGCTTCGTCCAGCGCGGCCTGCGCCACGCCGATCGCGCACGCCGAGATGCCGAGCCGCCCCGAGTCGAGCGACGACAGGGCGATCGCGAAACCCTGGCCCTCCTCGCCGATGCGCCGGTCGTCGGGGATCCGGACGCCGTCGAAGTGCACCTGGGCGGTGGGCGAGCCCTTCATGCCCATCTTCTTCTCGGGCACCGCGGCGCTCACCCCCGCCGCGTCGCCCGGCACCAGGAAGGCCGTGATCCCGCGCGGACCCTCCTCGCCGGTGCGGGCCATCACCGTGTAGAAGTCGGCGATCCCGCCGTGGGTGATCCACGCCTTGGTGCCGGTGATCACCCAGTCGTCGCCGTCCCGCACGGCCTTGGTCCGCAGGGCCGCCGCGTCCGATCCGGAGTGCGGCTCGGAGAGGCAATAGGCGCCGAGCAGGCCGCCGCCGAGCATCGCCGGCAGGTGCTCGACCTGCTGCTCCTTGCTTCCGTAGGCGGCGAGGGCGTAGGAGGCCAGGGAGTGCACGCTGACCCCGAGGCCGACGGTGAGGCGGGCCGCGGCGAGTTCCTCCAGGACCTGGAGATAGACCTCGTAGGGCTGATCGCCGCCCCCGTACTCGGAGTCGTACGGCAGGCCGAGCAGCCCGGAGCGGGAGAGCAGTGTGAACAGCTCGCGCGGAAAGCGGCCGGCGTCCTCCTCCTCGGCCGCCTTCGGGGTGATCTCCTGCTGCGCGATGTCGCGCACGAGCGAGATCAGGTCCCGGGCCTCCTCCGTGGGCAGTTGTCGGTCCACCGGCTGCGGGGCGCGGTCGGGCATGGCGACGCTCTCCTCCCTGTCGGGCACTGGCGGACGGGCCCATGGGTGGGGGCGACGCCGCCGGGTCGTTCTGGTGCCTGGCCGATGCTTGCAGTCCCGGGTCTCGGAAGCTGCTGACCAGCGGCTGTGCGCTGTGAGTATGCCCGATCGGAGGCATCCCGTCACCAGTTAACGACCGCTTACTTCAAGAAATGGCCGAGTGGGTCCGGGGAGGCGAAATTGGTCCGCACCATTGACCCAACTGGTCTAGTCCTCCTACTGTTTCGCTCCACCGATTCACCGCGTTCATGCCAATCGGCGCGCGTTCCCCTCTCCCCACGAGGAGACATCGGATGCACACCCCCCACCGTTCCCGCCTCCGGGCCATCCTGTCCGCGGCCTGTTGCGCCGCCCTCGGCGCCGGCCTGCTGGCCGGCGCCGGCACCTCCGCCACCGCGGCGACCTCGGCTCAGGAGGCCGCCGCGGCATCGAAGGCCGCTCCCCGGGCCGAGGCCGCCGGATCCAAGGTCATCGGGTACTTCACCGAATGGGGTACCTACGACCGCAAGTACTACGTCAAGAACATCGAGACGTCCGGATCGGGCGGCAGGCTCACCCACATCAACTACGCCTTCGGCAACGTCACCGGCGGCAAGTGCGCCATGGGCGACGGCTACGCGGCCACGGACCGGGCCTACACCGCCGCCGAGTCCGTCGACGGCAGGGCCGACACCTGGGACCAGCCGTTGCGCGGCAATTTCAACCAGCTGCGCAAACTGAAGCAGAAGCACCCGAACCTCAAGGTCCTGTGGTCCTTCGGCGGCTGGACCTGGTCCGGCGGCTTCGGCGAGGCCGCGAGGAACCCGGCCGCCTTCGCCCAGTCCTGCTACGACCTCGTCGAGAACTCCAAGTGGGCCGACGTCTTCGACGGCATCGACATCGACTGGGAGTATCCGAACAGCTGCGGCGCCACCTGCGACACCAGCGGCAAGGCGGCCTTCCGCACCCTCATGCAGGCGCTGCGGGCCAAGTTCGGCTCGCGGAACCTCGTGACCGCGGCGATCACCGCCGACGCCACCCCGGGCGGCAAGATCGACGCGGCGGACTACGCGGGCGCCGCCCAGTACGTCGACTGGTACAACCCGATGACGTACGACTTCTTCGGCGCCTGGGACGCCTCCGGCCCCACCGCACCCCACTCACCACTGACCTCGTACCCCGGCATTCCCAAGGCGGACTACCACAGCTCGGCGACCATCGCCAAGCTCAAGGGCCTCGGCATCCCCGCCTCCAAACTGCTGCTCGGCATCGGCTTCTACGGCCGCGGCTGGACCGGCGTCACCCAGGCGGCCCCCGGCGGCGCCGCGACCGGCCCGGCGGCGGGCACGTACGAGCAGGGCATCGAGGACTACAAGGTGCTCAAGGCCAAGTGCCCGGCGACGGGGACGGTGGCCGGCACCGCGTACGCCAAGTGCGGTACCAACTGGTGGAGTTACGACACCCCCGCGACCATCGGCACGAAGATGGACTACAAGAACCGGCAGGGCCTGGGCGGCACGTTCTTCTGGGAGCTGAGCGGCGACACGGCGAACGGCGAGCTGATCAGGGCGATCAGGTAGGGAACGACGACAGGGGCGGAGGGCCCGCGGCGGCCCTCCGCCCCTCGCTCACAGGACCCGGCGCGCGGGCTGCGGCGCCGGGTGTGCGGGGTCGAGTTCCTCGATCGCGCGCAGGGCACCGCCGAGTGTCTTCACCAGCAGCTCGCACATGGTGTCCCGGGCCAGACCGGGACGGTCGATCCATTCGAGAGTGGCGCCCTCGACGCTGCACACCCAGGACAGCAGGCCCATCCGGGCCAGCGGGGTGATGTCGGCACGGCCGTACGCGCCCTCGGCGATGGTGGTCACCACGGCCTCGCGCACTCCGTCACGGATGGCGTGCACCTCGGTGTCGAAACCCACGCCGCCGCTCACGATCGTGCGGTACGCGGCATGGTTGTGCTCGGCGTAGCGCAGATAGCTGTCGATCGTGCGCTGTACCCGGTCGACCGGCGGCAGTTCCAGACCGCTCGCCGCGAGGGCAAGCAGCTCGGCGACCGAGTCCTGGACGATGGCCAGGTAGTAGCCGCGCTTGGACTGGAAGTAGTAGTAGATCAGCCCCTTGGCGACGTGCGCCTGCCGGGCGATGTCGTCCATCGACAGGGCGTCGTAGGACGTGTCGGCGAACAACCTCCGCCCGATGGCGATGAGTTCGGCACGGCGCGCCATCGAGCGCTCGGTGCCGCGGGCTCTGGGGCGCGCGGCAGGCTGGGGACTGATATTCAATTTCGACCCTGGTCTCAACGGGCGGGGCGGGACCTCCGCAGTATGGCAGGCCTCACCCCTGGGCCGTGGGTCAGGTCACAGCAGCCCGAGCCGGGTGACGAGCATCGCGACTACCACGACGAGGACCCAGCCCAGGACGTGCTCGACGATCTTCGGGCCGTCGTCGCGGGGGCCGCCGGTGCGGGCGCGGAGGGCGGTGGCTGACTGTGCGGTCATGGCTGCTCACTGGGTCGCTGGTGCGGACGGACTCCCCCCGGGGTCCGTCCACCTTGCCAGCCGAGGCGGTCTCGCGGCCGTAAGGCCGGTCACACGCGCACGCCCACCGCCGCCAGGGCCTTGCGCTGGGCCGCGCTCGGGCGCGCCGGGAAGTAGAGGTAGCAGACGCCGCCGGTGCCCGAGGCCACCTTGCCGGAGGCGTTGTACCTCTTGGTCCTGAGCCAGATGTTCTCCCACTCGCGCCGCCGGTAGACCCGCCGCACGCCCTCGTTGGTCGCCGAGAACGGATCGTTGGCGATCACGTCGCCGTCGGCGGTGAAGCCGACGACGGTCATCAGGTGCCCGGCGGTGCCGTACCCGGCGCCGGTCAGCTCTTCCTTGAGGAACGACTGGGACGTTATGGCCGGGATGCCCGCGGCGATCAGCGTCTCCAGATCGGTGAGCGAGCCGAGCCGGGTGACGACGCCCTGGAGGTCCTTGAACGTGGCCGCGTAGGCGGCGTTGAAAGGCCAGTTGCCGCAGCCCGCGTACTGGTGGTCGTAGGTGAAGCGGGCCGCGTGGCACACCTGCGGGTCGGCGTACGCGGGATCGACCCAGTCCAGCTGTTCCTCGGTGAGCCGGCCTCCCCAGTACTCGATGATCATCTGGGAGGACGTCGGGCTGCACCAGGCCTCGCCGCCGTTGTCGTACTCGGGGTACTGCCCCTTGTGGATCTCCTGCGAGTAGCGCGGGACGGCCAGTTCCTTGACGAGCCCGGGCCTGGAGGCAGGGACGGTGAACCGGTCGGGCACGTCGGAGCCCATGACGCCGAGCCGCCACACCATGGGGGTCAGCTTCGTGCCGGGCTTGCGGTAGAGCGTCAGGCGCAGCCGGCAGGAGGCGAGGCGCAGGCCCGTGGACGGGTCGTCGATCGCGAGCGTGTCGGTCCAGACACTGCTCCTGTCGTCGCTCTGGCCGTCGACCGAGGTGCGCCGGATGTCCCGGTCGCCGGCCGCCCAGCGGCCCATGACGTACCAGGGCGTGCTGGAGCCGTCCGTGTAGGTGCCCTTGATCTCGACCTGGATCCAGGTGCCGGCCGGGGTGCGGGCGTTCCAGGAGACGATCGCCTCGGTCGCGGGGACGGCGAGCCGGTGGACGGGCGACGTCCAGGTGCCGTATTCCCAGGCGGCGGTGGTGCCGGTGTGCGGGTCCGTGTACCGGACCGTCGCGGCGGCCTTGGCGATCACCACGCCCGGGCGGGCGCCCGCGACGGCCCGGGTGCCCTTCGCTGTGCCGCCGGACCAGTCGCCGTACGAGAACCAGGACCGGTTGTCGACGGGGCGGGCCGGGACCGCCCGGGCGGGGTCGGCGGTGTCGGTCGTCATCGGGGCCTCGGGGTCGGCTGCCGCCGGGCCCGCGCCCGCGGTGACGGCGGCGGCCACCGCGGCGGCCAGGACGGTTCTGCGGGACGGCTGTTCGGCTCTGCGCATGGCGGGGCCCCCGGATGTCGGAGTCGGGCAGGTGCGGGGCAGGTCCGCGCACGGCGGTCACTTCCGTGCGTGCGCCACATATGAGCACAGCCCGCCTCGTCCTGCCAGCACTTCGACGCGCGCCGCGCCCATCAATATTGGCGTCGACCAGTGGCACCCGGGGCGGGCAGCCGGCCCGCGGCCTCCGCGGGGCGGACGCCCTCGTTAGAGTGCTGAGCGAGATGAATCCGACCTTCCGCCCCCCGCCGGGGCCCGCCGTCCGTGATCTGGCCGCCCGGATCCGCCGCCTGGCCCCCTCCTGCGGCCCGGTCCGGCTCATCGGGGTCGACGGGCACGCCGGGTCCGGGAAGAGCACGTTCGCCGGCGAGTTGGCCGCAGGACTGGGCGGTGTGCCGGTACTGCGCCTCGACGACATCGCGAGCCACGACGCTCTGTTCGACTGGACCGGACGCCTGCTGGACCAGATCGTCGAACCATTCGCCCGGGGCCGCACCGCGCACTACCGCCCCTACGACTGGCGCGCCCGCCGTTTCGGCTCCCCGCGCCCGCTCCCGCCCGCGCCGGTGGTCCTCGTCGAGGGCGTCGGGGCGGGACGAAGTGCGTTGCGCCCGTACCTGGCCCTGCTGCTGTGGATGGAGCTGCCGCGCGAGGAGGCCTGGGCGCGGGGCCGCTCACGGGACGGGAAGGAGCAGCGGGAATTCTGGGACGGGTGGGTCCCGGCGGAACGCCGCCACTTCACCGACGACCCCTCTCGGCCCTTCGCCGACCTCCTGGTACGGCAGCGCGACAAGGGATACGAGGTGCTCGCGGGGCCTGCCGGGACGGTTGGACCGGACCAGACCCTCACGCACGGTGACGAGCCGCCCGCTGTGTGCTGAACTTGTGAAAGGGCTTGCGGGACAACTTGCCGGAGTGCTCCAACTCGGCTTGACCGCCGGGCCGTACAGGTCTTACGTTCTCAATGAGCGGCATCGGAGCCGCCCACAAACGCGAAGCCCCCGGTTGTTCCCCCGTGATCGGGGGCTTCGTTCTGCCTTCTTCCGGATTTCCGGCCGCCGCCGGGCGCCGAGCGCTCACCCAGGGTCACCGCGCACGCGTCCGCCGCATCCGCTCCCACCTCGCCGAACGCCGCGTGAGGCACCCTACGGGGGCGCCGCCCCCGCGGGTACGATGCCCTCGTTGCGACCTGCGGACGGTTGCTTCTGCACGGTGCAACTCCGGTCCGTGGCACAGCGGTTCGGGCAGGGCAGCCGGCTGGGGGACGGCTCGTTGGCATACCGACGGGGGCACGGTTTGTGGGGGACGTGATGGACTTCGGCACCCAGGGCCCGCAGGCCCCGGCCGACCTCGCCTGGCTGCGAGGCGTGGACGCCTACACCATGGGCGCGTATCCGCAGGCGGAGGAGGAGTTCCGGGCCGCCGTGCGGCTGGACTCCGGGATGGCCGACGGCTGGCTGGGGCTGCACGCGCTGCGCGTCGACACCACGACCGCGCTGCTGCGGATGTTCCGGCACCGGGACCGCTTCGGCGAGCAGCGCACCCGCTACCGTCGCGCCCTCAACTCCTGGTACTGGCTGGGCTGGTGGGTGCAGCCGGTGCTGGAGAGTCCCCGTGATCTGCTGCTCGCGCACGCCTCCCACTGGCTGGACGGCCGGCACGTCCCCGAACTGGACCGGGCCCTCGCCGGGCTGCCGCCCGTGGACACCGACCACCAGGTCCGCTTCCTGCACTCCTGCCGCGCCTATCTGGTCAAGGACTGGGAGCAGCTGGTCCGCCACACCGACCCCCTGCTCGACGACCCGATGCTCGGCATCGAGGCGGGCCTGTTCGGCGGGATGGCCCGGGTGCGCCTGGAGATGTACGGCCAGGCCGAACCCCTGCTGTCGGCCGCGCTGATGCGCTGCCGCAGCGAGCAGCCCCAGCGCAAGGAGCTGCGCTACTGGCTGGCCCGGGCGCACGAGGGCACCGGCCGCAGCGCAGCCGCCCTGCCCCTGTACCGGGCGGTGCACCGCGTCGACCCCGCGTTCATGGACACCTCCGCCCGGCTCGCCGCCATAGCCGAGGGCGACGGGTACGACGACGCCACCGACCTCGCGGCGATCACGCTCACCGGTGCGGGTCAGGACGCCGTGGACGGTCCGGACGCATTCGACCCGCTCTTCGGTCCGGAAGGGCGCGATCTGCGGCTGCCCGATCCCGAGCCGCCGATCGCTCCCCTGCCACCGGTGGCGGGCCCGCCGTTTCGCGAGAGGAGCGGCCCCGCTCCTTCCCTGCCCGCCGGGCCCACCGACCCGGCGTTACTGGAGGAAGCACTCGCCGAGCTCGAACGCATGGTGGGTCTGGAGCCGGTGAAGCGTCAGGTCAAGGCGTTGTCGGCGCAGCTGAACATGGCCCGGCTGCGCGCCGGGCAGGGCCTGCCGGTCCAGCCGCCGAAACGCCACTTCGTCTTCTCCGGCCCCTCCGGCACCGGCAAGACCACCGTCGCCCGCATCCTGGGCCGGGTCTTCTACGCCCTCGGACTGCTCGGCGGTGACCATCTCGTGGAGGCGCAGCGGGCCGACCTGGTCGGGGAGTACCTCGGGCAGACGGCCGTGAAGGCGAACGAACTGATCGACTCGGCCCTCGGGGGCGTGCTCTTCGTCGACGAGGCCTACTCCCTGTCCAACTCGGGTTACGGCAAGGGGGACGCGTACGGCGACGAGGCCCTGCAAGTGCTGCTGAAGCGCGCGGAGGACAACCGGGACCACTTGGTCGTGATCCTGGCCGGCTACCCGGAGGGCATGGACCGCCTGCTCGCCGCGAACCCCGGGCTGTCGTCCCGTTTCACCACCCGCGTCGACTTCCCCTCGTACCGGCCGCTCGAACTCACCGAGATCGGCAAGGTGCTGGCGGCCGAGAACGGCGACCTGTGGGACGAGGAGGCCCTCGACGAGCTGCGGTCCATCGCCGGGCACGTGGTGGGCCAGGGGTGGATCGACGAGCTGGGCAACGGGCGGTTCCTGCGGACGCTGTACGAGAAGAGCTGCGCGTACCGGGATCTGCGGTTGTCGGTGTATCCCGGGGCGTTGAGCAGAGACGACCTGGCGACGTTGCGGTTGCCGGATCTGATGCAGGCGTACGGAGAGGTGCTGTCGGGGCGGGGGCCGCAGGATCCGTCAGCCATGTGAGTCCGTCGGCCGCGGGCCGGTGGGGCCGGTCGCGCAGTTCCCCGCGCCCCCGGGCAGGACACCCACCCAGGGGCGCGGGAATTGCGCGACCGGCCCCCACGCGCCCGCGGCTACGGTGCTAGGTCGCCAGCACCTCTTCACCGGACCTCGGCTCGGTCAGCCGCACCTCGCGCACCTGCCGGTGCGCGGGATCCCGCACCTCCCCCACCAGCAGCTCCAGGACGTCCTCCAGGGTGACGAGGCCCAGCACCTTCCCCGACCCGTCGGCGACCTGCGCCAAATGCGTCGCCGCGCGCCGCATCACCGTCAGCGCGTCGTCCAACGGCAGCTCGGACCGCAGGGTCGTCATGGGGCGCCACAGGTGCTGCGGCACGGCCCGGTCCGAGTCCTCCAGGTCGAGGACGTCCTTGACGTGCAGGTAGCCCATGAAGGCGCCGTTGTCAGCGGCGACCGGGAAACGGGAGTAGCCGGTGCGGGCCGTGAGCTCCACGATCCGGCCGGGGGTGACCGACGGGCTGACCGTCACCAGCGACTCGCGCTTCAGCAGGACGTCCGTCACCGGGCGGGAGCCCAGTTCCAGGGCGTCCTCCAGACGTTCGGCCTCCTCCGGGTCGAGCAGACCGGCCTGGCCTGCGTCCTCCACCAGCCGGTTGAGCTGTTCGCTGGTGAAGACGGCCTCGACCTCGTCCTTGGGTTCGACGTGGAAGAGCCGCAGGATGCCCTGGGAGACCGCGCCGAGGGCGGCGGTGATCGGCTTGCAGAAGCGGGCGAACCAGACCAGGCCCGGGCTGAGCCACAGCGCGACCTTCTCGGGGGCCGCCATCGCCAGGTTCTTCGGGACCATCTCGCCGATGACGAGGTGGAAGAAGACCACGGCGGCGAGGGCGATGACGTAGGTCAGCGGGTGGATCATGCCGTGCGGCAGGTGGATCCACTCGAAGACCGGCTCCAGCAGGTGTGCGACCGTCGGTTCGGCGACCGCGCCCAGGGTCAGCGAGCAGACGGTGATGCCGAACTGGGCCGCCGCCATCATCTGCGGAAGCCGCTCCAGCCCGTAGAGGACCTGCCGGGATCGGGCGGTGCCGAGCGGTTCGATCTGGCTGCGTCGTACGGAGACGAGCGCGAACTCGGCGCCGACGAAGAAGCCGTTGGCGAGCACGAGCAGCGCGGCGAAGAGAAGCTGGAGCACGCTCATCGGACGGCCTCCGCCATGGAGACCACGGGGGCGGTCCGCACCAGCCGGACCCGCTCCGCGCGGTAGTGGCCGACCTGGCGCACCGACAGCCGCCAGCCGGGCAGTTCCGTCTTGTCGCCGACGGCCGGGATACGGCCCAGCAGGTCGGCGATCAGGCCCGCGACGGTCTCGTAGGGGCCCTCGGGCACCTCGAGGCCTATGCGCTGCAGGACGTCGACGCGGCAACTGCCGTCGACGTCCCAGGCGGGCTTGCCGTCCTCCGGCGGCGCGGCGGCGAGCTCGGGCAGGTCATGGCCGTCGTGCTCGTCACGGACCTCGCCGACGATCTCCTCGACGATGTCCTCCAGCGTGACGACGCCGGCGGTGCCGCCGTACTCGTCGACGACGACCGCGATGGGCTGCTCGCTGCGCAAGCGGGTGAGGAGCGGCCGTACGGGGAGCGTCTCGGGGACGAGCAGCGCCGGGCGTGCGATGTGGCCGACGGGGGTGCGCAGCCGGTCCCCGACGGGCACGGCCAGAGCGTCCTTGAGGTGGACCATGCCGACGACCTCGTCGATCTTCTCCCGGTAGACGGGGAAGCGGGACAGCCCGGTGGCGCGGGTCAGGTTGACGACGTCCTCGGCGGTGGCGGAGGACTGCAGGGCGCTGACCTTCACGCGCGGTGTCATCACGTGCTGTGCGGTGAGCTCGCCCAGCGACAGGGTGCGGACGAACAGGTCGGCCGTGTCCTGCTCCAGGGCGCCGGCCAGGGCCGAGTGGCGGGCCAGGGAGACGAGTTCGCCGGGGGTGCGGGCGGAGGCCAGCTCCTCGGCGGGCTCGATGCCCAGGGCGCGTACGAGCCGGTTCGCGACGGCGTTGAGGCCGGCGATGACCGGGCGGAACAGCCGGGCGAAAACGTGCTGCGGGCCCGCCACGAAGCGGGCGACCTGCAGCGGCCGGGACACCGCCCAGTTCTTGGGCAGAAGCTCGCCGATCACCATCTGCACGGCGGAGGCCAGCAGCATGCCGACGACGACCGTGACACCGGAGACGGCGCCCTCGGGGATGCCGATCGAGGTGAACGGGCCGTGCAGCAGCCCGGCGAGCGCCGGTTCGGCGAGCATGCCGACGACGAGGGAGGTGATGGTGATGCCGAGCTGGGTGCCGGAGAGCTGGAAGGACAGTTCCTTGAGCGATTCCACGACACGGTGGGCGCGCCGGTCGCCCTCGGCGGCGGCCTTCTCGGCCTCGGGCCGCTCGACCGTCACGAGTCCGAATTCGGCCGCCACGAAGAATCCGTTGGCGAGAATCAGCAGGAACGCGGCTGCGAGGAGCAGCAGGGGGGTGGTCATGATGCCGCCGCCTCCGCACGGTCGTGGACCTCGAACACGGGGTCCGCGCTATGTCGGCAGGGGGCGGCGCAGGTACTGCAGGACGATCCGTCCATCGCCGGAGGGGGTCACTCCTCGGTTAGCAGGTGCCCCCGTCGCGCCGGGCGGTGCGGCAGGGGCGAAGGCGCGTCCGTCGCGCCTTCGCCCAACAGATTAATCAAGACACCGCCCGGTATGGCAGTGGCGACCGGCGTGAGCTTCGCCCGGGTCAGCCCCGGTGTCCCTCGGGGCCCGCTGCGGAACGGGCTTCGACGAGGGCCCGCAGGGCACGGGCGTCGGCGATCGCGCGCCGCTTGGCCAGGCCCGGCTGGATGCCCAGAGCAGGCAGGCTGGTGCCGTCGCTGAGATTGAGGAACACCCAGGGGTCGCCGGGCCGGAGGGTCACCTGGAGGATCTCCGCCCACTCCAGCCGGCGCTTGTTCGTGAGATTGACGACAGTGACGCCGTCCTCGTCCACGGCGACCTTGGGTCGCGCCAGCAGGAGCAGCACGGCGTCCAGCAGGAGCGCCGTGAAGACGAAGCTGACCCGCTCGCCGGGGCTGAGCTGCTTCAGCAGCATCGCGACAGCCGTGATCACGACGAAGATCGCGACGGCCGCGGTCAGCAGCACCACGCGGGTGCTGCCCGGCCGGAACGTGACGGGCAGGGTAGGCAGATCGGACATCTCGGGTACGCCCCTCAGAGACGGCAGGCGTGGATGGCCGTGGTCAGGATGGCCCGGGCGCCGATGTCGTACAGGTCGTCCATGATCCGCTGGGCTTCCTTGGCCGGGACCATCGCACGGACGGCGACCCAGCCCTCGTTGTGCAGCGGGGAGACGGTCGGGGACTCCAGGCCGGGCGTGAGGGCGACGGCCTTCTCCAACTGCTCGACGCGGCAGTCGTAGTCCATCATCACGTACGTCCGGGCGACCAGGACGCCCTGGAGGCGGCGCAGGAACTGCTGCACCTTGGGGTCGTCGGCGTCCGCGCCGGTGCGGCGGATCACGACGGCCTCGGACTGCATGATCGGCTCGCCTGCGACCTCCAGGCCCGCGTTGCGCAGCGAGGTCCCCGTCTCGACGACGTCGGCGATGACCTGGGCGACGCCGAGCTGGATGGCGGTCTCGACGGCGCCGTCGAGGTGGACGACGGAGGCGTCGATGCCGTGCTGGGCGAGGTGCGCGGCGACGATGCCCTCGTAGGAGGTGGCGATCGTCTTGCCCGTCAGGTCCGCCAGGCCGCTGATCGTGCCGGGCTTGGTGGCGTAGCGGAAGGTGGAGCGGGCGAAGCCGAGGGCGAGGATCTCCTCGGCTTCGGCGCCGGAGTCGATGAGCAGGTCCCGGCCGGTGAGGCCGATGTCCAGCTGCCCGGAGGCGACGTAGATGGCGATGTCGCGGGGGCGGAGGTAGAAGAACTCGACCTCGTTCCCCGGGTCGACGATCCGCAGTTCCTTGGACTCGCGGCGCTGCTGGTAGCCGGCCTCATGCAGCATCTCCGCCGCAGGGCCGGACAGGGAACCCTTGTTGGGGACGGCGATGCGCAGCATGAGGTCGGCTTCCTTTGCGTGGTGCGGGACGGGAACGGGTGCGGCTCAGAGGTGGGCGTAGACGTCGTCGAGGGAGATACCGCGGGCGACCATCATCACCTGGACGTGGTACAGCAGCTGCGAGATCTCCTCGGCGGCGGCTTCCTTGCCCTCGTACTCGGCGGCCATCCACACCTCGGCGGCCTCCTCGACGACCTTCTTGCCGATGGCGTGGACGCCCTTGCCGACCAGCTCTGCGGTGCGGGAAGTGGCGGGGTCGCCCTGGGCGGCCTTGTGCTGGAGCTCGGTGAAGAGCTCCTCGAACGTCTTCTTGGACATGGTGACGCTCAGCCTATGCCACACCCGCCTTCCGTCAGCGCCAGGGTTCGGATACTGAGCGGAGGGTGGCAGCGGTCGCCACCGCGGCCGTCACCGCCTCGTGCCCCTTGTCCTCGTTGGAACCTTCGATTCCGGCCCGGTCCAGGGCCTGCTCCTCGGTGTCGCAGGTCAGCACGCCGAAGCCGACGGGGACGCCGGTGTCGACCGAGACCTGGGTGAGGCCCTGGGTCACGCCCTGGCACACGTACTCGAAGTGGGGGGTTCCGCCGCGGATGACGACGCCGAGGGCGACGATCGCGTCGTAGCCGCGGCCGGCGAGGACCTTGGCGACGACCGGGAGCTCCCAGCTGCCGGGGACCCTGAGCAGGGTCGGCTCGTCGATGCCCAGGTCGTGCAGGGCGCGCAGGGCGCCGTCGACCAGGCCGTTCATCACCTTCTCGTGCCACTGTGCCGCGATGACGGCGACCCGGAGGTCACCCACATTGCGTACGGACAGCTCCGGTGCACCCTTGCCGCTCACGTTGCTCCCTCTGTGCTCTCTTACTGGTTGCCGCAGGCCGGCACGGTGGTCGTGTCCAGCCAGGGCAGGTCGTGGCCCATCCGGTCCCGCTTGGTGCGCAGGTAGCGGAGGTTGTGCTCGCCGGCGTTCACGGGCATCGGCACACGGGCCTGGACCGCGATGCCGTGGCGGACGAGCGCGTCGGTCTTGTCGGGGTTGTTGGTCAGCAGCCGGACACCGCGCACGCCGAGGTCGGCGAGGATCTGCGCGCCTGCCGCGTAGTCGCGGGCGTCGGCGGGCAGGCCGAGTTCGAGGTTGGCGTCGAGGGTGTCACGGCCGCGTTCCTGGAGTTCGTAGGCGCGCAGCTTGGACATCAGGCCGATGCCGCGGCCCTCGTGTCCGCGCAGGTAGACCACGACGCCGCGGCCCTCCTCCTGGATGCGGGCGAGGGAGGCGTCGAGCTGGGGGCCGCAGTCGCAGCGGGCCGAGCCGAAGACGTCGCCGGTGAGGCATTCGGAGTGGACGCGGACGAGCACGTCCCGGCCGTCGCCGATCTCGCCGTGCACCAGGGCGACGTGCTCGACGCCGTCGATGATGGAGCGGTAGCCGTGTGCCGTGAAAGTGCCGTGGGCGGTGGGCAGTTGGGTCCTGGCCTCGCGGCGGACGGTGGGTTCGCTGCTGCGGCGGTAGGCGATCAGGTCCTCGATGGAGATGATCGTCAGGCCGTGCTTGCGGGCGAAGGGGATCAGCTCGGGCAGGCGCAGCATGGTGCCGTCCTCGCCGGCGATCTCGACGATCGCGCCGGCCGGGCGCAGGCCCGCGAGACGGGCGAGGTCGACGGCGGCCTCGGTGTGGCCGTTGCGGGTGAGGACCCCGCCGGGCCGGGCGCGCAGTGGGAAGATGTGGCCGGGGCGGACGAAGTCCCCGGGGCCCGAGACGCCGTCGGCGAGCAGGCGGAGGGTGGTGGCGCGGTCGGAGGCGGAGATGCCGGTGCTCACGCCGTGCGCGGCACAGGCGTCGACGGAGACCGTGAACGCGGTCTTCATCGACTCGGTGTTGTCCTCGACCATCTGCGGGAGCCTCAGCCGGTCCAGTTCGTCGCCCTCCATGGGGGCGCAGATCAGACCGCGGCACTCGCTCATCATGAAGGCGACGATCTCGGGGGTGGCCTTCTCCGCGGCGATGACGAGGTCGCCCTCGTTCTCCCGGTCCTCGTCGTCGACGACCACGACGGGCCGGCCGGCCGCGATGTCGGCGATGGCCTGCTCCACGGGGTCGAGCGTGAAGTTCTCGACGTCGTCGGTGCTGTACAGGGCGGTTGTGGCGCTCATGCCGGCGCTCCTTCCAGGGTGGGCCGCGCGGGCTGACGCGAGCGCAGCCACCAGTCGCGCAGGCCCCACAGGACGAGCGCGCCGTAGATGACGTAGACGAAGCCGGAGAAGGCGTAGCCGTTGGCGAAGTTGAGGGGGACGCCGACGAGGTCGACGAGGAGCCAGGCGAACCAGAACTCGACCATGCCGCGGGCCTGGGCGTACATGGCGACGATCGTGCCGACGAAGATGTACGCGTCCGGCCAGGGGTCCCAGGACAGGGTCGGGTACGCCTCGAAGAGCAGGGCCACCGCGACCGTGCCGACGGCGGCCGCCGCGACCATGGCCGCGCGCTCGCGCCAGGTGGCGAACCGGACGGCGATGTGTCCGTCCTCGCCCTGTCCCTTGCCGCGCTGCCACTGCCACCAGCCGTACAGGGCGACGATCATGACGACCGCCTGCTTGCCCGCGCTGCCGGTGAGGTGTCCGAAGAAGGCGCCGAAGAGGATGAGGCCGGCCAGGAACTGCACGGGCCAGGTCCAGATGGAGCGCCGCCAGCCGAGGACGAGGGCGGCGAGGCCGAAGAGGTTGCCGACCATGTCGGACCAGAGGATGTGCTGCCCGAAGAGGACGAACGCCTCGGAGTTCAGCGTGTTCACCGGCCGGCCTCCCGCACCCGGTCGCCCAGCATCCGCTCGACGTACTTGGCGATGACGTCCACTTCGAGGTTGACCGGGTCGCCGGGCTGCTTGTGGCCGAGCGTGGTCAGGTCGAGGGTGGTGGGGATCAGGCTGACCGTGAAGTGGTCGGGACCGGCGTCGACGACGGTGAGGCTGATGCCGTCGACGGTGATGGAGCCCTTCTCGACGACGTACCGGGTGAGGTCCGCGGGCAGGGAGATCTTCACGATCTCCCAGTTCTCGGAGGGCTTGCGCTCCAGGATCTCGCCGGTGCCGTCCACGTGGCCCTGGACGATGTGCCCGCCGAGGCGCTCGCCGACGGCCATGGGGCGTTCGAGGTTGACGCGGGAGCCGGCCTTCAGGGCGCCGAGGCTGGAGCGGTCCAGGGTCTCGGCCATGACGTCGGCCGTGAACTCGTCGCCCTCGTGCTCGACGACCGTGAGGCACACCCCGTTCACGGCGATCGAGTCGCCGTGCTTGGCGCCTTGGGTGACGACCGGTCCTCGCAGGCGGAAGCGACAGGCGTCGTCGAGGGTCTCGACGGCGGTGACCTCGCCCAGCTCTTCGACGATTCCGGTGAACACTTCCCGGGTCCTCCTGCCTCTTCGGGCACGGACTCCGGGGCTGTCGATGACGACAGAAATACGAGCAGGGACACCGGGGACGACGCCGGACGGAACCCGTCACGACGGACGGGCTTCTCGGCGGCGCGCACGAATGCCCGCTCGCCGCGCACTGCCTCCCATCCGGACTTTAACCGTCGGTCCAGGAATTTCACCTGGTCAACCGGCCGCTGGAGGCGACCGGGTCGCGGACTGTAACCGCCGGTTCGGACTTTCACCGACCCCGGAGTGCGCTGCTACTGGTACAGGGCCAGTGTGCCACGCCTGATCGACGTTCAAAGAGGAGAAGCATGTGGGCTGCCTCACAGAACGTGTCACACTTCTTCCCGAGCGCGACCGGCACCCCAACTGCCGCACCGGCACGCCCTCTTGCGGCACCTCATTGGTACACACCTATTGACGATGTGGTCTAGTCCTTCCTAGGGTCATCGTCAGGGTCGGCTCACCCCACGGACCGGCCCGGCGGCGGTGACGACGGCCCTTGCCCGCCGTCGGGCCTTGTCAGCCGCAGCCGCTCCCCGGTGCGAACAGTTCCTCCTGGGCGCGGTCCCGGGCCGTCAGCAGCGCGCCGCGCAGGACCGCACCACCGCCCAGGGTGGTGGTGCGCACCTCCGTGGACAGGGGCGTCATCCGGGCCAGCCGGTCCTGCACCCGCCGGGCGAGTTCGACGCCCCCGGCCCGGCCGACCTCCCCACCGAGGACCACGCACCCGGGATCAAGGACGGCGACGACCGAGGCGGCACCCACCGCGACACGGCCGGCCAGGGCGTCGAGGAAGGCGGCGGCCGGAGCGGGTCCGTCGAGGGGCCCGGCCTCCTGCCGCCCCACCCGGTCGACAGCCGCCCGCACCACGCCGACCGCCGCGCGCACCGCCCCAGCCTCGGACTCCACCGCCGGAATCCCGAACTCCGCCGCGAGCTCCACAACCGCCGCCGCCGAGGCCAGGGAATGGAATCCGCCCTCGCAGTCCGTCGCGCTCGGCAGTGCGGCCGTGCCCGGCACCGGGAGGAAGCCGATCTCGCCGGTGCCGCCGGAGGCGCCGCGCCGGAGGGCGCCGTCGAGGACCACGGCCGCTCCCGTGCCGTGGCCCAGCCACAGCAGGACGAAGGTGTCCCGGCCCCGGGCCGCCCCCTCCCGCTGCTCGGCGAGCGCCGCGAGGTTGGTCTCGTTCTCCACGCTGACACGGGCCTCGGGCAGCCGCTCCTGAAGGGCGGCGACGAACCGGCGGTGCCACTCCGGCAGCCCGGTGGACTGGCGCAGTTCGCCGCCGGCCGGGTCGATCAGACCGGGTGCCCCGATCCCCACGGTGTGCAGACGGTCGGCACCGGCCTCCTTCGCCACCCGCTCGACCAGCGTGACCGCCTGCTCCACCGCGGCGCCCGTGCCCGTGTCGCCCCCGATCGGCACCGACGCCTCGGTCAGCACCCGCCCGACCAGATCCGCGAGGACCACGGCGACGCCCTCGGTACGCACGTCGAGGGCGGCCAGGTGCGCCCGGTCGGCGACGATGCCGTACACCTTCGCGTTGGGGCCGCGTCGCTGCTCGCCTGCCTCACCGACCACCGCGATCAGCCGGGCGGCACTGAGGCGTTCGACGAGGTCGGCGACGGTCGGCCGGGACAGACCAGTCAGCTGCTTCAACTGCCCCGCCGTCAGCGGGCCTTCCTGCTGGAGCAGCCGCAGGGCGAGCCGGTCGTTGATGGCCCGGGCGGTGCTCGGTGATGCGGGCATGCGCGGATCCTCCCAGATCGGCTGAGCAGTCGACGGTGACCGGCGGAAAGGCCCTCTTATTATCAGGCAGGGTTCCTGATAGTTTACGCCCGCATCAGTCAGGAACACGGCAGAGGCCTGGAGGGGGACCGCAGAATGGGCAACGTGGTCGACGAACAGCGCGAGGTGAAGCGGTCCCGGTACGCAGTGGCCGCGGTGTTCGCCGTACACGGCGCCGTGACCGGCTCGTTCGCGACCCGGGTGCCGTGGATCCAGGATCACGCGGGGGTCGGCGCGGGCCAGTTGGGGATCGCGCTCGCGTTCCCGGCGCTCGGCGCGTCCGTGGCGATGCCGCTCGCCGGCAGCATCACCCACCGCTTCGGCGCCCGGAACGCACTGCGCGGACTGATCGCCCTGTGGACGATGTCGCTGGTCCTGCCGTCCCTCTCCCCCAATCTCCTGACGCTCTGTCCGGCCCTGTTCACCTACGGCGCGACGGCCGGCATGGCCGACGTGGCGATGAACGCGCTGGGCGTCGAGGTCGAGAACCGTCTCGGGCGGTCGATCATGTCCGGGCTGCACGGCATGTGGAGCGCGGGTGCCCTCGTCGGTTCGGCGGCCGGCACCCTCGCCGCGCACCTCGGGTCGGACGCCCGGTTGCACCACGTCCTGGCCGCCGCGGTGCTCACCGTCGTCGGTGTGGCGTCCTGCCAGTGGGTGCTCGACCTGCAGCCCGCCGAGGACGAGGAGCCGCCGCCGCGCTTCGCACTGCCGCCCCGGTCGGCGCTGCTCATCGGTGCGATCGGGTTCTGCGCCGTGTTCGCGGAGGGTGCGAGCCTGGACTGGTCGGCGGTGTATCTGCGCGAGCAGCTGGAGACCTCCGCCGGTCTCGCCGCCGCGTGCACGACGGGCTTCACGCTCACCATGGCCGTCGCCCGGCTCGCCGGCGACCGGGTCGTGGACCGCTTCGGTGCCGTGCGGACCGTGCGGGCGAGCGGTGTGTTCGCCGTCCTCGGCGGGTTGCTGATCGTCGTCGCGAACCATCCCGCGGTGGCCATGAGCGGGTTCGCGCTGATGGGTCTCGGCATCGCCGTCGTCGTGCCGCTGTGCTTCGCCGCGGCGGGCCGCAGCGGCTCCAACCCCAGCCTGGCCATCGCGGGAGTCGCGACCATCACCTACACCTCGGGGCTGATTGCGCCGAGCGCGATCGGCATGCTGGCACAGGCCACCAGCCTGATGGTGTCGTTCTGCCTGGTGACGGCACTGTCGTGCGGCCTGGTGGCGTTCGCCGGCGTACTGCGCCCCGGCGAACGCACGAGGATCGGCCGCCCGGACACGGTGGTCGCCGACCCGCGGCCCTGAGGACACCTGCTCCCCGGTCACCAGCACGGTGAGCGGACCCCGACAATGGTCCGGACACGCGCAGGCACGACGAAAGCGAAACCGCACCATGGATCTCGGCGTCCGCTGGAAACTGCACGGCGACGGAAAGATCCCGGCCCCCGGCGCCGTGGTCCGACCCGACGAGCGGCTCTCCTGGCCCCGCACGGCCGGACTCGGCGCCCAGCACGTGGTGGCGATGTTCGGGGCGTCGTTCGTCGCGCCGGTCCTGATGGGTCTGGACCCGAATCTCGCGATCATGATGTCGGGCGTCGCGACGATCGTGTTCCTGCTGGCCACCCGTGGCAGCGTGCCCAGCTATCTGGGCTGCTCGCTCTCCTTCGTCGGTGTGGCGGCGGTCATCCGGGCGCAGGGCGGCAGCAGCGCGACCGTCACGGGAGCGGTGTTCGTCGTCGGGGGCGCGCTGTTCCTGGTGGGGCTCGCCGTGCGGCGGTTCGGGGCGCGGATCATCCGCGCCGCGATGCCGCCGATCGTGACCGGCGCGGTGGTGATGCTGATCGGCTTCAACCTCGCGCCGGTGACGGCCTCGACGTACTGGCCGCAGGACCAGTGGACGGCCCTGCTGGTGATGCTGTTCACCGGCCTGGCGGTCGTCTGTCTGCGGGGCTTCTGGTCCCGGATCGCGATCTTCCTCGGGCTGGTCTTCGGCTACGGCATCTCCTGGGTCTTCGACCTGGCCTTCGGCAAGATCCACTCCGTGGACGCGAGCGGCAGGCTGACCGACCACTGGCGGCTCGACCTGTCCGGCGTGGGCAAGGCCGACTGGATCGGGCTGCCGGCCCTGCACGCCCCGTCCTTCGAATGGTCGGCGATCCTGGTCGCCCTGCCGGTCGTCATCGCCCTGGTCGCGGAGAACGCCGGGCACGTCAAGGCGGTCGGCGAGATGACCGGCGACTCGCTCGACGACAGGCTCGGCACGGCGATCGCGGCCGACGGCGTCGGCTCGATGCTGTCCACGGCGGTCGGCGGCCCGCCCAACACCACGTACTCCGAGAACATCGGCGTGATGGCCGCGACCCGCGTGTACTCGACGGCCGCGTACTGGGCCGCCGCCGGATTCGCCCTGCTGTTCGGCGTCTGCCCGAAGTTCGGCGCGGTCGTGGCGGCGATCCCGGGCGGGGTGCTCGGCGGCATCACCGTCATCCTGTACGGCATGATCGGCCTGCTCGGCGCGCAGATCTGGATCAACGCCAAGGTGGATCTGCGCAATCCGCTGAACCTGGTCCCCGCTGCGGCGGGCATCATCATCGGCGTCGGCAACGTGTCGCTGAAGATCACGGACACGTTCTCGCTGAGCGGCATCGCGCTCGGCACGGTGGTCGTCATCACCGGCTATCACGCCCTGCGGGCCTTCGCACCGGCCCACTTGAAGACGCAGGCGCCGCTGCTGGACGAGGGCACCTCCTCCTACGACGACGCAGCCGCGCCGGACGACGCCAGGTCGTAGGCGTAGGAGGCCGTGAACGTCCCCGGCCTGCCCTTGCAGCCGTCCGACTCCCCCGGCAGCTTGACCCACAGGTAGGCGTCGATCCGTGGTGCGCCGGTGCTCAGTGTCGGGGTCCGGCCGAGTGTGCGGCCGTCCGGGTCGCACCACTCGCCGTCGGCCGGGGCGCCGTTTCCGTTGCGGCTGGTGTCGATGACCGCGCCGAGACTCGCCGGGCCGCCGAGCGCGTCGAGGACGTGCCGGTCGTAGGCGATCTCGTCGGCGGTGGTGTGGAAGTTGGAGACGTTGCTGAAGATGCCGTCGGACGACTCCGGCGAGGCGGCACCGGCCCGGCGCAGCCAGGAAGCCTGCCGGGCGGGCGCGTTCCAGCCCGAATGCCCCGCGTCGAAGTACACCCGGGCCTGCGGGTTCGCGGTCTTCAGCACACGGCCCGCCCGGGCCAGTGAGGCGAAGCGGCCCTCGCGTTCCGCCACGGAGAGGCACTCGGTCTGGGCGACCGAGTCCGGCTCCAGGACGACGATGACCTCGCCGGAGCCGAGCCCCGCCGCGAACCGGTCGATCCAGGCGTCGTAGGCGTCCAGGCCGGGCGCCCCGCCCTGGGAGTGGCCGCCGCAGTCCCGGCCGGGGATCGCGTAGGGCACCAGGACGGGCACCCGGCCCGTCGCGGCGCCGCCCGACGTGACCGCGGCGACCCGGGCGGTGACGGTCTGCGGGGAGTAGTCGGCGAACCAGACGGCCGCCGGCTGCTCGGCGATACGGGACGCGATGACCGCGTGCCGCGGGTCACCGGGGTGGGAGCGGACCCACGCGAGCACCTGGGAGTCGGGGTGACGGTAGAGCCGTCCGGGCACGGTGGTGGTGTGCTCCCGTCTCGTCCCGGCCCTCGGTGGCGACGGGCTCCGCGTCGGCCGCGCGGACGGCGACGGTGAGGGGGAGGCGGACCCGGTGGGGGCCGGGGCGGGCGACGACGGCACGGCCGGCAGGGGCGCCTGGCGGGTCGAGGCCGACACCCGGGCGGGTCCTGCCTCGTCCGGGGTGCGTCCGTCGTCGAACGCGGAGACCACGCCCGTCACGGCACCGGCCGCGACCACGACGGAGGCCGCCGCGACCATCGCGCCGCGCCGGGCGGCGCGCCTGCGACCGGCCCTGCGGGCGGCCAGGCGCTGGGCACGCGAGCCTGACACGGTGTTGCTCCCCCCTCCCCCTGCGGCGGGCGGAGTTCCCCCGTTTCGGGGAAGCGCCGGGCCTGCCGGTACTGCCGCCAGCCTAGAGCTGCGACCCTGCCCGCATGCCGCGATGCGAACAAGTCCCCCCGGCCGTGGACACTCCGGTGGACGCCGTCCTCTCCCGGATGCGCGCCCTCGACGCGGCCCTGCACCCACGGGACGGGGTGGCGATCTTCAACCGTGTCTACCTCGCCGTGACGGAGGCGGTGGACCGGTACGTCGACGCCGGCCGGTTCGCGGACGCCCACGCCGCGATCACGCTGGACGTACGGTTCGCGCAGCGGTACCTCGCGGCCGTCGGGGCGGCGGCGGACGAGGGGCGTCCGCCCGCCTGCTGGCGGCCGCTGTTGCAGTTCCGCCGCCACCCCGGGGTACGGCCCCTGCAGTTCGCGCTGGCGGGCATCAACGCGCACATCGGGCACGATCTGGCGCTGGCCGTCGTGGACACCTGCCGTACGCTCGGCTGCGCACCCGTCGAGCTGGAGGACGAGTTCGACATGGTGGGCGATCTCCTCCTCTCGCTGGAGGAGCGCATCCGCGACGATCTGATGCCGGGGCCCGACCTGTTGCGGATCGCCGACCCGCTGACCCACCTGCTCGGCTCCTGGAGCCTGGAGCGCGCCCGGGACGCCGCGTGGACGGCGGCCCGGGCTCTGTGGGTCCTGCGCGAACTCCCCGATGTCGCCGCGGAGTTCACGGAACGCCTGGACACGGCGGTGGGCTTCGCGGGGCGCATGCTGCTCACGCCCCTGACCGGACCACCGCTGCGGTCCTAGTCCTCCGGCAGCTCGACGGGCGCGATCTCGTCGTAGACGTCGCCGGGGCCCGGGTTGGTCGGGTCGGTCGTGCCGCCCAGGTGGTGCATGACGCCCCAGACCGCGTTGAGGGCGGTCTGGATCGCGCCCTCGGCCCAGCCGGCGGTCCAGGAGATGTCGTCGCCGGCGAGGAAGATGCCGCGCTTGTCCTCGGGCAGCCGGTCCTGCATGAAGTGCGTGAACAGGCGCCGCTGGTAGCGGTAGTGTCCGGGCAGGTTGGCCTTGAACGCGCCCATGAAGTAGGGCTCGTTCTCCCAGGAGACCGTCACCGGATTGCCGATGATGTGCTTCCTGATGTCGACCTTCGGGTAGATCTCGCCGAGCGACTTCAGCATGACCTCCATCCGCTCGTTCGCGGACAGCGGCAGCCACTTCAGGCTGTCGTCGCACCAGGTGTAGGACAGGCAGATGACGGCGGGCTTGTCCGGGCCGTCGTCGAGCAGGTAAGTGCCGCGCGTCATACGGTCGGTGAGCGTCATCGACATGACGTCCCGGCCGGTCTCCTCGTCCTTGTCCAGCCAGAAGGGGCGGTCCACCGGCACGAAGAGCTTCGAGGACTCCATGTAGTGGGTGCGCTCGATCGCGGTCCAGTGGTCGATCGGGAAGAGCGAGTCGTCGCAGGCGATCTTCGACAGCAGCATCCAGGACTGGGCGGTGAAGATCGCCGCCTGGTAGGTACGGATGTCGCCGTCCGCGTCCGTCACCGTGATGCGGTTGCCGGCGGTGCGGTGCAGCCGGGTCACGGCCGGGCGGGGCTCGCCGCCCTCGTGCAGGGTCGCGAGCGAGGTCCCCTGCGCCCAGTGGACGATCTTCTGCGGCTCGCGCTCCCACAGGCGCAGCGGCAGCTGCTGGGAGCCGCCGACGATGCCGCGGTGGTGGTCGTCGGCCTCGGTGTAGACGACGCGCAGGATCTCCAGGATGGAGTTCGGGAAGTCGGTGTCCCAGCCGCCCGTGCCGAAGCCGACCTGGCCGAAGATCTCGCGGTGGCGGAACGACTTGAACGCCTCGGAGTCGCAGAGGAAGCCGTAGAAGGTCTGGTTGTCGAGCTTCTCGACGAGCCTGGACCAGATCTCGCGGATGCGCGGCACGTCCCGCTCCCGCAGGGCGCGGTTCATGTCGGAGAAGTCGGCGCCCTCCTCCAGGCACCGGCTCCAGGCCTCGGCGACGTCCCGGTAGACCTGCGGCAGGTCCTCGATCGTCTCGGCGTAGTGCGACTCGCCCTTGAGGTCGACGACGGTCGACGGGGTCGCCTCGGAGAGAGGGTTGGGGAACGGCTGCGTCTGCAGGCCGACGAGGTCGATGTAGTGCTGCAGGGCCGTGGAGGACGGCGGGAAGCGCATCGCGCCCATCTCGGCGGTGAGGGAGTCGTCGCACCCGTCGAAGCCCACCGTGCGCAGCCGGCCACCGATCTGGTCGGCCTCGTACACGACCGGCTTGAGGCCCATCTTCATCAGCTCGTACGCGGCGACGATGCCGGAGAGGCCGCCGCCGATGACCGCGACCTCCGTGCCGTGCTCGGTCGCGGGTATCTGCCCGAGCCCCGCCGGGTGGGCGAGGAAGTCGTCGTACGCGTACGGGAAGTCCGGGCCGAACATGGTGATCGGCGGCTGCTGCGCGTCAGCGTGCTCGACGGCGTTGGGCACGGTGGACGTCATGGGGTACGGACTCCTTGCACAGAGACGTTCGGGCGGTTCAGGGGGTTTCAGACGAGCGAGCCGTACAGGCCGGGCCGCCGGTCCCGCAGATACGGGTTGTTCTCGCGCGATGCGGCGAGGAAGGCCGGATCGACGTCGGCGAGCACGAGTTCCTCACCGCGTCCGGCCCGGGTCCGGGCGACCCCGTCGGGCCCGGCGAGCGTGGACAGTCCGACGAACTCGAACTCCCCTTCCGGGCCGACCCGGTTGACGTACGCGACGTACATCTGGTTCTCGAAGGCCCGGACCGGGATCACCGACTCGGCGACGAACTGGAACGGGTGCATCTGCGCGGTCGGGACGACGAGCAGGTCGGTGCCGGCCAGGGCGTGGGCGCGGACGTTCTCCGGGAACTCCACGTCGTAGCAGATCAGGAGACCGATCCGGAGGCCGTCGATCTCGGCCTGGACGACCGGCAGGTCCCCGGGGGTGAAGTGGTCGTGCTCGAAGCAGCCGAAGAGGTGCGTCTTGCGGTGGTTGGCGAGCCGGGTGCCGTCGGCGGAGATCAGCTGGACGGAGTTGAACACGGTCTCGCCGTCCCGCTCGGGGTAGCCGTAGGCGATCGCCAGGCCGTGGCGGGTCGCGATCTCGGCGACGGCGTCCGCGCAGTCGCCGTCGGCAGGCTCGGCGAGCCGGCCGATCTCGTCGCCGATGGCGTACCCCGTCAGGAACAGCTCGGACGTGACCAGCAGCCCGGCGCTCTGGGCGGCGGCCCGGCCCGCGGCCTCGTCGAGGACCTTGAGGTTCTCGACGGTGGAGCCGGGGCGGCCGGAGCTCTGGAGCAGGGCGGTGCGCATGCGTGATCCTCACCGGGCGAAGGGCGGACGGGGGCCCACGGGGTGGTTGAAGGGGCCACATAGACGGTACGGGCGGCTGACCAGGGCGGACAAGGAGGAGCCGTTGCGCGCCGGTGAACGGTTCATTGCGTCCGCAGGGGGCACGGCGGTGATTCGTTGCGCGCCTCGGGTCGGACCCCGGCTCCTCCTCGGCGGGCAGCGCCGCGTGCTCTTCCCCGCCGGACGGCGGAGACGGGGTCCCGCCCTGGGCGCGATGTCCTGCCCCCGCCGTGCCGGGAGAGTTGGGGATGTCCACGTGACCTGCGGAAAGGAACGCAATGAAGCGCCGTATGAAGATCGTCGTGCTCGGCTCCGCGCTGCTGCTCACGGCCGGGGCGGCCTCGGCCGCGACCGCGTCGGACACGCCCCGGCAGCCGGAGGCCGCGGCCCTCTCCTCGACCGCGTCGGACGCACCGCACCAGCGGGAGGCCGCGGCCCTCACCGGCACCGCCAAGCTGTACCGCTCGGCCGGGGACGACATCACGTTCTCGTTCGACGCGCACCTGGCGGCGAAGGACAAGGCCGATCCGATGAAGGCGACCGGCACCTTCGAGTTCAGCCACTACCTGGACGACTTCGGTGCCCGGGCCAAGGTCGAGGTGGACTGCCTGGTCACCGGCGGCAAAGTGGCCGTGGTCTCCGGCGTCGTCACCGACTCCGACCTGCCCGGCGCCGAAGGCAAACGGGTCGGCGTGACCGTCCACGACCTCGGCCGCCATGACCGGCTGGGCTACAGCTGGGCCTCGACCGGCCGTCCCGGCGAGGGAGACGAGCCGCCCAAGTGCGTGAGTTCCGCCCCCTTCGAGAAGGTCGAGAAGGGGACGGGCGACTTCACGGTCGTGCCGTGGCAGCCCGAGCTCTAGCCGACGCCAGGGCCGTCACCAGGTAGGGGATCGCCAGTACCGCGAAGACGGTGCCGTGTGCCAGGTCCGTGCCGAGCAGCGCGTACACAGCGAACGTGGCGACCGTCGCCAGCTCCGTCCCCAGGCTCGCCACCGAGGTGAGGGTGGCCCGGCGGGATTCGTCGATGCGGTGCTGGAGACGGACGTCGGCGAGCACTTCGGCCAGCTGGAACGCGGCGAAGGCGAGGCTCACCAGGGCGATCCCCGCGAGGGACCGGGAGGCGGCGCCCACGGCGAGGGCGAGGGCGCCGCCGGCGAGCAGCGCGGAAAGCCCCCTCGTGCCGAGGCGTTCGGCCGGCCCGGCCAGGAGGCTGCCGGCGGTGACACCTGCCCAGATCAGCATGATCAGGTAGGGCACCGTCGCCTCGGCGACGCCGATGTCGCGGACCAGCAGGGGGGTGTACTCGTCGAGTGCGCCCCACACCGCGGCCACGGCCGGGACCAGCAGCAGGGCGCCGCGCACCGAACGGTCCTCGCGGACCTCGGCGAGTCCGGTCCGCAGGGTCGCCGCCCAGCCGTCCCCGGTGGTCTCGGGCCGCGTCCGGTGCTCGGGGAACCGGGTCGCGGTGACCGCGGTCAGCACACAGGCCAGGAGGCTGGCGGCGGCCACCGCCGGGTAGCCGCCCTCCGCGAGGACGGGCCCGGCGAGGCCGGTGGCGGCCACGGTGCCCAGCAGCCGTGCGGCCCTGGCCCGGCCCATGACCCGCGCGTACCGGTCGGCGGCGCCCAGCCGGTCGAGCTCGTCGTAGACCAGTGCCTCCAGCGCGCCGGAGCCGAGTGCCCCGCCGGCGCCCCACAGGACGAACCCGGCCGCGAAGGCCGCGTACGACGGGACGGCAGTCCACAGTGTGAAGCCGGTGGCGGTGAGGAGTGGGCCGATCCACAGCAGCCTGCGGCGTGACATGGCGTCGGCCCAGGCGCCAGAGGGCACTTCGAGCACCACACCGGTGACCGACCACAGGGCGAACAGGGAGGAGATCTGCCAGACCGACATGCCGGTGTCGGCGAAGAGCAGCGCGTACACCGGGTAGAGCAGGACGAAGTCGTCGAGGAACGCGTAGCCGTACAGGGTGTGCGTCAGGCGGCGGACGCCGGTGGCGGGCACGCGTGCGGGTGAGAGTGCCATGGGGCCTTCCCGGAAGGACGGATCGGACGCCGGAGGTACGGCGGCCGAGGCGGCCCTCGGGAGGCACGGCTGGTGGATCAATGTCGCCAGGTCATGACACCCAGGCTAGGGGTGTGGCCCGCTGGGGGCCACGGAGTTACGTGGGCGACCCGGACGAGAAGCGCCGCAGCAGCGGCGAGAGGACGAGAACGGACTTGGTCCGCTCGACGAACGGCTCACCGGCGATCCGTTCCAGGACCCGTTCGAAGTGGCGCATGTCGGAGGCGAAGACCTGGGCGATCGCGTCCGCGTCCCCGGTGACGGTGGACGCGGCCACGACCTCCTGGTAGCGCTCCAGGCCCCGCTGGATGGTCTCCGGGGACGTGTTGCCCCGGCAGTAGATCTCGACGAACCCCTCGGTCTCCCAGCCGAGGGCGCCCGGGTCCACGCGGACGGTGAAGCCGGTGATGGCTCCGGTGGCCCGCAGCCGGTCCACGCGCCGCTTCACGGCGGGCGCGGACAGGCCGACGAGTGAGCCGATGTCGGCGTAGGAGCGGCGGGCGTCCTCGGCGAGGGCGTGCACGATGCGTTCGTCGAGATCGTTCAGCACAGTGGGTCGTTCACTTTTCGGATGGCGCGAGTCGGGAACGGCGGTAGCCGTACAGGAAGTAGAACACGAGCCCGGCGGCCATCCAGACACCGAAGACCACCCAGGTCACGGTCGACAGGCTGCCCATCATCCAGATGCAGAAGGCGAAGCCCAGCGCGGGCAGGACCGGCGAGAGCGGCACCCGGAAGGTGCGCGGCATGTCCGGCTTGGTCCGGCGCAGCACGACGACGGCGACGTTGACCAGCGCGAAGGCGAACAGGGTGCCGATGCTGGTGGCGTCGGCGAGCTGCCCGAGCGGGATCGCGGCGGCCAGCACACCGCAGAACAGCGACACGATCAGGGTGTTGGCGCGGGGGGCGCCGGTCTTCGGGTGGACCCGGGCGAACACCTTCGGCACCAGACCGTCGCGGGACATGGCGAAGAGGATGCGGGTCTGGCCGTACAGCACGGTCAGCACCACGCTCGCGATGGCGATGACGGCGCAGAACGCCAGCAGCGTGCCCCAGAAGGTCTGCCCGGTGACCTCGCGCATGATCTGGGCGAGGGCGGCCTCGGAGTCGGTGAAGTTCTTCCAGGGCTTGGCACCGACGGCGACGGCCGCGACGAGGACGTACAGCGCGGTCACGATGACCAGCGAGAGCATGATCGCGCGGGGGAGGTCGCGCTGGGCGTTCTTGGCCTCCTCACCGGCGGTGGAGGCGGCGTCGAAACCGATGTAGGAGAAGAACAGCGTGGCACCGGCGGCGCTGACACCGGCCATGCCGAGGGGCATGAAGTTCTCGTAGTTGCCCGAGCGGAAGCCCTGGACGCCGATGGCGCAGAACATCACCAGCGCGGCGATCTTCACGACGACCATGACGGTGTTGGCGCGGGCGGACTCGCGGGCGCCGCCCAGCAGGAACGCCATCGCGAGCAGGACGACGATCAGCGCGGGCAGGTTGAACACGCCGCCGTCGCCGGGCGGGGCGGACAGGGCGGCCGGGATGGTGACGCCGATGGTGCCGTCGAGCAGCTCGTTGAGGTACTCGCCCCAGCCGACGGCGACGGCGGCGACGGACACGCCGTACTCCAGGACCAGGCACCAGCCGCATATCCAGGCGATCAGCTCGCCCATCGTTGCGTACGCATACGAGTACGAGGAGCCGGAGACCGGGATCGTTCCGGCCAGCTCGGCGTAGGACAGGGCCGAGAACAGGGCCGTGAGACCGGCGATCACGAAGGAGAGGGTGACGGCGGGGCCCGCCTTGGGGACGGCCTCGCCGAGGACCACGAAGATGCCGGTGCCGAGCGTGGCACCGATGCTGATCATGGTCAGCTGCCACAGTCCGAGGGTGCGGCGCAGCGAGCCTCCCTCGCCCTGCCCACCCTCCGCGACCAGGTGTTCCACGGGCTTGCGCCGCATGAGGCGCGCGCCGACGCCGGGGGGTGCGGAGGCCGCCGTCGGGCCTGGGTTCTGCGGGGGTGCGCCTTGGTCGAGCACGCGCTGGCTCCTTATCGCTGCCGGTGAGGGCGGCAGGGACCGCGGGCACCCTTGAGCAGGGACCCACCGAGCGGAGTCCCCGCCACGCCACGTACGAGGCGACAGCCTACGAGCATCGGCGTTGCTGGTGAAATGCAGCAACCTTGCGCATACGTGCAAGATCATTGCGTTACCGGGGGATGTGCGGGTGTTCGTTGCGGGGCGGCTGTCGAGTGTTGCATCGGGAGCCGCCGGAAGGGCTTTCGCGAGGAACACGCGGGTGTCGGCCCGCTCCCGTCGAACGCCGTCGGCGGTCACGGGGCCCAGCAGTCGACGTACGCCACGGCGCCTCGCCGCACTCGGCGTCCTCCCTGCGCCGACGGCAGGGGCCGCGTACGCGAGAACGGCCCCCGCCGACCCACGGGGCGGGTCAACAGGGGCCGTCCAAAGGGGCTTTCAGGACGTCAGCTCCAGCTGGCGTGCAGGGGCTTGCCCTCCGCGTAGCCGGCGGCGCTCTGGATGCCGACGATGGCCTTCTCGGCGAACTCCTCCAGGGAGCCGGCACCGGCGTAGGTGCAGGAGGAACGGACGCCCGCGATGATCGAGTCGATCAGGTCCTCGACGCCCGGGCGGGCTGGGTCGAGGAACATGCGCGAGGTGGAGATGCCCTCCTCGAACAGCGCCTTGCGGGCGCGGTCGTACGCGGACTCCTCGGAGGTGCGGTTGCGCACGGCCCGGGCGGAGGCCATGCCGAAGGACTCCTTGTAGGCGCGGCCCTGGGCGTCGTGCTGCAGGTCGCCCGGGGACTCGTAGGTGCCGGCGAACCAGGAGCCGACCATCACGTTGGACGCGCCGGCCGCGAGGGCCATGGCCACGTCGCGCGGGTGGCGGACGCCGCCGTCGGCCCACACGTGCTTGCCGTACTTCCTCGCCTCGGCGGCGCACTCCAGGACGGCGGAGAACTGCGGCCGGCCGACACCGGTCATCATCCGGGTCGTGCACATGGCACCGGGACCGACACCCACCTTGACGATGTCCGCGCCGGCCTCGATCAGGTCGCGCACACCGGCGGCGGCGACCACGTTGCCCGCGACGACCGGCACCTGCGGGTCGAGGTCGCGCACCAGCTTCAGGGCGCTGATCATCGACTCCTGGTGGCCGTGCGCGGTGTCGATGACGAGCGCGTCGACACCCGCGTCCAGCAGCTGCTGGGCCTTGCCCGCGACGTCGCCGTTGATGCCGACGGCGGCGGCGATGCGCAGCCGCCCCTGGGCGTCGGTGGCCGGCTTGTAGAGCGTGGCGCGCAGGGCGCCCTTGCGGGTCAGGATGCCGGCGAGCGTGCCGTCCCGGTGGACCGCGGGGGCGTAGCGGCGGTTGGCCTGGTCGAGGGTGCCGAAGGCCTCGCCCGGGTCCATGTCCGCGTCGATGAGCAGCAGGTCCCGGGACATGACCTCGGCGAGCTGGGTGAAGCGGTCCACGCCGGACAGGTCGGCGTCGGTGACCACGCCGACCGGCTTGTGGTCCCCGTCGACCACGACACCGGCGTTGTGCGCCCGCTTGGGCAGCAGGGCCAGCGCGTCCGCGACCGTCTGGTGCGGGAACAGGATGATCGGGGTGTCCAGCACCAGGTGCCGGTTCTTCACCCAGGAGACGACGTCGGTGACCACGTCGATGGGGATGTCCTGCGGTATCACCACGAGGCCGCCGCGGCGGGCCACGGTCTCGGCCATGCGGCGCCCGGCGATGGCGGTCATGTTGGCGACGACGAGCGGGATGGTCGTGCCCGTGCCGTCCGGGGAGCTGAGGTCGACGGCCTGCCGCGAGCCCACCGAGGAGCGGCTCGGCACCATGAAGACGTCGTCGTACGTCAGGTCGTACCCGGGCTGGATGTCATTGAGGAAACGCACGTGCTGCACATCCCAGTCGATCAGAGGTGACCCCCGGACCGGCCGGCCAGGGGGAAAGAGCACGTACTTCATTCTCCCATGCCGGGCCCCCGATCGACCCCCAGCGGATCATCCAGGCTGGTCAGGGGGCCTCTCGGAGGATGCTCCAAGACCGAGGGTGACGAACAGCCCCGGTCCTCGGTCCGTCGCCTCGGCGAAGATCTCCTCGGCGACCTGCCACTCGTCGGGCCGCGACTCGGCGTACTTCCGCCAGCCCTGTACGACGACCAGGAGCCCCCGCTCCCCGGCTTCCTCGGGCCAGAGGGCGGGATCGGACAGGCAGTCGGCGAGGGCGTCCCAGTTGCGGCCGAACCAGTCGGGCAGGGCCAGGTCACGGGCGCAGCGGTCCATGAGGCCCGCCTTGTCCGTGACCCCGTCCAGGTCCAGGACGACGACGATCCGTCCCGCCGGGTCGTGCGGCACCCCGGGCCTCTGGCCGGCCACGCGTCAGACCCCGTCCGGGTCGGAGCGGTTGAGCGCGGACTTCGGCGTCGGTCCGGCCGTCATGAGGTAGTCGGCCGCCGACGTGTCCGTCACCAGGCTGGTGACGAGCCCGGAGCGCAGCACCGCGTCGATCGCGGGCCCCTTGCGCTGTCCGCCCGCGATCGCGACGACCTCGGGGATCCGGCGGAGCTGGTCCGCCTTCACCGTGATGCAGCGCTCGCCCAGGTCCCGGCCGACCCGGCGCCCCTCGGCGTCGAAGAGGTGCGCGGACATCTCGGCGGCGACACCGAGGGAGGCGTAGTGCGCGCGTTCCTCGTCGCTGAGCATGTCGTGCACCGTGGAGATGCCCGGCTCCCAGGAGCCGATGGAGACGCAGGCGACGGTGACCTTGTCGAAGTGCTCGAAGGCGCGGGCGATCCCCGTCTGGTTGCGCAGCGCCGTGGCCGTGGCCGCGTCGGGCAGCAGCATCGGGGCGTAGATGGGGTGGGCGTCGCCGCCGGACACCTGGGCGGCGCGGCGTACGGCCTCGACCGAGCCGCGCTCCGCCGTCCCGGCGTCGTAGACACCTGTCAGCTGCACCACCGTGCACGGGGGCAGCCGGTCGAGCGCCGCCGCCATGTGGATGGTGGAGCGGCCCCAGGCCAGGCCCAGCACATCCCCTTCGTTGACCAGTTCGCCGAGCAGGTCGGCGGCCACTTCTCCCAGGTTCTCGGGGTCGGGCGTCTCCTCGGCCTCGGCCGGGGACTCGACCACGACGGCGTGCCTGAGGCCGTAACGGGCGCGGAGCGCGTCCGAGCGCTCGGCGTCCAGTTCGGCGGGCACACGGATCTCGATCCGTACGAGATCCCGTTCGAGGGCGGTTTCCAGGACCCGGGCCACCTTGAAGCGGCTGACGCCGAACTCCTCCGCGATCTGGATCTTGGACTTGCCCTCGAGGTAGAAGCGGCGGGCCATGGCCGCCGCCTGCACCAGCTCAGCGGGTCCCATCCGCATGGCTGACCGGCCCGCCGACATACCCGACACGGCGTTCTCCTCACTGCTGTTCACACTCTGGATTCGCCGTTCATCCTTGCAGATGTGGCGCGGTTGATCAGCCCTGATGAGAGCCGTTCACTTTGCTGTGGCTCAGTGGTCGCAGGCCCAGGTGGCCTTCGCCGTCGCCGTCTCGGCCTGGGTGCGTAGTGCACGTACCGCCTCTGCCGGGTCGTTTGCCCCGTAGACCGCCGATCCGGCCACGAAGACGTCGGCTCCGGCGTCCGCGCACTGCTCGATGGTGGACGCGGAAACTCCGCCGTCGACCTGGAGCCAGAGCTCCAGACCGTGCTTGCTGATCAACTCGCGGGTGCGGCGAATCTTCGGAAGCATGATGTCGAGGAACGCCTGTCCCCCGAAGCCCGGTTCGACCGTCATGATCAGCAGCATGTCGAGCTCGGGGAGCAGGTCCTCGTACGGCTCGATGGGGGTCGCGGGCTTCAGTGCCATGGAGGCGCGGGCGCCCTTGGCCCGGATCTCCCTGGCGAGCCGGACCGGTGCGGCGGCGGCCTCGACATGGAAGGTGACGGAACCGGCCCCCGCTTCCACGTACTGGGGCGCCCACCGATCGGGGGCCTCGATCATCAGATGGCAGTCCAGCGGGGTGTCCGTCGCACGGGCCAGCGACTCTACGACCGGCACACCGAGCGTGAGGTTCGGGACGAAATGGTTGTCCATTACGTCGACGTGGAGCCAGTCGGCTCCCGCCACGGCCTTCGCCTCGTCCGCGAGGCGGGCGAAGTCTGCGGACAGGATGCTGGGGTTGATCTGCGCGGCCATGTCCTAAGACTGCCATGCCCCGTGGGGGTTGTGAGCATCGGTCCCAGGTGGTCTGCCGAGTGCGGGGCTCATGTGGCTTTTCGCGCGGTTTCCCGCGCCGCTCACGGGACGTCTTCGCGCAGGGGGCCGGCATGAAGCAGGGCGTCGCGCATCTCGTCTGCGGCCGACGGGCCAAGTGGCTCGTGCTGGTCTTCTGGGTGGTCGTGCTGCTCATCGCTGCGCCGCTCGCCATGAAGCTGACCGACGCGCAGGACAACGACGCCGCGTCGTGGCTGCCGGGGTCCGCGGAGTCGACCCAGGTGCTGCAGATCTCCGAGGACTTCCGGCCGGAGCAGATCCCGGCGGTGGTGATCTACGCGCGGGAGAGCGGTCTGACGGCGCAGGACCGTGCCGAGATCGCCGAGGACGTACGGCAGCTCAAGCAGCTGCGCGACCACGGCATCATCGGCGAGCAGACGCGCGGGCCGGTGTTCGACCGGCAGACCGATCCGCGCGCGGCCCAGGTCTTCGTGCCGATCATGATGGACGAGGAGGGCTGGGAGCGGATCTCACCGGCCGTGGACTCCATCCGGGACGACGTCGGCACGGGCAGCGACGGACTGGCCGTGCACATCACCGGCCCGGGCGGCACGTCCGCGGACTTCGCCGAGGCCTTCGAGGGCATCGACTCGACCCTGCTGTTCGCGGCGATGGCGGTCGTCATCGTCATGCTGCTCATCACCTACCGCAGTCTGACGCTCCTGGTGGTCCCCCTGGTCTCGGTGGTCTGCGCCCTGTTCACCGCGCAGGCGCTGATCTACTTGCTGGCCGAGCACGGCGGCCTGACGGTGAATGGCCAGAGCGCCGGCATCCTCACGGTGCTGGTCTTCGGAGCCGGGACGGACTACGCCCTGCTGCTGGTGGCCCGGTACCGGGAGGAACTGCGCCGGCACGAGGACCGGCACGAGGCGATGGCCCTGGCCCTGCACCGCGCCGGCCCGGCCGTGATCGCCTCCGGCGCAACGGTCGTGCTCAGCATGCTGGTGCTGCTGGTCGCCGAGATGAACTCCACGAGCGGCCTGGGCCCGGTGGCGGCGATCGGTGTCGCCGTCGCGCTGGTGGCGATGATGAGCCTGTTCCCGGCCCTGCTGGTGATCTTCGGCCGCTGGATCTTCTGGCCGGTCGTCCCGCGCTACGGCACGCCCGACCCCACGGAGCGCGGTGTGTGGGCGCGCACGGGGCGCCGTATCGCCCGCCGGCCGCGGATGATCTGGGCGGTGACGGCGCTCGCGCTGGCGGTCTGCTCACTGGGTCTGATCCAGTTGCGCGCGGAGGGCATCGGCAACGCGGACGCGTTCACCGGGAAACCGGACTCGATCACCGGCCAGGAGGTGTCGGCGCGCTACTTCCCGGCGGGCAGCGGCGATCCCCTGGTCATCGTCAGCAACCAGGCGCAGGCCGTGCAGGTGGGCCGCGCGGTCGCCGGGACACCGGGCGTGGTCCCCCAGTCCCTCGGTCTGCCACCCGGCACCAAACCGGCCTTCGAGGGCAAGGTCCTCTTCGAGGCCACCATGACCGCCCCCGCGGACAGCGAGGCCGCCAAGCAGACGGTCGAGCGCGTACGGGACGCCGTGCACGCGGTGCCGGACGCCGACGCCAAGGTGGGCGGCGGTACCGCGGCCCTGCTGGACATGGACGAGGCGACCACGCACGACAACGTGCTGATCATCCCGCTGGTGCTGGTGGTCGTCCTGCTGATCCTGTGCGGCCTGCTGCGCGCCCTGATCGCCCCGCTGCTGCTGATCGGCACGGTGATCCTGTCGTTCACGGCGGCCCTCGGCATCAGCGCGCTCGCGTTCCGGTACGTCTTCGACTACGCGGGCGAGGCCACCGACTTCCCGCTGTTCGTCTTCGTCTTCCTGGTCGCCCTGGGCATCGACTACAACATCTTCCTGACCACCCGCATCCGCGAGGAGGCGGCCCGCCAGGGCACCAGACCGGGCGTGGTCACGGGCCTCGCCGCCACCGGGGCCGTCATCACCTCCGCCGGTCTGGTCCTGGCCGGCACCTTCGCCGCCCTCGGCACGCTCCCGATGGTCGCCTTCGCCGAGATCGGCTTCACGGTCGCCCTCGGCGTCCTCATCGACACCTTCATCGTCCGCTCGGTCCTGGTGACCTCGCTGTTCCTGGACGTCGGGCCGAAGGTGTGGTGGCCGCACCGGCTGGCGCGCCACGACGGCGGCGCGCCGGACCGGGCGGCGGTGGGAGCGGGGGTCAGCCGGTCCGGCGAATGAGCGCCAGGTACATCGCGTCCGTCCCGTGCAGATGCGGCCACAGCTGTACGTCGGGCCCCTCGCCCAGGTCGGGTACGCCGGGCAGCAGCGGCCGGGCGTCGAGGAGCTCCGTGTCCGGGTGCTGCTTGAGCACGTCGGCGACGACGGCCCGGGTCTCGGCGAGGTGCGGCGAGCAGGTCGCGTAGCCCACGACGCCGCCGACCCGCACCGACTCCAGGGCGGTGCGCAGCAGCCCGCGTTGCAGCGGCGCGAAGCCCTCGAGGTCCTCGGGGCGGCGCCGCCAGCGCGCCTCGGGGCGGCGGCGCAGCGCGCCGAGACCGGTGCAGGGCACGTCGACCAGGACCCGGTCGAAGCTGCCCGGCCGCCATGCGGGGCGCGTCCCGTCGGCGGCGATCACCTGGTACGGCCCGGGGTTGCCGTCCAGCGCCTTCGCGACGAGACCGGCGCGGTGGGTCTGCTTCTCGGAGGCGACGAGCAGGGCGCCCCGCTCGGCAGCCAGCGCGCCCAGCAGCGCGGCCTTGCCACCGGGCCCCGCGCACCCGTCCAGCCAGCGCCGGTCGGGCCCGTCCAGGGGCGCGTTGGCCAGGGCGATCGCCACGAGCTGGCTGCCCTCGTCCTGTACACCCGCCCGTCCGTCCCGCACGGCCGCGATCGCGCCCGGCTCACCGCCCTCGGTCAGCCGTACGGCATAGGGCGACCAGCGGCCCGCCACCGCGGCGTCCTCGTCGAGCAGTTCCTCGGCGGTCGCCCGCCCGGGCCGTGCCACGAGGGTCACCTCGGGCCGCTCGTTGTCGGCGCGCAGCATTTCCTCGACGCCGTCGCGCCCGCCGCCGAGGGAGTCCCACAGCGCGGAGACGACCCACCGGGGATGCGAGTGGACGACGGCGAGATGGTCCTCGGGGTCCTCGTCGTACGCCGGCGCGACCCGCTCCAGCCAGCCGTCCAGGTCGTCCTGCGCGACCTTGCGCAGCACGGCGTTGACGAACTTGGCCCGTCCGTCGCCGAGCACGACCCGCGCGAGCTCGACGGTGGCGGACACGGCCGCATGGGTCGGGATCCGCGTGCCGAGCAACTGGTGCGCGCCGAGGCTCAGCACGTCCAGGACCGGCGGGTCGACCTCCCCGAGCGGCCGGTCCACACAGGACGCCAGGATCGCGTCGTACGTCCCCTGCCGCCGCAGCGTTCCGTACACCAGCTCGGTGGCGAGCGCCGCGTCACGGGCGTCAAAGCTCTCGGGGCCCTCCTTCTCCCGCGCCTTGCGCAACAGGGGCGGGAGAACGAGGTTGGCGTAGGCGTCCCGCTCGTCCACGGCCCTCAGCGCCTCGAAGGCGAGGATACGGACGGGGTCCTTCTTGGGCCGGCGGTAGGGCTTGCCTGACGTGCGGGCTCGACGGGGCTGTTCGCTCACGAAAAGGTGCTCCGGGGGTGAGAAGAAGTGCGCCGTCCAGCCTACGCCGCCGGGTGCGCCAGGAGAGCGGCCGCGGGATGCCGGGCCGGGTCAGGGCCCTGCCCCGGCTCATTCTCCGAGCCGCTCGCCCTCGCCGATCCGCACGCCGCGGGCCCAGTCCGCCGCCCGCATCGGCCTCTTGCCCTGGGCCTGCACCCACAGCAACTCGACGCCGTAGGAACCGGTGCCGGCGTACACGTTGTTCTTCCCGGCGGCGATCTGCCCCGGGGCGAGGTCCGTCCGGTCGGGCACGGGGGCGACCTGGATGAGCTTGAGCCGCTCGCCGCGGAACGTGGTCCAGGCGCCGGGGGCCGGGGTGCAGCCCCGCACCATCCGGTCGACCCGCAGCGCGGGCGCGCTCCAGTCCAGGTGGGCGTCCTCGACGTTGACCTTCGGGGCGAGGCTGATCCCGTCGGCCGGCTGCGGTACGGCCTTCAGGGTGCCGTCCTCGATGCCGTCCATGGTCGCCGCGAGCAGTCCGGCACCGGCGAAGGCGAGCCGCGTCAGCAGGTCCCCGCTGGTGTCGGTGGCCCGGATCTCCTCGGTCACCGTCCCGTACACCGGGCCGGAGTCGAGCCCTTCCTCGATCAGGAAGGTGGACGCTCCGGTGATCTCGTCGCCGGCCATGATGGCGTGCTGCACGGGCGCTGCGCCGCGCCAGGCCGGCAGCAGGGAGAAGTGCAGGTTGACCCAGCCGTGCGCGGGGATGTCGAGGGCCACCCGGGGCAGCAGCGCTCCATAGGCGACGACGGGGCAGCAGTCCGGCCCGATCTCCCGCAGCCGCTCCAGGAACTCGGGGTCCCTCGGCTTCGCGGGCTTCAGCACCTCGATCCCGGCCTCCTCCGCCCGCTCGGCGACGGGCGACGCGACGAGCCGGCGTCCGCGCCCGGCCGGGGCGTCGGGCCGCGTGACGACTGCGGCCACCTCGTGCCGCCCGGAGGCGAGCAGAGCGTCCAGAGCGGGAACGGCGACCTCGGGTGTACCGGCGAAGACGAGCTTCATGGGGTGGTGGGGGCCTCTCGGGCGGGGGGCGATGACGGGTGGGCACAAGTTTAGGAGCCGTCGCGGGGAAAGCCGCCAACGGGCGCCCGGACCCACGGGAGTCAGCCGCCTCTCGGCGGACGGTTGTGAGCGCGGCGGGGGCGACCAACGGAATCAACCGGGGGGTGACCGAAGAGCCAAAAGGCCGAACTCCGAAGGCGCACATCCCGCGCAAACGGGCGCACGCACAAGCCCCCACGCCCCCACACCGTGACCCGCGGAGCGAATCCGCGTTGTCAAGACAGAGTTGACCACATAGGGCCGCGATCGCGGCCCATTCCTTTCAACGCCGGTTCGAGAGGCTTGTTCATGGCCGACCATGCAACCCACGACGCCCAGGCTCGGGCCAGCCTGCACTTGCTGGTGCGGGACATCGAGCGGGTCCGCCGGCAGGTGGACGCACTGCGCACCCTCACCGCCCAGTTGGGCAACGTCTACCGCCCGCGCCGCTCCGGCCCCTCCACGGGCTTCGTCGTCTACGGACGGGCTCCCGCCCCGACGGTACGTCTCGCCCAGGAGCTGCGGGACAGTGTCGAGACCCTGGTCACGGCGGCCGTGGACTTCGACCGCTCACTCGGCTTCTCGTGGGACGCGGTGGGCTCCGCGCTCGGAGTCACCAAACAGGCGGTACACCGCCGTTACGGCGCCCGCCGAGCCGCGGCCCAGCCGGCCGCGCCCGAGCCGGAGCGCACGCCGGAGCCGACGGGCGGCCGCTCGGTCAACGTGACCACCGGCCTGCCCCCGGTGCCGACGGTCCCCGCCGCCCGTTCCATGCCCACACAGCCCACGGCCGGCAGCCCCTCCCTCCGCGACGAGGTCAGGCCCTCGGCCTTCCCGGGCCCGCGCAGCGGCTGACGAGCCCTCCGCTCCGCCCTCTCGGAACGTCTCCGGGAGGGCAGCCGCGTATCGGGACCGGGCTCCGGCCGAACGGTCCCCGCCGTTCGCGACGGCTGACCCGACGTCGCCGGACGTGGCCCGGGCGAGGACGCGATGAGCGCATCCCGGGGCCCCGAGTCTCACGCAGAGTCAGGGAACAGCCTCCCGAAGGTCGCCACGGGACGGGGAGGCCCTCCCGAGGCGGAGCGGGCCGCTCCGACGTCCGCTCACCCGATGTCGGCCGGGTCGATCCGCACCCAGACCCCGGCCCCGCTTCCGGCTCCCCCGCCGCTCCCCCGGGCCATCCGCGCGGCCTGCGCGGCCTTGAGCGCCGCCGCCAGCGCGGCGCCCCTGCCCGGCGGCACCCGCAGCAGCGCCCGCTCCCACTGCTCCCCGGGCGGTGGCGCCCCCGTCCGCCGGGGTCGCCCGGCACCGGTCACGGGCAGCGGCACCGGCCCCAACACTTCGGCCTCGGGCGGAAGTTCGGCAGCACGGAGGAAATCGGCCACCGCCTCCGGCGGACCCGACACGGCCGCCATCCGCGACACCGGTGGAAAGCCCAGCTCGGCCCGCTCGGAGAGTTCCCGCACCGCGTGACCGACGGGATCCCAGCGGACGAGCGCCTGCACGGGCCGCAGCGTCGGCTCGGCCACGACCACCACCGTGCCGCCGGCCGACTGGGGCCGGACGAGGGACGCGGCCGCGATCCACCGCCGCAGCGCGTCCTCCCCGGCCCGCAGGTCGGGCCGGCCGAGCATGGCCCACCCGTCGAGCAGCAGCGCCGCCGCGTACCCGCCCTCGGCGACCGGCTCGGCTCCCGGCGTGCTCACCACCAGCGCTGGCGCCCCCGGCACGGTGTCGAGCACGTGTTCGCGCCCCGAGGTGCGCACGGGTACGGCGGGGAAGGCCCGGCCCAGTTCCTCGGCGGTCCGCCGCGCCCCGACGACCGAGGCACGCAGCCGGAAGGACCCGCAGTCCGGGCAGTGCCAGCCGCTCTCCTCGCGCCCGCACCACCCGCAGTTCAGGGCACCGCCGTCCGGCGCCTCCAGCGGCCCGGAGCAGTGCCGGCAGCGGGCGGGCGCCCGGCAGTCGGCACAGGCCATGCGCGGCACGTACCCCCTGCGGGGCACCTGCACCAGCACCGGGCCGGTCCGCAGACCGTCCCTGACGGCCTGCCAGGCGAGGGTCGGCAGCCGGGCGGCCCGGGCGGCCTCGTCCCGGGCGAGATCCTGGTCCCCTACGGTCCTCACGAGCGGGGCCGCCTGCCGCACCTGCTCCCGCCCCGCGACGAGCGGCCGCGCCCAGCCGCTCTCGACGAGCTGCGCGGCCTCCACCGTGCAGCCCCAGCTCCCCAGCAGGAAGCCGCACTTGTCCTGGGCGGCGCGCAGCAGGAGCACCTCGCGGGCGTGCGGCTGCGGGGCGTGCTGTTCGCTGTGGCTGTCGTCGCCGTCGTCCCAGAGGGCGACCAGACCGAGGTCCTGGACCGGCGCGAACATGGCCGCCCTGGTCCCGATCACGGCCCGCACGCAGCCGCGCCGCACCGCGAGCCACTGCGCGTACCGCTTCTCGGGGCCGGCGTCCGCGGTGAGCACCGCGTGCCGCCCCTCCCCCAGCAGGGAGGTCAGGGCCGCGTCGACCCGGGCGACCGCCCGCCCGTCGGGCAGGACGGCGAGCGCCCCGCGCCCGGAGGCCAGAGTCGCGGCGACGGCCCGGGCCAGCTCCTCGCCCCACTGCGGCCCGGGCAACGCGTTCCACACGGCCCGGGGCGCCCCGCCGGAGGCCAGGGACTCCAGGAAGGCCGTACCCCGCTCGTAGCGCTGCCAGGAGCCCGCCCCGGGGGCCGGGGGCGGGGGCAGCGGGTCGGGTGAGGGCCGCTGCTCGGCGCGGGCGTTGCGCGGCGGGACGGCGAGCTGCAGGACGTCGGCGAGACTGCCCGCGTAGCGGTCGGCGACCGCCCGGGCCAGCCCCAGCAGCTCCCCGCTGAGCACCCGCTCGGGCGACACGACCTGGGCGAGGGCGGCCAGCGGCCCGGAGTAGTCGGACGTGGCCAGCCGCTCGACGAGGTAGCCGTCGATCAGCCCGCCGCCCTCGCGCCGCCCCTCGCGCACACGATGCCGACCGGCCCCGAACCGGACGCGCACCCGCACGCCCGGCTGGGCGTCCGCGTCCAGCTCCTCGGGCACGGCGTAGTCGAAGTACCGGTCGAGGTGGAGCACGCCCTTGTCGACCAGGACACGCGCGACGGGCAGCTCCTTGGCGAGCGCGGCCCCCCGCCAGGTCCGCGGCTTGGCCCGGGGGGTGCCGGCCTTGCGCACACTGTCCCGGATGAGCGCGAGCTGCTCGGGCGGCGCACCCTCCGCCCCCCGCCCCGCCTGTTCGTTCTCGCTGCTCACGCTTGCATTCTTACCAAACACCACTGACAAACGGGGGTGCCCGGGAGGAGGCCCGGACACGGCGAAGCCCGGCCCCGTAAGAGGCCGGGCTTCATATCCGGGGACTTACGCCCCCGCCGCCTTGCGCAGCGCGTCCACGCGGTCCGTCCGCTCCCACGTGAAGTCGGGGAGCTCGCGGCCGAAGTGGCCGTATGCCGCGGTCTGGGAGTAGATCGGGCGGAGCAGGTCGAGGTCGCGGATGATGGCGGCCGGGCGGAGGTCGAAGACCTCGTCGATCGCCTTCTCGATCTTCTCCGTCTCGACCTTGGCGGTGCCGAAGGTCTCGACGAACAGACCCACCGGCTCGGCCTTGCCGATCGCGTACGCGACCTGGACCTCGCAGCGGGTGGCGAGACCGGCGGCGACCACGTTCTTGGCGACCCAGCGCATCGCGTACGCCGCGGAGCGGTCGACCTTGGACGGGTCCTTGCCGGAGAAGGCACCGCCACCGTGGCGGGCCATGCCGCCGTAGGTGTCGATGATGATCTTGCGGCCGGTCAGGCCGGCGTCACCCATCGGACCACCGATCTCGAAGCGGCCGGTGGGGTTGACCAGGAGACGGTAGTTCTCTGTGTCGAGCTTGATGCCGTCGTCCAGCAGGGCCTTCAGCTCGGGCTCGACCACGAACTCCTTGATGTCCGGAGCAAGCAGCGAGTCCAGGTCGATGTCGGAGGCGTGCTGCGAGGAGACCACGACGGTGTCCAGACGGACCGCCTTGTCGCCGTCGTACTCGATGGTGACCTGGGTCTTGCCGTCCGGGCGCAGGTAGGGGATGGTGCCGTTCTTGCGCACGTCGGACAGACGCTTCGACAGGCGGTGCGCCAGGAAGATCGGCAGCGGCATCAGCGTCGGCGTCTCGTCCGTCGCGTAGCCGAACATCAGGCCCTGGTCGCCGGCGCCCTGCTTGTCGAGCTCGTCCTCGTCGCCCTCGACGCGCTTCTCGTAGGCCGTGTCCACGCCCTGGGCGATGTCCGGGGACTGCGCACCGATGGACACCGACACGCCGCAGGACGCGCCGTCGAAGCCCTTCTTGGAGGAGTCATAGCCGATTTCGAGGATCTTGTTCCGGACCAGCGTCGCGATGTCCGCGTACGTCTTGGTCGTGACCTCGCCGGCCACGTGCACCAGGCCGGTCGTGATCAGGGTCTCGACGGCGACCCGGGAGGACGGGTCCTCGCGCAGGAGCGCGTCGAGGATGGTGTCGCTGATCTGGTCAGCGATCTTGTCGGGGTGACCCTCGGTCACGGACTCCGAGGTGAAAAGGCGACGGGACACAACGCTCCCTGAGGTTGCAGCGGCTGCTGGCTGATCATTGGCGGACGGCGGGGGCTGCACCCGGCGCCGTCCGTGGAACAGTTTACGGGTCACGCTTCGGCCACGGTCCCCCTGTCTCGCCACTCGGGAGTGCTGTGACCTGCGGCACGGGCATTCTGCCCAATGGCGAGCTGCATTGGCCAGAGGCGCCACGCCCGGTTCCACCCGTTTTCGAGCGGGTCCGGGTCAGTCGGACATCAGCGCAGGCGCTCGGCCACCAGGTCCCAGACGGTCTCGGCCAGGGTTTCCTTGGGCCCGTGCGCCACTGCGGTCTCGCTGCCGTCGGCGCCGAGTACGACCGCCTCGTTCTCCTCGGAGCCGAAGGTCTTGCGCTCGCCCACCTCGTTCACCACGAGCAGATCGCAGCCCTTGCGCTTGAGTTTGGCGCGGCCGTTGGCGAGGACGTCGTCGGTCTCCGCGGCGAAGCCGACGATCACCTGTCCGGCGCGCGCCCGGTCCGCTGAGATCTCCGCGAGGACGTCCGGATTCCGCACCAGGATGATCGGCTCCGGCTCCTGGCCGTCCTTCTTCTTGATCTTCCCGGCCGCGTACGCCGCGGGGCGGAAGTCCGCCACGGCCGCCGCCATCACCACGGCGTCGGCGTCGGGAGCGGCACGCAGCACGGCCTCGCGCAGTTCCACGGCGGTGCCGACCTGCACGACGTCGACGCCCGCCGGGGCCGGCAGGGTGCTGTTGGCCGCTATCAGCGTGACGCGGGCGCCGCGGGCGGCGGCGGTGCGGGCGAGGGCGTAGCCCTGCTTGCCGGAGGAGCGGTTGCCGAGGAAGCGGACGGGGTCGAGGGGCTCGCGGGTGCCACCGGCGCTGACGACGACGTGCCGACCCGTGAGGTCGGGCTCGGTGACGCCCCGGGCCAGCACGCGGCGGCAGACCTCGAAGATCTCGCCCGGGTCGGGCAGCCGGCCCTTGCCGGTGTCGACGCCGGTGAGGCGGCCCACGGCAGGCTCGATGACGAGGGCGCCGCGGCGACGCAGCGTCGCCACGTTCTCCTGGGTGGCCGGGTGCTCCCACATCTCCGTGTGCATGGCGGGGGCGAAGACCACCGGGCAGCGGGCGGTGAGCAGCGTGTTGGTCAGGAGGTCGTCGGCGAGGCCGTGGGCGGCCTTGGCGAGCATGTCGGCGGTGGCGGGGGCGACGACGACCAGGTCGGCGTGCTGACCGATGCGGACGTGGGGGACCTCGTGCACGTCGTCCCACACCTCGGTGGAGACCGGGTTGCCGGACAGCGCGGACCAGGTGGCGGCGCCGACGAAGTGCAGCGCGGAGGCCGTGGGTACCACGCGCACGTCGTGGCCCGACTCCGTCAGCCGCCGCAGCAGCTCACAGGCCTTGTACGCGGCGATGCCACCGCTGACCCCCAGAACGACCTTCGGCTTGTCCACGTCTCTCCCCGGACCTCGGCAACCGGCACACCGTACGACTCCATGACACACCACAGGCCCGGCAGTCGGCCTGCCGGGCCTGTGGATAAGTCAGCGTCAAGCTGTAAATCCTACTTACTGCGCCGGGCCCTCGACGGCCTCGGACGTCAGGAGCCCCGCGTTGATCTCGCGGAGGGCGATCGAGAGCGGCTTCTCGTGGACGTGGGTGTCGACGAGAGGACCGACGTACTCGAGGAGACCCTCGCCGAGCTGCGAGTAGTACGCGTTGATCTGGCGGGCACGCTTGGCCGCGTAGATCACGAGGCTGTACTTCGAGTCGGTGGCCTCGAGGAGCTCGTCGATCGGCGGGTTGATGATGCCCTCGGGCGCGGAGATGGAAGAGGACACGCTCTACCTTCCGATGGATGGGAAAGATTCTGTCGGGGTGATCGGCCGACCGGAATGATCAGCGATGGTCACACGACGTCCATCAAGGCTAGCAGCTCGCGCGCCACGTCCTCGACGGAGGTGTTGACCAGGGTGGTGTCGAACTCCGGCTCCGCCGCGAGTTCGATCTTCGCCGCATCGAGCCGGCGCTCGATCACCTCGGGCGGTTCGGTGCCCCGCCCGGTGAGCCTGCGCACGAGCTCCTCCCAGGAGGGGGGAGCCAGGAACACCAGCTGGGCCTCGGGCATCGACTCGCGGACCAGCCTGGCGCCCTGAAGGTCGATCTCGAGGAGGACGGGCTCGCCGTTCTCCAGACGCTCCTGCACGGCCGCTCGAGGCGTGCCGTAGCGGTTGCCGGCGAACTCGGCCCACTCCAGCAGCTCCCCGTTGGCGATGAGCTTGTCCATCTCGTCGTCGGAGACGAAGAAGTAGTGGACTCCGTGCTGCTCGCCGGGGCGGGGCTTGCGGGTCGTGGCCGACACGGAGAGCCAGACCTCGGGGTGTTCCTTGCGCATATGGGCGACGACCGTGCTCTTGCCGACCCCGGAGGGGCCGGAGAGCACGGTCAGCCGCGGACGTACGTCCGGGGGTACGGGGGACGTCCCCCGGGGTGTTGCAGCCATGCAGCGATTATCCAGCAATCGCGGAGTGCCCGGGACTCGCTTCCCCGGACTGCCCGGTTCAGGAGCCGGTGCTGCCGAACTCGCGCTCCAGGGAGGCGATCTGGTTGGAACCGAGGCCACGCACGCGGCGGCTCTCGGAGATGCCGAGTCGCTCCATGATCTGCTTGGCGCGGACCTTGCCCACGCCCGGCAGCGACTCGAGGAGGGCGGAGACCTTCATCTTGCCGATGACGTCGTTCTCCTGGCCCTGCTTGATGACCTCGTGAAGGGAGGCGCCGGAGTGCTTGAGTCGATTCTTGACCTCGGCCCGCTCCCGGCGAGCCGCGGCGGCCTTTTCGAGCGCGGCTGCGCGCTGTTCAGGGGTAAGGGGCGGAAGAGCCACGCCTACGTCACCTCGGATGTCGAACTGTCGGATACGGACCGGTGAGGAACCTAGTCGCCCCACACCTGGGGAGCCACGAGCAACACACGCTTGCCCGTTCTCTCGTCGGAGACTAGCGGGCAAGTCCGCCGGAGTCATTGAGAACAGCGGAAAAGTCCTGGTCAGCCTTCATCTGAACGGACATTTAGGACATACTGCCCCGGATTTGAGGATGTATTCAGACTCAAGCCGGCCCCGGACCACTCATCGGAGGTCTCACCGGAGGGTCCCGACCGCCTCACGAGGACGTCACGGCCTGGCGGATCTCCTGTGCGAAGCGGTCCGCGGCGTCACGCAGAGCGACCGCGTCGGGACCGTGGCGTAGCACTCCGCGGCTGACGTTCGGCACCACGTTGCCCACCGCCGTGCCGAAGACCCCTGGAAGATCGGCCGGTGTGGCGCCCTGGGCACCGATGCCGGGCGCCAGGAGGGGTCCGTGGATGTCCAGGTCGTACGACGACAGATCACCGAGGGTGGCGCCGACGACCGCGCCGAAGGACCCCAGCGGCTCCTCCCCCGCGTTCTCGGCCGCGAGGTGCGCCAGCATCGTCGCTCCGACGCTCCGGCCGTCGGCCCGCACCGCGTGCTGGACCTCGCCGCCCTCCGGGTTCGAGGTCAGCGCCAGCACGAACAGTCCTGCGCCGCTCTCCCGGGCCAGCGCGACGGCCGGGCTGAGCGATCCGTAGCCGAGGTACGGCGAGACCGTCAGAGCGTCGGAGAACAGCGGTGCGTCCTTGTGCAGGAAGGACTCGGCGTAGGCGGCCATGGTCGAGCCGATGTCGCCGCGCTTGGCGTCCATCACGACCAGCGCGCCCGCCGCCCGGGCCTCGGCGACCGACTTCTCCAGCACGGCGACACCGCGCGAGCCGAACCGCTCGAAGAACGCGCTCTGCGGCTTGAGCACGGCGACCCGGTCGGCGACGGCCTCGACGACCGTGCGGCTGAACCGCTCCAGGCCCGCCACGTCGTCGTTCAGGCCCCACTCGGCGAGCAGGGAGGCGTGCGGGTCGATGCCGACGCATAGCGGACCGCGCTCGTCCATGGCCCGGCGCAGGCGTGTGCCGAAGGGTTCGAGACCACTCATGCCGTCTTCCTCACGTCGGCGCCCACCGCGTCGGCGAGCGTGGCGTAGGGGCTGGCGGCCAGGCGTGCGGCGAGCCCCTTGTGGATCGCGCGGCCCCAGAAGGGCCCCTCGTAGATGAAGGCGCTGTAGCCCTGGACCAGCGTGGCACCGGCCAGGATGCGCTGCCAGGCGTCCTCGGCGTTCTCGATGCCGCCGACGCCCACCAGGGTGATCCGGTCGCCCACGCGCGCGTAGAGGCGGCGCAGGACCTCCAGGGAGCGTTCCTTCAGGGGGGCCCCGGACAGCCCGCCGGTCTCCTTGACCAGGGCGGGGCCGGACTTCAGGCCGAGTCCCTCGCGCGCGATGGTGGTGTTGGTGGCGATGATGCCGTCCAAGCCGAGTTCCACGGCGAGGTCGGCGACGGCGTCGACGTCCTCGTCGGCGAGGTCCGGCGCGATCTTGACCAGGAGCGGGACGTGGCGGGCGGGCACCGTGCGGTCCGCGGCCTCGCGGACGGCGCTCAGCAGCGGGCGCAGGGCCTCGGTGGCCTGGAGGTTGCGCAGGCCGGGCGTGTTCGGCGAGGAGACGTTGACGACCAGGTAGTCGGCGTAGGGGGCGAGCCGCTCGGCGGACTTCACGTAGTCCGCGACGGCCTCCTCCTCGGGGACGACCTTGGTCTTGCCGATGTTGACGCCGACGACCGGCTTGAAGACCGGCGTGCGGGAGGCCAGGCGGGCGGCGACGCGCAGCGAGCCGTCGTTGTTGAAGCCCATCCGGTTGATCAGGGCGCGGTCCGCGACGAGGCGGAACAGCCGCTGCTTGGGGTTGCCGGGCTGGGGCTCGCCGGTGACCGTGCCGATCTCGACGTGGTCGAAACCGAGCATGGCCATGCCGTCGATGCCGACGGCGTTCTTGTCGAAGCCGGCCGCGAGCCCGAAGGGGCCGTGCATGCGCAGCCCGAGGGCCTCGGTGCGCAGCTCCTTGTAACGGGGCGCGAGGGCGGCCGCGAGGAAGGTGCGCAGCACGGGCACGCGGGCGGCCAGGCGGATCCAGCGGAAGGCCAGGTGGTGAGCCTGCTCAGGGTCCAGCCGCTTGAAGACGAGACGGAAGAAGATCTTGTACATGGTGTCCTCACGAGGACGTGGCGTCCTCACGAAGAGGGGGACACCGTTTCCGGTGTCCCCCTCGGGGCTGCTAGTCGCGGGCCGCGGTCAGGTGCTCGGCGTGTTCCTGGAGCGATCGGACGCTCACGTCGCCGCGGTTGAGGGCGTCGATGCCCTGGACCGCCGCCGCGAGGGCCTGGACCGTCGTCAGGCAGGGCACGGAGCGTGCCACGGCCGCCGTACGGATGTCGTAGCCGTCGAGGCGGCCTCCGGTGCCGTACGGGGTGTTGACGATGAGGTCGACCTCGCCGTCGTGGATGAGCTGGACGATGGTCTTCTCGCCGTTGGGGCCGGTGCCCTCGGACTGCTTGCGCACGATGGTGGCGTTGATGCCGTTGCGCTTGAGCACCTCGGCGGTGCCGGACGTGGCGAGCAGCTCGAAGCCGTGCGCGACGAGCTCACGGGCCGGGAAGATCATCGAACGCTTGTCGCGGTTGGCCACCGAGATGAACGCGCGGCCCTTGGTGGGCAGCGGCCCGTAGGCGCCGGCCTGCGACTTGGCGTAGGCCGTGCCGAAGACGGAGTCGATGCCCATGACCTCGCCGGTCGAGCGCATCTCCGGGCCGAGGACCGTGTCGACGCCGCGGCCGTGGATGTCGCGGAAACGCGACCACGGCATGACGGCCTCCTTGACGGAGATCGGCGCGTCGAACGGCAGCTCTCCGCCGTCGCCGGTGGCCGGGAGGAGGCCCTCGGCGCGCAGCTCGGCGATGGTGGCGCCGAGCGAGATGCGGGCGGCGGCCTTGGCCAGCGGCACCGCCGTCGCCTTCGAGGTGAAGGGGACGGTGCGCGAGGCGCGCGGGTTGGCCTCCAGGACGTAGAGGATGTCGCCCGCGAGCGCGAACTGGATGTTGATCAGGCCGCGGACCCCGACACCCTTGGCGATGCCCTCCGTGGAGGCGCGCAGGCGCTTGATGTCGAAGCCGCCGAGGGTGATCGGGGGCAGGGCGCACGCCGAGTCGCCGGAGTGGATGCCGGCCTCCTCGATGTGCTCCATGACGCCGCCGAGATAGAGCTCCTCGCCGTCGTAGAGGGCGTCGACGTCGATCTCGATGGCGTCGTCGAGGAAGCGGTCGACGAGGACCGGCCGGGAGGGGCTGATCTCGGTCGACTCGGCGATGTACGCCTCCAGGCGCGTCTCGTCGTAGACGATCTCCATGCCGCGTCCGCCGAGGACGTAGGACGGGCGGACCAGGACCGGGTAGCCGATCTCGTCGGCGATGGCCTTGGCCTCGGAGAAGGTCGTGGCCGTGCCGTGCTTGGGGGCGGGCAGGCCCGCCTCCTTGAGGACCCGGCCGAAGGCGCCGCGGTCCTCGGCCGCGTGGATGGCCTCCGGGGAGGTGCCGACGATCGGCACGCCGTTGTCCTTGAGCGCCTGCGACAGACCCAGCGGGGTCTGGCCGCCGAGCTGGACGACGACGCCCGCGACCGGCCCGGCCTGCTGCTCGGCGTGCACGATCTCCAGCACGTCCTCGAGCGTCAGCGGCTCGAAGTACAGGCGGTCGGAGGTGTCGTAGTCCGTGGAGACGGTCTCCGGGTTGCAGTTGACCATCACGGTCTCGTAGCCCGCGTCACTCAGTGCGAAGGAGGCGTGGACGCAGGAGTAGTCGAACTCGATTCCCTGGCCGATGCGGTTCGGGCCGGAGCCGAGGATGATGACGGCCGGCTTCTCGCGGGAGGCGACCTCCGTCTCCTCGTCGTAGGAGGAGTAGAAGTACGGCGTCTTCGCGGCGAACTCGGCGGCGCAGGTGTCGACCGTCTTGTAGACGGGGCGGATGCCGAGGGCGTGCCGGACCTCGCGGACGACGTCCTCGCGCAGGCCGCGGATCTCGCCGATCTGCTGGTCGGAGAAGCCGTGCCGCTTGGCCTCGGCGAGCAGGTCGGCGGTCAGCTCGGGAGCCTCGGCCAGCTCGTCGGCGAGCTCCTTGATGAGGAAGAGCTGGTCGACGAACCAGGGGTCGATCTTCGTGTACTCGAAGATCTCCTCGGGTGTGGCGCCGGCGCGGATGGCCTGCATGACGGTGTTGATGCGGCCGTCGGTGGGGCGGACGGAGTCGCGCAGCAGCTGGTCCTTGTCGCCGGGCTCGCCGACGAAGGTGAACTGGCTGCCCTTCTTCTCCAGTGAGCGCAGTGCCTTCTGGAAGGCCTCGGTGAAGTTGCGGCCGATGGCCATGGCCTCGCCGACCGACTTCATGGTGGTGGTCAGCGTGCTGTCGGCGCTCGGGAACTTTTCGAAGGCGAACCGCGGGGCCTTCACGACCACGTAGTCGAGCGTCGGCTCGAAGGAGGCCGGGGTCTCCTGCGTGATGTCGTTCGGGATCTCGTCGAGGGTGTAGCCGACGGCGAGCTTCGCGGCGATCTTGGCGATCGGGAAGCCGGTCGCCTTGGAGGCCAGCGCCGAGGAGCGGGAGACGCGCGGGTTCATCTCGATGACGATGACCCGGCCGTCCTCGGGGTTCACCGCGAACTGGATGTTGCAGCCGCCGGTGTCGACACCGACCTCGCGGATCACGGCGATGCCGATGTCGCGCAGGGTCTGGTACTCGCGGTCGGTGAGCGTCATCGCGGGCGCGACGGTGATCGAGTCACCGGTGTGGACGCCCATGGGGTCGAAGTTCTCGATGGAGCAGACGACCACGACGTTGTCGTGCTTGTCGCGCATCAGCTCCAGCTCGTATTCCTTCCAGCCGAGGATGGACTCCTCCAGGAGCACCTCGGTGGTCGGGGAGAGCGTGAGGCCCTGACCGGCGATGCGGCGCAGTTCCTCCTCGTCGTGGGCGAAACCGGAGCCGGCGCCGCCCATGGTGAAGGAGGGGCGGACGACGACGGGGTAGCCGCCGAGCGTGTCGACGCCGGCGATGACGTCGTCCATGGAGTGGCAGATGACCGAGCGGGCGGACTCGCCGTGTCCGATCTTCTGGCGTACGGCCTCGACGACCTCCTTGAAGAGGTCGCGGTCCTCGCCCTTGTTGATGGCCTCGACGTTGGCGCCGATCAGTTCGACGCCGTACTTGTCGAGGGTGCCCGCCTCGTGCAGCGAGATGGCCGTGTTGAGGGCCGTCTGGCCGCCCAGGGTGGGCAGCAGCGCGTCGGGGCGCTCCTTGGCGATGATCTTCTCGACGAACTCGGGGGTGATCGGCTCGACGTAGGTGGCGTCGGCGATCTCCGGGTCGGTCATGATCGTCGCCGGGTTGGAGTTCACCAGGACGACCCGCAGGCCCTCGGCCTTGAGGACGCGGCACGCCTGGGTGCCGGAGTAGTCGAACTCGGCGGCCTGGCCGATGACGATCGGGCCGGAGCCGATGACCAGGACGGACTGGATATCGGTGCGCTTAGGCACGCTGGCCCTCCATCAGGGATACGAAGCGGTCGAACAGGTAGGCGGCGTCGTGCGGACCGGCTGCCGCTTCGGGGTGGTACTGGACGCTGAAGGCGGGGCGGTCGAGGAGTTGGAGCCCCTCCACCACGTTGTCGTTCAGGCAGACGTGGGACACCTCGGCGCGGCCGAACGGGGTCTCGGAGACCTTCTCGAGCGGGGCGTCGACGGCGAAGCCGTGGTTGTGCGCGGTGACCTCGACCTTGCCGGTCGTGCGGTCCTGCACCGGCTGGTTGATGCCGCGGTGGCCGTACTTCAGCTTGAAGGTGCCGAAGCCGAGCGCGCGGCCCAGGATCTGGTTGCCGAAGCAGATGCCGAACAGCGGGGTGCCGCGCTCCAGGACGCCCTGCATCACGGAGACGGGGTGGTCGGCGGTGGCCGGGTCGCCCGGGCCGTTGGAGAAGAACACGCCGTCCGGGTTCACCGCGTAGATGTCCTCGACGGTGGCGGTCGCCGGGAGGACGTGCACCTCGATGCCGCGCTCGGCCATACGGTGCGGGGTCATGCCCTTGATGCCGAGGTCGACGGCGGCGACGGTGAACTTCTTCTCGCCGATGGCCGGGACGACGTACGGCTCGGTGGTGGCGACCTCGGCGGAGAGGTTCGCGCCCTTCATCTGGGGGGCTTCCTGGACGCGGGCCAGCAGTGCGGCGTCGTCCCTCACGGCGTCGCCGCTGAAGATGCCGACGCGCATCGCGCCGCGCTCGCGCAGGTGGCGGGTGAGGGCGCGGGTGTCGATGCCGCTGATGCCGACGACGCCCTGGGCGTCCAGTTCCTCGTCCAGCGTGCGCCGGGAGCGCCAGTTGGACGGCACGCGCGCGGGGTCGCGCACGACGTAGCCGGAGACCCAGATCTTCCTGGACTCCATGTCCTCGTCGTTGACGCCGGTGTTGCCGACGTGCGGGGCGGTCATCACGACCACCTGGCGGTGGTAGGAGGGGTCGGTGAGGGACTCCTGGTAGCCGGTCATGCCGGTGGAGAACACCGCTTCGCCGAAGGTCTCCCCCACGGCCCCGTAGGCGCGACCGCGGAAGACCCGGCCGTCCTCCAGGACGAGTACGGCGGGAGTCCTGGCGGCTCCCCTGGTGGAGGTGGTCATCGTTCGGCGCCTTCCTTGCTGTGCGTTTCGATCATCGAGGTGAGGGCCGCGACCCACTCGTGGTGCTCGGCGGCGTGGTCGGAGCGGAAGCCGGAGTCGATCAGCCGGTCGCCGTGCTCCCAGGTGACGACGAGCAGGCCGCCCTCGGCGAGCACCTTGCCGGCGATGCCCTTGTCGAGGCGGGCCTCGCGCAGGGCAGCGGCCGGGACGAAGAAGTCGTCCGCGCCGGGGCGTACGACGTCGAGGCCGGCGTCCGTCAGGGTCAGCTCGGCCCTGCTGCGGGTGCCCAGGCCGTGCGCGACGATGCGGTCGAGCCACTGCCCGGCGGTGGTGGAGCCGTGGTAGCGGCCGCTCATGGTCAGGCGCGCCGGGCCCGGCTCGTCCGGGGTGGCGGGCAGCTCGGGCAGGTCGCCCTGGAGGGTGCCGCGCCACTTCCAGCCCTCGCGCATCAGCCAGTAGACGAGCGCGACGAACAGGGCGAGGCCGACGACCCAGCCGATGCGGGCGGCCCAGTCGGTCACTTGCGCCGATTCCTTCTCGGCGGCGAGCAGGAGTACAGGTGTCACGTGAGCTTCCCGTCGACGAGCGTGGCCTTGCCCCGCAGCCACGTGTGCGTCACACGGCCCGGCAGCTCACGCCCCTCGTAGGGGGTGTTGCGGCTGCGCGAGGCGAAGCCCGCGGGTTCCACGAGCCCACGGTATGCCGTGTCGACCAGGGTGAGGTTGGCGGGCTCACCTGCCGAGACGGGACGGCCGTGGCCCGTGGCCTGTCCGATCTGCGCGGGCTTGACGGACATCCGGTCGGCTACGCCGGCCCAGTCCAGCAGGCCCGTGTCCACCATCGTCTCCTGCACCACTGACAGCGCGGTCTCCAGGCCGACCATGCCCATGGCGGCCGCGGCCCACTCGCAGTCCTTGTCCTCGTGCGGGTGCGGGGCGTGGTCGGTGGCGACGATGTCGATCGTGCCGTCGGCGAGCGCCTCGCGCAGGGCCATGACGTCGCGCTCGGTGCGCAGCGGCGGGTTGACCTTGTAGACGGGGTTGTAGGTGCGGACCAGCTCATCCGTGAGGAGGAGGTGGTGCGGGGTGACCTCGGCGGTGACCTGGATGCCGCGGGACTTGGCCCAGCGGACGATCTCCACGGAGCCGGCGGTCGACAGGTGGCAGATGTGGACGCGGGAGCCGACGTGGTCGGCGAGCAGGACATCCCGGGCGATGATCGATTCTTCGGCCACCGCGGGCCAGCCGCCGAGACCCAGCTCGGCGGAGACGATGCCCTCGTTCATCTCGGCGCCCTCGGTCAGCCGCGGCTCCTGGGCGTGCTGCGCGACGACACCGCCGAAGGCCTTCACGTACTCGAGGGCCCGTCGCATGATCACGGCGTCGTGGACGCACTTGCCGTCGTCGGAGAAGACGGTGACACCGGCGGCGGACTCGTGCATGGCGCCCAGTTCGGCCAGCTTCCTGCCTTCCAGGCCCACGGTGACGGCGCCGATGGGCTGGACGTCGCAGTAGCCGTGCTCCTTGCCGAGCCGCCAGACCTGTTCGACGACACCGGCGGTGTCGGCGACCGGGAAGGTGTTGGCCATGGCGAAGACCGTGGTGAAGCCGCCGGAAGCGGCGGCGCGGGTGCCGGTGAGGACGGTCTCGGAGTCCTCGCGGCCGGGCTCGCGCAGGTGGGTGTGCAGGTCGACCAGGCCCGGCAGCAGCACCTTGCCGTCGGCCTCGACGACCTCCGCGCCCTCGGCGGACAGCCCGCCGCCCACCTCGGCGACGGTCTCCCCCTCGATCAGCACGTCCTGCGGCGTGCCGCCCAGCACCTTGGCACCACGGATCAGGGTCTTGCTCATCTGTCTTACTTCTCCTCGGTGCGGGGGTGGGTGACGGCGGGTTCGTTCCCACCGAGCAGCAGGTACAGGACGGCCATCCGGATGGAGACTCCATTTGCGACCTGCTCGACGACGGTGCAGCGGTCGGAGTCGGCGACCTCGGCGGTGATCTCCATGCCGCGGACCATCGGGCCGGGGTGCATCACGATGGCGTGCTCGGGCATCCGGGCCATGCGGTCGCCGTCGAGGCCGTAGCGCCGGGAGTACTCGCGCTCGGTGGGGAAGAACGCGGCGTTCATGCGCTCGCGCTGGACGCGCAGCATCATCACCGCGTCGGACTTGGGCAGCGTGCTGTCGAGGTCGTAGGAGACCTCGCAGGGCCAGGTCTCGATGCCGACCGGCAGCAGGGTCGGCGGGGCGACGAGGGTGACCTCGGCGCCGAGGGTGTGCAGCAGATCGACGTTGGAACGGGCGACCCGGCTGTGCAGGACGTCGCCGACGAGCGTGATGCGCTTGCCCTCGAGGTCCCGGCCGAGTCCGGCGTCCGGGCCGATCAGGCGGCGGCGCATCGTGAAGGCGTCCAGCAGGGCCTGGGTGGGGTGCTGGTGGGTGCCGTCGCCGGCGTTGACCACGGCCGCGTCGATCCAGCCGGAGTTGGCGAGGCGGTACGGGGCTCCGGAGGCGCCGTGCCGGATGACCACGGCGTCGACGCCCATGGCCTCCAGGGTCTGGGCGGTGTCCTTCAGGGACTCGCCCTTGGAGACGCTGGAGCCCTTGGCGGTGAAGTTGATGACGTCCGCGGACAGCCGCTTCTCGGCGGCCTCGAAGGAGATCCGGGTCCGGGTGGAGTCCTCGAAGAAGAGGTTGACGATCGTGCGGCCGCGCAGGGTCGGCAGCTTCTTGATCGGCCGGTCGGCGACCCGGGCCATCTCCTCCGCGGTGTCGAGGATCAGGACGGCGTCGTCGCGGGTGAGGTCGGCGGCCGAGATGAGATGACGCTGCATCTGTCAGGCTCCGTAAGGCAGTTCATTCGGGAGAATCGGGGCAGACGGGCGCACGGGGGCGCAACCGGGCGGGCGTACGACGCGGCGTACGCCTGGAGCGCTACTGCGGGGTCGGCTTGGCACCGAGCAGCACGGTGTCGCGACCGTCCTCCTCGGCGAGCTGGACCTTGACCGTCTCCCGCAACGACGTGGGGAGGTTCTTGCCGACGTAGTCGGCGCGGATGGGCAGTTCGCGGTGTCCGCGGTCGACGAGCACGGCGAGCTGCACCGCGCGCGGGCGCCCGAGGTCGTTCAGGGCGTCGAGGGCGGCACGGATGGTGCGGCCGGAGAAGAGCACGTCGTCGACGAGGACGACGAGCCTGCCGTCGAGGCCGTCACCGGGGATCTCGGTGCGGGCCAGCGCGCGCGGCGGGTGCATGCGCAGGTCGTCGCGGTACATGGTGATGTCGAGCGAGCCGCACGGAACCTTGCGCTCGGTGATCTGCTCGAGCTTGTCGGCGATCCGCCGGGCGAGGAAGACACCCCGGGTCGGGATGCCGAGGAGCACCACGTCGTCGGCGCCCTTGGCACGTTCGACGATCTCGTGGGCGATGCGGGTCAGCACGCGAGCGATGTCGGGCCCTTCGAGAACGGGCCGGGCATCGGACTGCGTGTCGTGCGTGTCCATACGAAACGGACCTCCTTCTCCGCCTCACGGGACGGACCTTAAAGGACGTCGAGATTGCGCCATACACGGTAGCAGGTCCCCGAGATCGCCCGTACGGCCCCCCCGGATCACCCATCCGGCCCAATGGCAGGCCGATACCACGGAAGAGTCGGTGCGGACCATTCGGCTTGACGCGGCAGAGTAACGCTGCGTAACCTCACAGTGAGTTACCAGCCGCGCGGCCTGGCACCCACGCCAGACGCGTCGACACAGTGCCGGGGAGCTATATGTCCAGCGAATACGCCAAACAGCTCGGGGCCAAGCTCCGGGCGATCCGCACCCAGCAGGGCCTTTCCCTCCACGGTGTCGAGGAGAAGTCCCAGGGCCGCTGGAAGGCGGTCGTGGTCGGTTCGTACGAGCGCGGCGATCGTGCCGTGACCGTGCAGCGTCTTGCCGAGCTGGCGGATTTCTACGGCGTTCCGGTGCAGGAACTGCTTCCGGGCACGACCCCGGGCGGGGCCGCCGAGCCGCCGCCGAAGCTGGTCCTGGACCTGGAGCGGCTGGCCACGGTGCCGGCCGAGAAGGCGGGTCCACTCCAGCGCTACGCGGCCACGATCCAGTCGCAGCGCGGTGACTACAACGGCAAGGTGCTGTCGATCCGCCAGGACGACCTGCGCACCCTGGCCGTCATCTACGACCAGTCGCCGTCCGTCCTCACGGAACAGCTGATCAGCTGGGGTGTCCTGGACGCGGACGCACGCCGCGCGGTGGCGACCCACGAGGACGCCTGACCGCCGGGCGGGTCCCAGCAGAAACGTGCCGCCGGGGTGGCCGAAACCGTATGGTTCTCGGCCACCCCGGCGGCGTTGTGCGGCGCTGACAGGCCTGCGCCGGGCCGAGAGACGTCCCAGAACGCCGGAGGGCCCGCAGCGGTGACGCTGCGGGCCCTCCGGCATGTGGTCCGTCTCAGACCTCGTCGCGGCGGAGCGAGGGCTTGAGTTCCTTCAGACGGCCGAGCAGGCCGTTCACGAACGAGGGCGACTCGTCCGTGGAGAACTCCTTCGCCAGCTGCACCATCTCGTCGAGGACGACGGCGTCCGGCGTCCCGTCGACCCAGATCAGCTCGTAGGCGCCGAGCCGCAGGATGTTGCGGTCGACGACGGGCATCCGGTCGAGGGTCCAGCCCACGGAGTACTGCGCGATCAGCTCGTCGATGCGCTTCGCGTGCTTCGCGTAGCCCTCGACCAGCTCCATCGTGTACTCGCTGACCGGCGGCTGCCGGGTGTCCGCCCGGGAGAGCCGGACCCAGTCCGCGAGGACGGTCAGCACCTCGGCGCCGCGCTGGTCTGCCTCGAAGAGGATCTGGAAGGCGCGCTTACGGGCCGTGTTGCGGGCAGCCACGGTTAGCTGTTCACCCGGCCGAGGTAGTCGCTGGTGCGGGTGTCGACCTTGATCTTCTCACCGGTGGTGATGAAGAGGGGCACGTTGATCTGGTGGCCGGTCTCCAGGATGGCGGGCTTGGTGCCGCCGGTGGAGCGGTCGCCCTGGACGCCCGGCTCGGTCTCCTGGATGACGAGCTCGACGGCGGCGGGCAGCTCGACGAAGAGCACCTCGCCCTCGTGCTGCGCGACGGTGGCGGTGAAGCCCTCGATCAGGAAGTTGGCGGCGTCACCGACGGCCTTCTTGTCGACGTGGAGCTGGTCGTAGGTCTCCATGTCCATGAAGACGAAGTACTCGCCGTCCATGTAGGAGAACTGCATGTCGCGCTTGTCGACGGTGGCCGTTTCGACCTTGACGCCGGCGTTGAAGGTCTTGTCGACGACCTTGCCGGAGAGCACGTTCTTGAGCTTGGTGCGCACGAAGGCCGGGCCCTTGCCGGGCTTGACGTGCTGGAACTCGACGACGGACCAGAGCTGGCCGCCTTCGAGCTTGAGCACCATGCCGTTCTTGAGGTCGTTCGTGGAAGCCACGGTTGCGGAATCTCCTGGACTGACGTACGACCCCGGGGCGCGCACCTGCCTGGCTACAGGGCGAGCAGCTCCTTGGTCGTGATGGTGAGTAGCTCGGGTCCGCCGTCCGCCTCGGGGCGGACGACGAGCGTGTCATCGATCCGGACACCGCCCCGGCCCGGGAGGTGGACCCCCGGTTCGACGGTGACTGGCACGCAAGCGTCCAGTTTACCCATGGCCGCGGGACTCAATTGAGGGTCCTCGTCGATTTCGAGCCCCACGCCGTGTCCGGTCAGGACCGTGAGGCCCTCCGTGTACCCCGCGGAGTCCAGGACCTGGCGGGCGGCGTGGTCGACGTCCCGGCAGGCGGCGCCGGGCACGAGGCTCTCACGCCCGGCCCGCTGGGCGGCGAAGACGAGGTCGTACAGCTCGATCTGCCAGTCCGCGGGAGCGGTGCCGATGACGAAGGTGCGGCCGATCTCGCAGCGGTAGCCGCGGTAGGTCGCGCCGAGGCAGACGGAGAGGAAGTCGCCCTCCTCGACCCGGCGGTCGGTGGGCCGGTGTCCGGGGCGGCCGGAGTTCGGGCCGGTGGCCACGGAGGTCGGGAAGGCCGGTCCGTCCGCCCCGTGGTCCACGAGTCGTCGCTCGAGTTCCAGGGCGAGATGGCGTTCGGTGCGGCCGACGAGGATCGACTCCAGCAGTTCGCCGAGGGCCTGGTCGGTGATCTCCGCGCCGATGCGCAGGCTGGAGATCTCCTCCTCGTCCTTGACGACCCTGAGCTGCTCGACCGCGCTGCCGAGGCACGCCAGGCGCAGCGTCGGGGCCACCGAGCCGAGGGCGCGGTGCCGGGCCACGGTGAGGTGGTGCTCCTCCACGGCGAGGGAGTCGGCGTTCTGGCCCTCGGCGAGGCGGGCGGCCGCCACGGCCGGGTCACCGCCGTCCGCTCCGGGAAGGGTGTGGACGCGCAGGGCTTCGTCGGGGCGCTCCTGCGTGGGGCGGTCGGCCGCCGGTCCGGCACAGACCAGGAGGTCCTGTTCCTCGGTCCGGCCCAGCAGCAGGACGGCGCCGTGCGGGGCGGCGCCCGCGAGATAGCGCACATTGGCGGGGCGGGAGACCAGCGCCGCCGCGCTGCCGCCCGCGTTGCAGTAGTCCCTCAGACGCGTCCGGCGGGCCGCGTACACCTCTGACATGCCCCGAGCGTATGAGCTCCGCCGGCTTTGCGCCGGTTGAGGGCGTCTGAGTGGGCGGCGCCCGGTGCGGGTGCCGTTCGGGAGAGGAGGGCCGTGCGAGGCCGTATGCCGTCCGCGGCTGGGTGGGGGGTTGGCGCAGTTCCCCGCGCCCTGAAGGGCGCTTACCTGAGGGCGCTCACCACTGGGGTGGGCTGGCGATCGACCTGGCCAGGACGTCGTCCAGGACGCGCGCCGTCTCCGGGACGTCCAGCTGGGAGTTGTCGATGATCGGCAGGCCGGATCCGTACCAGCCGGCCATGCGGCCGTGGATGCGGGCGACCTCCTCGTCGGACAGCCGTCGGTTGCCCGAGCGCTCCGCGTTGCGTTCGAGGACGATGTCCAGCCCGGGGAGGAGCACCACCGGCAGCAGGCCCGGCCCCACGTGGCGCTTCCAGCCGCCGAGGCCGACGACCGGGCGGTCGGGGAAGACCGCGTCGTCGAGGATGCACGAGATGCCGTTGGCCAGGAAGTTGCGCGCGGCGAAGCCGCAGGTGCGGCGGGCCAGGCGGTACTGGGCCTCGGAGTGGTCGTTCCACCCGGACTGGGGGTCGGCGAAGCCGGAGCGGACCCACTCGCGTACGTCGTCGAGGCTGATGTGGGCCGTGGGGACCCGGCGGTGGTCCGCCCAGTACTTGGCCACGCTGGTCTTGCCGGCACCCGCGGGGCCTATGAGCAGCACCGCGAGGGTCGTACCGGCGGGGTCGGGAACCGTCGCGGCGGGCGGAGCCATGGGCATGGCCACCGGGCCGCCCGGTGGCAGCGGTACGTGGCCGGTGGTCTCCGGCGCCGGCGGGGCGGTGGCCGAGGCCGGTCCGGGCGGGGGCGCCGGATATCCAGGGGCAGGGGCCGGGGGCGGCGGGGGGACGGGCACGGAGCCCTGGTGGGCGCCCGCGTTCTGCGGGCCCGGGTGATGTGCGGCCGGCGACCAGCCCGTGGCCGGTCCGTGCCCCGGCTGATGGGGCGGCGGCAGCGGAGAACCCACTGCGTGCTGCATCCGGTGCCACTCCGTCTCGTACAGGCGATGGTCGCTGACAGCGGGGGCGGAACCCGCGTGCCACCGAACGGTACCGCCCCCGGTCGTCGATGTGTGAACGGCCGGGGGCGGCCCGAAGTGCCCAGCGCCGTAAGGCGATTTCGGGCGGATGGCGCGCCGGAGGACTTACTGCCCCACTTCGCCGTACGCGGCGAGCAGCACGGCCGGGTCGGGTCCCTCCAGGACGGTGGGCTTGGCCAGACCGTCGAGGACGATGAAGCGCAGCAGGTTGCCGCGGGACTTCTTGTCGACCTTCATGGTCTCCAGCAGCTTGGGCCACTGGTCGTAGCGGTAGTGCAGGGGCAGTCCGACCGCTTCCAGGATCGTGCGGTGCCGGTCGGCCGTCGCGTCGTCCAGCCGGCCCGCCAGGCGGCCCAGTTCGGCCGCGAAGTGCATGCCGACGGAGACCGCCGCGCCGTGGCGCCACTTGTAGCGCTCGTTCTTCTCGATGGCGTGGCCCAGCGTGTGGCCGTAGTTGAGGATCTCGCGCAGGCCGGACTCCTTCAGGTCCGACGACACGACGTCGGCCTTGACCCGGATGGAGCGCTCGATGAGCTCGGCGGTGTGCGGGCCGGCCGGGGTGCGGGCGGCCTGGGGGTCGGACTCGATGAGGTCAAGGATCACGGGGTCGGCGATGAAGCCGGCCTTGATGACCTCCGCGAGCCCGGAGACGTAGTCGTTGACCGGCAGGGAGTCCAGCGCGGCCAGGTCGCAGAGCACACCGGCGGGCGGGTGGAAGGCGCCGACGAGGTTCTTGCCCTCGGCGGTGTTGATGCCGGTCTTGCCGCCGACGGCCGCGTCCACCATGGCGAGCACGGTGGTCGGGATGGCGATCCAGCGCACCCCGCGCAGCCAGGTGGCGGCCACGAACCCGGCGAGGTCCGTGGTCGCGCCGCCGCCGACGCCGACGATGACGTCCGTGCGCGTGAACCCGGACTGGCCCAGCGCCTTCCAGCAGTAGGCGGCGACCTCGGCGGTCTTGGCCTCCTCGGCGTTGGGCACCTGGACGGCGATGGCCTCGTAGCCCTGCTCGGCCAGGTCGGCGCGCAGCGCCTCACCGGTCTCGGCCAGGGCCTCGGGGTGGACGATCGCGACCCGCTGGGCCCGGTCGCCGATCAGTGCACCGAGCTCCCCCAGCAACTGCCGGCCCACCAGGACCTCGTAGGGGTCGGTGCCCGCCGTGCCGCCGACCTGGATCCGCGTCACTGCCTCGCTCATGCTTCCTTCAACTCCAGTGCGTCCAGGGCGGCTTCGGTGACCTCGTCGGGCGTACGGCCGTCGGTGGCGACCACGGCCGTGGCGACCTCTTCGTACAGGTCGCGGCGGGCCTCCATCAGCTCGCGCCACTGCTTGCGCGGATTGACCGCGAGCAGCGGGCGGGCCGCGTTGAGGCCGGTGCGCTTGACCGCCTCCTCGACGTCCATCGACAGGTACGCCACCCGCTGCCCGGCGAGCAGTGCGCGCGTGTCGGCGTCGAGGATCGCACCGCCGCCCAGGGCCAGGACGCCGTCGTGCTCGGCGATCGCCCTGCGCACCGCGGCCTTCTCGATCGCGCGGAAGACGGGCTCGCCCTCGTCGACGAAGATCTCGGCGACGGTCCGGCCCTGCTCGGCGACGATGTCGTCGTCGGTGTCCCGGTAGGAGACGCCGAGCCGCTCGGCCAGCAGCTGCCCGACGGTGGACTTGCCGACGCCCATCGGGCCGACCAGGACGACCAGCGGGCCGCTCATCGGATGGCGAGGTTGTCGAGGTACGACGTGACGTTGCGGCGGGTCTCGGCCACCGAGTCGCCGCCGAACTTCTCGGCGACCGCGTCCGCGAGCACCAGGGCCACCATGGCCTCGGCGACGATGCCGGCGGCCGGGACCGCGGACACGTCGGAGCGCTGGTGGTGGGCCTGCGCCGCCTCGCCGGTGGTGACGTCCACCGTCTGCAGGGCGCGCGGCACGGTCGCGATCGGCTTCATCGCGGCGCGGACCCGCAGCAGCTCACCGGTGGTCAGACCGCCCTCGGTGCCGCCCGAGCGGCCCGAGGTGCGCCGGATGCCCTCGTCGGTCTTCACGATCTCGTCGTGTGCCTTGGAGCCGGGAATCCGTGCCAGTTCGAAACCGTCGCCGATCTCGACGCCCTTGATCGCCTGGATGCCCATGAGGGCTCCGGCGAGCCGGGCGTCCAGCTTGCGGTCCCAGTGCACGTGCGAACCGAGGCCGACGGGCACGCCGTACGCCAGGATCTCGACCACGCCGCCGAGGGTGTCCCCGTCCTTGTGGGCCTGGTCGATCTCGGCGACCATCGCCTTCGACGCGTCGGCGTCCAGGCAGCGCACGGGGTCCGCGTCGAGCTTCTCGACGTCGGCGGGCTTCGGGTACACGCCCTTCGGCGCCTTCGCCGCGGCCAGCTCCACCACGTGCGAGACGATCTCGACGCCGGTGGTCTCCTTCAGGTACGAGCGGGCCACCGCGCCGAGGGCCACGCGGGCGGCCGTCTCACGCGCGGAGGCGCGCTCCAGGATCGGCCGGGCCTCGTCGAAGCCGTACTTCTGCATGCCCGCCAGGTCGGCGTGGCCGGGGCGCGGCCGGGTCAGCGGGGCGTTGCGGGCGAGCCCGTCGAGGATCTCCGGGTCGACCGGGTCGGCGGCCATGACCTGTTCCCACTTGGGCCACTCGGTGTTGCCCACCATGATCGCGACCGGGGAACCGAGGGTGAGGCCGTGCCGGACGCCGCCGAGGAAGGTGACCTCGTCGCGCTCGAACTTCATCCGGGCACCGCGTCCATAGCCCAGGCGCCGCCTCGCGAGATGGTCCGCCACCATGTCCGTGGTGATCGGCACGCCGGCGGGAAGGCCCTCCAGCGTCGCCACGAGTGCGGGACCGTGGGACTCCCCCGCGGTCAGCCAGCGCAACCTGCTCAACGGTGCTCCTCAGTGCTCGCGCTCTGGTACTGCCCTGCGTACGCGCCTCGTCGCGTACGGCGACGGCGTGACCGGGTGCGCGGCCCGGTCCACCGTCTCCGATCCTCCCACGCCGGGGCACTCTGCCCGGCGGCCGGTCCATCAAGCGGACGCGTTCGCGGACGGACCCTCGCCCTGACGCTGCTGCGGCGCGTACGCCCCGAGGAAGTCGGCACCGCTCGGCTGCTGCGCGGGCTCGGCCGGCTGCGGGGCGTACGCCCCCAGGTGGTCGGCACCGCTGCCCTGCTGTGCCGGCCGGGTCTGCTGCTGAGGCGCGTACTGTCCCAGGTAGTCCGCGCCGCGCCCCTGCCCGTACTGGGCGGCGGCGTGCACCGGCTGGCCGTTCCGGACGGCACGCCGGTAGGCGATCTTGCGCTTGATCTTGACGACCCAGGAGGCCACGACGGCGAGCACGATCAGGGCGAGCACCGTGATCTGCACCCAGTCGGGCAGGAATCCCAGCAGGGACTCGAATATCTGGGACTTTACGGACGCCTGAGGCAGGCCGGTGGACATGACGGACGTTCCCCTCCCCTGTTCCGCCCCCTGCGGAACCGAGAGCGGATCTTATCGGTCGGCGAGAGCCCGCTCGCCCGCTTTTCGCATGGCGTCCAGGGGCGCCGGGGCGAGCCCCGTCATCTGCTCGACCTGGAGCACGGCCTGGTGCACCAGCAGGTCGAGGCCGCTGACGACGGCACCGCCGTACGCCGACCAGCGGGCGGCGAGGGCGGTGGGCCAGGGGTCGTAGAGGACGTCGAAGAGGGCCGCCGGGCGCTCCGGTACGGACCGGGCGAGGGCGTCGGTGACCCCGGCGGGCGTGGTGCTGATCACCAGCGGCACGCGCAGGGCCCGCTCGGCGTCCGCCCAGTCGGCGATGCGGACGGCGACGTCGAGTCGCTCGGCCCATCGCCGCATCTCGGCGGCCCGGGCCTCGCTGCGCACGTAGACGGTGATCTCGCCCGGGCAGATCCGCGACAGCGCGGCCAGCGCGGAGGAGGCGGTTGCGCCGGCGCCGAGCACGGCGGCGGCGTCCACCTTGTCGATGCCGTGCTCGCGCAGGGCGGCGACCATGCCGGGGATGTCGGTGTTGTCGCCGACACTGCGGCCGTCCTCGGTGCGGACCACGGTGTTGACCGCGTCGACCGAGGCGGCGGTCTCACTGACTTCGTCGAGCAGCGGGATCACGGCCCGCTTCAGCGGCATGGTCAGCGAGAGCCCGGCCCACTCGGGACCGAGCGTCTCGAAGAAGGCGGGCAGCCCCGCCTCGTCGACCTCGAACCTGTCGTACGTCCAGCCGGCCAGGCCCAACTCCTGGTAGGCGGTGCGGTGCAGGACCGGCGAGAGCGAGTGGGCGATCGGGCAGCCGAGTACGGCGGCCCGGCGTGGTGCGGCCATCAGGGACTTCCTCAGTTGTTCCGCGAGGCGTTGAACCGGTCGACCAGCTTCTGGTGTTCGGCGTTCGTCTTCGTGAACTTGCTGGTCTTACCGTCGAGCGAGATGAAGTAGTACCAGCCGTCGCCCGTCGGTTTCAGGGCGCCCTTGATGGCGTCCTCGCCCGGGTTGTCGATCGGACCGGGCGGCAGACCCTTGTGGAAGTACGTGTTGTACGGGTTGTCGTAGTTCCGCAGTTCGCTCAGGCTCAGGTCGATCTTGCTCTGGTTCTTGATGTAGTTGTAGGTGGAGTCGAACTCCAGCATGCCGTTGGTCTGCGGGTTCCCGGGCTTCATACGGTTGTAGACGACTTCGGCCATCTTGCGGAAGTCGTCGTGGCTGGTGCCCTCGGCCTGGACCAGGCTGGCGACGGTGACGAGCTGCCACGGGTCCTCGAGTCCGAGGCTCTCGGCCTTCTTCTCGACCCCGAGCTTGCCGTACGTCGCGGTGGCCCGCTCGACCATCTGCTTCAGGACGTCCGCGGGCTTCTGCCCCTCGCTCACGCCGTAGCTGGAGGGGTAGAGGAAGCCCTCCAGCGGGTCCTTGACCTGGGCGTGGTTCTGCGCCCACGCGGGCAGTCCGAGCTTCTTGTAATCCTTCTTGGCGACCGCTGCGGTGGTGCCCGCCTTGACGTCCAGCCGCTTGTCGATCAGGCGGTAGATGTCGGCGTTGCGCCGGCCCTCGGCGATGATCAGGTTGTCGCGGCTCTTCGGACTGAGCATCAGTTCGACCGCGCTCGCGGCCGACATTTGCTTCTGCAGCGTGTACACGCCGTCCTGGATGCTCCGGCCCTCGGGGTTGCCGGCCTGGGCCGAGACGAAGGCGTCGACGCTCTTGACGACACCGGCGGACTTCAGCGCCCGGCCGATCGCGTACCCGTCCGCACCCTTGGGGATCTCGACGGAGACCTGCTGCCCGTTGCCGCCCCCCGCGAAGTCCGGGGCGTCGCCGAAACGATCCTGGTAGAACTGGTAGCCGAAGTAGCCGGCGCCCGCCAGGCCGCCGCCGAGGATCACGGCGACCAGCAGGCAGGCCATGCCGTTGCGGCGTTTCTTCGGTTTGCCGCCGCCGCGTCCCCGCTTGTCGTCGCGGCCGCGACGCCCCTCCGGCTCGTCACCGTCGTCCTCGTCGTCCCCGCCCGCGAAGAAGGCGTGTTCGCCCTGGTCGGGGCCGGGGTCCCAGTCGGTCTCCGGTTCCGACGCGGGTTCGACCCCACGCCGGCCGGGCGGTTCAGGGGGTGGATACGCGTCGGGCGTGCCGTAGTAGTCCTGCCGGCCCGTGTCGTACGCACCGGCCTGCTGTCCGTACGGGTCCTGGGGATCACCGGGGTACGAGACCTGCTGGTGAGGGCCGGTGGCCCAGCCGCCGGTGTCGTACTGCTGCTGGTGGTAGCCCTGGTCCTGCTGATGTCCGGGGCCCTGGGGGCCGGGGTACTGCTGGTGCCCGTGGGCCTGTGCCGCGTACTGCTGGTCGTACGGGTACTGCTGCTGCGCCTGACCGTATCCGGACTGGTCACCGGTGCCCCAGTCGCCGTACTGCGGCTGCTGCGGCTGCTGCTCTGGATAGTGCTGCGGCTGGCCGCCGTAGGGGGACTGCTGACCCTGATGGGCCTGCTGGCCGCCCCATCCGCCGTCCCCGTACAACGGGTCCTCCGGATGCCACGGTTCGGAGCCTTGGCCCCGGCCATACTCAGTCATCGATCCCCTAGAGCCGCGAGGCGGCGGTCACGCGGCTTCCGGCCCCGGCTTCCGTCCCGCCTCTTTGCTGTGCGGCGGCTGTTCGAATGCCGCCGCATCGCGCGGAACGTTACCGTATCGCGATCACATGCCCACTTCGACGCCTTCGCCGGGTGCTTTACCTGACATCCGTTCGGATTCGAGGGCCTGTTGCAGGATGATCACGGCTGCTGCCTGGTCGATGACGGACCGGCCCTTCTTGGACTTCACGCCGGAGGCGCGCAGTCCCTGGCTGGCCGTCACCGTCGTCATGCGCTCGTCCACGAGTCTCACCGGAACCGGAGAGATCATGCGGGCCAGTTCCTGGGTGAAGCCCCGGACCTTGACCGCGGCCGGGCCCTCGCCCCCCTTGAGGGAGCGCGGGAGCCCGACCACGACCTCCAGGGGCTCGTACTCCTCGACGAGTTGCTTCAACCGTCGCTGAGCTGCGGGGATGTCACGCCCCGGGACCGTCTCCACCGGGGTGGCGAGGATCCCGTCGGGGTCGCACGAGGCGACCCCGATGCGGGCGTCCCCGACGTCGATCGCGAGCCGACGTCCTCTGCGCATGCCGTCCGACCCGTCTCTTACTTGGCCGTCTCGGCGACCAGACGCTCCACGGCGTCCACGGCGTCACCGACGGCGGCCGGGTTCTGGCCGCCGCCCTGGGCGACGTCCGGCTTGCCGCCTCCGCCGCCGCCGAGGGTCTTGGCGGCCGTACGGACGAGGTCGCCGGCCTTCAGGCCGCGCTCACGGGCGGCCTCGTTGGTGGCGATGACCGTGAGCGGCTTGCCGTTCGCCACCGTGAACAGGGCGACGACGGCAGCCCGACCGCCCTGGATACGTCCGCGCACGTCGAGGACGAGCTTACGGAGGTCGTCGGCGGTCGTGCCGTCGGGGACCTGACCGGTCACGACAGCAACGCCACGGACGTCCTTGGCGGACTCGGCGAGACCCGCGGCGGCCTGGAGGACCTTCTCGGCGCGGAACTTCTCGATCTCCTTCTCGGCGTCCTTCAGCTTGCCGAGCATGGCGGAGACCTTCTCCGGGAGCTCCTCGGGGCGGCCCTTGATCAGCTCCTGGAGCTGGGCGACGACCGTGTGCTCGCGGGCGAGGAAGTTGTAGGCGTCCACGCCCACCAGGGCCTCGATGCGGCGGACACCGGAGCCGATGGAGGATTCGCCGAGCAGCTTGACCAGCCCGAGCTGGGCGGTGTTGTGCACGTGGGTGCCGCCGCACAGCTCCTTGGAGAAGTCGCCGATGGTGACCACGCGGACGCGCTCGCCGTACTTCTCGCCGAACTCGGCGATGGCGCCCTGCTTCTTGGCCTCGTCGATGCCCATGACGTCGGCGCGGACGTCGAGGTCGCGGGCGAGCACCTCGTTGATCTTCTGCTCGACGTCGGTCATCACGGCCGTCGGGACGGCGGACGGGGAGCCGAAGTCGAAGCGGAAGCGGCCGGGCTGGTTCTCGGAACCGGCCTGGGCGGCCGTCGGGCCGAGGGCGTCGCGCAGGGCCTGGTGGGTCAGGTGCGTGGCCGAGTGGGCGCGGGCGATGGCCTTGCGGCGGCGGTCGTCGATGGCGGCATGGGCCTTGGCACCGACGGTGACCTCACCGACCTGGACGACGCCCTTGTGGACGTAGACCCCCGGGACCGGCTTCTGGCAGTCGCGGATCTCGATGACGGCACCGGAGTCGACCTTGATCTTGCCGGTGTCGCCGATCTGGCCGCCGCCCTCGGCGTAGAAGGGGGTGCGGTCGAGGACGATCTCGACCTCGTCGCCCTCGGTGGCGGCCGGGGAGGAGGCGCCGTCGACGAGGATGCCGACGATCGTGGACTCGCTCTCGGTGTCGGTGTAGCCGATGAAGTCGGTGGCACCGGCCTGGTCGGCGATCTCACGGTAGGCACCGGCCCCGGCGTGCCCGGTCTTCTTGGCCTGGGCGTCGGCCTTGGCGCGCTCCCGCTGCTCCTTCATCAGGCGGCGGAAGCCGTCCTCGTCCACGGACAGGCCCTGTTCGGCGGCCATCTCCAGGGTGAGGTCGATCGGGAAGCCCCAGGTGTCGTGGAGCAGGAAGGCCTTGTCGCCGGGCAGGACGGTGGAGCCGGCGGCCTTGGTGTCGGTGACGGCCGTGTCGAGGATGTTGGTGCCGGCCTTGAGCGTCTTGAGGAACGCGTTCTCCTCGGCCAGGGCGACCTTCTCGATGCGCTCGCGGTCGGTGATGAGCTCGGGGTACTGCTGGCCCATCATGCCGATCACGGTGTCGATGAGGTCCTTGACGACCGGTCCGGTGGCGCCGAGCAGGCGCATGTTGCGGATGGCGCGGCGCATGATGCGGCGCAGCACATAGCCGCGGCCCTCGTTGCCGGGGGTGACACCGTCGCCGATCAGCATGACCGAGGTCCGCATGTGGTCGGTGACCACGCGCAGGGAGACGTCCGAACCGTGGGCGTCGCCGTAGCGGACGCCGGTCAGCTCGGTGGCCTTGTTGATGACGGCCATCGAGGTGTCGATCTCGTACATGTTCTGCACGCCCTGCAGAATCATGGCGAGGCGCTCGAGGCCGAGGCCGGTGTCGATGTTCTTGCTGGGCAGTTCGCCGAGGATCTCGAAGTTGTCCTTGCCGATGCCCTCGCCCCGCTCGTACTGCATGAAGACGAGGTTCCAGATCTCCACGTACCGCTCGTCGTTGACGGCGGGGCCGCCCTCGACGCCGAACTCGGGGCCACGGTCGTAGTTGATCTCGGAGCAGGGGCCGCAGGGGCCGGGGACGCCCATGGACCAGTAGTTGTCCTTCATGCCGAGGCGCTGGATGCGCTCCTTCGGCACGCCGACGACCTCGTGCCAGATGCGCTCGGCCTCGTCGTCGTCCTTGTAGACGGTGATCCACAGGCGCTCGGGGTCGAGGCCATAACCGCCCTTGTCCTGGGGGCTGGTGAGCAGCTCCCAGGCGTGCTTGATGGCGCCTTCCTTGAAGTAGTCGCCGAAGGAGAAGTTGCCGCACATCTGGAAGAACGTGCCGTGCCGGGTGGTCTTGCCGACCTCTTCGATGTCCGGCGTGCGCACGCACTTCTGCACACTGGTGGCGCGGGCGAAGGGCGGCTTGACCTCGCCCAGGAAGTAGGGCTTGAAGGGCACCATGCCGGCCGGGACGAGGAGCAGAGTCGGGTCGTCCGCGATGAGCGACGCCGAAGGGACGACGGTGTGACCGCGCTCCTCGAAGAAGCTCAACCAGCGGCGGCGAATCTCAGCCGACTCCATCAGTGGTCCTCATTCCGGTTGTACGGGTACGTCTGGTACGTCTGGTGCTTCGAACCGTCGACGTACTTGGGGTTGTTGCGGTTCTCGATGGCGATGTGCCGCCGGGGGCCGGGGAGTTCGGGATTCTCGTTGATCCCGAGGGCGTCGCCGAGTTCGGCCTCCCGCACGGCCATGTTGTCCCGGACGTCGAGCGCGAAGCCGACCGCACGGTCCTTGATGCGGTGACCGGCCTCGAGCGCCTTGTTCCCGGCGGTTCTCGCGAGGCTTTCGGGGGTCAGCTGCTTCAGCTTGCGATTGACCTTGGTGGTGGCCCACACACCGGCGGCGACACCCGTGGTGAACCAGAAGGTACGGCGGAACATCGCTGGCTCTCAGTCCCTCTTCCCTCGGGCGCTGCGCCGGGTGACCGTGCGGCCCACGATCACGGTACGCCTGGACGCCTTGGCGGGCACGTCCTCCTTGCCTCCGCCGAGGGCCCGGCGCACGCCGTAGCCGAAGGCCGCGACCTTGACCAGGGGGCCGCCGAAGGTGGAGGCGACGGTGGTCGACAGCGCGGAGGCGTTCGACGTGACCTCCTGGACGTCGGAGGCGATGGAGTCGACCCGGTCGATCTGGGTCTGCGCGGAGCGCACCGCCGCGGAGGCGTCGGCCAGCAGCGGGACGGCCTGGTCGGTCACGTCCGCCACGAGCTTGGTGGTCGCCTTGAGCGTCTGGGCCACCCTCGCCAACGCGACGGCGAGGAAGGAGACCAGGATCGCCCAGAAGACGGCCACCAGGATTCCGGCAACCTCTCCACCGGACACTGTGTGCACCCGCTCCCTGAAACGTGCCTGAACATCGAAAAAGTCGTGCGACGAGCCTATCGCGCCGGGGGTGGCGCTCCGTACCGGATTACCCCCGGGCGCCGGGTCCATCGCGAAAGCCCGGACCGGATCGGTCTCCGACCGGGTCCATCGCGAAAGCCCGGGCCGGATCGGCCTCCGACGCCGGGTCGATCGCGAAAGCCCGCCGCCTCGCCCGCCCGGAGGGGCGGGGAGACGGCGGGCTGGGGTACCGCGTGCCTGCCGTGGATCAGCGGGCGTAGTACTCGACGACGAGCTGCTCGTCGCAGATCACCGGGATCTCCTTGCGGTTCGGCTCGCGGTCCAGGCGGAACGCCAGGGCCTTGAGGTTCACCTGGAGGTAGCGCGGGGTCTCACCGTCGGGGGCGAAGCCACCCTCACGAGCGATCGTGAAGAGGGTCTTCTCCTTGGAGCGCTCACGGACCTGCACGACGTCGTCCGGACGGACACGGAAGGAGGGCTTGTCGACCTTCTTGCCGTTGACGGCGATGTGACCGTGGACGACCATCTGACGGGCCTGGTAGATGGTGCGGGCGATGCCCGAACGCAGAACCAGGGCGTCGAGACGACGCTCGAGCTCGATGATCAGGGCCTCACCGGTCTTGCCCTGGACCTTGGAGGCACGCTCGTAGGCGCGGACGAGCTGGCGCTCGGACACGTCGTACTGCGCGCGCAGACGCTGCTTCTCGAGCAGACGGACCTTGTAGTCCGAGTTCTGCTTGCGGCCGCGGCCGTGCTCACCCGGCGGGTAGGGACGGGCCTCGAAGTACTTGACGGCCTTCGGGGTCAGCGCGATGCCGAGGGCACGCGACTTCTTGACCTTGGGGCGGGACTGGTTCGCCACTGTTTTTCGCTTTCGTTGTATCGGCTTGTCAGGGTTGTGGGAGGTCGCATCCGCAGCCGGGGAAACCCGCCTGGGACCCTGCCGGGCCCGGGTGGGCAGCCGCTCCCCTGGTCTGGGCACATACGTGCAGCACGCGAGTGGCCCACCGGCCGCTCCCGTCACAGGACGGGTGGTGGTGGGCTGCCCGCGACACCGTTCGACGGTGCGCGACGCTCCTGGAGCCGATCCCGGAGGATCGGGACTCCGGCCGACTGTCCCGTTCTGACTGCACGGGACGCAGCACTCCGCACGAGTTTACAGGGTGCTCAGGACCGCTTTCGACCGAGGTTCTTCCGGGTCCACTCCACGGCGTCCGCGTAGCGGGCCTCCGCGCCGTGCCGGGTCGGCTCGTAGTACTCGCGGTTCTTGAGCTCGTCCGGGGCGTACTGCTGGGCGGCGATGCCCTCGGGCAGGTCGTGCGGGTAGACGTAGCCCTGGCCGTGGCCGAGTTTGGTCGCGCCCTTGTAGTGGCTGTCGCGCAGGTGGGCGGGCACGGGTCCGGCGAGGCCCTTGCGGACGTCCTCCAGGGCGGCGCCGATCGCGGTGGTGGCGGCGTTGGACTTGGGCGCCAGGGCCAGGGCGATGGTGGCGTGGCTGAGGGTGAGGGCGGCCTCGGGGAAACCGATCATGGCGACGGCCTGGGCGGCGGCGACCGCCGTCTGCAGAGCGGTCGGGTCGGCCAGGCCGATGTCCTCGCTGGCGGAGATCATCAGACGCCGGGCGATGAAGCGGGGATCCTCGCCGGCCTCGATCATCCGGGCCAGGTAGTGCAGGGCCGCGTCGACGTCGGAGCCGCGGATGGACTTGATCAGGGCGCTGGCCACGTCGTAGTGCTGGTCGCCGTCGCGGTCGTACTTCACGGCGGCCCGGTCGACCGTCTCCTCCAGGGTGGTCAGACCGATCTCCGCCTCGCCCTTGTCCAGGGCGGCTCCGGCGGCCGCCTCCAGGGCGGTCAGGGCACGGCGGGCGTCACCGCCGGCGATGCGCAGGAGGTGGTTCTCGGTCTCCTCGGGGAGGGTGACGGCCTCGTTGAGGCCACGCTCGTCGGTGAGGGCGCGGCGGATGAGGCTCCTGATGTCGTCGTCCGTGAGCGGTTCGAGGGTGAGCAGCAGCGAGCGGGACAGCAGGGGCGAGATCACCGAGAAGTACGGGTTCTCCGTCGTCGCGGCGATGAGCGTCACCCAGCGGTTCTCGACGGCCGGGAGGAGGGAGTCCTGCTGGGCCTTGCTGAAGCGGTGGATCTCGTCGAGGAAGAGGACGGTCTCCTTGCCGTACCCACCCGAGGCGCGGCGGGCGCCGTCGATGACCGCGCGGACCTCCTTGACCCCGGCGGTGATCGCCGAGAGCTCCACGAAGCGGGCGTCGGTCGCCTTGGAGACGACGTAGGCCAGGGTGGTCTTTCCGGTGCCGGGCGGGCCCCACAGGAGCACCGAGGAGGGTCCGGCCGGGCCGGATGCCTCCCCCACCAGTCTGCGCAGGGGGGATCCCGGCTTCAGCAGATGCTGCTGGCCCACGACCTCGTCGAGGGTGCGCGGGCGCATCCGGACGGCCAGGGGGCTGCTGGACGGCTCCTTCTCCTGGCGTTCTTCGGCTGCGGCGGTGAACAGGTCGGGCTCCACGTCGAAAACCCTAAATCACCGCACTGACAGTGCGCCCGGGGCCGGGGCGGCCCTGGTCAGCTGAGCCAGAAGTCCCACCAGCGGGTCAGGATCAGCATGCCGATGATGCCGATGTGCAGCACGGGCATGACCCAGGTGAACTCGCCGAAGAAGCTCTTGAGCCACTTCGGGGCGGGCAGGAAGCCCTTGCGGATGTTGAACGACGTGACGTACCAGAACATCAGGATCGTGGCGACCCAGGCCAGGCTGCACCACAGGCAGAGCGCGTTGATCCGGTACAGGGACTGGAACATCAGCCAGGCGCAGAAGACCACGCCGAAGAGGAGGCCGGCGTTGAAGGTGAGCCAGTACCAGCGCGGGAAGCGGGCGCGGGCGAGCAGGGCCATGCCGACGCCGATGACGATGCCGTAGCAGACGAGGCCGAGCATCGGGTTCGGGAAGCCGAAGACGGCGGCCTGCTTGCTCTCCATGACGCTGCCGCAGGAGACCACGGGGTTGAGGCTGCAGCCGGGCGTGAACGTCTTGCCCTCGACCTTGGCCTCGAGGATCTTGAACTTGTCGATCGTGATGACCCATGCGGCGAGCAGTCCGGCCGCGCCGGTGATCACCAGCAGCAGGGCGAGGGCCCGGCTGCCGCCCTCCGCGCGGGGCGCGATCTCGGCGCGCTGCTGCTCGGGCTCCATGGAGACGTCCTTGACTGTCGTCTTGCTCATCACGCCGATTCCGTCATTTGAGACCTGAACATCTTCGGGCAGGGCCATTGTGCCGCACCGGTGCCTCTGTCCACCGTTCAGTGGACATAAGGATGTCCGCCCGATCGTCCCTGAGGGTTGCGTTCCGGCCGACTGTCGTTGCATGACGGCACAGGGGTACGAACCGGCCGTCGACCTGCGGGGGCACCGGGGCCGGGACGCGGGAGAGGTGTCCGTGCCGGGGTCGGACCCGGCGACCGGCACGCGCGCGTGGCGCTCACATGTCGGGATCGTCCGGCAGGGCGAATCGGCACCCGCCGAGTTGACGGTCCGGGAGACCGTACGGCACGTGGCCGCTCCAAACCCCGGCCGCGGGACCCGGGCGAGGTCATCCGGGGCTGACGGTGTGACGCCCCCGCCGGCGGACGTGTACCTCCGGCTGACCGGACAGGCGACCGCGGCACGGCCACGACCGACGTACGGGACCGCGGGCAGGCCGGAACGGAGCGGCTGCCCGGCGCGTGGGGCCCGGGCTGCGGCGGGGCGCAGTGCTGCGCCGGCTGCGGGGCACGCCGATGCCGCCGACGGCTTGCTTCCTGGGCAAGATCTGGCTGGTTCTCCGCACCGGACGACGGCCTCACGCGTGCGGGGCGGCACGGGCTTCTGGAGCAGGGAGAAGGGCGCCGGGAGATCCCGGCGCCCTTTCGCGGCACTCAGCCGAGCCGGGCCTCCAGCTCGGCCACGATCTCGTTGACGCCCACCGCCGTCTGCTCGCCCGACTCCATGTCCTTGAGCTGGACGACGCCCTCGGCGAGGTCGCGTTCACCGGCGACGACCGTGTAGCGGGCGCCGCTGCGGTTGGCGTTCTTCATGGCGCCCTTGAGGCCCTTGCCGCCGTAGGAGAAGTCGGCCGCGATGCCGTTCTTGCGCAGCTCGGTGACCTTGGCGAACAGGACGCGGCGGGCCTCCTCGCCGAGCGGGACGGCGAACACGCTGGTGGTGGCGGGCAGTTCGAGCTCGACGCCCTCCGCCTCCAGTGCGAGGACCGTGCGGTCGACGCCGAGCGCCCAGCCCACGGACGGCAGCGCGGGTCCGCCGATCATCTCGGACAGGCCGTCGTAGCGGCCGCCGCCGCCCACCGCGGACTGCGAGCCGAGACCGTCGTGGACGAACTCGAAGGTGGTGCGGGTGTAGTAGTCCAGCCCGCGGACCAGCTTCGGGTCGTCCTCGAAGGAGACGCCCGCCGCCGTGATCAGCTCGCGGACCTCCTCGTGGTACGCCTTGCACGCGTCGCACAGGTAGTCACGCAGCAACGGCGCGTCCCCCAGCTGCTTCTGCACCGCCTCGCGCTTGTCGTCCAGGACGCGCAGCGGGTTGATCTCCGCGCGGCGCAGGGTGTCCTCGTCCAGGTCCAGTCCGCGCAGGAACTCCTGCAGCGCCGACCGGTACACCGGACGGCACTCCTGGTCGCCGAGGCTGTTGAGCAGGATCCGGAAATCGCTCAGGCCCAGCGAGCGGTACGCCTGGTCGGCCAGGATGATCAGCTCGGCGTCGAGCGCCGGGTCCTCCGCGCCGATCGCCTCGGCACCGACCTGGGAGAAGTGGCGGTAACGGCCCTTCTGGGGACGCTCGTAGCGGTAGTACGAGCCGGAGTACCAGAGCTTGACCGGGAGGTTGCCCGCCTTGTGCAGGTTGGCCTCCAGCGCTGCGCGCAGGACCGAGGCCGTGCCCTCGGGACGCAGGGCGAGCTTGTCGCCGCCCTTGGTCTCGAAGGCGTACATCTCCTTGGTGACGATGTCGGTGGACTCGCCGACGCCGCGCGCGAAGAGCTCGACGTTCTCGAAGCCGGGCGTCTCGATGTAGCCGTAGCCGGAGTTGCGCAGCGGTGCGGCGATCGCCTCACGGACGGCGAGGTACTTGGCGCTGTCCGGCGGGATGAGGTCGTACGTGCCCTTGGGGGCCTTGAAGGTGCTCACGGAAGGTCTCGTCACATTCCTCGTCGGGGAGCCTGAGCGGGTCCCTGGCCGGCGGCCACCTGCCGCAGATACGGATTGGTGGCGCGCTCCTGGCCGATGGTCGTCTGGGGGCCGTGGCCGGACAGCACCACGGTCGAGTCGTCGAGCGGCAGGCACACGCGGGCCAGCGAGTCGAGCATCTCGGCCATGTCACCGCCGGGCAGGTCGGTGCGTCCGATGGAGCCGGCGAACAGCAGGTCGCCCGAGAACAGGATCGGCGGGATGTCCGCCGCCTCGGGCATGCCGAAGGTCACCGACCCCTTGGTATGGCCGGGCGCGTGCGCGACGGACAGCTCCAGGCCCGCAAGCTCCAGCTTCGCCCCGTCGGCCAGCTCCTTGACGTCATCCGGCTCCCCCACGGTCAGCTCGCCCATGAGCGGCATGCCGATGGAACGGCCGATCCCCTTCTCGGGGTCGTTCAGCATGTACCGGTCGTCGGGGTGGATCCAGGCCGGCACGTCGTGCGCGCCGCACACCGGGACGACCGAGGCGACGTGGTCGATGTGGCCGTGGGTGAGGACGACGGCCACGGGCTTGAGGCGATGCTTCCTGATCGCTTCCTCGACGCCGTCGGCGGCCTGATGGCCGGGGTCGATGATCACGCACTCCTCACCGGCGGCGGGGGCGACGAGGTAGCAGTTCGTCCCCCAGGCCCCGGCGGGGAACCCGGCAATGAGCACGATCGTCCTTCGTTGTGTCGATAGGGGCGGCTACGGCTGCTCACAGAGCCTACCGGCGCTGCCGATTCCTCAGCGAACCCATATACGGTACGGGGCACACGCAGGCGCTCGGCACTCAGGACGCAGGCGTACCGGTCGACGTATCAGACCCATGAGGAGAGAACCCGGTGGTCAGCCAGGAACAGCGGCGGCGTCAGCTCGCCCGGGAGAAGTTCTTGCGGCAGCAGCAGCGACGCACGGACGCGCGACGCAAGGCCCGTATCCGCAACTCCGTGATCGCCTCGGTTCTCGGCGTGGTCGTGGTGCTCTCGGTGACGGTCTTCCTGACCAAGCCGTTCGAGGACGACGGCAAGAAGGAGAACGCGAACGCCGAGGTCAGCCCGAGCGCCACGCCCAGCAAGGCGCCGGACCCCTGCGAGAAGCCGGCGCCGGGCAAGGTCAAGTCGGAGACCTGGAAGAAGGAACCGGCGATGACCATCGACAAGTCCGCGAAGTACACGATGAAGCTGGACACCACCTGCGGTGGGATAGACGTCGCGCTGAAGGCGTCGGCGGCACCGCACACCGTCAACTCGTTCAACTTCCTGCTCGGCAAGGGCTACCTGGACCACAGCAAGTGCCACCGGCTCACCGCCCAGAACATCTACGTCCTGCAGTGCGGCGACCCGCAGGGCACCGGCATGGGCGGACCGGGCTACACCATCCCCGACGAGAACCTCAAGGACAAGAGCCTCAAGGGCGGTGTCTACCCGGCGGGCACCGTCGCGATGGCGAACCAGTACAACGCGCAGACGAAGCAGGGCCGCAACAGCGGTGGCAGCCAGTTCTTCCTCGTCTACCAGGACAGTCAGCTGCCGGCCGACTACACACCGTTCGGTACGGTGTCCGAGGCGGGCATGAAGGTCCTGAAGAAGATCGCGGACGCCGGAGCGCAGGCCCCCGACCCCCAGACGGGCAATACGGCGCCCAACGCGACGGTCGTGATCAACAAGGCCACGATCACGAAATCCTGACCCCCAACTGCGAAATTTCGGTCGCGCGGGATGCGGACAGGCCCCCCGCCGGTCGCCTATGTTGGCCGTGACGAAACTGTGGACGATGCCCGGGGGAGCTGAGGCCCCCCGCAGGCATCATGTGGAGGAGGCGCTGTGAGCAGCGACCCGTGGGGCCGCGTCGACGAGACGGGGACCGTGTACGTGCGTACGGCCGACGGCGAGCAGGTCGTCGGTTCCTGGCAGGCAGGCTCCCCCGAGGAGGCGCTGGCCTATTTCGAGCGCAAGTACGAGGGCCTGGTTGTCGAGATCGGCCTCCTCGAGAAGCGAGTGAAGACCACCGACCTGTCGGCCAAGGACGCCCAGGCCGCCATCGACCACATCCGGGAGCAGGTCGACGCGCACCACGTGGTGGGCGACCTGGACGCCCTGCGGGTCCGGCTGGACAAGCTCGTGGAGCTGGTGGAGGCGCGCCGCGAGGAGCGCAAGGCGCAGCGGGCGAAGCAGTCCGACGAGGCGCGCAAGTCCAAGGAGGCGCTGGTCGCCGAGGCGGAGCAGCTGTCGCAGTCCGACCAGTGGCGGGCGGCAGGTGAGCGGCTGCGGGCCCTGGTGGACACCTGGAAGGGGCTGCCGCGTCTGGACCGCAAGTCCGACGACGAACTGTGGCACCGGTTCTCGCACGCGCGGTCGGCGTTCTCCAAGCGGCGCAAGCAGCACTTCGCGCAGCTGGACGCGCAGCGCGAGGAGGCCCGCCGCACCAAGGAGCGGCTGGTCTCCGAGGCCGAGGCGCTGTCGAACTCGACGGACTGGGGCGCGACGGCGGCGCGTTACCGCGAGCTGATGTCCGAGTGGAAGGCCGCGGGCCGCGCTCAGCGCGAACACGAGGACGACCTGTGGAACCGCTTCCGGGGTGCCCAGGACGTGTTCTTCGCGGCCCGCAGTTCGGTCTTCGCGGAGCGGGACGCCGAGCAGGCGGAGAACCTGAAGCTGAAGGAGGAGCTGGCCGAGGAGGCCGAGAAGCTCCTGCCGGTCACGGACCTCAAGGCGGCCCGCGCCGCCTTCCGGAACGTGAACGAGCGCTGGGAGGCCATCGGCCACGTGCCGCGCGACGCCCGGCCCAAGGTCGAGGGCCGGATGCATGCCGTCGAGCGGGCCATCCAGGAGGCCGAGGAGGCCGAGTGGCGCCGGACGAACCCGGAGGCACGCGCGCGTGCCGAGGGTCTGACCGGCCAGCTGCAGGCCGCCGTGGACAAGCTCCGGGGCCAGATCGAGCAGGCCCGCGCGCAGGGCAACAACGCCAAGGCCGACAAGCTCCAGCGTGAGCTCGACGGCCGGCAGGCGCTGCTGGACCAGGCGCTGAAGGGCCTGCAGGAGTTCGGAGGCTGATCAGCCGACGCGAAGGGGGGCTCCCGTACATCTCGTACGGGAGCCCCCCTTTCGTGTGGCCGCTGCGGGCCGCTACGACCGGCTGCGCGCCGACGTCACCCGGTACACGTCGTAGACGCCCTCCACGCCACGGACCGCCTTGAGGACGTGACCGAGGTGCTTGGGGTCTCCCATCTCGAAGGTGAAGCGGGAGGTGGCGACGCGGTCGCGGGAGGTCTGGACGGCCGCGGAGAGGATGTTGACGTGCTGGTCGGACAGCACGCGCGTGACGTCCGACAGCAGCCGGGAGCGGTCCAGGGCCTCGACCTGGATGGCGACCAGGAAGACCGAGGACTGCGTGGGCGCCCACTCGACCTCGAGGATGCGCTCGGGCTCGCGGGAGAGCGAGTCGACGTTCACACAGTCGCTGCGGTGGACCGACACCCCGCTGCCGCGGGTGACGAAGCCGATGATGGGGTCGCCCGGGACGGGCGTGCAGCAGCGGGCCAGTTTCACCCACACGTCCTCGACGCCCTTGACCACGACGCCCGGGTCGGCGCTGGAGCGGCGCTTGCGGCTGCGGCCGTGGGCCGGCGGGACCGACTCGTCGATCTCCTCGGTGGCGGCCTCCTCCCCGCCGAGGGCCTGGACCAGCTTCTGCACGATGTTCTGCGCGGAGACATGGCCCTCGCCGATCGCCGCGTACAGCGCGGAGATGTCGGCGTAGCGCATCTCGTGCGCGAGGGTCACCAGGGAGTCGCCGGTCAGGATGCGCTGGATCGGCAGGTTCTGCTTGCGCATCGCGCGGACGATGGCGTCCTTGCCCTGCTCGATCGCCTCGTCGCGGCGCTCCTTGGAGAACCAGGCCCGGATCTTGTTGCGGGCGCGCGGTGACTTGACGAAGCCGAGCCAGTCCCGGGAGGGACCGGCGCCGGCCGCCTTGGAGGTGAAGACCTCCACCAGGTCGCCGTTGTCGAGGGTGGACTCCAGCGGCACCAGCCGGCCGTTGACACGGGCGCCTATGGTGCGGTGCCCGACCTCGGTGTGCACCGCGTAGGCGAAGTCCACGGGGGTGGCCCCGGCGGGGAGCGCTATGACGTCGCCCTTGGGGGTGAAGACGAAGACCTCGTTGCGGGACAGGTCGAAGCGCAGGGACTCCAGGAACTCGCCCGGGTCCTCGGTCTCCTTCTGCCAGTCGAGCAACTGCCGCAGCCAGGCCATGTCGTTGAGGTGGTCGTCCTTGCCCTTGCCGGACGACTTGGGGGCGTCGGAGCGCACCTTGGACGCGCCGGCGACGGCCTCCTGCTTGTACTTCCAGTGCGCGGCGATGCCGTACTCGGCGCGGCGGTGCATGTCGAACGTGCGGATCTGGAGTTCGACCGGTTTGCCGCCGGGGCCGATGACCGTCGTGTGCAGCGACTGGTACATGTTGAACTTGGGCATCGCGATGTAGTCCTTGAACCGGCCGGGGACCGGGTTCCATCGCGCGTGCACCGTGCCGAGGGCCGCGTAGCAGTCGCGGACGGTCTCCACGAGGACGCGGATGCCCACCAGGTCGTAGATCTCCGCGAAGTCCCGGCCGCGGACGATCATCTTCTGGTAGACGCTGTAGTAGTGCTTCGGGCGGCCGGTGACGGTCGCCTTGATGCGGGCCGCTCGCAGGTCCTGCTGGACCTCGTCGGTGACGATGGCCAGGTACTCGTCCCGCTTCGGTGCCCGCTCGGCCACCAGCCGGACGATCTCGTCGTACATCTTGGGGTAGAGGATCGCGAAGGCGAGGTCCTCCAGCTCCCACTTGATGGTGTTCATGCCCAGGCGGTGGGCGAGCGGCGCGTAGATCTCGAGGGTCTCGCGCGCCTTCTTCTCCTGCTTCTCGCGCTTGAGGTAGCGCATGGTGCGCATGTTGTGCAGGCGGTCGGCGAGCTTGATGACCAGGACGCGCGGGTCCTTGGCCATGGCGACGACCATCTTGCGCACGGTCTCGGCCTGCGCGGCCTCACCGAACTTGACCTTGTCCAGCTTGGTGACGCCGTCGACGAGCAGGGTGACGACGTCGCCGAAGTCACGGCGCAGGTCGTCGAGGCCGTACTCGGTGTCCTCGACCGTGTCGTGCAGCAGGCCCGCCATGAGCGTGGCCGGATCCATACCCAGCTCGGCGAGGATGGTGGTGACGGCGAGCGGGTGCGTGATGTACGGGTCGCCGCTCTTGCGCTTCTGGCCGCGGTGCCAGCGCTCGGCGACCTGGTAGGCGCGCTCGATCTGGCGGAGCGTGGCCGTCTCGATCTTCGGGTCGTTGCCGCGCACTATGCGCAGCAGCGGTTCGAGCACCGGGTTGTACGGGTTCGCGCGCTGCACACCGAGCCGGGCCAGACGGGCGCGGACGCGGTTGGAGGAGCCGGAGCGGGCCTGCTGGCCGGCCGTCTGACGGACCGCGGGCGGGGTGGGCTTGGGCCGCGACTGCTCGGCGGGCTTGTCGACCGGCGCCGCCTGGGCGTGCTCGACCGGCCCGCGGGTGTCGTTCTTCGCGTGGGGCGCGTTCGGCGCGGGCTTGGCCGCGGCTGCCGAGGCGGACTCGGGCTTGGCGGCGGTCAGGTGCTGGGCCTCGTCTGGCAAGAGGACTCCTCGTGCGCGATCCGGGTCCCCCGGTCAGGCTCCGGACCCCCATGGTAGCGATCCCGGGCTCCGGGATCGCCTTCAGGCCAATGTGAGGACCGTCTACCCGGGAAACGTCTGTAACGCACGAGGCGGGCGCCGGATTCCTCCGGGCCCGCCTGTGCGGTGTCGTACCGGTGCCTGACAGCCGTGCGGCTGTCAGACCGTGAGCAGCGCCTCCAGCGGGGCGCCGGCGAGCGCCGGTTCCAGGCGGGCGCGGCCGCCGAGGAAGCCGAGCTCCATCAGGACGGCGAGACCGGCGACCTCGGCGCCGGCCCGGCGGATGAGCTGGACCGAGGCTTCGGCGGTGCCACCGGTGGCGAGGACGTCGTCGACGATCAGCACCCGGTCCCCGCCGGCGAGGTCCTCGGCGTGCACCTCGATCTCGGCCGAGCCGTACTCCAGGTCGTAGGCCTGGGCGAGGGTGGCTCCGGGAAGCTTGCCCGCCTTGCGTACGGGGATGAAGCCGAGGCCGGCGCGGACGGCGACCGGGGAGCCGAGGATGAAGCCGCGGGCCTCCAGACCGACGACCTTGGTGGCGCCGGTGCGCTCGGCGATCTCGGCGAGTGCGTCGGTCAGGGCGGTGAACGCCGCCGGGTCCGCCAGGAGCGGGGTGATGTCCTTGAACATCACGCCCGGCTCCGGGTAGTCCGCGACGTCCCTGATGCGGCTGAGGAGGAGGTCGCTGATCCCGGTCATCGGCGCTTCCCCGAGGGGCGGCCGCGGCCGCGGCTGCGGGAGGCGGGCTGGTGACGCGGCCCGACCACCGCGGGTGCGGCGTCCTCGGGCTCGTCCGTGTACACCTCGCCGTCGCCCTGGACCTCGGTCTCGCCCTTGGCACGCTTGGCCAGGACACGCTTCTTCAGGGCCTTCATCTGCGGCTCGCGCTCCTTGAGGTCGGCGACGAGCGGCGTGGCGATGAAGATCGAGGAGTAGGCACCGGCGGCGAGGCCGACGAACAGCGACAGCGAGATGTCGTTCAGCATGCCGGCGCCGAGGACACCGCCACCGATGAAGAGCAGGCCCGCGACCGGCAGCAGCGCGACCACCGTGGTGTTGATGGAGCGGACCAGGGTGCTGTTGATCGAGCGGTTGGCGACGTCGCTGTAGGTCCAGCGGGTCTGCTTGGTGAGGTCCTTCGTCTGCTCCTTGAGGCTGTCGAAGACCACGACCGTGTCGTAGAGCGAGTAGCCGAGGATGGTCAGCAGACCGATCACCGTGCCCGGTGTGACCTCGAAGCCGACCAGGGCGTAGATGCCGACGGTGATGGTGATGTCGTGGATGAGCGCCACGAACGCGGCGAGCGCCATGCGCCACTCGAACGCGATCGCCAGGTAGATCACCACGAGGAACAGGAAGATGCCGAGGCCCTGCCAGGCCTTGTCGGCGATCTGGTCACCCCAGCTGGGGCCGACCAGCTCCGCGTTGATCTGCTCCGAGTCGATCTTGAGGTCGTCGGCGAGGGTGTTCTTGATCTTGTTCGCGGCGTCGGTGTCGATGCCCGCGACCTGGATGCGCAGGCTGCCGTCGCCGAGCTTCTGGACGATCGCGTCGTGGCCGGAGGCCGTCTCCGCGTACTCCTCCGCCTGGGACACCGAGGCGGTGGTGTTCTTCGGGGTGTTGAAGACGGCGCCGCCCTGGAACTCGATGCCCATGTTCAGGCCTCGCACCGCCAGGCCGACGATGGCCGTGATGGTGATCAGGATCGACAGGCCGTACCAGATCTTGCGGTTCTTGATGAAGTCGTAGCCGATTTCGCCGCGGTGCAACCGGGCGCCGAGGGTGCCGAGCTTCGACATCTCACGCCTCCTTCGTCTCGACGGGGGCGGAGGGACGGCGGGTGCGGCGCAGCGGCGGCTGGGCACCCAGGCTCTTCGGGTCGAGGCCGGACCACTTGTGGCCGTTCGCGAAGAACGGGCGGCGGGCCATCAGCGTCAGCAGCGGCTTGGTGAAGAGGAACACGACGACCACGTCGAGCAGGGTGGTCAGGCCGAGCGTGAACGCGAAGCCCTGGACCTTGCCGACGGTGACGATGAACAGCACCGCGGCGGCGAGGAACGACACGAAGTCGGAGACCAGGATGGTGCGCCGGGCGCGCGGCCAGGCCCGCTCGACGGCGGGGCGCAGGGTGCGGCCTTCCCGGATCTCGTCGCGGACGCGTTCGAAGTACACGATGAACGAGTCCGCCGTGATGCCGATCGCGACGATGGCACCGCACACCGCCGGCAGGTTCAGCGCGAACCCGATCGCCGGGCCGAGCAGGGCCATGAGCGTGTAGGTGAGGGCGGCGGAGACCAGCAGCGAGAGGATCGCGATGAACGCCAGGCCTCGGTAGTACGCCAGCAGATAGATGACCACGAGCGCCAGACCGATCGCGCCGGCGATCAGGCCGGCCTGCAACTGGTCACCGCCGAGCGCGGCGGTCACGGTCGTCATGCTGTCGACCTTGAAGGTCAGCGGCAGCGCGCCGTAGCTCAGCATGTTGGACAGGTCCTGGGCGGACTGCTGGTTGAAGTTGCCGGAGATCTCGGCGTTGCCGCCGGTCAGGGCCTGCCGGACGAACGGGTCGGAGACGACGTCGCCGTCGAGCACGATCGCGAACTGGTTCTGCGGGGACTGGTTCTGCGCCAGCTTGCCGGTGATGTCCGCGAACTTCTTGGCGCCGGCGTCCGTGAAGTCCATCGTGACCGTCCAGCCGGCACCGGTCTGCGTGTTCAGCACGGCCTGGGCCTTGTCGACGTCCGTGCCGTCGACCTCGGCGGGGCCGAGGATGTACTTCTGCCACTGGCCCTGCGAGTTCTTGCCGCAGGCCAGGGTGGGCTGGGAGGCCTTGACGCCGTCGCCCACGCCGGAGCGGGTCTTGGCGTCCGTGCAGTCGAGCTTGGCGTACTTCGCCTGCAGCGCGTTCGCGTCGGCCTCGGCGCTGCCACCGCTCGCCGACGGGGAGGGGCTGGTCCCGGGCTTGTCCGACGCGCTCGCGGACGGCGTGGCGTCGGCCTTCAGCCCGTCGGTGACCGCACGGCCCTGGGTGGTGGGCGTGGCGGACGGGGAGGCGGAGTTCTTGCCGGTGGCCTCGGGCTTGTCGGACGCCTTGCCGGACGGCTTGTCCGAGGGGCTGCCGGTGGGGCTCGGGGCGGGGCTGGCCGTGCCCTTGCCGCCGGAGACCTCGGTGGCGATGACCGGGCGGAAGTAGAGCTTGGCGGTGGTGCCGACCTGCTTGCGGGCCTGCTCCGAGTTGGTGCCCTTGGGAATGTTGACGATGATGTTTTCCCGGCCCTGCGTCTGGACCTCGGACTCGGAGACGCCCAGACCGTTGACGCGGCGCTCCATGATGGAGACGGCCGTGTCCATGTTGGTCTTGTTGATCGCCGACTCGTTGCCGGCCTCGGGGACCGCGCGGAGCGTGATGCTCGTGCCACCGGCCAGGTCGATGCCCAGGCGTGGCTTGGTGTGTCCCGAGGCGAACATTCCACCGGTGAGCGCCGCGATGGCGATCAGGATCAGGGCCAGCGAGCGCCCCGGCTTGCTCTGGGCGCTCGCGTTCCTGCCCTTTTTAGGTGTGGCCACCTTCTCGTACTCCCTCTCGGGCCACCTCGCTCCGGATCGGCGGACGGGCGGCCATGACATGGTGTCGGGATTCCGTGCGAGCTGGGCGTGTCCCGGGGTGCGCGGGCCGGGCCCGCGCACCCCGGGACACGACTACTTCGCCTCGGAGTCGCCGTCGGTCTTCTTCGGCTCTGCGTCCGTCTTCGCCTCGGTCGCCTCGTCGGCGGGCTCGTCGGCCACGTCCTTCTTGCCGAGGTCGACGGCCTTGTCGTCAGCGGGGGCGTCGGCGGCGGAGTCGTCGGACCCGGTGAGGGAGGAGGCGTCGTCCGGGACGATGTCGGCGTCGGACTTCAGGTCGTGCTCGATGCCGTGGACGATGCGGTTGTACTCGTCGTCCGTGAGGACGGCGCCGATGGCGTTCTTGGCGAAGAGGAGCTCGACGCCGGGGCCGGCGTCGACGAGGACGGTGTCCTCGTTCACCTCTTTGACCGTGGCGTACATGCCCCCGATGGTGCGGATGCCGCTGCCGGGCTGCATTTGGTTCCGCATCTCCACGGCCTGCTGCTGCTTCTTCTTGGCCGATCGGGTCATCAGGAACATGGCCCCGATGAGCACGATGAACGGGAGGAGGGTCAGGAGACTCACGGGTCGGTACTTCCTTCACACGACCGCGCTGTGAGCGGCCAGATGGTTGGGGGTGTGTACGCCGCCGTCAAAGGCGGCATCGGCGGAGTCTAAGCGAGTCCGCGCGCATGGAACAACGCTCAGCATGGCACCGGGGTTCCCCCTCCGGCCACTGACCTCGCCGCCCCGGAGGCGTGACGGCGTCGTCACGCCCCGAACAGGTCCCCTTGTCCGTTTCCGGCGCTCTGGGAGCGTGGCGGGGTCAGGCCGAGGTGCGCCCATGCGGCGGGTGTGGCCACCCGGCCGCGGGGGGTCCGGGCCAGCAGGCCCTCCCGTACGAGGAAGGGTTCGGCGACCTCCTCCACCGTCTCACGTTCCTCCCCCACCGCGACAGCGAGCGTGGAGAGACCGACCGGGCCGCCTCCGAACAGTTTGAGGAGGGCCTCCAGCACACCCCGGTCGAGGCGGTCGAGGCCGCGCGCGTCCACCTCGTACACCGCGAGGGCGGCCTCGGCGATGTCCCGGGTGATCAGCCCGTCCGCCTTGACCTGCGCGTAGTCGCGGACGCGGCGCAGCAGGCGGTTGGCGATACGGGGTGTGCCGCGGGAGCGTCCGGCGATCTCGGCGGCGCCCTCCGGCTCGACCTCCACCTCCAGGAGGCCGGCCGAGCGCTGGATGACCCGCTCCAGTTCGGCCGGTTCGTAGAACTCCATATGGGCGGTGAAGCCGAAGCGGTCGCGCAGCGGGGGCGGCAGCAGACCGGCCCGGGTGGTGGCGCCGACCAGGGTGAAGGGCGGGAGCTCCAGGGGGATGGCCGTGGCGCCGGGGCCCTTGCCGACGATGACGTCGACGCGGAAGTCCTCCATCGCCATGTACAGCATCTCCTCGGCGGGCCGGGACATGCGGTGGATCTCGTCGAGGAAGAGGACCTCGCCCTCCTGGAGGGAGGAGAGGATCGCGGCGAGGTCGCCGGCGTGCTGGATGGCGGGGCCCGAGGTGATGCGGATGGGGGCGCCCATCTCGGCCGCGATGATCATCGACAGGGTGGTCTTGCCGAGGCCGGGGGAGCCGGAGAGCAGCACGTGGTCGGCCGTGGCGCCGCGCGCGCGTGCGGCGCGCAGGACGAGGTCGAGTTGTTCGCGGACCTTCTCCTGGCCGATGAACTCGTCCAGGTCCTTGGGGCGCAGGGCGGCCTCGACGGCCTGGTCGTCACGGTCGGCGACGGAGTCCACCAGCCGCTCGCCGGCGGTGGTGTCGGTCGTGTCGTCCCAGTTCATGAATGTGCCTCAGGGGGTCGTGGGTCGGCGGGCGCGGTCAGCGGGCGCGGTTCAGCGTCTGCAGGGCCGCTTTCAGCAGCTGCCCCACCTGGGGCGTGCCCCCGGCGGCCTCGGCCTGCGGGGCCACGGCGGTCACGGCTTCGTCGGCCTCGCGCGTGGCGTAGCCGAGGCCGATCAGGGCGGCGTGCAGCTGGTCCCGCCAGCCCGAGCTGACCGGTGCGCCGACCGCGGGGGCGCCGACGGGCGCACCGAGCCGGTCCTTCAGTTCCAGCAGGAGCTTCTGCGCGCCCTTCTTGCCGATGCCGGGGACGGCGGTGAGGGCCTTCTCGTCGCCGGTGGAGACGGCCCGGCGCAGCGCGTCGGGGCTGTGCACCGCGAGCATGGCCTGGGCGAGCCGGGGGCCGACACCACTGGCCGTCTGGAGCAGCTCGAAGACCTGCCGCTCGTCGTCGTCCGCGAAGCCGTACAGGGTGAGGGAGTCCTCACGGACGACCAGGGAGGTGTGCAGCTTGGCCGGCCGGCCCATGCGGAGGGTGGACAGCGTGTTCGGCGTGCACTGGACGGCCATGCCGACGCCGCCGACCTCGACGACCGCGGCGTCCGGGGCGAGTGCGGCCACTGTGCCGCTGACGAAGGCGATCATGCCGTTCGGCCTTTCGGTGCTTTGGCGGTGTGCAGGGCCACGGCCTGCTGGAGTCGGTTCTGCGCGGGAGCGCGCCAGATGTGGCAGATGGCGAGGGCGAGGGCGTCGGCCGCGTCGGCGGGTCTGGGCGGTGCGCTGAGCCGGAGCAGCCGGGTCACCATGGCGCCCACCTGTGCCTTGTCGGCCCGGCCGCTCCCGGTGACGGCCGCCTTGACCTCGCTGGGGGTGTGCAGCGCCACGGGGATCCCGCGGCGGGCGGCGCAGAGCATGGCGACGGCACTGGCCTGGGCGGTGCCCATCACCGTACGGACGTTGTGCTGGCTGAAGACGCGCTCGACGGCGACGAACTCCGGCCGGTGTTCGTCCAGCCACTGTTCGATGCCCTGCTCGACGGCGACGAGGCGGTGGCCGAGGTCGGCGTCGGAGGGTGTGCGGACGACGCCCACGCCGATCATCGTGAGCGGCCGTCCGGCGACGCCCTCCACCACGCCGACACCACACCGGGTCAGTCCCGGGTCCACCCCCAGTACGCGCACGCGCCCTCCCTGTCGCTCACCTGTTTGTGCAGGCTATCGGCTACCACCGACAGCGCGACGGGCCGACGGGGTGTGTCCCGTCGGCCCGTCGGCTCGGTGAAGTGCGCGGTTACGCGTCGACCTTCTCCATGACCTCGTCGCTGACGTCGAAGTTGGCGAAGACGTTCTGCACGTCGTCGCTGTCCTCGAGCGCGTCGATCAGCTTGAAGATCTTCTTGGCACCCTCCTCGTCCAGCTCGACCTGCATGGTCGGGACGAAGTTGGCGTCGGCGGAGTCGTAGTCGATGCCCGCGTCCTGGAGGGCGGTGCGGACCGCGACCAGGTCGGTCGCCTCGCTGAGGACCTCGAAGGACTCGCCGAGGTCGTTGACCTCCTCGGCACCCGCGTCGAGCACGGCGGCGAGCACGTCGTCCTCGGTCAGCTCGCCCTTGGGGACGATCACGACGCCCTTGCGGTTGAACAGGTAGGACACCGAGCCCGGGTCGGCCATGGAGCCACCGTTGCGGGTCATGGCGACACGGACCTCGGAGGCCGCGCGGTTGCGGTTGTCGGTGAGGCACTCGATGAGCACGGCCACGCCGTTCGGGCCGTAGCCCTCGTACATGATCGTCTCGTAGTCGGCGCCGCCGGCCTCGAGGCCGCCGCCGCGCTTGACCGCGGAGTCGATGTTCTTGTTCGGGACCGACTGCTTCTTCGCCTTCTGGATGGCGTCGTAGAGGGTGGGGTTGCCCTCGATGTCGACGCCGCCCATCCGGGCAGCCACCTCGATGTTCTTGATCAGCTTCGCGAAGAGCTTGCCGCGCTTGGCGTCGATCACGGCCTTCTTGTGCTTCGTCGTAGCCCATTTAGAGTGGCCGGACATCTGCCTGTCTCCTTCGCGTAACCCATCTCAGCAACGAACGCAGGAATCCTACAAGGAGTCCGCTGTCCGGTTCGCCCGCACCATGTCGACGAACAGGGCGTGGACGCGGTGGTCGCCGGTCAGTTCGGGGTGGAACGACGTGGCCAGTGCGGTGCCCTGGCGCACCGCGACGATGTGGCCGTCGTGCTCGGCGAGCACCTCGGCCCGGGCGCCGACGGACTCCACCCAGGGGGCACGGATGAAGACGCCCTCCACCGGGTCGCCCTCGATGCCCTGGACGGCGACGGCAGCCTCGAAGGACTCGTTCTGCCGCCCGAAGGCGTTGCGGCGCACGATCATGTCGATCCCGCCGATGGTCTCCTGGCCCGAGCGCGGGTCGAGGATCTTGTCGGCGAGCATGATCATGCCGGCGCAGGTGCCGTAGACGGGCATGCCGTCCCGCACACGCGCGCGGAGGGGCTCCATCAGGCCGAACAGGACGGCCAGCTTGGAGATGGTGGTGGACTCGCCGCCGGGCAGGACGAGACCGTCCACTTCGGCGAGTTCGTCGGGGCGCCGCACCGGCCTGGCCACGGCGTCGGCCGCGGCCAGGGCGACGAGGTGCTCCCGTACGTCGCCCTGGAGGGCCAGGACGCCTATGACGGGGGTGTCACTCATGGATTCCTGTGCCTTACCAGCCGCGGTTGGCGTAGCGCTCGGTCTCGGGGAGGGTGTCGCAGTTGATGCCGACCATGGCCTCGCCGAGGTTGCGGGACGCGTCGGCGACGATCTTCGGGTCGTCGTAGAAGGTGGTGGCCTTCACGATGGCGGCGGCGCGCTTGGCCGGGTCGCCGGACTTGAAGATGCCGGAGCCGACGAAGACGCCCTCGGCGCCGAGCTGACGCATCAGGGCCGCGTCGGCGGGGGTGGCGACGCCGCCGGCTGAGAACAGCACGACGGGGAGCTTGCCGAGCTCGGAGACTTCCTTGACCAGCTCGTACGGGGCGCGCAGCTCCTTGGCCGCGGCGTACAGCTCGTTGTTGTCGTAGCCGCGCAGGCGGGCGATCTCGTTCTTGATCTGGCGCAGGTGGCGGACGGCCTCGACGACGTTGCCGGTGCCGGCCTCGCCCTTGGAGCGGATCATCGCGGCGCCCTCGGCGATGCGGCGCAGGGCCTCGCCCAGGTTGGTGGCGCCGCAGACGAACGGCGTGGTGAAGGCCCACTTGTCGGAGTGGTTGACCTCGTCGGCCGGGGTGAGGACCTCGGACTCGTCGATGTAGTCGACCCCGAGGGACTGCAGGACCTGGGCCTCGACGAAGTGACCGATGCGGGACTTGGCCATGACCGGGATCGAGACGGCGTCGATGATGCCCTCGATCATGTCCGGGTCCGACATCCGGGCCACGCCGCCGTCCTTGCGGATGTCGGCCGGGACCCGCTCCAGGGCCATGACCGCGACGGCGCCCGCGTCCTCTGCGATCTTCGCCTGCTCCGGCGTGACGACGTCCATGATGACGCCGCCCTTGAGCTGCTCGGCCATGCCGCGCTTCACACGGGCGGTTCCGGTCTCGGGAGCCTGGTTTTCGGAGATGGACACGGGTGACCTCGCTGGTGGGAAAGAGGATTTCTGCAGCACTGAGGAAACGTGAGAGAACCAGGCCACAGCAAGGGCCAATGGGAACGTCGTGGATCCTTTTCGGGCGGACGGCCGGAGAATGCCAGGTGAACGGGGCTCAGGCGGCCCGTTCCACCAGGGCCGAGGGGGGCTCGTCGTCCATTTCGAAGGCCATCGGGAACGGCGCGTGACCGGCCAGCCGGAACCAGCGGACCTTGCGGTGCCGGCGCAGGGCCCTGGCCGCCCGTACGGCGTCGTTGTGGAAGCGCCGGGCCATCGGTACCCGGCGGACCGCCTCGGTGAGTTCCCGGGCCGCCTCCTCTCCCCCGGGCGCCTCCCGCACGGCTTCCACCTGCGGGGTCTCCCCGAAGACCGCCCGCAGCGCCTGGCTCAGTTCGCTCTCGGCGACCTCCCGCTGCTCCTCCTCGGCCTGCCGGGCGGCGTGCGCGGCCTCGTACAGCACGATCGAGGCGGCCGGGTCCAGGACCCCCGAGGTCGCCAGCTCCTGCGCCACCGAGGCCCGGCGCAGCAGCTGGGCGTCAAGGGCGGCCCGGGCGGCGTCGATCCGGGCGTGGAGACGGTCGAGCCGGCCGGCGGTCCAGCTCAGGTAGAGCCCGATCGCGACCAGGGCGACGGCGATCCAGATGAGAGTGGTGGTCACGGGCGGCAAGGCTAGCGGCACGAGCGCACTCGGCGTTCACCCCGCCCTGCTCGTGGCCGACCGCGGGGCCGGCAGTCACGCCTCGGGCGAACCCCGACCGACTCCGGGTGTCAGTCCAGGGCGAACCCCAGCCGGCCCCGGGTGCCTGCCCCGTACAACCCCGGCGGGCCCGGGTGCCGGTTCCGGGCGAACCCCAGCCGGCCCCAGGGTCAGTCCAGCGCGAACCCGAGCCGACCCCGGGTGTCAGTCCCGTGCGAACCCCAGCCGGCCCCACAGTCCGGTCGTGCGCTCGTCCTCGGCGACCGCCGCCGCTCCGGCCGTCACCGTCTCGTAGACGGACAGGATGTCCGCGCCGACCGTGGACCAGTCGAAGCGCCGGACGTGGGCGCTCCCCCGTGCGCGCAGTTCCGCCCGCCGCTCCGGGTCAGCCAGGAGCCGTACCGCGGCGTCGGCCAGGGCGTCCGCGTCCTCGTTGGGGAACAGTTCGCCGGCCGCTCCCCGGTCCAGGACCTGGGCGAAGGCGTCCAGGTCGGAGGCGAGGACGGGGGCGCCGGCGGACATGGCCTCGACGAGGATGATGCCGAAGCTCTCGCCGCCGGTGTTGGGCGCGACGTACAGGTCGACGCTGCGCAGGAAACGGGCCTTGTCCTCGTCGCTGACCATGCCGAGGAACTCGACACGGGAGCGCAGGCCGACCGGCAGGGACGCCACGGCCTCCTCCTCGTCACCGCGCCCGGCGACCAGCAGCCGGGTCTGCGGGCGCGCGGCGAGGATCTTTGGCAGCGCCTTCATCAGCACCGGGAGTCCCTTGCGGGGCTCGTCGATGCGCCCGACGAAGCCGATGGTGTCGCCCTGCCACTCGGCCTTGGGCTCGGCCTCGGCGAAGAAGTCGACGTCGACGCCGTTGGGGATGACGACCGCGTCGCCGCCGAGGTGCTCCACCAGCGTGCGGCGGGCGTACTCGCTCACCGCGATCCGGGCGCTGATCTTCTCCAGTGCGGCCTGGAGGATCGAGTACGCGGCGATCATGGCGCGCGAGCGCGGGTTCGACGTGTGGAACGTGGCGACGATCGGCCCCTGGGCGGCCCAGCACGTCAGCAGACCCAGCGACGGGGAGGTCGGCTCGTGGATGTGGATCACGTCGAACGCGCCGTCGTGCAGCCATCGGCGCACCCGTGCGGCACTCAGGAATCCGAAGTTCAGCCGGGCCACGGACCCGTTGTACGGCACCGGCACCGCCCGCCCGGCGGAGACCACGTAGGGCGGCAGCGGGGTGTCGTCGTCGGCCGGGGCCAGCACGGACACCTCGTGACCGAGGCGGATGAAGTACTCGGCGAGGTCACGGATGTGGAACTGGACGCCGCCCGGTACGTCCCAGGAGTACGGGCAGACGATGCCGATTCTCACGGGCGCCCCTTCGTGGGGTCGAGGTCGGCGAGCCACAGGCGCTGCAGCATGTGCCAGTCCTCCGGATGGTCGGCGATCCCGGTGGCGAAGGCGTCGGCCAGCGTCTGTGTCATGACGGACGTCTTCTCGGCGCGCGTACCCGACTCGGGCACCTCGACCGGCGGGTGGACGCAGCCGCGCATCACGGGTGAGTCGTCGTACCAGAGGGTGACGGGCAGCAGGAGGGCGCCGGTCTGCTGGGCGAGCAGGGCGGGTCCGGCCGGCATCCGGGCCGTGTCGCCGAAGAAGTCCACCTCGACGCCCGAGGCGGACAGGTCACGGTCGGCGACCAGGCAGACCAGGCCGCCGTCGCGCAGCCGCCGGGCCAGGGTGCCGAAGGCGGTGCCGCCGCTGTGCGGCAGGACCTCCATGCCGAGGCCCTCGCGGTAGGCGACGAACCGGTCGTAGAGCGTCTCGGGCTTCAGGCGTTCGGCGACGGTGGTGAAGGGGATGCCGAGCTTCGTGGTGACCCAGGCGCCGGCGAGGTCCCAGTTGGCGAGGTGCGGCAGGGCGAGTATGACGCCCTTGCCGGCGGCCATGCCCTCGGTGAGGTGGTGCAGGTCCTTGGGGTCGAAGCCGCCCCTGATCCGTTCCTCGCTCCAGGCGGGGAGGCGGAAGGACTCCATCCAGTAGCGCAGGTAGGAGCGCATGCCCGCGCGGGACAGCTCGGCGAGGCGCTCGGGGCTCGCGTCCTTCACCACGCGCGCGTAGTTGCTCTCCAGGCGCTGGACGCCCTTGCCGCGCTGTTTCCAGGCCAGGTCGGCGATGGTCCGGCCGAGGCGTGCGGCGGCCGGCTCGGGGAGCTTCTTGACCGTGCCCCAGCCGAGGCCGTACAGCGCGTCCGTCAGCCGGTCCTGAGCGCTCACGTGGCCGCCTCGCTCCCGTGGGAGGCGTTCTGCTGCTCGTCCTCGCCGCCCTGCTCGTCCCCCTGCGCGGCTGCCGCGGCCTCGGCCTCGGCGGACTCGCGGCGGACCGTGACGACCCGCTGGATCAGCGTGACGAGGCTGCCCACGGCGACGATCCACAGGGCGACGGGCAGCAGGTACTGGATGCCGGGCACACCGAACTTGTGCAGGCCCGCGAATCCGGCCGCGATCAGGGAGATCACCAGCCGCTCGGCCCGCTCGACCAGGCCGTTGACCGCGACCGGCAGGCCGATGGACTCGCCCCGGGCCTTGGTGTACGACACCACCTGCCCGCTGGCCAGGCAGAAGATCGAGACGGCGCACAGCACGAGGTCGTCGCCGCCGCCGGCGTACCAGAGGATGAAGCCGCCGAAGATCGCCCCGTCGGCGACCCGGTCGAGCGTGGAGTCCAGGAAGGCGCCCCAGCGGCTGGAGCGGCCGAGCTGACGGGCCATGTTGCCGTCGACGAGGTCGGAGAACACGAACAGCGTGATCACGACCGTGCCCCAGAAGAACTCGCCCATGGGGTAGAAGACCAGCGCGCCCGCGACCACACCGGCGGTGCCGATGAGTGTGACGGTGTCGGGGCTGACGCCCCGCCGGATCAGAAACGCGGCGAACGGTGTGAGGACACGCGTGAAGAATGCACGCGCGTACTTGTTCAGCATGGCCTTCCCGAGGGTCGGTGTCGCCGTCTGGCCCCTGCTGGCCACCGGCTGGCCCATCGTAGTCACGCACGCGCGCGGGCGAGGTGCGGGCACCCGGACCCCTTTCGGGGGAACCCGCGAGCCGCTGGTGGGCGGCGGGATCACGTCGTTCGTATGGACGCACCGAGACGGGAGTGGGAAGGTCGAATGACCGCGGGCGTCGCCGGAGCCGCCACCGCACGCGGCTCCCGCGAGTCCGCGCCCACAGTGACCTCACCGTGCACGGGAGGCAGGATCATGGGCGACAAGGTACAGACACACCCTGGGGCCGCCGGCAGGGCACAAGCGGCCGACCACCCTCAGTCCGTACGGAATGTGGTGCTGGTCGGCCACTCCGGATCGGGCAAGACCACGTTGGTGGAGGCCCTCGCGCTCACGGCGGGGGCGGTGAACCGGGCGGGCCGCGTGGAGGACGGCGGCACCGTCTCCGACTACGACGACATCGAGCACCGGCAGCAGCGCTCGGTACAGCTCTCCCTGGTGCCCGTCGAGTGGGACGGCATCAAGGTCAATCTCCTCGACACCCCCGGATACGCCGACTTCGTCGGTGAGCTCAGGGCCGGTCTGCGCGCGGCGGACGCGGCCCTCTTCGTCGTCTCGGCCTCGGACGGCGTGGACGGCTCGACCCGCATGGTGTGGGAGGAGTGCGCGGCCGTGGGGATGCCCCGGGCCATCGTCGTCACGCACCTGGAGTCGGCGCGTTCCGACTTCGAGGGGATGACGCGCACCTGCGCGGAGGTCTTCGGCGGGGACGACCCCGACGCGGTCCTGCCGCTCTACCTGCCGCTGCACGGCCCCCCGGCGCCGGACGGGCACGCGCCCGTGACCGGGCTGATCGGGCTGCTGTCGCAGAAGCTGTTCGACTACTCGACCGGCGAGCGCAAGGAGTCCGAGCCGGTCGAGGACCAGCTGCCGCTGATCGAGGAGGCCCGCAACCGGCTCATCGAGGGGATCATCGCCGAGAGCGAGGACGAGACCCTCATGGACCGCTATCTCGGCGGGGAGCCGGTCGACGTCGGAACGCTCGTCCAGGACCTGGAGCGGGCCGTCGCGCGGGGCGTGTTCTTCCCCGTCCTGGCCGCCGCGCCCGCGGCTGAGGGTGCCCGGCAGGGGCTCGGCACCCTGGAGCTGCTGGAGCTGATCACGCGGGGCTTCCCGACCCCGCTGGAGCACGAGACGGTGCGGGTCACGACCATCGACGGCAAGCCGCGCGAGCTCAAGCCGTGTGATCCGGACGCTCCGCTGGTCGCGGAGGTCGTGAAGACCTCCTCGGACCCGTACGTGGGCCGGCTGTCGCTGATCCGGCTGTTCTCCGGCACCCTGCGCGCCGACCAGACGGTCCACGTGTCCGGGCACGGGCTGGCCGACCGCGGACACGAGGACCACGACGTCGACGAACGGATCGGCGCCCTGTCCACGCCGTTCGGCAAGCAGCAGCGGCCCGTGTCGCACGTCATCGCGGGCGATCTGGCGTGCGTGGCGAAGCTGGGCCGCGCAGAGACCGGCGACACCCTGTCCGCCAAGGACGACCCGCTGCTCATGGAGCCGTGGCAGATGCCCGACCCGCTGCTGCCGCTGGCCATCCAGGCGCACAGCAAACCGGACGAGGACAAGCTGTCCCAGGGCCTGGCCCGCCTGGTGGCGGAGGATCCGACGATGCGGCTGGAGCAGAATCAGGACACCCACCAGGTGGTCCTGTGGTGCCTGGGCGAGGCGCACGCCGACGTCGCCCTGGAGCGGCTGCGCAGCCGGTACGGCGTCCAGGTCGACGTAGTGCCCCACCGGGTGTCCCTGCGCGAGACGTTCGCGACCAGGTCGGCGGGGCGCGGCAGGCACGTCAAGCAGTCCGGCGGGCACGGGCAGTTCGCGATCTGCGAGATCGAGGTCGAGCCGCTGCCCGGCGGGTCCGGCATCGAGTTCGTCGACAAGGTCGTGGGTGGCGCGGTGCCCCGGCAGTTCATCCCTTCGGTGGAGAAGGGCGTACGGGCGCAGGCGGCGAAGGGGGTCGCGGCCGGGTATCCGCTCATCGACGTACGGGTGACCCTGCTGGACGGCAAGGCGCACTCGGTCGACTCCTCCGACGCCGCCTTCCAGACGGCGGGCGCGCTCGCGCTGCGGGAGGCCGCGGCCGACGCCAGGATCCATCTGCTGGAGCCGGTGGCCGAGGTGTCGGTGCTGGTCGGCGACGAGTTCGTGGGCGCCGTGATGAGCGACCTTTCGGGGCGGCGCGGGCGGGTGCTCGGCACCGAGCAGACTCCCGGCGGGCGCACGCTGATCAAGGCCGAGGTGCCCGAGATCGAGATCGGCCGGTACGCGATCGACCTGCGGTCGATGGCGCACGGCACGGCGGGGTTCAGCCGGCGCTACGCGCGGCACGAACCGATGCCGCAGCAGGTCGCGGACCGGGTGCGCGAAGAGGAGCGCGTGGCCTCGTAGTTGGCGCCGGGCGCCACCAAGTCCCCTTCTGGGGGCTCCCCTCCGCGGGGGTGGACGGCTTGACGGGCCGCCCGCCCCCGCTCGCCGGTGCGGACGGATACGCTGATGACCTGATCAACAGGTGTGCGGAGCGCGGAAGTCGGGAAGGCCGCAGATGCGGATGCGGCAGCGATGGGGGCGGCAGTGACGGACGGATTCGACTTCAGCCCGGGGGCCCAGGTGCCTCTCGCGGGTGCGAGCGGCCAGACGGCGGCGACCTATGCGCTGGCCGCCGCGGCGTACCGCGACGACGAGGTCACCAAGATCCTGGCCGCCGACAACGAGTGGCACCAGTCGAAGGTGACTCCCCCGCGCTCCTGGGCGAAGATCTTCCGTCCCAGGTTCGGCGAGGCCTTCTCCCGGGCGGTGATCGACCGGATGCTGGGTGCCGGACGCAAGCCGGTCATCCAGTCGTTCGGCATCGAGCCCCAGGTCGTCGTGGAACACTGCCTGGCGGCCCACCGCATCCGCCGCGACCGCGACAACTGGCTCTCGGCGATCACGGTGATCTGCGGGCTGCTGTTCCTGCCCGGCTTCCTCGTGTGGCTGCTGGTCTTCACCCTGCGCACCACCATGGCCAAGCGGGAGGACAAGCGCACGGGCGCCCTCGCCACCACCCTGCTGGTCGCCGTCGGCGCGCTCGCCGTGCTGTTCGTGATCCGCATGCCGTTCTCCGGCTTCTGGGCCCTGTACGGCCGCGCCGCGGTGATCATGCCGGTCGTCGGCTGGTTCTGGGCCAAGCAGATCTGTGAGCGGACCGCCCGGGACCTGCGGGAGCGCTGGTCGAGTCTGCTGTCGGGCGGCGGTGTCGGCGCCAAGATCCCCGAGGCGGTTCCCGGCAACCCGGGGGACGCGGCCGAGCAGGTCCGCAAGGAGCTGGCCCGTCTCGCCGCCGAGCAGCGGTCCAACTCGGTCTTCTACGCGGGCCCCAAGGGCATACTCGGCATGGGCACGCGGTGGGGCAGCTGGCAGCTGGCCGAGGAGCTGGTCTCCGCCGAGCCGGGCAAGGAGTTCCACCCCTTCCGCAGCTGGGACGTCATCGTGGCGATCCAGGGCGGACTCGGCATGCTGGAGCGTACGTCCATCAACACCGGCGGCTTCCCCAAGCCGTCCATCACGCACTGGGTCGTCACGCCGATCGGCGAGAAGGCGACGGAGGTGTCCCGGCCGAGCGGTACGGACGTCGACGCGTACACGGTGCGGACGCACGCCGTGCAGGACATCTGCAACAAGCAGCAGTTCGGCAGCGGCGACCGGCACTACCTGGGCGTGCAGTGGACCCTGTGGGACGGTCATCTGGTGATCACGATGCTGATCACGGTGACCGTGCTGCACGACACGCTCCGCATCGAGGTCACCGGGCACGCCCTGGGGCCGGTCAACTCCCTGTTCAACGAGAAGCCGGCGGCCAAGGAGAAGGCGGTGCAGAAGGCATTCCGGTTCTGGGAGACCCGCACCGTGAAGCTGCCGCTGATCGACGCCGACGAGGTGGTGCGGCTGGCCGCGCGCGCCCCGCTGACCTGGTACCCGCCGCTGCTGAACTGGCTCGGCGGCAGTCTGACGCTGCCGGAGCCGTTCGGTCTGCGGCACGCGTGGGCCGACCAGCCGTGGCGGCACCGGTTCATGGCCGACGACGCGTTGCGGGCCGCGACGCCCGTGCTGCGGGTGGTGCATGCGGCGGCGCTGAAGGTACTGCGGGAGAACGGGGTGGACGTGGAGAAGTTCGGGTCCAGGTCGGCGGCGCTCAGCGGGGCGGTACAGGAGGCTGCACCGAGGAAGGCGGACGTCTACGACGCGTAGGCCTCCGGCGGTCGAGCCGCTCAGCCGCGGGCCGGTGGGGGCGGGCGTTCCAGGAGCTGCGCCCCCCCGGACCCCCGTCGGCCGGAACGGCCTCGTCGTCAAGCGCCGGACGGGCTGGGAAAGGCCACCCCCTGCCGTGATCAGACGGTCGGCCAGGCGTCCGCCAGCATCTTCCTCGTGTCGGCCAGGAGCTGTGGCAGCACTCGTGTATGTCCCACCACCGGCATGAAGTTCGTGTCCCCGCCCCAGCGGGGGACGATGTGCTGGTGGAGGTGTGCGGCGATGCCCGCACCGGCGACCGTGCCCTGGTTCATACCGATGTTGAAGCCGTGCGCGCCGGAGGCCGTGCGCAGGGCCGTCATCGCCTGCTTGGTGAGTTCGCCGAGCTCGGCGGTCTCCCCCGCCGTGAGGTCGGTGTAGTCGGCGACGTGCCGGTAGGGCACGGTCATCAGGTGACCGCCGTTGTACGGGTAGAGGTTGAGCACCGCGTAGACCTGCTCGCCGCGCCGGACGACGAGCCCGTCCTCGTCGGACTTGGCCGGGATCGAGCAGAAGGGGCAGCCGTCGCCGGCGCCAGGGCCGGTGGGCTTGTTCTCGCCCTGGATGTAGGCCATCCGGTGGGGCGTCCACAGACGCTGGAACGCGTCCTGCGTCCCCACTCCCAGCTGCTGCTCCGGCTCACTCGTCATGCTGTGCAGCATATGGCGTCGAGCTGGGGGGACGGCAAAGGCCCCCGGGATCTCCCTGGGGGCCCGTGCACGATCCGGTCAGACCTGAGCGCGTTCCTCGACGACCTTCAGGATCTTCGCGATGGCCTCGTCGAAGGGGATGCCGTTCTCCTGCGATCCGTCGCGGTAGCGGAAGGACACGGACTCGTGGGACATGTCCTCGTCGCCCGCGATGACCATGAAGGGCACCTTCTGCTTCTGGGCGTTGCGGATCTTCTTCTGCATGCGGTCGGACGAGGAGTCGACCTCGACGCGCAGGCCCTTCTTCCTGGCCGCGGCGGCGAACTTCTCCAGGTACTCCACGTGCGCGTCGCCGATCGGGATGCCGACCGCCTGGACGGGGGCGAGCCACGCCGGGAAGGCGCCCGCGTAGTGCTCCAGGAGCACCGCGAAGAAGCGCTCGATGGAGCCGAAGAGCGCACGGTGGATCATGACCGGGCGGGTCTTGGTGCCGTCCGCGGCGGTGTACTCCAGGTCGAAGCGCTCGGGCAGGTTGAAGTCGAGCTGGATGGTCGACATCTGCCAGGTGCGGCCGATGGCGTCCTTGGCCTGAACGGAGATCTTCGGGCCGTAGAAGGCGGCGCCGCCCGGGTCCGGCACCAGGGGCAGGCCCTGCTTCTCGGCGACCTGGCGCAGCGTCTCGGTGGCCTCCTCCCAGGCCTCCTCCGAGCCGACGAACTTCTCCGGGTCCTTGGTGGACAGCTCCAGGTAGAAGTCGGTCAGGCCGTAGTCACGCAGCAGGTTCAGCACGAAGGTGAGCGTGGAGTCCAGCTCGTCGGACATCTGCTCACGGGTGCAGTAGATGTGCGCGTCGTCCTGGGTGAAGCCGCGGGCCCGGGTCAGGCCGTGCACGACGCCCGACTTCTCGTACCGGTACACCGTCCCGAACTCGAACAGGCGCAGCGGCAGTTCCCGGTAGGAACGCCCGCGCGCGTCGAAGATCAGGTTGTGCATCGGGCAGTTCATGGGCTTGAGGTAGTAGTCCACGCCCTCGTCGAGCTGCATGGGCGGGTACATGCCGTCGGCGTACCAGTCCAGGTGGCCCGAGGTCTCGAAGAGCTTCCCCTTGGTGGCGTGCGGGGTGTAGACGAACTCGTAGCCCTCTTCCTCGTGGCGGCGGCGCGAGTAGTCCTCCATGACCCGGCGGATGATGCCGCCCTTGGGGTGGAAGACGGCGAGGCCGGAGCCGATCTGCTCGGGGATGGAGAACAGGTCGAGCTCGTTGCCCAGCTTGCGGTGGTCGCGCTTCTCGGCCTCGGCGAGGAACTCCAGATGCGCCTTCAGCTCGTCCTTGGTGGGCCAGGCGGTGCCGTAGATGCGCTGGAGCATGGGGTTCTTCTCGCTGCCGCGCCAGTAGGCGGCGGCGTTGCGCATCAGCTTGAACGCCGGGATGTTGCGGGTGGTGGGCAGGTGGGGACCGCGGCAGAGGTCCTTCCAGCACAGGTCACCGGTCTTGGCGTCCAGGTTGTCGTAGATCGTCAGCTCGCCGGCGCCGACCTCGACGTCCGCGCCGTCGTCGTGCGAGGCGGAGCCCTTGAGGCCGATCAGCTCCAGCTTGTACGGCTCGCCGGCCAGCTCCTCGCGGGCCTCGTCGTCGGTGACGACGCGGCGGGAGAAGCGCTGGCCGCGCTTCTGGATCTCCTGCATCTTCTTCTCGATGGCCTTGAGGTCATCGGGGTGGAAGGGCTTCTCGACGTCGAAGTCGTAGTAGAAGCCGTCCTTGACGGGCGGGCCGATGCCGAGCTTGGCCTCGGGGAAGAGCTCCTGCACGGCCTGCGCCATGACGTGCGCGGTGGAGTGGCGCAGGATGTCGAGGCCGTCCTCGGAGGAGATCTCGACGCCCTCGACCGCGTCGCCGTCGGACAGGGCGTACGACAGGTCCTTGAGCTCGCCGGCCACGCGCGCGGCGATGATCGAACGCTCGCCGGCGAAGAGCTCGGCGGCCGTAGTGCCCGTCGTCACCACGCGTTCTTCCCGCTCGGAATCGCGCTGGATGATCACACGGACGTCTGACACCGGTCTCTCCTGACTGAAGGGGGCTGCGGCGCCATACCCGAGCGCGCGCACGAGTAAGGATCGTACCGACCCGGGGCCGCCCGACGCGAAATCGATCTCCGCGGCCCCCTGCCGGGGCTTCGCCGGTCCCCTTCACCGACCGCGCGTCCCCTCCCCGGGCTTGCTCAGTCCCCTCCCCCGGGCTTGCTCAGTCCCCTCCGCAGGCGCCCTCGAAGAAGTCGAGGTTCTCGTGGAGCTCCTTCATCATGCGGTCCCGCTCGGCGTCGTCGACCTGCACGGGCACGACGCCGTGGGCACCGGTGAGGCGGCGGAACCCGCCCCGGCTCTCCAGCCGCCCCTGCACCCGGACCGGGAGTCCGACGAGGTGGGCGTGCCCGGCGATCCGGTACGCCTCCTCGTCGAGGGTGATCCTCACGTTCGGCACGTCGGCACCGGCCAGCACGCGCAGCCGTACCGTGCCCTCGCCGCGCGGCCCGGTCCGGCGCAGCCGTACCACCGCTCCCGTGATCCGCACCGGCACGGCGGGTTCCTCGCGGAGATAGCGGGCTCCCGCCTCGCGCAGCACCGGCAGGTCGCCGGGTGAGAACTCGACGGGCTCGGCGGAGGGGGCGCACCCCTCGGGCACACCGGCCGCCGGGGCCCAATCGACGGCGATCCGGGCGCCCTCCGTGCCCCGCACGAGCGCCACCAGGGCCTCGGTGAGCTCGTGGCTCACCCCTGCCTCCACCGCGGTGGAGAAGCCGTCCATGCCGCCGGTGGCCCGCTGGTAGTCGATGGCCTCCCGGGCGGCGAACAGGGCCTGGTGGAGGCGTACGGCGAGGGGGCGGCCCCCGGTCACCGGCACGAACGCGGTGAGGCGGCCCTCGGCGGCGGAGCCGACCAGGACGTTCTCCAGGGCCGCGGCGGCGGCGCGGCGGTGACGGGCGCCGTGGTAGCCGGCCCGGGCGCGGGTGGCGAGGGCCGCGGCGAGCAGCATCCGTCGCGCGGCGCCGCGCAGCCGGTCCTCGGCGGTCCAGGTCGCCGCGCCGGCGGGGCCGGCGGGGACGTCGTGCCACCAGCGGATCTCGTCGCTGGGCACGGCGAGGGAGACGAGCACCTCGCGGGCGGACGGCGAGCCGCTGCGGGACAGGGCGAGCAGGGCCTCGCCGAGCAGTTCGTCGCTGTCGGGGAAGGCTCGGCTCTCCGGCACCAGGAGGCTGATGCCGCCGGTGCCGGGGCCGGGCGGGGTCCAGCGGCCGTAGCGTCCCGGAGCGCCGCCGCGCCGCTGCCAGCCGTGCCGGCGCAGCAGGGTTCCCAGCACGGCCGGGTCGATGTCGGCGGGCTCGGGCGGGGCGCCGCTCCAGGTGGTGTCGACGGGGTGCGGGCGGACCTGCCTCAGTGGCTCCCCGGTCGGGCGGTGCGTCACGGTTTCCCTCCCGTCCCGACCCGCGTCATGATCTCGCAGAGGGCCCGGTCGTCGAAGATGCGTGAGGTCGGTATGCGCACGGTGGTGCGGCGACGGCCGGTGATCGGCTGTCCGGCGAGGTTGGTCCAGTAGCAGCAGTGCCTGAGGTCGAGCCGGTCGTGGCCGGCGCGCAGCCAGTCGTCGCGGGAGCGCGGCACCAGCATCACCACGAGGATCTTGTGCACCGACACGGGGGTGCGGGCCAGCTTCGCCAGGTGGTCGTTGTCGAGCGTGAAGGAGAAGGTGCGGCCCGGGGGGTTGGGCGGCACCTGGTAGGTGGCCTTGAGCTGCACCTTGATGGTGACCTCGTCGTCGACCGTGTGCCCGGGGGCGCTGTGGCTGACGTGCCAGTCGATGCCGTTGTCGGGGAAGGGCTGGGACAGCGAGCAGCCCGCGGCGGCCGCGACCGCGTGCAGATAGCCGACCTGCAGTGTCTCCATGCAGGCGGTGGTGGCGAGAGTGCCGCGAGAGGGAGCCGTGCGCTCGGGCAGCAGCCCGCCCCGTTCGGGCTGCGCAATGGCCATGGCCGACAGCCTTCCAGAACAAGTGATTCCCCGTTGCGGGCCGCTGAACTGCGGCGACCCGTACTCCTGTTGTCTCCTTCCGGCGTACGGCGCAAACAGCCCGGGTATCACCGGATCGGGCAGCGGACGGTGCGTCAACTGCCGAAGGTGAACGAGGGGTTGTGTGGCGATGACGACGTGCTGGTACGAAGGGCCGCTGGCCGCCTTCGACACGGAGACCACGGGTGTGGACGTCGAGACCGACCGGATCGTGTCGGCCGCCCTCGTGGTGCAGGATGCCCCGGGCATCCGGCCGCGGGTGAGCCGCTGGCTGGTGAACCCGGGGGTGCCGGTGCCCGCGGAGGCGACGGCGGTGCACGGGCTGACGGAGGAGCACCTGCAGCGCAACGGCCGGTGGCCGGCGCCGGTGATGTACGAGATAGCGCAGGCGCTGGCCGAGCAGGCGCACGCGGGGCGGCCGGTGGTGGTGATGAACGCGCCGTTCGATCTGACCCTGCTCGACCGGGAGTTGCGCCGCCACCGCGCTTCGGCGCTCGGCCGCTGGTTCGAGTCGGCGCCGCTGACCGTGCTGGACCCGCGGGTCCTGGACAAGCACCTGGACCGCTACCGCAAGGGCCGCCGCACCCTGACCGACCTGTGTGCGCACTACGGCGTCGTCCTGGAGGGCGCGCACGACGCGGCGGCCGACGCGGTGGCGGCGCTGGAGGTCACCCGGGCGGTGGGCCGCAGGTTCGCGTCCCGGCTGGAGCGCCTCGCCCCGGGTGAGCTGCACACGCTGCAGGCGGTGTGGCACGCGGCGCAGGCGCGGGGCCTGCAGGCGTGGTTCGCGCGCAGCGGTGTGGACGAGGCGGTCGACCCGGCGTGGCCACTGCGTCCGGATCTGCCGGCGGCGGCCTGAGCGTCCGGCGCGCCGGACACGGGGCCCACAGGGGCGCGGGCATGAAAAAACCGGTCCGTCTGCGACGGACCGGCTGTTTCCGGTGGGCGATACTGGGTTCGAACCAGTGACCTCTTCGGTGTGAACGAAGCGCTCTCCCACTGAGCTAATCGCCCGGGAACGCACTGAACCATACAGGCCCGGGCACGTTTCCTTCAAACCGCGCGGAGGTGCCTGCGGAGCCCTCGCCGGCCGGACCGCATCATCAGCGCGTGGTTGGCGCGGAAGACGGGACGTCCCGGCACTGCGAGCCGCCGCAGCAGCGGCTTGTGCACACGGACGACCTGGTCGTACCGCGCGAGGCTGCCCGGCCCGCGCGGTGTCACGGTCCAGCGCGCCCAGCCTTCGAGGTCCCCGGACAGGGACGTCTCCAGCACACCGGCCGCGGGATCGTGCCGCACCTCGCGCGCCGTGAAGGTCAGGTCGTACGGCAGGACGGAGCGGACGCGGACCACGCCGGTGGTGTCGTCGAGCCGGGTCACCTCCCGTACCTGGCGCCACCAGTGCGGATAGTCCTCGGGGCGTTCCAGCACGCCGTACACGGTGGCGGGGGGTGCCGGCAGGGTCCACAGACTGCGGAAGCGGTAATGGTTCCAGTCCATTCCGGCAGTCTGCCCACTCGTGACGTGGGCTGTCTGAGTACGCGCCTGAGTACCGGCACTCATGCCGTGCGGGGTGACCCGGACCACACTGCGGTCCATGACCCACCTTCCGCCCCCGGCCGAGGAGTTGCGGCTCCTCGATACCGAGCTCCGACAACTGGACGCCCGACGCGCCCAGTTGCTGACCCGCCGCGCCTGGCTGGTCGCGGCCCTGCACCAGACGGGGCAGCGGCCGTACGCCCAGGCTTCGCCGCGGCCGCCGCACGCCGCACCGGCCCGGCCGGAGACCGCCGCGCCCAGCGTGCAGAACGTGCTGCTGATCCTCGGCGGTGTCCTGCTCACGCTCGCGGCGGCGGTGTTCACCCTGGTCAGCTGGGGGCACATGGGAATCGCCGGGCGGGCCCTGGTGCTCGGCGCGGTCACGCTGGCCGCGCTCGCGGCGCCCGTGGCCCTGCTGAGGCGGGGGCTGCGGTCGACGGCCGAGTCCGTGGCCGGCCTCGGGCTCGCCCTGACCGTCCTCGACGCCTACGCGCTCCACGCGGCGGCCCTCGCCGGAACGGACGGGACCGGTTACGCGGCCGCCGCGACGGCGGTGCTCGCGGCGGCCTGGACGGCGTACGGCCTGCTGCCTGCCGCGTCCGCGCTGCGTCTGCCGCTGCCCTGCGCCCTGGCGGCGGCCCAGGCCCCGCTGCTGCTGTGGGCCGTGGCCGCCGACGCGGGTCCGCATGTGATCACGACCGCGCTGCTGGTGACGGCCGCGCTCGACGCGGTGACGGTGGCGCGGTTGACGGCCGGGACGGTGCGGATCACCGCCGTCGTCGGCGCCTACGGCATGGGCTGCTGGGGCGTGCTGGGGGCCGGCTGGCTGTCCCTTACGGCCGGCGGTCCGGGTGACGCCTCCCGCGCCGGGGCGCTGCTGCTGCTCGCGGCGGTGATCGCCGTGGGTTCGGCACGGCGAGGTCCGGGCGTCGGGCACGCCCTCGGCCTCGCGGTCGCGGCCGGGCTGCTGGTCGTGGGCGCGCTCGGCGGAGTGGTGCGTTCCGTGGTGCCGTCGGAGTGGGTGGTCCCGGCTCATCTCGCCGTCGGCATCGCCCTGCTGGCGGCGGTGGGCGCCGAACGGCTGCCCGACGCGCTGCGGCGGGGGTTCGCGTGGGCGTCCGGTGCCGTGCAGGCGCTGGCCGTGCTGACGACGCTGCCCGTGGTCGTGGTGGTGCTGCTCGGCCCGGCCGGCCGGCTGGGCCGGGTGTGGAGCGGTGCGCCGTCGGACGCCCGTGCGGCGGTGGCCGTCGACGTGCCCTGGCCGCCGCACGCGACGGTGGCTCCGGCGGTGCTGATGGCCGTGGCGGCGGTGCTCTCCCTGGCGGTCCGTACGGACGTGTGGCGTGCGCGGGCCCGGCTCGGTGCGGCCGGCCTGCTCTGGGCCACGGCGCTGGTCCTCCCGGCGATCCTGGAGATCCCGTACGCCGCCGGTCTGCCGGTCCTGGGCGTGCTGACGGCGGCGGCCCTGTACATGTGCCGGGTCACGGCGTCCGCCGCGCAGGTCACCGCGCTCGTCCTCGCCCTGGTCACGGCGGCCGCTCTCACCCTGGTCTCCCTCGCGTCCCAGTCCGCGACCCTCGCCGTGCTGTCCGCGCTGACGACGCTGTTCGCCGCGGCCTCGTGGCGGGCGGGCGTCGCCCCGTTCACGGCCCAGGCCGCTCTGCTGTACGCCGGCGCGCTGGCCTCGGCGTCGGGTGCCGCCGCGGACTGGCCGTCGGCCCGGACCGCCCTGCTGGTCCTGCCGGCCGCCGCTGCCGCCGCCCTGCTGGCGCCGCGTCTCGGTGCGTCCCGGGCGACGGTGCCGGTCGAGTCCGTGGGAGCCGCCCTCGGGCTGTTCGCCTTGACTCTGGCCGTCACCGACCCGCCGATGCTCGCGCTGGTGCTGGCCCTGTGCGGGGTGATCGCGGCGGGCACGGCCCTGCGCGCCGGGCGTCGTCCCGTCGGCTACGCGGCCACGGCCCTGTTCGTGCTGGCCGCCTGGGTGCGCCTGGCCGCCTGGGACATCGGCACGCCCGAGGCCTACACCCTTCCCGTGACCGTGCCGGCGCTGCTCGTCGGAGCGTTGCGGCGGCGCCGCGACCCGCGGGCCTCCTCCTGGACGGCGTACGGCCCCGGGCTCGCCGCGACCCTCCTGCCGAGCCTGGTCGCGGCCTGGGCCGACCCGCGGTGGACCCGGCCGCTGCTGCTCGGCGTCGCGGCGCTGCTGGTCACCCTGCTGGGCGCCCGGCACCGGCTACGGGCACCGCTGGTACTCGGCGGCTGGGTGCTGGCCCTGGTCACCCTGCACGAACTCGCCCCGTACGTCGTCCAGGTGACGGGGGCCCTCCCCCGCTGGGCGCCTCCCGCCCTGGCCGGCCTCCTGCTGCTGGCACTCGGGGCGACCTACGAGCAGCGCATCCGGGACGTCCGGCGGATGCGGGAGGTCCTGGGGAGGATGAGCTAGGGCCTGTCGTTTGGATCAGGTCGGCCGGGAGTGACTGCGCCTCCCGGCCGACCCGCGCGGGGCGTGGGGCGTGGGGCGTGGGGCGTGGGGCGTGCAGATGCAAGGCGGAGGAGGGCGGCAAAGACGTGCACGGGCTTGCGGTTGGTGTGGCGCGAGGGCGCGCCGGGCGTCGCGACGGGGCGCACGTCGTCCGACGTGGCACCAGGGGGCGTGCGACTCCCCGCGGTTCGCGCCGCCGGCGCCTCCGTGTGCCCCCAAGGCCTCTCGACGGCGGACCGGGCCCGTGATGTCATACGTGGTCTCCGAACGGCCGCCCCACGGTGGCACGGTCGGGCTGGGACGGGGAGGCACCGTGACGGACCTGGGGGAATCGTCGGGCCGGGGCCCGGGCACCGAGGAAGAAGGGACGCTGGAGCGGCTGCTCTCGGTGGTGGGGGCGGGAGCCGTGGAGTTGCACACGGCCCCGGCGGGGCTGCGCACGAAGGTCACCGGTGTCCATGTGCTGGACGCCCTGGAACCGGTGATCCGAGCCCGGGAGTTACTGCTCGCGGTCGGCGTGGACCCGCGTTCCGCGCACGCGGTCGACGTGGTGCGCCGGGCCGGTGAGGCAGGTGCGGCGGGCGTGGTGTTCGGTCCGGGCCGGCCGGAGGCCACCGCGCGGGCGTTGCAGACGGCCGCGGAGGAGAGCGGCACGGCGGTACTCTTCCGCACCGCCTGGTGCACATGGGCACAACTGGTGGGGGTGCTGAGGGCGGGGCTGGCCTCGGCGGGCGCGCCTGTGGTGCCCACGGCCGGCGAGTTGCGCCTGGGCGACCTGGAGTCGCTGGCCGACGCGGTGGCCGCCCTGGTGGGAGGCTCGGTGACGATCGAGGACACGGAGTCGCGGGTGCTGGCCTACTCCTCCACGGAGGAGAACGTGGACGAGATGCGCCGGCTGACCATCCTCGGCCGTCGCGTGCCGCCCTGGCGGGTGGCGGCCATGCGGGAGGCGGGGTTCTTCCAGGCGCTGTGGGGTGCGGACGACGTGCTGCACCGGCCCGCCCGAGGACAGGATCCGGAGCGTCTGGTCGGTGCCGTGCGGGCGGGCGGAGAGGCGCTCGGGTCCATCTGGGTGGCGGCGGTGGCCGGCCGGCCGCTGTCGCCGAACGCCGCGGAGACGCTGCGCGCGGCGGTCCGGGCCGCCGCCGCCCATCTGCTGCACCACCGCACCCACAACTCCGACGGGCGGCTGGTGGAGGACGCGGCCCGGGCGCTGCTGGAGGACCGCGGTTCGGTCGAGGTGCTCGCGGAGCGGGCCTGGCTGCCGCCCCGGGAGCCCTGTGCCGTCCTGGCGGTGGGGACCGGCACCGGCCGCGCCGCGGGCGACGAACCGGCCGGGCTCCACGGCCTGCTGACCTTGCACTGCGCGGCCCTCGGCCACCGGGTCGTGGTGGTCCCGGCGGGCGGCAGGACCCTGGTGCTGCTGAGCGGGCTGGAACGCGACCCGCGGCGGGCCGACGCCCAGGTGAGACGGCTCGGGACCGCCCTGGCGGAGCAGTTGACGGCGACGATCGGCTCGACGGTGAGGGCGGGGCTCGGTGACGTGGTCCCCGGCCTGGCACGGGCGCCCGAATCCCGCAGGTCGGCAGAGCAGGCCCTGCAGGCGCTCATCGCGTCCGGCGGGCCGCACACCGTGGCGCGCAGCGAGGACGTCGCGGACACCGTGGGCATCCTCCAGGTCGTCGACGCCCTGCGCGAGTTGGCCCTGCCGGCGCGGACGTCGGTGGCCCGGCTGCGGGAGTTCGACGCCGGCCACAGCGGCAGTTGCCTGGTGGAGACCCTGCGCGCCTACCTCGACCACTTCGGTGACGTGTCCGCCGCGTCGCGCGCCCTGGGCGTGCATGCCAACAGTCTGCGCTACCGGTTGCGCCGCATCACGCAGGTGTCCGGGCTGGACCTCGACAGCCCCGACGCCCGGCTGCTGGCCCAGGTGCAGCTGCGTCTGGGCGGCGAGGCCGACGGTACCCGCCCCTGACCGCCCGTCCCGACGGCATCCGGCATCGCGGCCCGGCCACGCAGGCGGTCCGCCGTTTGGCCACGGCCACCGTCCAGGGGCTCACCTGTTGTCGTAGCGGACAACACCACCGCCCGGCGGGCGAGTTGTCGCCGCCTCCCGTCGTCCGTGCGGCCAGCGTCTTTGACGATCCGACGAAGACGCCGGCCGGGTGCGGACAGCAGCCTGGTGGTCCACCCCCGGGCGGTCCGGGGCGCCGCGCCTACGACACCGGAAGGGCACACCATGACCGGACTGACTGCCGCCGCCGAGCGACGCGAACGGATCCTCCAGGAGGCGGTGCGGCAGGGACTGCTGGATGCCGAGCGGTCTCCACTGGCCGCGTTCGTCGACCTGGACGGCGTCGCGTCGACCGTCGCCTCCCTGCACCGCGCCTTCCCCTCCTCCCCCGGTGTCCTGCACGCGTTCGCGGCCAAGGCGAACTGTCTGGTGCCGGTGCTGGCGGAACTGCGCCGGCTCGGCATGGGCTGCGAGGTGGCCACCGCGGGCGAGCTGGCCCGCGCACTGGCCGCCGGGTTCGCGCCGGAGCGGATCGTCTTCGACTCACCGGCCAAGACGGAGGCCGAACTGCGCCACGCCCTCGATCTGGGGGTGACCGTCAACGTGGACAACTACCAGGAACTGGCGAGGATCGACCGGGCTCTCGGCGACAGTGTCCCGGTCTCGCGGATCGGAGTGCGCGTCAACTCCCAGCTCGGCGGCGGCAGCATCGCCGCGATGAGCACGGCGACCAGCACGTCGAAGTTCGGCGTGCCCCTGGCGGACCCGGGCAGCCGGCAGCGGTTGCTGCGCGCCTACCACGACCACCCGTGGCTCACCTGGGTGCACACGCACGCCGGTTCACAGGGCTGCCCGCTCGACCTCATGGCCGGCGGCGTCGCGCGGGCCGTGGAGTTCGCCGAGGAGGTCAACGCCTCGCTCGGACGGCGCCAGGTGGTCGGCATCGACATCGGCGGCGGACTGCCCGTGAACTTCGCCGACGACGAGACCGCACCGACGTTCGACACCTACGTCCGGCAGTTGCGGGCACAGGCACCCGCGCTGTTCTCCGGCCGGTACGGGATCGTCACCGAGTTCGGACGCTCCGTCCTGGCCAAGAACGGCTTCACCGCCGCCTGCGTCGAGTACACCAAGAGCATGGGCGGCCGGCCGATCGCGGTCACCCACGCCGGTGTGCAGGTGGCCACCCGGACGGTGTTCAACCCCGATGCCTGGCCCCTGCGCATCGAGGCGCACGAGCCGAGCGGCAGGGCCAAGCGGGGCGGGCCGGTCCGCCAGGACATCGCGGGACCGGCCTGTTTCGCCGGGGACCTGCTGGCGCGCGACCATGCGCTGCCGCTGCTGGAACCCGGTGACCTCATCACCGTCCCGGACACCGGCGCCTACTACTTCTCGACGCCGTTCCACTACAACAGCCTGCCCGAACCCGCCGTGCACGGGGTCCGGACGGACGGCGACGGCGGGGCCGTCCACTTCGAACTCCTGCGCCCCGCGCAGGACCCCTGGGACGTGCCGGGCCAGGGTGCCCCCCGCGTGCCGGTGCGGCGCCGGGCGCACGAGCCCGTCCGCAGCGCCGGCTAGGGGGCACCGAGGTGGCACAGGCCGACCGCCGTGGGCCCGGCCGGGACGGACCGCTCCTCAGCCAGCGCGCCGCGATCGTCTTCCTGCTGGCGGCCCTGGCCGGCATCGGTGCCACCGTCCTGGCGGCGCTGGCCGGCCACGTGTGGCCGGTCGCGGTGAGCGTCGGGGGCGGGGTGCTGGCCCCCGCCGTGCTGTTCTTCAACCAGATCATCGACTAGGACGAGCGGTTGCCGGTGGCGCCACCGGCAACCGTGCCTCCGGCCTCCGGCTCCCGGCTCCCGGCTCCCGGCTCCCGCTACGGCATCTTGTCGCCGAGCAGGGCCAGGTTCTCGATGGCGGCGAGGCCGTACAGCGCGGTGTCGTTGGTGGACACCCAGGTGGCCTCGCTGCCCGGGACCAGCGCGGCCGGGCCGCTCACCTTCTCCGTCCGCCAGGGCGCCGACTCCTTGTAGCCGTCGGAGTTGTAGAACTTCTCCCAGGCCCGCGCCGCGAGCTTCTCGTCCCCCGTCTTGACGGCCGCGTACGCGTCCAGGCGCGAGTGCCCCTGGAACAGCAGCAGACTGCCGAAGTCGGAGCCGTAGCGGGCCTTCTGTTCGGCCTTGGTGGCGTTGAAGAACCGGCAGTAGTCGAAGTACGCCTCGTTGAACTTCGGCATGTCGACGAGGTCGATGAGCTCGGCGCACAGCTCGTTGAGGCCGAACACCGCCGACAGGTGGGAGACGCTCACCACGGGCTTGTCCGCGACGGCGAACTTCCCGGTGTCCAGGTCGTAGAGCCCAGTGCCCTGGACGAAGCCGTTGGGCTGGGCGGCGATGGTCTCCATGGTGGACAGCACGCGCGCCCTGGCCTTCTCCCACTTGGGGCACCTGCGCTCCCACTCCGTCAGCCAGGCCGACACCAGGCCGCTCCAGTCCGTGCCGAAGCCGATCGACAGGGCGTGCCGGTCCGGGGTGTACGGCTCGGTGCGGATCTTGCGGATCGGGTCGAGGACGAGGAACGTCTCGTCGGAGTCGACGTTGGCGTGCATGAGGTCGCCGACGCGTTCGTCCGCCGTGAGGAAGTAGTAGTAGCGCCGGTAGGTGGTGTTGGCGATGCGCTGCTGCTTGGCGCTGTCGGCGAAGTGCTGCACACCGTGCCGGGTGCCGAGGCCCGCCCATGTGCCCAGGTGGTAGACGTCGACCTCGCCGGTGTGCCGGGTCATCGCCTCGGCGAAGCGGAAGATGTCGGCGCGGCCGGAGCGCAGGTAGGCGAACCAGAGCCACAGGTCCGGCGACAGTTCGGAGTTGTCCCAGGCGTAGCCGCCGATGTCGTACCGCCACTGGTGCCGGTGCGTGTCGTAGGTGTGCATGATGTCGCCGTAGTCCCAGAAGCCGTACCAGCGGCGCTGCTCCACCTGGTCCTTGTAGTAGGTGAAGAGGAAGTCGAGGTGGTCTTCGATCTTCGCCTTGGCTGGGGTGGAACGGTCCGGCTCGGAGTACAGGCCCGGCCCGAAGACCCGGGCCCTGATGAGCTGCTTGGGCGGGGCCGCCAGCTGGGGCAGCACACGGACGGCCTGGACCTGCTCGGCGAACCGGTCGGGGCCCGGGGTCGACCCGTTGGCCCAGAAGAGGAGTTCGGAGGTGCGGGCGATGCCGTACGGGGTGCCGAACTCCGGCTCGTAGTCCTCGTAGGTGATGTTGAGGCCCTCGAGCTGCTCGGGGTAGGTGGCCTGACCCATGCCGTCGTGGTAGAAGCGCATGTCCATGGGCTGTGCCTCGGGTGACCAGAGCCAGAGGGTCACCTCGGCCTCGTCGGTGTGGGCGTCCCGGATGTCGAGCTGTGCGGGGAACTTCTCCCAGAAGTCCCGCAGCCCGAAGGAGAATCCGCCACTCGCCCCGCCCACATAGCCGAAGCCGGAGGCGCGCCGGCCACCGCCCGCGGCGACCCAGCCGTGCCCCTTCGTGGTGCGCTTGCGCAGTGTGAAGCCGTCTGCGGACAGCTGCGCGAGGGTGTAGTCGCCCCACTCGGGGATGTACTGCAGCCGGGTCGTCACCCGCTGGTCCCAGGTGCCGGGATCGGGCAGCTTCCGGCCCTCGAACTGGGCGGCCTGCACGGCCGCTCCCGGGTCCCGGCGCAGTCCGGTGATGCCCTTGACGGCCTCGCGCAGCAGTCCGGTGCCGTCACCGCCGATGCGGATGTGGCGGTCGTACGACTCGTCCCGCATGGGCACCGTGAAGCGGATCCCGAGGCCGCGGATGAAGTCGCCACTGGCCTTGCCCGGCTCCTGCGTGCCGTCGTAGGTGATGGTGTGCACCATGCGGAAGGAGTCGGCGCCTGCGTAGAAGTAGAGCCTGATGGAGAAGGGCAGCCAACTGCGGCCGCCCTTGCGGTGCTTGCCGTCGATACGGACCACCGCGCGGACCGGGCCGGCCTGTTCGACCTCGACCTTGGAGATCGCGCCGTCGAAGCGCTCGGTCCTGACCGCGCCCTGGTCCTCGTCCTCGATCTCGGGCTGGCGGATCAGCACGAGCCGGCCGTTCTTCGCGATCTCGGTGGAGCCGCGGCTGACGGACTTGACGAGGGTGGAGCCGGACGTGCCGATCCTCGCGGAGATGACACCGGTCGAGATGTCGATGGTGCCGCCGCGCTTCTGCACGGTGACCTTCTTCTCGGGTGCAGCGGGCGTCCCGGCGGCGAGGGTGAGCTTGCCGCCGCCCGAGGCGACCGCGTGCGCGGTCCACTTGAGGGAGCCGTCGGGCCAGTAGGCGAGGGGCCAGGACTGCACGGGTACGGCCTTGCCCGAGGCGTCCGTCAGGGCGAAGGTCTGGTCCTTCCGGTATGCGCCCTTCGGCCAGGGCACGCCGACGGTGGAACCGGGTGCGGCGCCGAGGCCGCCGTCCTCCAGCCAGTCCAGGGTCACCGGGTCGGCGTCACCAGGTCCGGCTCCGGGAGCGGCCTGGGCGTCCTGCGCCCCCAGAGCCCGGCTGAACTGGGCGGCGGCTCCGGTGACGGCGGCTGCCGTGAGGAGGGTTCTGCGGGGGATGGGAGACATGGCGATGCTGCCTTTCCTCGTCCGTGCGGGAAGCGAACCCTGCGCTGGTCAGGGGCATGACAGAGAGAGATCCGGCGCCGGGGCACCGACTTGGGACATGAGGGCATCTCCGTTCAGCGGTGCCGGTACCGCTCCTCCACGGCGACGGCCGCCGCCGCGACGGTCCCGAGGACGGCGACCGCCAGCGGCGCGGCGAACCAGCCGGACACCACCACCACGGCCAAGCCGCCGACGATCAGGAAGGAGCCGGCCGGATCGAGCACCGTCCGCCTTCCGGCCCCGGCCAGCAGCGTCCGCCAACGGGCCCCGGGCACCCACACGGCCGCCGCACGCAGCCCGGCGACGACGAGCCCGATCAGCGCGACGACTCCGACGGCCCCGGCGAGCGGCCCGCCGGGAATCCCCGCCCGGGTCGCCTGCACGTCCACCCAGACGGCGGCCACCGCCACCCACCCGGCGACCCCGGCGAGCCACCCGCCGCGCAGCGCCGCGCGGAAGTCGGCGACGAACTCCCGTCGGCCACCGGCCTCATGAGCGGTACGACGTCGCAGATGCCGCGCCCCGGCGGCGAACGCGGCGGGGTAGGTGACGACTCCCAGCGAGGCCACCGCGATCCACACCCCGGTCAGCAGACACTCGGCGAACACAGCGAAACCTCCCCAAGCTCTCGACTCCGCTCGAGCAGGGGAGGCCCCACTGGCGAACACCGACTTCCCCCATGCCTTCACCCGTGTCCCGGCCATGCCCGCCTCAGCCCTTCAGGCCCGACGTGGCCATGCCGTCGATCAGATAGCGCTGGAAGGCGAGGAAGAAGGCCAGCACCGGTAGCAGCGCGACCAGCGACATCGCGATCATGCCTCCGTAGTTGGCCAGGCCTTCCTGGTCGACGAACATCTTCAGGCCGAGCGAGACCGTGTACTTGTCGGGCTCGTTGAGGTAGATCAAAGGGCCCATGAAGTCGTTCCAGGAGTTGATGAAGGTGAAGATCGCGCTGGTGATCAGGGCCGGCCGGCACAGCGGCAGGACGATCGACCAGTAGATCCGCACGTGCCCGCAGCCGTCGAGGCGCGCCGCCTCGTCGAGTTCCCTGGGCATGCCGCGCATGAACTGCACCATCAGGAAGACGAAGAACGCCTCGGTGGCCAGGTACTTCCCGAGCAGCAGCGGCGTGTAGGTGTTGATCAGCTCCATGTTGCGGAACAGCACGTACTGCGGGATCAGCAGCACGTGGTACGGCAGCAGGAGCGTGCCGATCATCAGCGTGAACAGCAGATTGCGGCCCGCGAACCGGATCCTCGCGAAGGCGTAGGCCGTCAGTGAGCAGGACACCAGAACGCCGATGACCGAACCGACCGCGAGCAAGAGCGAGTTGAAGAAGAAGGTGGAGATCGAGATGTCGGCGATGCCGTCGGCGAGGCTCTTGTAGTTGCCGAGGACCGGATCGCCCGGGAACAGGTCCAGGCTGCCGATGATGTCCTCGCTCTTCTTGAAGGACCCGCCGACGACCCAGATCACCGGGTAGAGGATCACCGCGAGGATCAGCAGGGACCCGACGTGCCAGGCGAGGGAGCCGTGCAGCTTGCGCCGCAGCGCCCCGGCCGCGGCGGCGGGCTTGATGTCAGTGGCCTGCGCACTCATCGGGCGCCCTCCTCGTAGTGCACCCAGCGCTTCTGGGACCAGAACAGCACCGCCGTCACCAGGGCGACCGCGATCAGCAGCAGCCAGGCCATCGCGGAGGCCAGTCCCATACGGCTGTTCTCGAAGCCCTGGACGTAGAGGTAGCAGGTGTAGACCATCGATCCGTCGGCGGGACCGCAGGCGTTGCCTCCGGCGCCGCCGCCGACGATGTACGCCGAGCTGAAGATCTGGAAGGAGTGGATCGTCTCCAGCAGGACGTTGAAGAAGAGGACGGGGGAGATCATCGGAAGCGTGATGTTCCAGAACCGGCGGAACGGGCCCGCGCCGTCGACCTCGGCCGCCTCGTACAGCTCGCGCGGGACCTGCTTGAGGCCGGCCAGGAAGATGACCATGGGGGCGCCGAACTGCCACACGGTGAGCGCGACCAGACTGTAGATGATCATGTCCGGGTCGCCGGTCCAGCCGCCGGCGTCGATACCGAAGATCTTCTGGGTCCGGTCGACGATCGCGTCGTCCGAGAAGATCGCCTTCCAGACGATCGCGACGGACACGCTCGCGCCGATCAGTGACGGTGCGTAGAAGGCGGCACGGTAGAAGGCCTGTCCGCGCCTGCTCTGCGCGAGCAGCAGGGCCACGCCGAGGGCGGCGATCAGCTTGAGCGGCGTACCGACGGCCACGTACCAGAGCGTCACCTGCACCGAGTGGCGCCAGCGCGGATCGCCGAACATCTCGGAGAAGTTGTCCAGGCCGATCCACTGGGGAGCGTCGAACAGGTTGTAGTCGGTGAAGGCGAAGTAGAGCGAGGCGATCATCGGACCCGCCGTGAGCAGCAGGAACCCGGCGATCCACGGGGACATGAAGAGATAGCCGGCCAGGTTCTCCCGGCGCCGCCGCCGTTTGAGGGCGGCGGGGCGCGAGGAGTCCACCGGACCGTGCCGCGGCTCGGAGTCCTTGCCCTGGGGCAGGCCCTCCATCGCAGGGGCGTGTGTCACGGTGGTTCCCATCAGGTGCCGAGAGCCGTCTTCGACTCGGTGAAGAACTGCTTGACGGCCTCGCCCACCGAGCGCTTGCCCAGGCCGAGTTCCTCGCCGATCCGCAGGAAGGCGGCCTCGAAGACGTCCGCACCGTTCGGGTGCGGGGTGATCGGCTCCAGGACTCCCGCCTCGACGAGGGACTCCTCATAGGCGGCGATCGCCTTGTTGACCTCGTCGGCCGGCTTGTACGCGTCGTACTGGGCCTGCGTCGCCGGCACGCCGCGGTCGTATCCCATGATCCTGGCGACCTCGGGGTCGTGCACCATGAAGTCGATGAACTGGGCGACCTCCTTGGGGTGCTGGGTGCGCTTGGACGCGCTCAGCATGAGGGAGCCGAGGTACTGGCCGGTCTTCTTGCCGTCCGTGGTCGGGATGGGGGCCAGGCCGTACTCGCTCTTGCCCTCGGAGGTGTAGCGGACGGTGAAGTTGTCCCAGGTGAACTCACCGGCGGAGATCTCCCCGGCGACCGCCGACTTGGGCTTGATCTGGGCGACCTTCTTCTGGTTGGCGTAGCTGCCGTCCTCGACGCCCCCCTCGGCCTTCGTCCACCAGTCCGTCAGATCCGCCTCGGTGAAGCCGAGCCCGTCCTCGGCGAAGAACGCCTTGCCGTTCTGGCGCAGGTAGAGGTCGTAGAGGTACATGATGTTGTACGGGCCGGTGTCACCGGCCCGTCCCGTCCTGTCGCGGATCTTCTTCATCGCCGCGTGGTAGTCGTCCCAGGTCCAGCCCTGCTCCGGTTTCACACCGGCCCGCGCGTAGACGGGCCTGTCGATGACCAGCGCCATGGAGTTCGAACCGACCGGAACACCGAGGAGCTTCCCGTCGATCTCGCCGAACTTCTCGAGCCCGGCGCGGAATCCGTCCATCCGGAGGTTGCCGGCCTCGGCCTGCTCGCTGAGATCGAGCAGCACGTTCTTCGCGTCGTATTTCCTGAGGAAACCGATCGCATTCTGGAACACGTCCGGCGGATTCCCCCCGGAGGCTTGGGTGTTGAACTTCTTCCAGAAGTCGAGATAAGGCTGGAAGTCCGTTTTCACCTTGATCTTCGGGTACTTCTCCTCGAACAGCGCGATGGTCTTGTTGATGCGCTGGGCACGATCCTCCGCACCCCACCACGCGTAACGGATCGTCACCGTCCCGTCCGCGGACGCCCCTCCGTCGCCCCCGCAGCCGGTCGTCGCGGCCAACCCCAGCGTGGCTGCCGTGGCTCCGGCCACCTTCAGGATCGTACGTCTCTCAACATTCCTGCCGTTCACCACGGTTGGGCCTCCCCGCACATCGTTCCCGCTCGCATGAATCGTTTCAAGTAAGCGCTTGCTGGCACAAGGTACGGAGGGGCTGAGAGTGCGTCAATGATTCGGACAAGAATTTCTTGCCGAGGCAGTGGGTCACTCAGCGGGACGGGGAGGTAGGCCCGGGGACGGGCTCGGGGCGACATCGCTGGTGACGACGGCGTGGCCGGGGTGCCGAGCGCAGCGGGGCGAGCCGGACCGGTTTGTGGCGTGACCGAAAAGCGGCCCCGGGCGGCCGGAGAGGATTGTGGGGCTCGGGGGCGGGTTCCGGCCATGGGCCTGTCGCAAGGGGTGTGGCGTGTGCGGCGCCGACGGGGGTTGAGGGCGACCGCGGGGCGACGGGGGACGACCGAGGGCGGGCCGGGGCCACCGGCGAGCCGGGCGGTGCGTGACACGGCGGACGGGGGACGTGACGGCCGGCGCGAAGGGCGGGGCGGGCGGCATTCGGGCTTGGAGGATCCGAGAGCCCTCGACGGCGAGCACGACGTCACCGGTCGCCGGTCGCCATGGGGCTGTGCCGCTCGGCGCCGCCTGCCGACCGGCAGGGGCCGCGTCCCCGCCGCTCGCCGCACGGTGGTGACCACCGCTCGGGCTCCCATCAGCGGGGCGGGCCCCACGGCCGCCACTCCTGCCTGGACACGACGACGGCCCACCTGCGATGACGCAGGTGGGCCGTCGGTCCGGGTGGGCGATACTGGGTTCGAACCAGTGACCTCTTCGGTGTGAACGAAGCGCTCTCCCACTGAGCTAATCGCCCGGGCGCAGGAAGAACATTACCCCATGTCAGGGGGTGCCTGTGACGCTCACTGGTCCTTGATCTTCCACGGCATGGTGATGCCGAACTTCCACAGGTAGACGCCGACGAGGACGCCCACGATCACCAGCCCGACGGACGTCAGGATGATGTTGCGTCGCCGCACCTTGGGATCGAGGGCCCGCTGGGCCGCCTCGGTGACCTTCCGCTTGGTCCAGCGGAGCACCAGCTGGGCCCAGACGAACTCCGTCGCCCAGATCGCCATGCCGCCGAAGATCACGACCCAGCCCGGTCCGGGAAGGGGCAGCATGATGATGCCGGCGACGACGACCGCCAGCCCGATGACGAAGACCCCGACCTGCCAGCTGACGTGCAGCGCCCGGCGGGCCTTGATGAACTCCGGCGCCCGCGAGCCGAGCCCGCGGTCCTGCTCGCCGTGCACTTCGCCCGTCCCCGTCTCGTCCGACGCCACGGCCACCTCGCCCGGCTCGTCACTCCCCGTATTCATACGGCCAAACACTACCCGAGCGAAACCAGTCACCGGAATGGACGCACGACTCGAACGATCTCTCGGCCGGAAGAGTTACGTAAAGGCACGCAAAACACTCAGAGGGGTTTACAACGGCACCGTAGGTGGCATGTCGATTTCGCCGACGTGCGAATCCCCGAGCGCACACTGAGCGAAAGGCCCTGGCGCTTATGAACACCACGGTCAGCTGCGAGCTGCACCTGCGCCTCGTTGTGTCGAGCGAGTCCTCCCTGCCTGTCCCCGCAGGCCTGCGGTACGACACGGCCGACCCCTACGCCGTGCACGCCACCTTCCACACCGGAGCCGAGGAAACCGTCGAGTGGGTGTTCGCCCGCGACCTCCTCGCCGAGGGGCTTCACCGCCCCACGGGCACCGGCGACGTCCGCGTCTGGCCGTCGCGCAGTCACGGTCAGGGCGTCGTGTGCATCGCCCTGAGCTCGCCGGAGGGCGAGGCCCTGCTGGAGGCCCCGGCACGGGCCCTGGAGTCCTTCCTGAAGCGGACCGACGCCGCCGTGCCGCCCGGCACGGAACACCGGCACTTCGACCTCGACCAGGAGCTCTCGCACATCCTGGCGGAAAGCTAGGGCGAGGCACCCACAAAGCCGCCCGGCGCCGTCGACTCGGGGAGACGGCTCGGGCTCGGACAACCGCATACGGCATGACACCGGCGCCGATACCGCGACTCACGCGGTCCGGCGCCGGTTCGCGTGCGTACGCCGCCGCCGCTCGCCCCGACCCTCACCACGCGGGAACCATGGCCGGTCCGCCGGCGTTGTATTCGAAGCCGTGTGCGGGCATGTGGGCGGTCCGGTGGTGGTGGAGCCGTTACCATCGGCCAGCATCGGCGGGCGCCCGCCCGACCCTCAGGCCAGGGAGCGAATCGTGCTGATCACCCACGACACCCGGTGCGCCCTCGACACCGTGGTCGATCTGGTGAACACCGCACCGGAGGACGACACGGCGGCGGACGGGCTGCCGGACGTGGCGACCCTCGCGGAGTTCGTGCGGAACCACGAGATCAGCGATGTCGGGGTGCTCTCGGAGATCGACCTCTCCGCGGTGCGCAAGATCCGCTCACGCTTCGCCATCGTCTTCGCCGCCCCCGACGCCAGGACCGCCGCCGGCCAGATCAACGACCTGGTGGCGGCCGCCGGCACCACACCCCGGCTCACGGACCACGACGGCTACGACTGGCATGTGCACTACTTCGCACCCGGTGCCTCCGTCGCCGACCACCTGGCCGCCGACTGCGGGATGGCCCTGGCGTTCTTCGTGGTCGCCGGCGAGCAGGAGCGGCTGCGGAGGTGCGAGGCGCCGGACTGCCGGCGTGCCTTCGTCGACCTCTCCCGCAATCGCTCGCGGCGCTACTGCGACAGCCGCACCTGCGGAAACCGTCTGCATGTGGCCGCGTACCGCGCGCGCCGCAAGGAGGCGGCGGGCTGACCGCCGTCCGTCAGGCCCGGCGGGCGCCAGGGCCGCCGGGCCGCGGAGACCGTCGATGCCGGCGCGGCCCCGGCGGGTGGCGCCGGGTACCGCGGGTCAGGCTCACAGCAGCAGCAGGTCGTGCAACGAGGCCATGAGCAGCAGACTCCCGATCACCGCAAGGAAGATCATCAGTGGTGGCTGGGAGAGGGCGAAGAGGCAACCGCGCGGCTCGTCCTGCCGGGGACCTGGCTCGTCCCGTGGGAGAAAGGGCTCGTCCCGCTGAGGACGTACCTCGTCCTGCGGCGGTGCGGGGTGGCTCTGTTTCGTCGTGTGCAGCATCTCGCGGCGATGATGGCGCAGTCGCCCCGCCGCACGCGATCACTGCCCCCGTAACGTGCGGGAGTGTGCCGATTGCGCGAGGTCCGGTTCGGGTTGTGATCACTTTCGCGCGCCGACGGACCCACTGTGACGATTCAGCCCCGGGCGGGGCGGTCGTCATATGCCGTGCTTCTTGAGGATGGCCTCGATGTCGCTGAAGTCGTCCTCGCCCCTGGAGGCCGGCGCGGGCCGGGTCGCCGGGCGGGCGCCCTGCCCCAGGGAGGGCGCCGAGGCGGGTGCCACCGCATCGGGGCCGCCGGCCGCGCGGGCCGCTGCCCGGCGCTCCTTGCGGGTGCCGCCGCGCCGGCGCTCCACGGCCCGTGTGGTCATGAAGAGCACCCAGGCCACACCGAGCACCCCGAACCCGGCCCAGGCCGTCGGGCTGAACGCGGTGTCGGCCAGCCACTCGACGACGCCCGTCATCACCAGGCCGATCGGCACGAGGGAGTAGGCCGCGATACGGACCGCGGTGAGGTAGCGCTTGCGGTACGCCGTGACGACCGCGATGCCCAGGCCCGCCGCGGACACGGCGGAGCAGACGGTCTCGGCAATCATCCGGTCCTCCAGGCGTCAGGCGGTCGGGGCGGGGCACTTCGTCCCTTCCATCCTGCACCCGCGGCACCCCGGCGGGCCATGCTCCGCCAACGACATCAGGGACATCTCCGGGTCACCTCCTCCGCGGGTGCCGGTGCGGGCTGCGCCCCCGGCGCCACCTGCTGGAAGACTGTCGGTATGAGCGACTCCTCCTCCGACCGTTCCGCCGCCCCCGTCCTCGAGGTCTGGTGCGACCTCCAGTGCCCGGACTGCCGCACCGCGCTGGACGATCTCCGTGCCCTGCGCGCCCGCTACGGGGAGCGTCTGGAGCTGCGGCTGCGGCACTTCCCGCTGGAGAAGAACAAGCACGCCTTCGCCGCCGCCCAGGCCGCCGAGGAGGCGTGGGAGCAGGGCCGGGGGTGGCCGTACGTCGAGGCGCTGCTCGGCCGGGTCGAGGAGCTGGGGCGTCGGGGGGAATCCTTCCTGGTCGAGCTGGCCCGCGAACTGGACCTGGACGCCGAGGAGTTCGACACCGCGCTGATCGACGGCCGGCACATCCTGTTCGTGGACGCCGACCAGGCCGAGGGCAAGGCGATCGGCGTGACCGGCACCCCGACGTACGTCATCGGCGGTGAGCGGCTCGACGGCGGCAAGAGTCAGGAGGGGCTGCGCGAGCGGATCGAGGAGATCGCGGACCGGCTGCTGGCCGGGCCGGAACACTGACCTCCCCTGGCCCGGCCCCGGCTCCCGGGCCGCTACAACAGCGGCTTGTACATGGCGTACTGCGTGGTCGTGTAGCCGAGTGAGTCGTAGAGCCGCTCGGCGGGGGCGTTGCCGGCGAAGACGTTGAGACCGAGGGTCCGCCTGCCCTCGGCGATCGTCTGGGCCTCGGCGAGCAGCATCAGGGTGCGGCCGTGGCCCTTCCCCCGGTGGGCGGCGTCGGTCTCGACGTCGAAGACGAACGCGCTGCCCTCGCGCACCGCCAGCCACAGCGTGCCCACCGGTGTACCCAGGTGCTCGACGACGCTGATGAGCATGCCGGAGGTGGCGAGCCCGTCGGGCAGCAGGGTGGCGTGGTCGCGCTCGGACTTGGCCCGGGCCTCGGCCTCCGGGACGCCCCGCTCCATCCAGCTGTGCGCGTAGTCCTCCAGGCCCTTCTCCAGCCAGGGGCCGAACTCCGCGTCGGTCATGGGCCGGGCGCGGCTGCCCTCCGGCAGCTCCGGCGGGGTGTCGCCGAGGGCCTTCTCCATGCCGCGGTTGCGGACGACGTAGCCGAGCGCAGTGGCGAGCCGGAGCCCGGCCCCGGAGGCGGCCGGGACCGAGACTTCGATGCGGCGGCACCCCCAGCCGCGCGCCACCTCCTCCGCGGCGAGCGCGGCGACCGTGGCCCGGCCCCGCCCGCGGTCCGGTTCCTCGATGTGCAGCTTCATGATCCGGGCCACCGCGTCGCCGAACACGGGATGCGTGCCGAGGTGTATCGCCCCCACGGGACGGCTGTTCACGCACACCTGGTAGCGGCGTGAGCGCGTCCCGTCGGCGTTCTGCTGAAGCGGCTCGGTCGGCCGCAGGGTCGTGGTCATCAGGGGTGTTCTACCCGCAACCACGGCCGTGGTCAGCCGAATTTGCGGGGGCTGTCAGGGGTCGAGGTCGTTCCCCGCCCGCTCCTCGAAGATCCGCATGGCCTTGACGGTCACCGGGCCGGGCGCGCCGGGCAGCTCACGGCCGTCGACGCGGTGCACGGCCTGCACGTCCCGCAGGGTGGACGTCAGGAAGATCTCCTCGGCCCGTTCCAGGACGTCAAGCGGCAGGTCGGTCTCCTTCGCGCCGGTCCATTCGGCCGTCAGCGCACGTGTGATGCCGGCGAGGCAGCCGGAGGCGAGCGGCGGCGTGTGGATCTCGCCGTCGAGGACGACGAAGACGTTCGACCCGGTGCCCTCGCACAGCTGCCCCACGGTGTTGGCGAACAGGGCTTCGGAGGCGCCCTGTTCACGGGCACGGGCCAGAGCGACGACGTTCTCGGCGTACGAGGTGGTCTTCAGGCCGGTGAGCGCGCCGCGCTCGTTGCGGGTCCAGGGCACGGTGATCACGGCGGTGGAGTCGGGGCGCCGCGTCGTCTCGCCCAGGGCGACGACGAGGGTCGGGCCGTGGTCACCGCGGTCGGAGCCGAGGGGGCCGTGGCCGCCGGTGTACGTGATGCGCAGCCGGCCGAGCGGTACGGGACCGGCCTCCAGGACGGCGGCGCAGGCGCGGCGCACCTCGTCGTGGTCCGGGTCCGGCAGCCCGAGGCCGCGTGCGGAGCGGGTCAGCCGGTCGAGGTGCCGGGTGAGGGCGAACGGCAGGCCGTTCACGGCCTTCACGGTCTCGAAGACGCCGTCGCCCACGGTCAGCCCGTGGTCGAAGACGGAGACGCGGGCGGAGTCGATGTCCTGCAGTCCGCCGTCGAGCCAGATCTTCACGTCAGGTCCTCTCCACTCACCTCGTACGTTCCCGACGCTATCGCGAGCAGCCGGGACGCCTTGAGCTCGGTCTCCCGCCACTCCCCCTCGGGGTCGGAACCCCAGGTGATGCCCGCTCCCGTACCGAAGCGCAGCATGCCGGCGGTCCGGTCGATCCAGAAGGTACGAATGCCGACGGCGAGCTCGCCGGTCCCCCGGTCGGCGTCGACCCAGCCGATCCCGCCGCAGTACGGGCCCCTGGGCGCCGTCTCCAGGGCGTCGATGATCCGCAGCGCGCTGGACTTGGGCGCGCCGGTGACCGAGCCGGGCGGGAAGGCGGCGCCGAGCAGCTCGGCCCAGCCCGCCCCGTCGGCCAGCTCGCCGCGGACCGTCGAGACGAGATGGACCAGCCCCGGGTGCTTCTCGACGGCGCACAGGTCGGGCACCGACACACTGCCCGTGGCGCACACCCGTCCGATGTCGTTGCGGACGAGGTCCACGATCATGACGTTCTCGGCGTAGTCCTTCTCCAGCAGGTCGGCCTCCGTCCTGCCGGTGCCCTTGATCGGTCCGGACTCGACGACCCGGCCGTCGCGCCGCAGGAACAGTTCGGGCGAGGCGGTGGCGATCTCCACACCGTGCCCGGGCAGGCGGATCGTCCCCGCGTAGGGGGCCGGGTTGCCGCGGGCGAGCAGTGCGGTGAGGGCGTCCACGTCGGCGCGGGGCGGGACGGGCGCGGACAGCACCCGGCACAGGTTCGCCTGGTAGACCTCGCCGGCCGCGATGTGGTCACGGATCCTCCGCACCCCGGACGTGTACGTGGCGCGGTCGAGCGAGGACGTCCAGTCACCGACGGCCGGGCCGTGCCATGCGCCGGGGGCCGCGGCGGGCACGTCCGCCGTCCTGATCCGCGCGAAGCGGGCGCAGGTCAGACGGCCCTCGAAGTCGGCGCAGACGGCCCAGAAGCCGCTGGACTCCAGGGCTTCGGGATCGTCGGTGACGTCGAGGAGCCCGGTGGCGACGCGGTGGCCGAAGCGGGCGAGAGGAGGGAGGTCGAGCACGGAGTCGAGTCTAGGGCGGGTGTCTCAAAGGTGACCCGGGGATGTCCCGTCGCGCGGCCCTGTGACCTCCCTGAGCAGGGGAGGCGCAGCACGCTGCACAAACGCGTTTTTGTACTGGCCCCGGTATCCGCTAGAGTTCAACACGTCGCCGGGCCGCGAGAGCGGACCGAAACGACAGGCGGACGTAGCTCAGTTGGTAGAGCGCAACCTTGCCAAGGTTGAGGTCGCGAGTTCGAACCTCGTCGTCCGCTCGAAGGAAGAGGGGGCTTCCCGGTCCCCTACACTCCTGGTGGAGTGGCCGAGAGGCGAGGCAACGGCCTGCAAAGCCGTCTACACGGGTTCAAATCCCGTCTCCACCTCCAAGGACGATTAGCTCAGCGGGAGAGCGCTTCCCTGACACGGAAGAGGTCACTGGTTCAATCCCAGTATCGTCCACTGGATCTTTCAAGATCCTTACCCGCGCGATTAGCTCAGCGGGAGAGCGCTTCCCTGACACGGAAGAGGTCACTGGTTCAATCCCAGTATCGCGCACGCAGTGCCCATGACCGGATGCGGTCCGTGTTCATGGTCCCGAGGACGATTAGCTCAGCGGGAGAGCGCTTCCCTGACACGGAAGAGGTCACTGGTTCAATCCCAGTATCGTCCACATCACACAGGAGCCCCCGGCCGTTCGCGGCCGGGGGCTCCTGTCGTGCCATGACTCAGGACGAGAACAGCATGTGCCCGAAGCTCTTGTGGCGGTGGTGTCCATGGTGGCCGTGATGTCCGTGGCCTCCGTGCGGGGCGCCCCAGGCGGGGGCCGGCGGGGCGGGGTAGGCCTGCGGAGCGGGCGGGGGCGGCGGGGCGGCCTGGGACCACTGGGACTCCAGGCGGGTCAGGGACTCCAGTTCGCCGTAGTCGAGAAAGATGCCGCGGCAGCCGCTGCACTGCTCTATCTGTACGCCGTTGCGGTTGTACGTGTGCATCGGTGCGTGGCACTTCGGACACTGCATGGTCGTTCAACTCCTCGCCGGTCGGTCCTGCTTCAGGTGTCGCCAGGACAGACTCTGTCCCGCTGTGCTCGGTTGCACCCTACTTCGCGTGCTCCGGCGTCAACTGTGGCGGGACGGTAGCCATTCGGTCACAGGCGTCCACGACCGACCGCTCCACCTCGTCCAGCGGCCGGCCGGCCTCGACCGCCTTGGCGACGGCCCGGGCCGCGGTCTGCGCGGTGAGGGCCCGGGCGGCGACGTCGAGAGCGGGCCAGGGGTCGCCCTCGGCGGGTACGGCCGGGCCGCCGGCCTCCCGGTAGGCGGTGAGGAACCGGTCCCACTCCCCGGGTGGGAGCAGGCCGCAGGCGTACCAGGCCGCGGGGCGGGCGAGGTCCCAGGCGGGGACACCGGCGCCCAGGTCGTCCACGTCGATCAGCAGCCAGGGGCCGTCGGGCGCGGGGCGGCGTATGAGCTGGCCGAGGTGGAGGTCGCCGTGGCAGAGGGCGCCGGAGTGCGGCATCGGCGCCTCGCCGCGGGCCCAGGGCGGGAGGGTGGCCCAGGCCCGCAGGACGGGGACGGCGGCCGGGTGCGGGCCGGCCTCGCGCAGCCGGGCCATGGCCCGGGCCGCCTTGACGGGGCCGCGCATGGGGGGCAGGCCCCGTGGGAGCGGGGTGCGGTGGAGGCGGGCGAGGAGGGTGGCGGCCGCTTCCCAGGGGGCGGCGTCCGGGTCGTCCGGGTCCACGGGAGTGCCGTACGGCCAGAACGTCACGAGGCGGCCGTGCAGGGTGACCGGGGAGGGCGGGAGAGGCGGCAGAAGGATGCCGGGAAGGCGGGCGGCCACACGGAGGCGGGCGCGCAGTTCGGCCGGGTCGCTGTCCGGCGGGTGCGCCTTGGCGACGGTGTCCGCGTGGCGTACGACGATGCCGTCCGGGCGGTCCGCGAGCGTGGCCGCGCCGCAGGGGCAGGCCGACGAGCGGGCGTGGGCGGCCGCTCGGGCCCTGAGGGTGAGCGCGTGCACGAGGGGGGCGGAGGTCACGGTGTGAGAGTACGGGCGGCGGGGTGCGCGGTGTCAGGAACAACCGGAAGCGGGCCCCCGGCATGCCCGGGCCTGGATACCGGTGAGGTGGGATGGCCGGCTGTGGGAAAAGCAATGCCGGCGCAGCTCCCCAGCTGCGCCGGCATCTGTGCCGTCCGCCGCACCCCCGTCCCCACGGGGTTTCATGGGTGTGATGTCCCCGCCCGGACCGCTCTTCCGGGCCTGGGGTCGCCGCTCAGCGCCCCAGCATCTCGCCCACGGACGACGCCTGTGTGGCCACTGTCTCCCACCCGTCGAAGACGAGGAGGAGCAGGACCGCCAGGGGAAGGGCCATCAGCGTCGCCACCAGCGGGTGGCGGCGGCCCGTGCGGCGGGGGCGGAACGCGGCGGCGTATGCCTTGCGTCCCTCCTCGCGGAGCAGTGTCCGCGGTGCCGTCTGGGCCATGGTCCCTCTCCTGACCGTTCTCAGTTGTCGTTGGCAGCGGCGGGCGTCTGACCTCGGGGGACGAGTGCTGCCACCCGCCGCTTGACCTCAAATCTAGGCGTCCGGCCCCTCCGCGGCGTCATGCCCTCGTACCGATTGCCGGGCCTCCCCGAGGATGAGCCGCCACCTGCGATGTACTCCCCTGGGTGGAGACGAGGGCGCGGGACTCAGGGTCTTCCCCGACGGGACGCCTGGATCACCCCTCTTTGTCCGAGCCCCCCTCCCGCGGAACGGGCTGTTCCACGAGCGCGAGCACCCGATTCGCCATGAAGCGGGCGGTACGCACGACTGTCTCTCCCCCGCCGCCTGAACGGTGCGAGGGACCCCCATCGGGTGACTTCGCTCACTTCCACGAGGCCTCGGTGTACCGCCGTCTCCGCCCTGCGGCCCGCCCTGCTCGCCGCGACCTCGCAGGTGCGTGTCGTGTCCCGCGCACCCCGAGCCATCTCCACACGATCACCTTGCGCAGGAGCAATCCCCCTTCTGCGAAGGGTGGTTGAGGTCACTCTTCACGCGAAGTCCGCCTCTTCGCGCCTTCCCTGACCACTCTTCAAGTCTCCCGCCCACCACTGACAATCCATCACGCCGAGAGGGCGCGGCCTCTGCGCGCGGGCGGCCGTGGAAACGTAAGCTGTGGCTCGTCACAGGACCGGGCAGCGGGGATGAACATGGCGATGATGCGCCTGAGGCGCGAGGACCCGCGCGTCGTCGGCTCGTTCAAGCTTCACAGACGGCTCGGCGCGGGCGGGATGGGCGTGGTCTACCTGGGCTCCGACAAGAAGGGGCAGCGGGTCGCGCTCAAGGTCATCCGCCCCGACCTGGCGGAGGACCAGGAGTTCCGCTCCCGGTTCGCCCGTGAGGTCTCGGCGGCCCGGCGGATCCGCGGGGGCTGCACGGCCCGGCTGGTGGCGGCCGACCTCGACGCGGACCGCCCCTGGTTCGCCACCCAGTACGTGCCCGGCCCGTCCCTGCACGACAAGGTCGCGGCCGAGGGACCGCTCGGCGCGGCCGATGTCGCGGCCGTGGGTGCCGCCCTGTCGGAGGGCCTGGTCGCGGTGCACGAGGCCGGGGTGGTGCACCGGGACCTGAAGCCGTCCAACATCCTGCTGTCCCCGAAGGGGCCGCGGATCATCGACTTCGGCATCGCCTGGGCCACCGGCGCCTCCACGCTCACCCATGTCGGCACGGCGGTCGGCTCGCCCGGCTTCCTCGCGCCGGAGCAGGTGCGCGGGGCCGCCGTCACCCCCGCCACGGACGTGTTCTCGCTCGGTGCCACGCTCGCGTACTCCTCGATGGGCGACTCGCCCTTCGGGCACGGCAGTTCCGAGGTGATGCTGTACCGCGTGGTGCACGAGGAGCCGCAGTTGCACGGTGTGCCCGACGCGCTGGCGCCGCTCGTCCGGGCGTGTCTGGCGAAGGATCCCGAGGAGCGCCCCAGCACGCTCCAACTGTCGCTGCGTCTCAAGGAGATCGCGGCCCGGGAGTCACAGGACCTGGCCGGCGTACGGCCGCCCGCGCCGCGCGGCGCCGAGGGCGACCGGCCCGTCGACACCTATCCCGAGCGGACCCGGCGTCCCCCGGCGCAGCACGGTTCCGGCACGTCCGGGGCCCAGCGGGGCAGGGCCACTCCCCCGCCACGGGGTTCCGCACCCTCCCGGGACGGCCATGCGCCGGACGGTACGGCGTCCCAGAGCGGGGCCGGTACGCGGGGCGGGAACCGGTCGACGGGGAGCGGAAGCCGGAGCAGGAACCCGGCGCGCGGGCCCGGTACCGCCCGGGGCGGCACCGCGTCCCGGTCGGGGTCACGGCCGACGCCCACCGGGCGCGACGGGTCGCGGCCGGGCAGCGGCGGACGCCCCGCCCCGCACAGCGGCACCGGGCGTCCGGCGTCCAGGAACACGGGGACCCGACTGCGACCCGCCAATCCGCGGTTGCTGCGGCAGCGGCTGTTCGTGTTCGTCGTGGTGACGTTGCTGGTGGCCGTCGGCATCGCCCTGGTGCAGGGCTGCCAGGGTCCGGCGCGGGGGCTCGGCGACGGGGACGGCGTACGGCAGGAGCACGTCCAGCAGGTCGAACGCCCACGGCACTTCGAGCCGTAGGATCCGGGCCGCGCGACTGGGCCGTGGGGCGACGCCCGGCTTCAGCGGGGTGTCACAGCTGCGGCAGGATCCGTTCGAAGAACTCGCGGTCACCGTCGAAGACCGGGTCCAGTGCCAGGAATTCACGCGGGGTGACCCAGCGGGTCTCCGCCACCTCGCCCGGGTCGGGAAGCACGTCGCCAGAGTCCGCGCGGGCGGTCCACCAGTGGAGACGGAAACGGTGGTCGTCGGTCTCCGACTCCCAGACCTTCGCCACCGGTACGACGGTGAGGCCGACCTCCTCGTGGACCTCCCGTACGACCGCCTGCTCCTGGGTCTCGTCCGGCTCGACCTTGCCGCTGACGGGCTGCCAGTAGCCGGGCCGGGCGACGGCCGGGCCGCGCCGGATCGCCAGGAGACGCTCTCCGCGCCGGAGTACGGCCACGATCGCGTCGCGCTGCTCCACGGCCGGCCCTAGACCGTGGGCCTGCCGGTGGCCACGGCGTAGAAGGCCACAGCGGCCGCCGCCCCCACGTTGAGGGAGTCGACGCCGTGGGACATGGGGATGCGGACCCACTCGTCGGCGGCGACCAGGGCCTGGGTGGACAGGCCGTCGCCCTCCGCCCCGAGCATGAGGGCCACACGGTCCATGGTGTGCGGAGCGGCCTCGTCGAGGGGCCGGGCCTTCTCGTCGGGGGTGAGGGCGAGCAGGGTGAAGCCCGCCTCCCGCACCGACTCCAGCCCCTTGGGCCAGGTGTCCAGACGGGCGTACGGGACGGAGAAGACGGCGCCCATGGAGACCTTCACGCTGCGACGGTAGAGCGGGTCGGCGCAGTCGGGCGACAGCAGGACGGCGTCCATGCCGAGGGCGGCGGCCGACCGGAAGATCGCCCCGATGTTGGTGTGGTCGTTGACCGACTCCATGACGACGACGCGGCGGGCGGTCCGCAGCAGGTCGGTGGCCGTGGGCAGGGGCTTGCGCTGCATGGAGGCCAGCGCGCCGCGGTGCACGTGGTAGCCGGTGACCTGCTCGGCGAGCTCCGGGCTGACGGCGTAGACCGGGGCGGGCAGTTCGTCGATGACGTCACGCATGACGTCGACCCACTTGGCCGAGAGCAGCATGGACCGCATCTCGTAGCCGGCTTCCTTGGCCCTTCTGATGACCTTCTCGCCCTCGGCGATGAACAGGCCCTCCGCGGGTTCGCGCCTGCGGCGCAGCTCCACGTCGGTCAGGCCGGTGTAGTCGCGCAGACGCGGGTCGTCGGGATCCTCGACGGTGATGAGATCGGCCACAGGGTGATACTGCCTTGTCCTGGGTGTGGTGCCAACGGCTCGGGACGGGTTGGTTACCCGGGGTTACTCGCTTGTCGCGGGGGCCGGGGGGCCGACCTTCACGACCTCGCCGATGACGATGACCGCCGGGGGCCTCACATCCTCGGTCCGTACGGTCTCCGCGACCGTCGCGAGGGTCGCGTCGACGCGGCGCTGGGCGGCGGTCGTGCCCTCCTGGACGAGGGCGACGGGGGTGCCGGCCGGCTTTCCGTGGGCGACCAGCGTCTCGGCGATCTTCCCGATCTTGTCGACGCCCATGAGGATCACCAGCGTGCCGGTCTGGTGGGCCAGGGACGGCCAGTCGACCAGGGACCGCTCGTCGTCGGGTGCGACATGGCCGCTGACCACGGTGAACTCGTGAGCGACGCCGCGGTGGGTGACCGGGATGCCGGCCGCGCCCGGGACCGAGATCGAGCTGGAGATGCCGGGGACGACCGTGCAGGGGATGCCGGCCTCGGCGAGGGCCTGGAGCTCCTCCATGCCGCGGCCGAAGACGTACGGGTCGCCGCCCTTCAGCCGGACGACCGACTTGCCCTGCTTCGCGTGCTCGATCAGCGCGTTGTTGATGGCCTCCTGGGCCATGAAGCGGCCGTAGGGGATCTTCGCCGCGTCGATCACCTCGACGTGGGGCGGCAGTTCGGCGAGGAGGTCACGCGGGCCGAGGCGGTCCGCGATGACCACGTCCGCCTCCGCGAGCAGGCGCCGGCCGCGCACGGTGATCAGGTCCGGGTCGCCGGGCCCGCCGCCGACCAGGGCGACCCCGGGGGTGCGGGTGCGGTAGTGCGGTGCGACGAGCGTGCCGTCCCGCAGACCCTCGACGACCGCGTCGCGGACGGCGGCGGTGTGGCGGGGGTCGCGTCCCTTGGCGTCGGTGGTGAGGACGGCGATCGTGACGCCCTCGCTGTGGCCGGTGGCCGGGGTCCAGGCGGTCGCGAGGTCGGCGTCGTCGGACCGGACGCACCAGACACGGTGGCGTTCCGCCTCGGCCGACGCCCTGTTGTTCGCTTCGGTGTCGCTGGTGGCGATCAGGGCGTACCAGGCGTCGGCGAGGTCGCCCTCCTGGTAGGCACGCCTGTGCCAGGTGATCTCACCGGCGTCCGCCATGGCCTCGACCGAGGGGGTGGCCTCCGGGGACACGAGGAGGAGGTCCGCGCCCGCCGCGATCAGCGCCGGAAGGCGGCGCTGGGCGACCTGGCCGCCGCCGAGAACGACCACACGACGGCCGGCGAGACGGAGGCCTACGGGGTAGGCGGGGTGTTCGGCCATGAGGGGCGACTCCTGTTGCGGCGGTGTTCAGTGCCCTGACGTGCGGATTTTAATGGGCGGGAGGGAGCGTGGCCCAGGCGGTCCAGTAGCTGGGCACCGGGGCGCCGGCGAGGGGCGTTTCGCGGGGTGTCGGGCAGGGTGGTCCGGGGCGGGAGGGCCGTGGGTCCAGGGTCCGCGAGGTGGGGAGCCGTGGCCGTGGGCGGGCGCTCCGGTCTGCGGAACGTCCGCCCACGGATCCGCGGGGACGGCTGGAGCCCTACTTCTCCGTCACGCCTGCCGAATCGAACGTCGCCACCTCGTGCATCGCCCGGGCCGTGCTCTGGACCAGCGGGAGGGCGAGCAGTGCGCCGGTGCCCTCGCCGAGACGCAGGTCGAGGTCGACCAGGGGGCGCAGGCCCAGCTTGTTGAGCGCGGCGACGTGGCCGGGCTCGGCACTGCGGTGGCCCGCGATGCACGCGGCCAGGACCTCGGGGGCGATCGCGCGGGCGACCAGGGCGGCGGCGCCGGCACTGACGCCGTCCAGGATCACCGGCGTGCGCAGGGAGGCGCCGCCGAGGAGGAGGCCGACGATGGCCGCGTGCTCGAAGCCGCCGATCGCGGCGAGCACGCCGATGGGGTCGGCCGGGTCCGGCTGGTGCAGCTCCAGGGCGCGGCGGACGACCTCGGTCTTGCGGGCGAGGGTCTCGTCGTTGATGCCCGTGCCCCGGCCGGTGACCTCCGCCGGGTCCGCACCCGTGAAGACGGAGATCAGAGCGGCGGACGCGGTGGTGTTCGCGATGCCCATCTCACCGGTCAGCAGAGCCTTGTTACCGGCGGCGACCAGGTCGCGGGCGGTCTCGATGCCGACCTCGATGGCCTGCGTGGCCTCCTCGCGGGTCATCGCGGGGCCGGTCGTCAGGTCCGACGTACCGGCACGGATCTTGCGGGGCAGCAGACCGGGGGTGGCCGGGAGGTCGGCGGCGACACCCACGTCCACGATGCACACCTCGGCACCGACCTGGGTGGCGAAGGCGTTGCAGACGGCGCCTCCGCCCAGGAAGTTGGCCACCATCTGGGCCGTGACCTCCTGCGGCCACGGGGTGACGCCCTGGGCGTGCACACCGTGGTCGCCCGCGAAGATGGCGACGGCCGCGGGCTCCGGGATGGGCGGCGGGCACTGACGGGACAGGCCGGACAACTGCGCGGAGATGATCTCCAGCATGCCCAGCGCACCGGCCGGCTTGGTCATACGCTTCTGGCGCTCCCACGCCTCGCCGAGCGCCTTGGCGTCCAGCGGGCGGATCTGCGCGACGGTCTCGGCGAGCAGGTCGTGGGGTTCCTCTCCGGGCAGGGCACGGCGGCCGTATGTCTCTTCGTGCACGACCCAGGACAATGGGCGGCGCTTGGACCAGCCGGCCTGCAACAGCTCGGGCTCGTCCGGGAATTCGTCGACGTAGCCGACGCACAGGTAGGCGATGATCTCCAGGTGCTCGGGCAGGCCGAGGGCACGGACCGTCTCGCGCTCGTCGAAGAAGCTGACCCAGCCGACCCCGAGGCCTTCGGCACGGGCGGCGAGCCAGAGGTTCTCCACGGCCAGGGCCGCCGAGTAGGGGGCCATCTGCGGCTGGGTGTGGCGGCCCAGGGTGTGGCGGCCGCCGCGGGTCGGGTCTGCGGTGACCACGATGTTCACCGGCGTGTCGAGGATGGCCTCGATCTTCAGTTCCTTGAACTGCTTCGCCCGCCCCTTGGGGAGGGACTTCGCGTAGGCGTCACGCTGGCGCATGGCGAGTTCGTGCATCGCCCGTCGGGTGTCGGCGGAGCGGATGACGACGAAGTCCCACGGCTGCGAGTGGCCGACGGAAGGCGCGTGGTGGGCGGCCTCCAGGACGCGGAGCAGTACCTCGTGCGGGATCGGGTCGCTGCGGAAGCCGTTGCGGATGTCGCGGCGTTCACGCATGACCTTCAGAACGGCCTCGCGCTCGGCCGGGCCGTAGCCGGGGGCCGCGGGGCCGGTGGACTGTCGGGCTTCTGCCACTGCGGCCGCGCTCTCTTCTCGGCGTTCCTGGTCGGCCAGGTCTTCCTGTTCGGCGCCCCGGGTGTCCAGGTCGTCGGCGTTCTGTGCGAGGTCGGTGTCACCGTCGCGGGGTGCCGGGACGGTGATCGCGGGCGCCGGGTTCTCCGGCGTCCCGGGGGTCACCGGCTGCGACTGCTGCGGGCCCTGTACCGGCTGTTCGGGCTCTCCGGGCTGCCCCGGCTGCTCGTCCGCGGACGGGTCCGGGAGTACGACGGTGACGTCCTCGGGGGTGGGCGCCGGGGTGTCGGTGTCGGCCACCTGGGGGGTCGGGTCGGGCTCGACGGCTTCGGCAGCGGGGGTGGGCACAGGGGTGAGGGCGGGCACGGGTGCCTCGGGTACCGGTGCGGGGGTTTCGGGAACCTGGGCGGTGGGCTCGGGAGCCTGGGCGGTGGGCTCGGGCTGGGCCGTTGCGGGGCCGGCCTGAGCCGGTGCGGTCGCGTCCTGGACGGTGTCCGGGGAGGCGGGCACGGCGGGGTCGGCGGGGGCCGGTGCGTCGGCGGGCACGGCAGCCCGGGGCGCAGGTTCCGGGGCCTGGGCCGGGTCCGGGGCGGCGACGGCCTCGACGGCCGGAGTCGGCTCCGGGGCGAGGGCCGTCTCGGAGGCCGGAGTCGGCTCCGGGGCGAGGGCCGTCTCGGCCGCCGGAAGGCCTGCTTCCTGGCCGACCGGTTCCGCGGCAGGGGCAGTCGCCTCCTGGCCGACGACCGGTTCAGCGGCCGGGGCAACGGTTTCCTGGCCGGGCGCCTCAGGGGCCGGAGTGATGGGTTGTGGCACCGACGCCTCGGGTTCCTGCGCGACTGGTACGGCGTCAGTTGTCGCCGGGGGCTGGGGCACAGACGCTTCGGCCGTGATGTGCGGCTCCGGCGCGACGTGCTGCGGAGCGGGGGAAGCGACGGCAGTCGGCGTCTGGGCGACCGCCTCCGGGGCGGCAGGTTCCTCGCTGACGGGCTCGGGCGCAGCGGCGGCGACGGGCACGGAGGCAGCGGCGGCGACGGGCTCGGGCGCAGCGGCGGCCTCGGGGAGCGGGGCAGCCTCAGGGGCATGGGCGGCCGTCGGGGTCGGGACCGCCTCAGGGGTCGGGGCCGCCTGAAGGGTCGGGGCCGCCTCAGGAAGTGGGACGGCCTCCACGGACGCGGCGGCCTCAGCGGCCTGCCCGGCCTCGGCAGCAGGAGCCGGAGCCGACGCCAAGGCCTGTTCGGCGACGGCCTCCGTGGCCTGCGCATCGGCGGCCTCCGGCACGGAACCCTCAGGAGAACCACCGGCCACCCCGGACTCACCAGCCTGCGCGGGGCCCTCCACGACCGGCCCCGCTTCCGGAGGGAGCGGCGCAACCTGCTCCGGGGCGACAGCGGCCGCGCCCTCGGCGGCGGTCACCGGACCCGCGTCCGGACCGGCGCCGGTCACGGCGGGGTCGCCCACGACGGCGGCGCCCTGCTCGGGAACCGGATGCCCGGCCACGGCCGCCCGGTCCTCGGCGACACCGGCGGCCTCACCGGCGGCGGCCAGTCCGGCCTGGGCGGCGCTCACCCGGCCCGCCGCCGCGTCCAGACCCGCGTCCACGGCGTCTGCGCCCGCTGCGGGCATGACCTGCTCGGCGGCGGCGACTTGAGCGCCGTCCGGGCCGACACCCACAGCAGCGGGGTCACCCGTCGGAGCCTGAGCGGCGACGGCCTCGGCTGCCTGGGCCTCCGCTGCCCGGGCCTCCGCCGGCACCACGGCCTGGTCGACGGCAGCGGTCTGCGCGGCCGGTGCCGCTGCCGCTGCGGGCACCGACGCCGGAGCCTGCGGGGTCGTGTGGCTCGTCTCCGTCGTCGCGTGGGTCGCGACCGTCTGGGCCGTGCCCATCGGTGCCGTTGCCGGAACAACCGTTTCCGCAGCCGCCGCCCCGGCGCCCACCGGGGCCGGGTGCGTGACCGGCGCGCCCCAGGGCGCGGCGGGCTGCGTGTGCGTCTCGGAGGCGCGGGGGCCGTCGAGGTACTCGGGGCCCGCGGCGGCCGGTGCCGGCTGGCGTACCGGCGCGTCCGCGGGGCCGCGGTCGGCGAGGGAGCGGACCGGGCTGGCCGAGCTGTCGGGCAGCGGCGGACCGAGGTGCAGGGGCCGGCGCGGGGTGATGGGCGGGATCGGCGGCGGGTCGGGCAGACGGACACCGCCGAGATCGACCGAGCCGCTGTCCCGGCCGGAGATCTCGTGCGGCCCGGGCTGGTGCGCGGTCGCCTGGACCGGCTCCGGCGCGGGCGGGGGGACCTCGTTGCCCCAGGCACCCTGGGCGCCCGGCAGCAGCAGCAGGTCGTCGTCCTCGGCGGCGGTCTCGGAGAGGTCGGCGTACGCACCGGGCGCGGGGGCGTCCGGCTGCTCCACCATGCCTGCGCTCTCCGGCAGTCCCTCGCCCGGGACCTGGCCGGTGTCGGTCATGCGTACCCCTCGCCCATCGGTTAGTGCTCCTACGACCAGCTCGCCCGGAACGGCGCACCGACCGCCCCGCAGTGAAGAACGAGCGTGCGTCCCCAGCGGCACGAACGGTCCGCCCGGAAAAGGCGACAAAGCCATTCACTGGCATTGTCGCGGTCGAACCACCCCCACGGCAGCTTGATCCGCGACGGTTCCGCTGTGGACTGCGCCACGTTGCGCGTCCTCCGGTTCTGCCGTACCACACACACCCCAAAACGGGCGGGTTTTCCGGACATTGACCGACGAAGCGCCGGGCGTCCTTGTGCGGTGCAGCGATCGGCCAGCCTACCGCGCGCGGTACGACAAACCGATCACGGGGACGGTCGTGGGGACCGACGCGGGGTCAGGCGCCGCGCTTCGGCAGGACGCCGCTGAGCAGGAACGCGACGCTCCGCTCCTTCTCCGTCCAGGCCTTGGTGTCGAGTTCGACGGCCTGGAGGAGGGCGCACTCGACGTGGTAGCCGTGCTCGGTCAGGTCGCGGCCGATGAGTTCGGCGGCGTCGCGGGTGGCGGCGTGCGTGACGATGCGCTGCGGGCGGCGGTCGGCGACCGCCGAGACGACGGCCGCTCCCCCGCCGCCGACCCGGACGACGTCCGGTTCGGGAAGGTTCTCCAGGATGTGTGGGGCGGTGCCGTGCACGATCTGGAGCTGGACGCCGAGGCGCCGGGCCGTGGCGTCGGTGCGGGCGCAGGCGGTCCGGTCGCCGTCGACGGCGAGGACGGCCGCACCGGCACGGGCGGCCTCGACGGCGAAGGCGCCGCTGCCGCAGCCGATGTCCCAGACGAGGTCGCCGACGCGGGGCCCGAGGTGCGCGAGTTGGGAGGCGCGCAGCAACTGGGTCTCGCCCTCGCCGAGGTGCACGCCGTAGGTGTCGGCGGGCAGGGTCCAGCCGCGCGGTCCGGCGGACGGGTCGCGGCCGGAGATCCAGCCGCCCGCCTCCCCCGCCGTGTCCGGCCGGGCCGGGCCGCCGAGGACGATGACGACGTTGGGGTCGCGCCAGGTGTGGTCGGCGGCCTTGTCGGAGGTGACGACGGAGACCCGCTCGCGGGCGGTGCCGAGTTCCTCGCAGACGACGAAGGAGCGGTGGACTCCCTCGAGGAGCAGACCGAGTTCGGCGGGGCCGGCGCCGGGAGAGGTGAGAACTGCCACTTTGGTGTGGGCTCGGCATACGTTGACCGCCCGCCGCAGTGTGCGGGGGTGTGCGACGACCACCTGTGCGTCGTCCCAGGGCATGCCCGCGCGGGCGAAGGCGGCGGCGACGGAGGAGACGGCGGGGACGACCTCCACCTCGAGGCCGAACTCGGGGGCCCGGAGGGTGCGTACGACGCCGAAGAAGCCCGGGTCGCCGTCGGCGAGGACGACGGCCGTGCCGCGGTGGGCGGCGATGCGGCGGGCGGCGAGGGCGACACTTCCGAGACGGATGCGCTCGGCACCGGCGGGCACCTCGGGGAGCGCCAGGTGGTGGGCGGCGCCGGCCACGAGCGTGGCGGCGCCCAGGGCGGCCCTCGCCGCGGCGGTCAGCGGCGAGCCGTCCCAGCCGATCACCGTGACCCGGTCGGCCATCGTCGTCAGTCTCCAGGGGTTTTAGCAGGTGGTCTGAGTCGCGTGGTGGGGAGCAGCCCGGGGGCGGGCTCCGTGAGGGTACCCGGTGGAGGTGTCGGGGGGAGCGCCGGTGTCGTCGCCGGCGTCCTGCGGGTGGTTCCGGTCAGTTCCAGTCGCCGAAGGACGTGAAACCGTCCCGCAGCTGCTCGCCCACACCTTCGAGGTCCTCGGGGAGAAGGCTCCAGACGATGAAGTCGGTGCGTACCTCGGTCCACGTGCCGTCCTCGGCACGGGCCCGGGCTATGCAGGCGTTGCGCAGCACACCCTCGCTGATACAGCCGATCTTCTGCGCGACCTGCTGGGAGGCGGTGTTGTCGGCCGCCGTGCGCAGTTCGATGCGCTCGAACTTCTGGTCCGTGAAGAGCCACTGGGCGGTGACCAGGGCGGACTCGGAGGCGTAGCCCTCACCGCGCGCCCAGGGGGCGACGATGTACGACAGCTCGGTGGAGCGGACGTGCCAGTTGGTCTTGGTGAGCTGGATGACGCCGACCAGGCGCTGGGTGAGGAACTCGGTGACGGCGAAGTCGATGCCGTGCCCCTCGGTGCGCTGCGTGGGGGCGTAGTCGGTGATCCAGGTGCGTGCGCCGTCCTCCGTGAAGGGCTGGGGCACGGAGGTCCAGGCCGCCACCTGTTCGTCGTTCATCATCGCCGTCAGGGAGCCGACGTCGTCTTCGTCGAGGGGACGCAGCACCAACCGCTCCGTGCTGATGGAGATGTTGGGGAAGGTGCTCGTCATGCGCCGCTCCGTAACCTTCGGTGAACCTTCTGGGCATGCTGAACTGCCCAGCATGCAGCATGAAAGCACTGATCCGCACCACGGGACCCTCCCCACCGGGTGGGGGAAGGGCCCCGTGCGCGCGGGTGCCGGACGTGGGCTCAGAAGGAGGCGAGCACGGAGCCGGCGTACTTGTCCTGGATGAACTTCTTCACCTCGGGCGAGGTGAGGAGCTTCGCGAGCTTCTTCACCCGCGGGTCGTCCTCGTTGCCCTTCTTCACGGCGATGAAGTTGCCGTAGGGGTTGTTCTTCGGGGACTCCAGGACGAGCGCGTCCTTGGAGGGCTTGAGGTCGGACTCGATGGCGTAGTTGCCGTTGACCACGGCGGCGTCCACGTCGTCGAGGGAGCGCGGGGTCTGGGCCGCCTCCAGCTCCTTGAACTTGAGGTTCTTGGGGTTCTTGGTGATGTCGGAGGGGGTCGCCTCGTTGCCGACGCCTGCCTTGAGGGTGATGATCCCGTGTGCGGCGAGGAGCTTGAGGGCGCGGGCCTCGTTGACCGTGTCGTTGGGGACGGCGACGGTCGCACCGCTCTTCAGGTCGTCGGCCTTCTTGACCTTGTGGGAGTACAGGCCGAGCGGCTCCAGGTGGACCGTGACGACCGGCACGATGTCGGTGCCGTTCTTCTTGTTGAAGTCGTCGAGGTACGGCTTGTTCTGGAAGTAGTTGGCGCCGACGGAGCCGTCCTGCGTCGCCGTGTTCGGCGTGACGTAGTCGGTGAACTCCTTGACCTGAAGGTCGAGGCCCTCCTTCTTCGCCAGGTTGTCCTTGACGAAGTTGAGGATCTCGGCGTGCGGGACGGGGCTGGCGGCGACGATCAGGGGTCCGTCGGTGTCGGCGCTGTCCGCACCGCAGGCGCTGAGCCCGAGGGTGAGGGCTCCGGCGGCGAGAACGGCAGTGGTGATCCTGGCGGTGTTACGCACGAAAAGTGCCTTTCCTTATGACCTTGCGGTGGTGCGACCCCGTTGTGGGTGTACGGGGAGTTCAGGAGGCGGCTTTGAGCAGCCACAGTTTGGGGGCGGGCCCCGAGTGGGCGCCGCGGCGGTGCAGGGAGCGGGCCGCGTAGTCGCCGGCGAACTGGATGACCGAGATGACGACGGCGAGGATCGCGACGGTGATCCACATCAGCTGGGTCTCGAAGCGCTGGTAGCCGTAGCGGATGGCGATGTCTCCGAGGCCTCCGGCGCCGACCGTGCCCGCCATGGCGGAGTAGCCGATGAGGGCGACGATCGTGGTGGTGGTGCTGGAGATCAGCGACGGCAGGGACTCGGGGACGAGCACCTTGCGGACGACGGTCCAGGTGTTGCCGCCCATGGCTTGCACGGCCTCGACGAGCCCGTGGTCCACTTCGCGGACGGCCGTCTCGACCAGGCGCGCGAAGAACGGGATGGCGCCGACGGCGAGCGGCACGATGGCCGCTTCGACACCGATGGTCGTCCCGGTGATCGAGCGGGTGAAGCCCATCAGCGCGACCATCAGGATGATGAACGGCAGGGAGCGGGCGATGTTCACGACCTGCCCGATGACCTTGTTCGCGGCGAGGTTCTGGAGCAGGCCGCCGCGGTCGGTCAGGACCAGCAGGACGCCGAGCGGCAGTCCGCCGACGACGGCGATGAGCGTGGACCAGCCGACCATGTAGAGCGTGTCCCAACACGCCTGCTCCAGCAGGGGCTGCATCTCGGACCAGGTCACTTCGCACCTTCCTTCACCAGTTCGGACTCATGGCCCGGGACGTCGATCTGGAGGCCCTGCTCGCGCAGGAAGCCGATCGGTACGACGTTGTCCTCGTAGCGGCCGGGCAGCTCGATGCGCATCCGGCCGACCTGGAGGCCGCCGACGGTGTCGATGGCGGCGCCGAGGATCGATATGTCGATGTTGTAGGTGCGGGCGAGCTGCGAGATGACGGGCTGGGTGGCGCTCTCGCCCTGGAAGGTGACGTCGACGACGGTGCGGTCCTCACCGGAGGCCTCGCCGTCGAGCGGGAAGAGCGCGGCGGCCAGCTCGGAGCCGGGGGTCGCCAGCAGCTCGCTGACCGTGCCCGACTCGACGATGCGCCCGTTCTCCATGAGGGCGGCCGAGTCGCAGACCGACTTCACGACGTCCATCTCGTGGGTGATGAGCAGGACGGTCAGGCCGAGTTGCCGGTTCAGGTCGCGCAGCAGCGCCAGGATCGAGCGGGTGGTCTCCGGGTCGAGGGCGCTGGTGGCCTCGTCGGACAGCAGGACCTTCGGGTCGCCGGCGAGGGCGCGGGCGATGCCGACGCGCTGCTTCTGCCCGCCGGAGAGCTGCGCCGGGTAGGACTTGGCCTTGTCGGCGAGACCGACCAGGTCGAGCAGCTCCAGCGCCTTGCGGGAGCGTTCCTGCCCGGACTTCCCGAGGATCTCCAGCGGCAGCTCGACGTTGTCCTGGACGGTCCGGGAGCTCAGCAGGTTGAAGTGCTGGAAGACCATGCCGATACGGCTGCGCGCCTGCCTCAGTTCCTTTCCGGCGCGCGGGCCGCGGCCGGCGAGGGCGGTGAGGTCCTGCCCGGCGACGGTCACGGTGCCGGCGGTGGGTCGTTCCAGCAGGTTGACGCAGCGGATGAGCGAGGACTTGCCGGCGCCGGACTGGCCGATGACGCCGTACACCTCGCCTTCGCGGACGTGCAGGTCGACGCCGTCCAGGGCGGTGACCTCGCGGCCGCGTGCACGGTAGACCTTGGTCAGGCCCGAGGTGGTGATCACTGGGATTCCGTCACTGTCGAGTGCGCGGGCGTGGGTGTGCCCGGGCACAGGTGCATTCGGTCAGGGACGCGACACGGTTCTCGCTGGGGAGTGGAACCGGGAGAACATGTGCGCGGGGCGGCCTCGGGTCACGCAGCGCTCAGGGCGTGCGGACGGGCCGCGTCTCGCTTCGGGGCGCGAGCTCAGGGGTGGTGCAGGGGCCCTCTAGAAGGCGCACATTCGACACATACAACGAGCACCGGGCGTCAGGGTCGCCTCGGTCGCGGGGATGCGGTCGCTCGTCGTGGTCATGTCGTCAGTAAAACACGCGTACGGTCCTGACCGGCCCACCGCTGTCCGCATGCTGGACAGCGGTGGACGCGATCCGGGGCCGTCACTGGCGCACGGAGATCTCCACGCCCTGCTCGGTGACCAGTGCGGACAGGGCGGACAGGTTCTCGACGACCAGATCGGCCCGGAGTTCGTGGGTCTGGTGGGTTGTGGTCAACGCCACGGTGGTCATGCCGGCGGCGCGACCGGCTGCCAGGCCCGCGGGGGCGTCCTCGAAGACGACGCAGTGGGCGGGGTCGACGCCGAGGGTGCGGGCGGCGAGCAGGTAGGGCTCCGGGTCGGGCTTGCCGCGGGTGATGTCGTCGGCGGCGACGAGCGTCTTGGGCAGGATGCCGACGGCTTCGAGCCGGGCCTCGGCGAGGCGCCGGGTGGCCGAGGTGACGACGGCCCAGCGTTCGGCGGGCAGCGCGTCGAGGAAGGCCCGGGTGCCCGGCAGCAGTTGCACGCCGCCGTCGGGTACGTCCTCCACCTCCAGATCCTCGATCCGCGCGACGGCGGCCGGTACGACCTCGGCGGGCAGCAGGTCGGCGGCTATCTCGGCGGCCGGCCGCCCGTGCAGCTCGACACGCGCGAACTGCTCGGCCGTGACCCCGTACTCCGCGGCCCACCGCGCCCAGCAGCGGTCCACCGAGGCGAGGGAGGAGACGAGGGTTCCGTCGTTGTCGAACAGCAGGGCCCGGGCGTGGATCGTCATGCCCTCGACCCTACGGTGCAGGCCAGGGCCGGAAGCGGGGGGCCTTTTCGGCCGTAATAAGGTCGCTGCATGCTGAATGCCCTGACGCTGGTGACCGGCGTCGCCGCGCTGCTGCTCGCCGCCTGGTGCGGCTGGGCGGCCTACCGCGACCAGCCGACGAAGGACTGGCACTTCATCGGGATGGCCGTGGTCACCGTGCTGTCGCTGATCCAGCTGGCCGTGGGGATCGTGCTGCTCGCGCAGGGCGAGAAGCCGGAGCAGGGCACGACGATCTTCGTGGCGTATCTGCTCGGGGCGTTCGCGTGCGTCCCGGCGGCGGGGTTCATGTCGCTGGCCGAGCGGACCCGCTGGGGTTCGGTGACGGTGGCCGCCGGCGGTGTGGTGCTGGCGGTGCTGGAGGTGCGTCTCTATGACATCTGGGGAGGCTGAGGTGAGCCGGCGCCGGCTGATCAGCGGACCGGGCACGCTGCTGGTGTGGCTGTACGGCGTGATGGTCGTGGGGGCGGTGTCGCGGTCCGCGTATCAGATCGCCACGGAGTTCGACCGGGCGCCGCTGGCGTACTCGCTGTCGGCCGTGGCCGGTGTGGTGTACGGGTTCATCACGTACACGCTGGTGCGGGGCGGGGAGACGGCCCGGAGGGTCGCGCTGGCGTGCTGCGTCGCCGAGTTGGTGGGGGTGCTGACGGTGGGCACCTGGACCCTGGTCGAACCGTCCGCCTTCCCGGACGCGACCGTGTGGTCGGACTTCGGGATGGGGTATCTCTTCATTCCCGTGCTCTTGCCGGTGTCCGCCATCTACTGGCTGCGCAAGGGTGCGCCCAAGGAGGATGCCGCCTGAGGTTCGTCAGGCGGCCGCGGGCCGTCGGCTGGTCGCGCAGTTCCCCGCCCCCCTGACGGGGCGCAGATCAAGCCGTCGCCGCGTACGTGCTCGCCGGCTTCTCCAGGATGATCATCGGTACGCCGTCGGCGCCCTCGGACCTGCCCACCGTCTCGTAGCCGACCTTGCGGTAGAGGCGGAGGTTGCCCTCGCTGCGGTGGCCCGTGTGGAGGCGGAAACGGGTGGCGCCGTGGTGGTCGGCGAGGGCCGACTCGGCCGCCCGCAGGAGGCGGGCTCCGATGCCGTGCCCCTGGAGGCGCGGGTGGACGCAGAGCTTGCCGATCGCTGCGGCGCCGTCCTCCGTGACGGAGCCGCGGACCGAGCCGACGACCTCATCGCCGAGCCGGGCCACGAAGACGCAGTCGCGGGTGACCTCTTCGCGGACCGAGTCGAGGGTTTGGACGAGCGGGTCGATGCGGTAGTTCCCGTACAGCGCCGCCTCCGACTGGAAGCACAGGTACTGCAGTCTGAAGATCTGCTCCGCGTCCTGCTCGGTCGCCGCAGAGATGGTCACGCTCATGCCCATGTGCGCACGCCTCCCGCTCATCTGATCACCTGTCGTCCCCACTCCTATCCCCGTCCTCAGCAGGCCGCAACCTCCGGCGTCAGCAATCTCCTGAGACATCCCAGGCATCGGGAACGTTCCGGGCCAAGGCTCCCCTGTGAGATACCCAACTCCCCTGCGATTTCCCGGTAGGTCAGGTCTTCCGGTGAGAGCAGCGCCTCCATCAGCCGGGGGCAGCGCCCGGGGAGGCGGCGCACGGCCTCGCGCAGGGCCCGGCCGCGGGCCGTGGCGAGAGCGACCTGTTCGGGGTCGCGCTCCCGGTCGTCGACTGGTTCACCGGCGTACGGCCGTTCGATGCGGTGCCTGCGGCGGGTGCGGCGCACCTCGGAGCGGACGGCGCGGCGCAGCCACTGCTCGGGGTCGAGCGGCGGGCCCTCCGCGTCGAGGCGCTCCAGCAGGCGGAGCCAGACCGCCTGCTCCAGATCGCCCGGCTCGGTCCCGTTGGAATATGCCTCGGCGGAGGCCTCGGCGGTGAGCAGCGGGCGCAGGGCGGTGACCAGGTCATGCGTCATATGCAGAGCGACGCGGCCGCCCGGGCGGCGGGTTGCCCGGGCGGCCGAAGCTCACTCGACCGGGGGGCGCGGCCCCGGTTGTTGACCGGGGGGGGTCAGCCGTTGAAGTCCTCGCGGGCCAGCAGGCCCGTGTCGGGCTGGTCGGTGAAGACGCCGTCGATGCCGGTCGCGAAGTAGGCCCGGTAGGCGCCGAAGACGTCACCGTAGGCATCCGCGTCCGTGCCCTTGCGGAAGTCGGCGGGCAGGAAGGGGTTCTCGTTGCGCATGGTGTACGGGTGCAGGACCAGACCGACCCGGTGCGCGTCGGAGACCAGTGCCGTCGGCTCGGTGAGTCTGCCCTGGGCGTCGCGCGGGATGACCAGGTCCAGGGTCGGGCCGATGCCCTGCGCGTAGGAGGCGATCTCGCGCAGTCCGGCCGGCTTGACCAGATCGGCGACCGTGCGGGGGTCGCCGGTCTCGACGAAGTCCCAGGGGCGGGAGCCGGCCGAGGACAGCAGGACGACCAGCGGGTTGTCGACGATCTTGTGCAGGCGCTGGATGCTCGTCGGCTCGAAGGACTGGAGGATGACCGGGGAGGTGCGCCGGTCCTTGCGGTGCTTGCGCAGCAGCTTGGCGACCCGCTCCTCCAGGGGCAGCCCCTGCTTGCGGAAGTAGGTGGGGTGCTTCAGCTCGGGGTAGATCCACACCTGCCTGCCGCGCTTGCGGGTCTGTTCGTCCTGCCACCTGAGGACCTCTTCGAAGGTGGGGATGTCCCAGCGGCCGTCGTAGAGCGTGTTGTGCGGGCGGTTGGCCGGGATGCGCTCGACCGCCCGCAGGGTCTTCAGCTCGGCGAGCGTGAAGTCCTCGGTGAACCAGCCGGTGGTGGAGACGCCGTCGAGCAGCTTGGTCTTCCTGCGTCCGGCGAACTCGGGGTGGTCGGCGACGTCCGTGGTGCCGCCGATCTCCGGCTCGTGACGGCAGACCAGATGCCCGTCCCGGGTGGGCACCAGGTCGCCCGCCTCGACGACGTCGGCACCCAGGTCGAGGGCGAGCTGGTAGGAACCGAAGGTGTGCTCGGGCCGGTAGCCGCTGGCGCCGCGGTGGCCGATGATCGTCGGCTTGGGCAGGCTCTCGACACCACCGTGGCCGCCGCCGTGCCGGGCTCCGTCGGCGCGTGCCGTGCCGGCCATGCCGAGGACCGCTCCGCCGGCCCCGAGCACCGCGGCGCCGAGCAGGGCCCGCCGCCCCGTACCGCTCGTATCTTCGTTCGACTCCTGCGTTCCCATGAGCGCCCTCCCTGACGTCGCGGCTCGTCCGTGCGGGCCGATCGTAGGGGCGCGTACATGACCAGTGGGAGACCCGGGGGGGAACACGCGGGTGACGCGAGGTGTCGTAGTGCCTGGTGAGGCGGATGAATTGACGGCTTGTCGCATCATGTTCGATTCGGGCGTGGCGTTCTGGGAACGCGTGCGGTGGGCTCCGGGGCGATGTGCGTCACAGCATGTCGGTCGCGTTACGTACCGTCGGTCGCGCGCCACCGCAGGTAAACACGCGTCAACAGTGCGTAAGGCCTCGGTGAAGTCGCCGTGCCCGATGTGCGCGAGACCCGGGGCCACGAGTATCGTCCTCACCTGCACAGACTCATACAGAACCCCTTGACACCGGAGGGTCCGTTGTCCCGCTTCGTGCTCATCAAGGCAGTGCTCGGCCCGATCATGCGCCTGATGTTCCGCCCTCAGGTGGAGGGTGCTGAGCACATTCCCGGCGACGGCCCGGTCATCCTGGCCGGCAACCACCTGACGTTCATCGACTCGATGATCCTGCCGTTGGTCTGCGACCGTCAGGTCTTCTTCATCGGCAAGGACGAGTACGTGACCGGCAAGGGCCTGAAGGGCCGGCTGATGGCCTGGTTCTTCACCGGCGTCGGCATGATCCCGGTGGACCGGGACGGTGGCCGGGGCGGTGTCGCCGCGCTGATGACCGGGCGGCGCGTACTGGAGGAAGGCCGCGTGTTCGGCATCTACCCGGAGGGGACGCGGTCGCCCGACGGCCGTCTGTACCGGGGGCGGACGGGGATCGCCCGGCTGACCCTGATGACGGGGGCGCCGGTGGTGCCGTTCGCCATGATCGGTACGGACAAGCTTCAGCCGGGCGGGGCGGGGCTGCCCCGTCCGGGGAAGGTCACGGTGCGGTTCGGTGAGGCGATGGAGTTCTCCCGGTACGAGGGGATGGACCGGGACCGCTATGTGCTGCGGGCCGTGACGGACTCGGTGATGGCCGAGGTGATGCGGCTGTCGGGGCAGGAGTACGTGGACATGTACGCGAGCAAGGCGAAGGAAGCGGCGTAGGTTTTTCGGGGCGCGGGAGGGCTCGGGGGCCGGGTCCGTCGACAGCTGCGGGTTGTGGGGGCTTGTCGCGCAGTTCCCCGCGCCCCCCGCTTCGCGCAGTTCCCCGCGCCCCTTTGGGGCGTCGCCCTTACGTGTGTTCCGGGTGGCTGTCTTCCAGTTTCTGGCCCCGTAGCAGGAACCAGGCCACCACCGCCGCGGCCAGCAGGACGGCCGCGCCTGCGCCCGCCGCGAGCGCGAGGCCGTCGACGAAGGACGTGCGGGCCGCGTCCAGCATCTCAGCCGCGGTGTGGGCCGGCATGTGCGCCGCCGCCTCGACGGCGCCGCCCAGCGATTCGTGGGCCGCGGCCGGTGTGCCCGCCGGGCCGGTGAAGTCGCGGTAGGCGCCGGTGACGATGGAACCCAGCGCGGCGATGCCGAGTGCGGCACCGAGTTCGTACGCCGTCTCGGACACGGCGGACGCGGAGCCCGCGTGTTCCTTGGGCACGCTGGAGAGGATCACGTCGGCGGTCACGGTGAACGAGAAACCGGCCCCGACGCCGACGACCAGCAGCGCCGCCCCGAGCAGCGGATAGCCGGTGGACTGGCCGAGCACCGTGAGCACGGCCAGCGCGACGCCGATCGCCGCGAGGCCCCCGCAGACCACGGCCCGCACCGAGAAGCGCCGGGCCGCACGCCCCGCCACCAGTCCGGCCACCACCGCACCTACGGCCGCGGGCAGTTCCGCGAGCCCGGCCTCGAACGGCCGCCTGCCCTGCACGAGTTGCAGGTACTGGGACAGGAAGAACACCAGTCCGGACAGGCCGAGGATGGTCAGCAGATCGGCCAGCACCGCCCCGCTGAAGCCGCGGCGCCGGAACAGCCGCATGTCCAGCAGCGGGGCCGGCAGCCTGAGCTGACGGCGTACGAACCCGTACAGGGCGGCCGCGCCCAGCAGGCCCGCCGCCAGGGTGCTCCAGCCGAAGCCGTGGGTGGCGGCCTCCTTGATCGCGTACACGACACCGATCATGCCGACCAGCGAGAGTACGACACTGACCAGGTCCCAGGGGCCGGGGTTCGCGGTGCGCGACTCGGGCAGCAGCTTGATGCCGACGAGGACCAGGACGGCCATCACGGGCAGGTTGATCAGGAAGACCGAGCCCCACCAGAAGTGCTCCAGCAGGAACCCGCCGACGATCGGCCCGACCGCCGTACCGGCGGAGGCGGTGGCGCCCCAGATGCCGACGGCGAGGCTGCGTTCGCGCGGGTCGTGGAAGAGGTTGCGGATCAGGGCGAGCGTCGCCGGCATGAGGGTCGCTCCGGCGACGCCGAGCAGCGCCCGCGCGGCGATCATCATCTCGGGCGTGGTGGCGTAGGCGTTGACGACGGATATCGCGCCGAACGCCGTGGCCCCGACCAGCAGGATCCGCTTGCGGCCGATCCGGTCGCCGAGGCTGCCCATGGACACGAGCAGGCCGGCGATGACGAACGAGTACACGTCGCCTATCCAGAGCAGCTGGGTGCCGGAGGGCTTGAGGTCCTCACTGATGTAGGGGGTCGCGAGACCGAGGACGGTCGCGTCGACGGCCACCAGCAGCACGGCGAGCACGAGGACGCCGAGCGCGAGCCAGCGACCCGGGCGCTTCACCGCCTCGGTCGTCTCCGCCGCCTGCAGGGTGCTGGTCATGATTCCTCTCTTCTGAGTGCGCCGCCGAGCAGCAGCTCGACGATCATGTGCTGGAAGTCCTTGGGTGCGCCCTTGCCGCTGTGCACCATCCAGGCGCCGGAGGCCATGAGGCCGTAGAGCGCCTCGGTGAGCCAGGCGGGTGTGAGGTCGATACGGAACTCGCCGCCGAGCTGGCCGCGGCGGAACAGGGCGGAGATCCGGTCGTCGATCGTGGCCCAGCCGGCGTTCTGGCCCTCGCCCTCGAACAGCTGGTTCTCGGTGTAGAGGAACGCGAGCAGTCCGGCGGCGGGCTCCATGGCCCCGACCAGTCGGCGTACCGCGTCGCTCGCCGTGCCCTCGTCGAGCCGGGCCGCGTCGAGCGCGGCCTCGCACTCCGTGATACCGAGTGCCTCCAGTGCCCGGACGAGGGCGTCACGTCCGGCGAAGTGACGGTGCAGCGTGGCCCGGCTGATCCCGGCGGCCTTGGCGACCTCGTCCATGGTCGCGGTGGATTTACGGGTCAGCAGGGCGGCGGCGGCGCGCAGCACGTGCTCAGGATCGACAGCCATGAGACAAGCCTAACCCATGTGAGACATGAATGTCTCACATGGGGCATGCGTGACTCACCACCGTCGTGGTGGTGCAGGTGGAGGTCCAGGTGACGGGGTGATCAGTGCCAGGGCAGCTGCGCGCGCCGCTGCCAGTACGCGTGCGGCTCCTCCGCCAGCGTGGCGAGGCGGGTCAGCTGGTCGTCGTCGAGGTCGACGACCGCCGCGTGCAGGTTCGAGGCGAGCTGACTGGTGGTGGCGGCGCCGGAGAGGACGACGCCGGCCCAGGGCTGCCGGAGGATGACGGCCAGGGCGACAGCGTCGCAGCCCAGGCCGGTGCGTTCGGCGATCTCCCGCAGGGCGTCGGGGGCGTGCGGTCCGGCGAGGCGGCCGTTGGCCATGCCCTCCTTGACGATCACGGTGAGCCCGGCGTCGTGGGCCTCGGCGAGCGCGGGGGCGGCCGAGGTCTCCAGCACGTTGTAGGTGGACTGCACGGTACGGAAGAGGGGTTGGCCCTCGACCGTCACGGCGAGGGCGGCGCGGATCGCGTCCGCCTGGGCGGGGCCGCTGGTGGAGAACCCGACGGTGAGGCCCTGCGCGGCGGCCTCCGCGAGCTTCGCGTGCAGCTCCTTGTCGGCGAGAGCCGGACTGTCCGGGGTCACCGAGTGGATCTGGTACAGGTCGAGCCGGTCGCCGAGCAGGGCGTCGCTCTCGGCGCGCTGGCGTTCGTAGGTGGCGAGGCCGTGGTCCTTGACCTCGTGCTTCTCGGCGTCGGTGGACCAGCCGGCGGTGTAGGTGTAACCCCACTTGCTGCCTACGACGACGTCGTCGAGGCCGGGCCGGTCCTTCAGCCAGTCGGCGAGGAACTCCTCGGAGCGGCCGTAGGAGCGGGCCACGTCGAAGTAGCGGACACCCTGGGCGTAGGCGGCGTCGAGGAGTTCGTGCGTGCGGGTGCGGAGCGTCTCGACGCTGCGGTCCTCCCCGAGGTCCTGGTCCCGGCCGAGGTTGATGTAGCCGGGGCGTCCCACCGCGGCGAGACCAAGGCCGATGTGGCAGGTGGGGGTTGTGGCGTTCGCGAGACGGGCGAAGGGCATCGCTGGCTCCGTTCGGTCGGCGGCTGACGACCAACGTAACCCGCGATGACCTTCGCCTTTGAGCTCGACCGGTGCGGTGTTTCGGCGAGTGCGGGTCGTCTGCGCCTGTTCGCGCAGTTCCCCGCGCCCCTGAGGGCGACTCCCTCAGGCCTGCTTCCTGGCCACCGCCCACTCGTGCTGGGCCGCCACGTCCGCCTTCACCTCTGCCAACTGGACGGCGACCGCGCTCGGGGCCGTGCCGCCCCGGCCGTTGCGGGAGGCCAGTGCGCCGGGGACGTTGAGGACCGTGCGGACCTCGGGCGTGAGGTGGGCGGAGATCTTCGCGAACTGGTCGTCGGTCAGCTCGTCCAGCTCCTTGCCCTCGGCCTCGGCGACCTTCACGCACTCGCCCGCCACCTCGTGGGCCACGCGGAACGGCACGCCCTGCTTCACCAGCCACTCGGCGATGTCCGTGGCGAGGGAGAAGCCGGCCGGGGCCAGTTCCTCCATGCGCTCGCGGTGGACGGTGAGGGTGGCCATCATGCCGGTGAAGGCAGGCAGCAGGACCTCCAGCTGGTCGATGGAGTCGAAGACCGGCTCCTTGTCCTCCTGGAGGTCGCGGTTGTACGCGAGCGGGAGGGCCTTGAGCGTGGCCATCAGGCCCGTGAGATTGCCGATCAGGCGACCCGACTTGCCCCGGGCCAGCTCGGCGATGTCCGGGTTCTTCTTCTGCGGCATGATCGACGAGCCCGTCGAGAACGCGTCATGGAGGGTCACGAAGGAGAACTCCTTCGTGTTCCAGATGATGACCTCCTCGGCGATCCGGGAGAGGTTGACGCCGATCATCGCCGTGATGAAGGCGAACTCGGCGACGAAGTCCCGGGAGGCCGTGCCGTCGATGGAGTTGCCGGCCGAGCCGTGTTCGAACCCGAGGTCCTTCGCCACCGCCTCCGGGTCCAGCCCGAGGGAGGAACCCGCCAGGGCGCCCGAGCCGTAGGGCGAGACCGCGGTCCGCGCGTCCCACTGGCGCAGCCGCTCCGCGTCCCGGGAGAGGGACTGGACGTGGGCCAGGACATGGTGGGCGAAGAGGACGGGCTGGGCGTGCTGGAGATGCGTGCGGCCGGGCATCGCCACGTCGGGGTGTGCCTCGGCCAGACCGATCAGCGCGTCCTGGAGCTCGGCGATCAGGCCGCCGACGATCCGGGCGTGGTCGCGCAGGTACATGCGGAACAGGGTGGCGACCTGGTCGTTGCGGGAGCGGCCCGCGCGCAGCTTGCCGCCGAGGTCGGGGCCGAGGCGCTCCAGAAGGCCGCGCTCCAGGGCGGTGTGCACGTCCTCGTCGGCGATCGTGCCCACGAAGGAGCCGTCGGCGACGTCCGTCTCCAGCTGGTCGAGACCGGCGATCATGCGGGTCAGCTCGTCCTCCGTGAGCAGGCCCGCCTTGTGCAGCACGCGCGCGTGGGCACGCGAACCGGCGATGTCGTACGGCGCGAGCCGCCAGTCGAAGTGGACGGACGCGGACAGCTTCGCCAGGGCCTCGGCGGGACCGTCGGCGAACCGGCCGCCCCAGAGCCGGACGTCACCGCTGTTGCTGCTCACCTGCTGCGCTCCTCAAGGGGGGAAGTACCTCACCGTCATGCATGAGTATGCAGACCTTTGCATGATTCGTCAATCCAGCAGGACCGGGGGCCTGTTTTCGGTCACGTGAGAGGAATTTGAAGATCCTTTGAACGCGGGAAACCGCTTACCCGTACCTCTCGCCGAACGCAGGCGCCGCGTTACGACACCGACGAACACCCCGACCCCCTAGTGAGGCATCCGCATGTCCAGGGCTCTTCCGAAGTACAACAAGCGTCGCGTCACGTTCATCGGCGGCGCCGCCGCGGTGGCGCTGTCCGGCACGGTGATCGCCGGCTTCGCCCTCGCCGGGGAGACGCCCGACAGCGGCGCCAAGAACGCCCGCACGCTGGCCGGGCCCGGCACGATCACCTGCCCCGACGTGCGCTCCAAGCTCCCGGCCGTCCCCGCCTCCGCCAAGGCCGAGGTCGACCGCAACCTCACCCTGCTCAACACGCAGATCCAGGAAGCCAACAAGCGCCTGGTCGACACCGTCGGCCAGGGCGGCCCCAACTTCGTCCAGAACGCCATCCTCGGCCCCCTCAAGGACAAGCGCGTCTCGACCGTCAACCGCATCGCCACCGCCATCGGCCGAACCGCCGCCAAGCCCCAGGGCCTCGATTCCCTGGCCGCCTGCACCCTCAACGGCGCGGGCACCAACGCGGGCGGCGGCGCGGCCGGCAAGCCGCAGGCGGGCGGCAACGCAGGGAACGCGGGCAATGCCGGTAACGCGGGGAACGCCGGCAATGCCGGCGCCGGCACGATCACCTGCCCCGACGTGCGCTCCAAGCTCCCGGCCGTCCCCGCCTCCGCCAAGGCCGAGGTCGACCGCAACCTCACCCTGCTCAACACGCAGATCCAGGAAGCCAACAAGCGCCTGGTCGACACCGTCGGCCAGGGCGGCCCCAACTTCGTCCAGAACGCCATCCTCGGCCCCCTCAAGGACAAGCGCGTCTCGACCGTCAACCGCATCGCCACCGCCATCGGCCGGACCGCCGCCAAGCCCCAGGGCCTCGATTCCCTGGCCGCCTGCACCCTCAACAAGTGAGGTGAAGGCGCTGTGGCCGCCCCGTGGGAGCGCCGGCCGGGGCGGCCACGTACGACGCCTGCCCGCGGGGTCCGGCAGAGGTGACCGGACCCCGCGCAACTCCTTAGACACTCGAAACATTCACGGCCATAATCGTTCGACATGGGAAAGACTCATGAGCGCATAGACGGCCGACTCCGCACGTTCATCGAGGGACAGCCGGTCTTCTTCACCGCGACGGCGCCCCTGGCCGCGGACGGCACCGTCAACCTCTCCCCCAAGGGCCTCAAGGGCTCGTTCGCCGTGCTGGACGAGCAGACCGTGGCCTACCTCGACTTCGCCGGCTCCAACGCCGAAACCATCGCCCACCTGCGGGAGAACGGGCGGATCACGCTGATGTGGTGTGCCTTCCAGGGCCCGCCGAACATCGTGCGCGTGCACGGCAGGGGCGAGCCGGTCTTCCGCGACGACCCCCGCTTCGGAGAGCTGCTCGGGCACTTCCCCGACATCGACCGGGCACGGCACGGTCTGCGCGCGATCATCGTCGTCACCGCCGAACTCATCCGCGACACCTGCGGTTACGCGGTTCCCTTCATGGCGTACGAGGAGGAGCGGGACCTGCACGCCAAGCGGTTCGCCCGGGAGGACGACGCGTCCCTCGGCGCGTACTTCAGCAAGAAGGAGCACATCGCCACCAGCCTGGACGGACTACCCGGGCTGCCGTTGCCGCTGCCGCCCTCTACGGTCTGAGGCATGCGTCCCGGTGCCGCCGCCCTCGCCTTCTCCTGTCTGATCGTGCTCGGCGCCGGGCCGCCCGTGCCCCCGCCGCCGCTGCCCGCCCGGATGGCGCACACCGGCGGAGGCACCCAGCTCATCACCGCGGTCGCCCCCTCGCGGGCCTCGACGACGGGGACCGTCACGTGGTGGGACCGCTCGGACGGACGCTGGGTGAAGCGGGGTTCCGCGCCCGCGCGCTTCGGAGCGAACGGGCTCGTCGCGGGCGCCGGCCGCAAGCAGGGCACGAACACCACCCCGACCGGCCTCTACGGTCTGCCGTACGCCTTCGGGATCAAGGCCGCGCCGCGCGGGACGGCGTATCCCTACCGACGGGTGCACCAGAACTCCTGGTGGTGCCAGGACAACGACTCCCGCTCCTACAACCGCTGGAGCGAGCCGCGCGCGGCGGACTGCCGGGCCGCCGAGGCCGAGCACCTGATCGGCTACTCGACTCAGTACGCGCACGCGCTCGTCGTCGGCTTCAACTACGAGCGTCCCGTGCGGGGGCGCGGCGCGGGCATCTTCCTTCACGTCGACGGGCGGGGGGCGACGGCCGGTTGCGTGTCGGTGCCCGAGGAGGCGATGCGGCGGATCCTCGTGTGGGTCAACCCCGCACGTCGGCCGCACATCGCGGTGGGCACGCGCAGCGGGAGTACGTCCGTCACCCGCCTGTGACGGGACGACGGACGCGTGAGGGTTACCAGCGGTCAGTCCTGTTCGCGCCCGAGTCGGCGCACGGCTGAACGCTCCCGCGCCCCGGCACGTATGTGTGGGCCAAGGGTCAAGTCCCCACGGAGGAACCGTGACCACCACGCTCGCAGGCGGACGTGCCGCCCGCCGCCAGACGATGCGCCGCATCCGCCCGCGCCGCTCACCCGCCGTCCCGCTGCTGATCGCCTTGTGGGCCGGTGCGGCGGCCGTGCTGTGGCTGTGGTGGGACAACACGCCGTCCCTCGCCGACAACACGAGCAAGATCCTTGCCGCGGGCCGGATCACCGGCCTGCTCGCCGGGTACCTCATGGCGCTCGTGGTGCTCCAGATGGCCCGGGTGCCCGCGCTGGAGCGCCGGGTGGGCACCGACCGGGTGGCACGCTGGCACGCGATGACCGGCCGCTACACGCTCTGTCTGGTGCTGGCCCACGTCTTCCTCACCATGTGGGGTTACGCGCTCCAGGCGGGCAAGGGGCTCGGTGACGTCGTCCAGCAGACGGTGGACTCCGTCAACCAGCTGCCGGACATGGGCAAGGCCGCCATCGGCACGGGCCTGCTGTTCCTCATCGGGATCCTGTCGATCGGCGGGGTGCGGCGCCTGATCGGCTACGACACCTGGTACCACGTGCACCTGCTCACGTACGCGTCGGTGTACATGACGTTCTGGCACCAGATCACGACCGGCAACGAGTTCGCCGTCGAGCCGGCCGCGAAGACCTTCTGGTACGGGCTGTACGGCGTGGTGACCGCGCTGGTCGTCTGGTACCGGATCCTCACCCCGATCCGGCTGAACCTGCGCCACCGGATGCGGGTCGCGGCGGTCATCGAGGAGACGCCGGGGATCGTGTCCGTGCTGATCAGCGGGCGCAAGCTGCACCGGATGGGCGCGGAGGCCGGGCACTTCTTCCGCTGGCGGTTCAAGGCACCGGGCATGCGCTTCAGTTCGCACCCGTACTCGCTGTCGGCCGCGCCCCGCCCCGACATGCTGCGGATCACGGTCAAGGCGATCGGTGACCACACCTCCCGGCTGCGCGACCTCGAGCCCGGCACCAAGGTGTGGGCCGAGGGCCCGTACGGCGCGATGACCGCGCAGCGGCGCAGTCGCGGCAAGGTGCTGCTGGTCGCGGGCGGTGTCGGCATCACCCCGATGCGGGCGCTGTTCGAGACGCTGCCGGGCGCGTCCGGCGACATCACCCTGCTCTACCGCGCCAACACCACGCAGGACCTGGCGTTGTGGGGCGAACTCGCCAAGATCGCCGACGAGCGCGGCGCGCGGCTGATGTACGCGGTCAACAGCCCGGAGGGCGAGCGCCCCGACATCTCGGCGGAGTCCCTCCAGCGCAAGATCCCGGACATCGACGACCACGACGTCTTCATGTGCGGGCCGCCCGGCTTCGCGCAGTCGGTCTACGAGGCACTGCGCGGCGCGGGCGTGCCCGCCCGCCGTATCCATCACGAGTCGTTCGAGATGTGAGCGACGGGACACCAACAGCCCTTCAGGAGTTTGGGAAACGATGAGGAAGTCTCACCCCGTCCGGCGCGCCGTGCTCGCCGGCGCAGCCACCGTCTCCGGGATCGTGCTGCTGCTGTCCCTGAAGCCGGCCTCCGACCCGGGGTCGGCGCAGGCGGCGGGGCAGGCACCGCCGGCGGCGGCCGGGCAGGCACCGCAGGGCGGTGTGAACGGAGCGGTCACCGGTGACGCGGCGCAGACGCAGTACGGCGCCGTACAGGTCCGACTGACGATGAACAACGGCAAGATCACCCAGGCCGAGGCGGTCCAGGCGCCCAAGGGCGGCCGCAGCGACCAGATCACGGCCAGCTCGGTGCCGCGGCTGAACCAGGCGGTGGTCGCGGCGCAGAGCGCGGAGATCGACGCGGTCTCCGGGGCGACGTACACCAGCGCCGGCTACAAGAAGTCCCTCCAGTCGGCCCTGGACAAGGCGAAGGCGTCCGGTGGGGCGCAGCAGGGGGCGGGCGGCGCGCAGACGCTGACCGGCGATGTCGCGCAGACGCAGTACGGGCCGGTGCAGGTGCGGGTGACCGTGGCCGGGGGGAAGATCACCAAGGCCGAGGCGGTCCAGGCACCCAAGGGCGGCCGCAGCGACCAGATCACCTCCTCCTCCGTCCCCCGCCTCAACCAGGCGGCCGTGGCGGCCGGAAACGCCGACATCGACGCCGTCTCCGGAGCCACGTACACCAGCGCCGGCTACAAGAAGTCCCTCCAGTCGGCCTTGGACAAGGCTCCGGCCGGGGGCGGTTCCTCGCAGGCGGCGGGTTCGGGAGGCGGCCAGGCGGCGGGGTCGGGGGGCGGTCAGGCCGCGACGCAGACACTGACCGGCAGCGTGGCGCAGACGCAGTACGGGCCGGTGCAGGTGCGGGTGACCGTGGCCGGGGGGAAGATCACCAAGGCCGAGGCGGTCCAGGCACCCAAGGGCGGCCGCAGCGACCAGATCACCTCCTCCTCCGTCCCCCGCCTCAACCAGGCGGCCGTGGCGGCCGGAAACGCCGACATCGACGCCGTCTCCGGAGCCACGTACACCAGCGCCGGCTACAAGAAGTCGCTCCAGTCCGCGCTGGACCAGGCCGGTGGCTGACACCGTGGCCGACTCCGCTGAGGCTCCCGCCGCGGTACGTCATGCCGAGGAGACGATGGGGACCGTCTTCTCCTTCGACGTCCGCGGCGGGGAACCGGCCGCCGTGCGTGCGGCCCTGGACGAGGCCGTGGCCGGGCTACACCGGGTGGACGAGGTGTTCAGCACGTACCGCGAGGACAGTCAGATCTCGCGGCTGCAACGCGGTGAGGTGAGCGTCGCGCAGTGTGATCCCGAGGTCGCCGAGGTGCTGGAACTGGCCGCGGAGGCGGAGCGGCTGAGTCACGGCTGGTTCAGCACGTCGTACCAGGGCCGCCTCGATCCGACCGGCATCGTGAAGGGCTGGGCGGTCGAGCGGGCGGCGCGGCGGCTGGCGGAGGTGCCCGGGGTGTGCGGGGTGAATCTCAACGGCGGCGGCGATGTGCAGCTGCTCGGGACACCGGGTGGGCAGCGGCCGTGGCGCGTGGGGGTGTCCGATCCGTTGCGGCCGGGTGGCCTGGCGGCGGTCGTCTCGGCGGCGGGGGTGGCGGAGCTGTCCGTGGCCACGTCCGGTACGGCCGAGCGGGGGGACCACATCGTCGATCCCCGGACGGGGCGTTCCGCCGTGACCGACCTGGTCTCCGTGACGGTGGTGGGGCCCCGGCTGACTTGGGTGGACTGCTGGGCCACGGCGGCGTTCGCGATGGGGTCGCGGGAGGGCCTGGCGTGGCTGGAGTCGCTGCCGGACGTGGAGGCGCTGCTGATCACGGCCGGCGACGAGGTGCGGTGTACGGGGGGCTTGGCTGCGAGGCTCGGGTGAGGGGCGTCCCCCCTCAGGGGCGCGGGGCCGCGCGACCGGCCACGGTCCACCCGAACCCGGACGAGAACCCGAGGACCTGTCCGGGCAATCAAGTTCGCGGTCGGATGGCCTCCGTGCAGCCACGAGCGCCCGTCGGCTCCGCCTCGCCCCGATCGGCTGTGAGGCGGCCGAAGCAGGGCCGGCTGTACGCGGGGGCGGGCAGGTAACGGGGGGATGTACCTGCCCGCCCTCGCACGAGACCAGCTCACGGGGGGAAAGCGGGCCTCACGGGGTCGATCTCGCGACCCACTTGCTACAGCGTGCGACGGGTCCCGGGTGTCACGCCGGGGGATGCTGCTGGTCCGATGGGCTGCTGCCCAGCGGTTGGGCAGCCGGGTGTTGCGCGTGCCAGGCGGCCGACACGGCGTCTGCCACGACATCGCCCTGCTCGCGCCCGAGGTCTTCGTGAATCGGCGGGTCAGGTGGTTCGTTCAGGCTGTCTGTCACCGAGTCGGTCATTCCAGTTCGGGCGTTTTCCTCAGCAGTGGTTCCGGCGCGACGCTCGGTTTTCGCGAGGCACCACAGAAGCACCACATTCACGTCACGTCAGGCTCGGTTGATCCGTGTGGCGATACCGTGACCGATCAGCAGGTAGATGACCGCCGGAAGTCCGTAATTGAGGACGACACGTAGCCCCTCTGTGTCCATGGTGAAAATGTCCTGCGCCCAGCCGGACAGCCAGTCCGCCGTTCCGTGCACGAATTCGACGAAGGGGTTCACCTGATTGGCGTCGAGGAGGTGGAGCACGATCCACAGGGCCAACAGACCGGCCGCGATGTCGGCGATCGTGCAGATGGCGAGGGCTGTTCTGCGTGCACCGGCCTGGTTGCGGGCGGAGCGGTCGGGCCCTGGGGGCTGGTCGTAGGCCTGGTATCCGGAAGCCGGGCCGGTGTTGTGCATGAGGGATCCGATCTGACGGTTTTGTTGCCTCCCCCTACAGCGTCCGGTATTCGCCGCCGCGTTACACCCGGCACCTGGAAAACCACAATGTCGCGGCCTATTCGGTCACGTACCCAAAAGGCGAGACTGTGGGGTACATTCCGGGCGCTGGAAACGACGCCCAGTGCAGGCATCAGCGCATCGCGCTGAAGCATGTGACTGACTCGCGGGGTACGGGCTGCCGCCCGTACCCCGCTGCGTTTCGTCCGAGGCCGTGCCGAGGCCTCAGGGCATCATCTCGTACGCCCCCGACAGCGCCTCGACGCGCTGCCAGACGCGCTCCGAACGGGCCTCGTCGACCGCCGGGCGCCGGACGGCGCCGAGTGCCCAGAGCTGCTGCTGCTCGGTTGCGGAGTCCTTGCCGTGCAGTTCGACGGCGTGCGCGGAGAAGTCACGTACGAGGACGGCGAACAGTTCGTCGAGGACGTCCTCCTCGACGCCGGCCAGGGCCGCCTGCTCCAGGACCAGCTGACCGTGGACGACGAGCGCGAAGAGCTGCCCGACGGCGAGGAGGAGATCGAGGTCCCGGCTCTGCTCCTCGTCGGGAGCGGCGGAGCGCACGAACTCGCAGAGCGCGTCGGCCTGTTCACGGAACCGGGCGACGTTGGGCAGGTGGGCGTAGGCGTCGAAGGCCGGCCGCCAGTCGTGGAAGCGCACCGAGCCGAGGCCGCGGGCCGGGCCCTGGCGGAAGAGGAAGTCGTCGTCGGCCGCGTCGAGGCGGGTCGGGACGGGCTCGTACGCGACCGGGTCGAGGAGGTGGTTGCGCATGAACTTGAGGATCAGCGCCAGATTGACGTGGACGGTGCCCTCCAGCTTCGGCAGGCCGCGGATCTCGACGGCGGCCTGGGCGAAGTAGTTGTCCTTCTCGAAGCCCTTGGCGGCGATGACGTCCCACATCAGGTCGATGACCTTCTCGCCCTCGGTGGTCACCTTCATCTTCGTCATCGGGTTGAAGAGGAGGTAGCGGCGGTCGTCGGGGCCCGCGGTGCGGAAGTAGTCGACGGCCCGGTCGCTGAAGAGCTTCATGCCGACGAGCCGGACGTACGCGTCGGCCAGTTCGCGCCGCACGTGCGGGAAGGCGGTGACGGGGCGGCCGTAGAGGATGCGGTTCTGCGCGTGGGTGACGGCCTCGTACATCGCGTGCTCGCAGATGCCGATCGAGGCGGTGCACAGGTTGAACTTGCCGACGTTGACGGTGTTGAGGGCGGCGTCGAATGCGGCGCGGCCGGTGTGCAGGACGTCTTCGGGGGCTACGGGATAGTCCTCGAGGCGGAACTCGCTGACGTACTTCGAGGAGTCGACGACGTTCTTGACGAGGTGGTAGGCCGGGTGGCGGCTGTCGGCGGCGAAGAAGACGTAGCCGTCGGGACCCTCGACGTCGGTGCGGCGGCCGAAGACGGAGACGAGCCCGGCGGCGTTGCCGTTGCCGATGTAGTACTTGGAGCCGGTGGCGCGGAAGCCGCCCTCGCCGTCGGGCTCCAGCAGCATGTCGGTGGAGTAGATGTCGGCGCCGTGGGTCTTCTCGGACAGGCCGAAGGCGAACACCTCGCCCTGGGAGAGCAGTTCGGCGGCGCGGGCGCGGGCGGCGGGGTTGCCGCTCTGCCAGACGGGGCCGAGTCCGAGGATGGTGACCTGCCAGGCGTACCAGTAGTCGAGGCCGTAGAAGCCGAGTATCTCGTTGAGGGCGGCGATGCGGGCAGTGTCCCAGCGCTTGTCGCCATCGCCCTCCGCGGCGGCGGAGGCGGGGGTGAGGAAGGTCGCGAAGAGCCCTTCCTTCGCGGCGAAGGCGAGGAAGTCGCCGAGCCAGGCGCGGGTCCGGTAGTCCTCGATCAGCCGGCGCTTGCCGCGCTCCTCGAACCAGTCGACAGTGGCGCGCAGCAGCCTGCGGGTCTCCGGGTCGAAGTGCGCGGGGTCGTAGGTGCGCGGGTTGAAGAGCAGCGCGTCGGTCACGGGTGCCGCCTTTCGGCTGGGTCGGATGAGGATGGGTCCGGGCACGGGCACGGTGAGGGCCCGCTCGGCAGGTCAGTGTTCGGCGTCGAAACGGGCGAGTGTGGCGAGGACGTCGTCGAGCCAGGCGATCATCATGCGTTCGTACGCGATGCCGCCGCGCAGCACGACGTGCTGGAGTTCCCGCTCGGCGTCGAGCGGACCGTCCGCCGCAGGCTCCCCGAAGTCACGCATCTCGCCCGCGAGGTAGTGGGCGAGGCGGCCGGTGTGCGCCTGCCGGTGCCGCTCGACCTCACTGATCAGGGCTGCCGGATCGTCGAAGGCGGCACCCCGGATCTTGACCGCGAGGTCGTGCCGCACGCTCTCCGGCTCGGTCGGTTCGCTCAGCCACATGGAAAGCGCTGCCCGTCCGGGCTGGGCGACGGAGTACTCCTTCTTGTCCGGACGCCCGTACTGCGGGACGTCCCGGACGTCGACCCAGCCGTCGCTCTCCATCCGCTTGAGCACGCGGTAGATCTGCTGGTGGGTGGCGGTCCAGAAGTATCCGATGGACCGCTCGAACCGCCGGGCCAGCTCATAGCCGGAGCCCGGCTTCTCCAGCAGGGAAACGAGGATCGCGTGCTCGAGCGCCATGTGGCGATCCTCCTATGCACTTCGTTGCATAACAACGCTTCCGCCGTGAGACGCGGCTCACCCCGGGGCAGGTCACGCAGTCATTGCCGACGGCAGGGTGCCGGGGGCGGGGTTGCCCGGTACCGAGACATGCCATCATCAGCAGATGGTGCCGGCAGGAGAGTTCTTCATTGCTGAAGGCGACGAGTCAGCCGTGCGGGTAGGACCGCGCAAGAGCCATGACTTTCCTGCCGTGCCGTGTGACGGCATCCATCCGGATGACGCAGTCCCGAGGTGGGAAGCTCTGTTGACGGGGGCGGAGAGTCCGCTCCGGCACGTGGTGCCCATGGGCAACGACGGTTTCACCGTCTTCGCTGTTCCGCAGACGCTCTCGACGGCCCTGGCCGGTGCAGGAACGGATCAGCTCAGAACCACCGCTCTCACGTGGGCCGAGACCGCCTCCGAGATGGGCGACGAGATCGGGCCGGGCAGTGCCGTCGGCCTCCTTGAGCGTCTGTCGGCTCTGGCCATGAGGCGCGCGGAGAGAGGCCTGGGCCTGTACTGCTGGTACTTCGCGCCCTGACCTCACCACGCCGGTGTCCCGTTGGTCATGATCGAAGCCCTGGCCGGGGCAGCGCGAGCGGCTTCCTGCCCCGGCGCACCCGGAGTGATCGGCCGGACAGGTCCTAGTGCCCGTTCTGGGCCAGCCTCAGCAAATGGTCGGCCAGCGCCTGCCCACCCGTCGGCTCCCTGCTGATCAGCAGCAGCGTGTCGTCACCGGCGATGGTCCCCAGGATGTCGTGCAGCTCGGCCTGGTCGATGGCCGAAGCCAGGAACTGCGCTGCCCCGGGAGGGGTCCGCAGGACCACGAGGTTCGCCGAGGCCTCCGCGGAGATCAGCAGCTCCTGTGAGAGCCGCCGCATCCGCTCCTCCTTGGCCGACCCGCCCAGCGGCGCCCGGGGCGTGCGGAACCCGCCCTCGCTGGGCACCGCGTAGATCAGGTCCCCGTCGGCGTTGCGGATCTTCACCGCGTTCAGCTCGTCCAGGTCCCGGCTGAGCGTGGCCTGCGTGACGCTCAGCCCGTCGTCGGCGAGCAGCTTCGCCAGCTGGCTCTGCGAGCGGACCGGCTGCCGGTTGAGGATGTCCACGATCCGGCGGTGGCGGGCGGTGCGGGTCTGCGGCACGGCGGGCCCGTTCGCCCCCGGCTGCTCGTGGTCCTGCGCCTGGCTCATCGTCGTCTCATTCCCCGGTTCGTCCGTCCCCGCCGGCTGCCTGGAGGATGCCGGGCAGCGCCCCGAGGAACGCGTCCGCCTCGTCGTCGCGAAGGTTCAGCGGCGGCATCAGCCGGACGACGTCGGGGGCGGGCACGTTCACCAGGAATCCGGCCTCCTGAGCCGCCTGGCGCACCTGGGGCGCGAGCGGCTCGGTGAGCACGATACCCAGGAGGAGTCCCCTTCCCCGGACGAAATCGATCAACGGATGGCCGAGGCCCTCGATTCCGTCCCGCAACCGCTCGCTCTGCCGCTTGACGTTCTCCAGCAACCCCTCGTTCCCGATGGTGTCGAGGACGGCGAGCCCGGCGGCACAGGCCACGGGGTTGCCGCCGAAGGTGGTGCCGTGCTGGCCGGGCCGGAGCAGGTCGGCCGCGCGCCCGAAGGCGACGGTGGCGCCGAGCGGCAGCCCGCCGCCGAGCTGCTTGGCGAGGGTGACCACGTCGGGCAGGACGCCCTCGTGCGCCTGGTACTCGAACCAGTGCCCGGTCCGGCCGATGCCGGTCTGCACCTCGTCGAGGACGAGGAGCGCCCCGGTCGCGGCCGTGATGGCCCGGGCCGCCTTGAGGTAACCGGCGGGCGGGACGACCACGCCGAGCTCGCCCTGGATCGGTTCGAGGATGACGAGCGCGGTCTCCTCCGTCACCGCCGCGGCCAGGGCCTGGGCGTCTCCGAACGGCACGTGCGTGACGTCGCCGGGCAGCGGCAGGAACGGCTCGCGCTTGCCGGCCTGGCCGGTGAGCGCCAGGGCACCCATGGTCCGCCCGTGGAAGGCGCCCTCGGTGGCGACGATGTGGGTCCGCCCGGTCAGCCGGCCGATCTTGAAGGCGGCTTCGTTGGCCTCGGCGCCGGAGTTGCAGAAGAAGACCTTGCCGTCCCGGCCGAACAGGTCGAGCAGCCGTTCGGCGAGGGCGACGGTCGGCTCGGCCATGAAGAAGTTGGAGATGTGGCCGAGCGAGCCGATCTGCCGGGTGACGGCCTCGACGACCGCCGGGTGGGCGTGGCCGAGGGCGTTGGTGGCGATGCCGCCGACGAAGTCGAGGTACGTGTTGCCGTCGGCGTCCCACACCCGGGTGCCCTCGCCGCGTGCCAGGGGCAGCAGCGGAGTGCCGTAGTTGTTCATGAGTGCGCCCTGCCACCGCTCGGCGTACTCCTGGTGGGCGGTCATACGGCGTCCCCCTCCTGCTCGTCGGGCACGACCATCGTGCCGATGCCCTCGTCGGTGAAGATCTCCAGCAGGATCGAGTGCTGGACCCGGCCGTCGATGACGCGGGCCGTGGTGACACCGTTGCGTACGGCGTGCAGGCAGCCCTCCATCTTCGGCACCATGCCGGACGACAGGTCCGGCAGCAGCCGCTCCAGTTCGGCGGCGGTGAGGCGACTGATCACCTCGTCGCTGTGCGGCCAGTCCTCGTAGAGGCCCTCGACGTCCGTGAGGACCATGAGGGTTTCGGCGCCCAGTGCAGCAGCGAGTGCCGCAGCAGCCGTATCAGCATTGACGTTGTAGACATGTCCGTCGTCCTGGCTCCGGGCGATCGAGGAGACGACCGGGATGCGGCCGTCGGCGAGCAGGGCCTCGATCGCGCCCGTGTCGATCGCGGTGATCTCGCCCACCCGCCCGATGTCGACCAGTTCGCCGTCGATCTCGGGCTGGTGCTTGGTCGCGGTGATGGTGTGGGCGTCCTCGCCCGTCAGGCCGACGGCGAGCGGCCCGTGCTGGTTGAGCAGCCCGACCAGCTCGCGCTGGACCTGCCCGGCCAGCACCATCCGTACGACGTCCATGGCGTCCTCGGTGGTCACCCTGAGGCCGGCCTTGAACTCGCTGACGATGCCGTGCTGGTCGAGGGCCGCGCTGATCTGCGGGCCTCCGCCGTGCACGACGACGGGCTTGAGGCCGGCGTGGTGCAGGAAGACCACGTCCTGGGCGAAGGCGGCCTTCAGGTCCTCGTCGACCATGGCGTTGCCGCCGAACTTGATGACGACCGTCTTGCCGTTGTGCCGGACCAGCCACGGCAGCGCCTCGATGAGGATCTGCGCCTTGGGCAGGGCGGTGTGCTTGCGGGTCGGAGTGGTCATGAGCTGTAGGCGCTGTTCTCGTGGACGTAGTCGGCGGTGAGGTCGTTGGTCCAGATGGTGGCGGTCTCGGACCCGGCGGCGAGGTCGGCGACGATGTGCACCTCGCGGTAGCGCATGTCGACCTTGTCGCGGTCCTCGCCGACGCCGCCGTTCTTGCAGACCCACACGCCGTTGATGGCGACGTTCAGCCGGTCGGGCTCGAAGGCGGCGGAGGTGGTGCCGATCGCGGAGAGCACGCGGCCCCAGTTGGGGTCCTCGCCGTGGATGGCGCACTTGAGGAGGTTGTTGCGGGCGATGGAGCGGCCCACCTCGACGGCGTCGTCCTCGGTCGCGGCGCCGACCACCTCGACCTTGATGTCCTTGCTGGCGCCCTCGGCGTCCCGGATGAGCTGCTGGCCGAGGTCGTCGCAGACCTGCCGTACGGCCTCGGCGAACTCCGCGTACGCGGGGGTGACCTCGGCGGAGCCGGAGGCGAGCAGCAGCACGGTGTCGTTGGTGGACATGCAGCCGTCGGAGTCGACCCGGTCGAAGGTCGTGCGGGTGGCGGCGCGCAGTGCCTTGTCCAGGACGTCGTCGTCGAGGGCCGCGTCGGTGGTGAGGACGACGAGCATGGTGGCGAGGCCGGGGGCGAGCATGCCCGCGCCCTTGGCCATGCCGCCGACGGTCCAGCCGTCCTTGGTGACGACGGACGTCTTGTGGACGGTGTCGGTGGTCTTGATGGCGATGGCGGCCTTCTCGCCGCCGTGCTCGGAGAGCTGGGCGGCGGCCGTCTCGATGCCCGGGAGCAGCTTGTCCATGGGGAGCAGGACGCCGATGAGGCCGGTGGAGCAGACGGCGACCTCGACGGCGCCCCGGCCGAGGACCTCGGCGGCCTTCTCGGCGGTCGCGTGGGTGTCCTGGAAGCCCTTGGGGCCCGTGCAGGCGTTGGCACCACCGGAGTTGAGGACGACGGCGGACACCTGACCGCTCTTCAGCACCTGCTCGGACCACAGGACCGGGGCGGCCTTGACGCGGTTGGAGGTGAAGACGCCCGCGGCGGCGCGGCGGGGGCCGGTGTTGACCACGAGGGCCAGGTCGGGGTTGCCGTTCTCCTTGATCCCGGCGGCGATGCCCGCCGCCGTGAATCCCTTTGCTGCCGTCACACTCACGGCGCAACTCCGATCGTCGTCAGTCCGGTGGTCTCGTCGAGGCCCAGGGCGATGTTCATGCTCTGGACGGCACCGCCCGCGGTGCCCTTGGTGAGGTTGTCGATGGCGCTGATCACGATGATCCGTCCGGCGTCCGCGTCGTACGCGACCTGCACCTGAACGGCGTTCGAACCGTGGACGGACGCCGTGGCGGGCCACTGGCCCTCGGGGAGCAGGTGCACGAACGGTTCGTCGGCGAAGGTCTTCTCGTAGGCGGCGCGCAGCGACTCGCCCGTGACGCCGTCGGCGGCCTTGGCGCTGCACGTGGCGAGGATGCCGCGCGGCATCGGCGCGAGGGTCGGGGTGAAGGAGACGGAGACCGGCTGCCCGGCGGCCGCGCTCAGGTTCTGGGTGATCTCGGGGGTGTGCCGGTGTCCGCCGCCGACGCCGTACGGGGACATCGATCCCATGACCTCGCTGCCCAGCAGGTGTGGCTTGGGTGCCTTGCCCGCGCCGGAGGTGCCGGACGCGGCGACGATCACGGCCTCGGGTTCGGCCAGGCCCGCCGCGTAGGCCGGGAAGAGGGCCAACGAGACGGCGGTCGGGTAGCAACCGGGCACCGCGACGCGCTTGGACCCCTCCAACGCGGCGCGGGCACCCGGCAGTTCGGGAAGGCCGTAGGGCCAGGTCCCGGCGTGCGGGGAGCCGTAGAACCGCTCCCAGGCGGCGGCGTCGGTCAGGCGGAAGTCGGCGCCCATGTCGACGACGAGCACGTCCGGGCCGAGCTGTTCGGCGACGGCGGCGGACTGCCCGTGCGGCAGCGCGAGGAAGACGACGTCGTGGCCGGCGAGCACGTCCGGGGTGGTCTCCTGGAGGACACGGCCGGCCAGGGGCAGCAGGTGCGGCTGGAGCGCACCGAGCTTCTGTCCCGCGTTCGAGTTGCCGGTCAGGGCACCGATCTCGACGTCGGGGTGGGTCAGGAGCAGACGCAGCAGTTCCCCGCCCGCATATCCGCTCGCTCCGGCCACTGCCGCACGCACCGCCATGGAACCTCCTCCTTAGAGGGCATGACTATACGTTTCTCTGCACGTTTATGCAATCCCATACAGGGGCGGCTCGGTCGTCGCGCCGGCACTCCCGGAAACCGACTTTGTCCTGACCATGACCACAGGGTAAGGTCCGCGGGCACATTTCAGGGGATCACGGTGGGTGGGGGAACATGACCGGGCAGATCGACGCGCCCATGAAGAGCCCGAACGCGTGGGGGCAGGCGCTCGCGGCGGTGGTACTGGTGGGGGCGCTGGGCGCGGGCTTCTGGGGGCTCGCGCAGACGTCGTCGGAGGAGAGGAGCGAGCCGAAGCCGGCCGCCTGCTCCGAGGGCGAGACCCCGGCCGCGAAGGGCGGGCACCTCTCCGGCGCGCAGCTGTGCGAGGCGCTGAACCGGTCCGACCTTGCCACGCTGCTGGGCACGCCGGCGGAGATCGCGAAGACGGCCTCCGGCAGCGACAGCTCCATCGGGAAGATCGCCACCCCGCAGGCGCAGGTCGAGTTCGAGACGTACACCGTGACGCTGTCGGCGACCTACGACGGCCTTCCCGTGGCCGGCTCGGAAGCACTGCTCGGGAGGGACGCCGTTTCGCAGAAGGTGCTGGGCCGCCCGGGGGTGCTCTACTCGGACCGCACCATCAGCATCAGCTTCCGGCTCGACGGCGAGGACGTCGACAGCGGTCCGGGCGTTCCGGCCCGGGCCCTGACCGTGGCGCGGGACGCGAAGGACCACGGCGGTTCCCTCGACGTCACCCTGTGGCGCGCGGACGGTGTGGTGCCGGACGACGCGGTGCTGCTGCGCGTCGCGGAGAAGGTGCTGCCGACGGTCCCCGGGTGGAAGTCCGGCAGGTGACGCGCACGCGGTGACGGCGCCGCGCGGCCACCGCCCCGGGGACGGCGGCCGTGCAGCGCGAGGTCACCTCTGCTTGATCCGCAGGAACGTCACGGAGTGGGCGGGGAAGGTGTAGGTGAACTTCTCCGCCACACCTCGGAACGTGGACGTCACCGGCGTCACCGGGGTGTCCGTCTCGGTGTTCACGGCGTCCTCGTCGGCGGCCAGCGTGGTGACGCGGGCGGTGGACGCGACCTTCGCCCCACCGAGGTCGACGGCCGTGCGGGCCTCGGCCGCCTGGGCGTTGACGACCTTGACGATCAGGTCCCCGGTCCTCGCGTCCTCGGTGACGACCTGGCGGAACGGCTCGGCAGGCTTGTCGTCGGTGAAGCTCCCCCACTCCTTGCCGTCGAGGAACAGGGTGACCTGGCGGCCGCGCACCTTGATGTCGATGTCGTAGGCCCGCCCGGTCTCGATCGAGCCGGCCTTCGTCATCAGGGTGCCCTTGCCGCCGTCCACGGCCTGCTCGATCGCGGACTGGGTGTTGTTCCAGCCGCCCAGGTTCCACCAGTAGTAGTTGCCGGTGTCCTTGACCCCGAAGGCGACGAGGAAGCCCTCCTTGCCGGACTTCTTGGTGGCCTTCACATGCACGTCGTAGTCCTTCCAGGCCGGGTCGCCCGCCGTCACCATGGTGTTCTCGGCGGCGGTGTCGGTCTGGACGTACTGGCCGTCCTGGATGCTCCAGCTGCCCGTCCCGCTGTGCTTCCACTTCGAGGCGTCACCGGAGAAGTCGTCGCGCAGCAGGGTCGAGCCCCCGGCCGAGGTGACCTTCACGTCGTCGTACGCGGCGCTGGTCGCCCACGTCGACAGGCCGACGGCACCGGTGATGGGACCGCTGACGTTCGGCGTGGTGGTGGCCTTCGAGGGCACGACACGGTCGCCGACGTTGTTCATGAACAGCTTCTGGACCTCGTAGTTGGCCGAGTTCCAGGACGCCCGGTTGTTGAACCAGATCAGGTCCGGCCGCCACTGCACATAGTCCTCGTTGGCGAGCAGCGGGGCGTACGAGGCGAGCTTGACGACGTCGGCGTTGCGCTCCAGACCGGTCATGAAGGCGGCTTCGGACAGGCCGTTCTTCCAGGCGTTGCCCTGCGAGGCGTACTCGCCGAGGAAGACCTTGGGCCCCTCGCGGTCGTAGGAGTCGTAGCGGTCGTTGTTCTGCAGGAACCAGTTCGGGCTGTTGTAGTAGTGCTCGTCGACCATGTCCACCTCGGCGTCGCGGTTGAGCTGCCAGGCGGTGTCGAAGATCGAGCCCGCGTCGTCGGGACCCGAGTTGGAGATGACGGTGATGTCCGGGTACTCAGCCTCGACGGCGGCCCGGAACTGCTGGAAGCGGGCGAAGAACTCCCTGGGGAGGTTCTCCTCGTTGCCGACCTCGATGTGGGTGAGGTGGAAGGGCTTGGGGTGCCCCATCCGCGCGCGGACCTTGCCCCACTCGGAGGTGGCCGGGCCGTTGGCGAACTCGATCAGGTCGAGGGTGTCCTGGATGTGCCGCTTGAGCAGCGCGCCGTCGTCGACGGCCTTGTTCTGGCCGCAGCCGGTGACCAGCGCGGGGACGACGGGCAGCGGCATGGCGCCGATGTCCTCCGAGAAGCGGAAATACTCGTAGTAGCCGAGGCCGTAGCTCTGGTTGTAGCCCCAGAAGTTGGCGTTGGTGGCACGCTCCTCGACCGGGCCTATGGTGTCCTTCCACTGGTAGCTGCGCTTGCGCTGCCAGTTCGAGGCCGCGCTGTAGTCCACCATGGAGCCGGTGTTGACCAGGCAGCCGCCCGGGAAGCGCACGAAGCCCGGCTTCAGGGCGGCGATCTTCTCGGCGAGGTCCTTGCGCAGGCCGTTCGGCTGGTTCTTGTAGGTCTCGCGCGGGAAGAGCGACACCTCGTCGAGCGCGGCGGCGTTCGCCGAGGTGACGGCGAGCCGGCCGCGGTTGCTCGTGCGGGTCGCCGTGAACGTGGCCTTGTACTTGGCCCAGCCGCCCTTCACCGCGATCTGGCGGGCGGTGGCCAGACCGCCGGAGGCGTCCTTCAGGGAGACGGTGAGGGTGCTGCCGCTCGCGGTGCGGGCCCACACGGAGAAGTCGTAGCGCTTGCCCTGCTCGACGCGGATGCCGGTGTTGTAGCCGGCGTTCGTGACGGACGAACCGGCGGCCAGGGAGAGGTAGTTGCGGTTGCGCTCGTTCAGGCGGCCCGAGTCGTTCACGACCTGGGCCGTGCCGCCGGCCGTCCATGAGGTCAGGGGTGTGTAGGAGCCGTTGTCGGCGGTGGAGTACTCGAAGGACCGGTTCTGCACGAGCTCGGCGTAGAGACCGCCGTCGGCGGCGCGGTTGATGTCCTCGAAGAAGACGCCGTACATCGTGTCGTCGATCTTCGCGCCCCGGTCGGACGGGGCGACGGTGATCGCGTAGTCGGTCACGTCCTCGGCGTGTGCGGGGGCCGGTACGAGGGCTGCCGCCGTCAGGAGGGCGGTGGTGGTGAGACCGAGTCTCCATCGGGTGCGGGCGTCGGTGCGTGGCATGGATACTCCGCGGCTCTCTGCTAGAGGTGTTCGAAATATCAGACATTGATCAGCACTTCGAACGGCAAGATAGGGAGGGGGCGGAAGCGCGTCAATGGGTCGCACGCAACGGCCGGGACCGAGAGCGAGGCAGGATGGGCGAGTTCTGGCCAGTGACGGACGTACTGGCGTATCTCGCCGGGCGATGGAGCGTGTCACGGTCGGTGCGGGATCTCGCGAGCGGCACGGACGGGCAGTTCACCGGCACCACCGAGTTCCGCGCGGACACGGAGTTCACCGGCACCACCGAGTTCCGCGCGGACACGGAGGGGCCCGGTGGGCTGCTGCATCACGAGTCCGGCACCTTCGTGTGGCAGGGCGTCGCCCGGCCCGCGGAGCGCACCCTGCGGTTCCTGCCGGGCCCTGGAGGCACGGCGCGGGTGCGGTTCGCCGACGGGCGGCCGTTCCACGACCTGGACCTGACGTCCGGACGGCACGTCGCCGACCATCCCTGCTCGGCGGACCTCTACCGGGGCGAGTTCACCGTCCGCGACAGCGACCACTGGCGGACGGTGTGGCGCGTCCGGGGTCCCGCCAAGGACCTGGTCCTGCGGACCGACTACGCCCGCGAAGGCTGAGCCGACGCCCCGTCGAGGCGCAGGTTCCAGCGGCCCGCCCGGCCCGTGACGGCAGTCGTGGACAGCGGGCGGACGTCGATGTTCCAGTACGTCGACGGCGGCGCCTTCAGCGCGTACACCAGGGCCGCCCGGATCACCGAGGGCTCGGCCACGGCCACCACCCGGCAGCCGTCCTCGACGGGCCGGGTGTCCAGCCAGCCGCCGACGCGGGTGATGAAGTCGACCAGCGACTCACCCCCGTGCGGGGTGGCACGGGGGTCGGCCAGCCAGGCGTCCACGGCCTCCGGCTCCCGGGCCATCGCCTCGCCCAGGGTCAGCCCGCGCCACCGGCCCATGTCGCAGTCGCGCAGGCCGAGCTGCACCAGCGGCGCGTATCCGAGGCCCTCCCCCGTCGCCCGGCTGCGCGGGGTCGGCGAGCAGTAGCGCAGTTCTGCCGCGGCGAGCGGCAGCAGGTCCCGGGCGACGCGCTCCACCTCGCCCCAGCCGGCCTGGTCCAGCGGCCGGTCGTCCTCGAAACGCTCGGCGAGCAGCGGAGAGCTGCGCGCGGCGGCGACGAAGGTGACCCGAAGTGGCATGCGGCGATCGTGAGCGCAGCAAGAGAGCAGGTCAAGAGGTGTTGCCTACGCGTTACCCAGGGTGGCGCGGCTCTCACTGGCCGAAGATGAGCGCCATCCACTGCTCGGGACGTTCCAGCGGGGCGAACCCGTACCGCTCGTACACCCCGTGCGCGTCGTGCGTGGCGAGCAGCACCCGCCGTACCCCGGACGACCGCAGTTCCTCCCGCACGGCGGCCACGAGCGCGCTCCCGACGCCCTTGCCGCGCACGGAGCGATCGACGTACACGTCGCACAGCCACCCGAAGGTCGCCCGGTCGGTGATCACCCGGGCGTAGGCGACCTGCTCCCCGGACACCGTGTCGAACACCCCGAAGTTGAGCGACCCCTCGATCGCCCTTTCCTGCGTTTCCCGGGGGCGCCCCAGCGCCCAGTAGGCATCGGTGGACAGCCAGTGGTGCACGCGCTCGCGGTCGACGCGGGAGGGGTCGGTGGAGATCTCGTAGCCCTCGGGCAGGCTCGGTGTGCCGGTCATGCCCGTGATGCTCGCAGGCCGCCGGAAGGCGCGTCGAGCGGTTATCCGAGCACCTCGTCACAGGCGGTGCGCAGCCGCCGTACGCCCTCCGCGATCTCCCCGGTCCCGGCGACCGCCGCGAAGCTCAGCCGGATGTGCGCGGCCGGTGGTTCGGCGCTGAAGTAGGGACGGCCCGGTGCGAGGGCGACGCCGGCGCGCAGGGCCGCGGAGGTGAGGGCCGACTCGTCCGTGCCGTCGGGCAGCCGAGGCCACAGGTGGTAGCCGCCGGACGGGACACAGGGCAGGGCGAACTCGGGCAAGTGCAGGGCGAGGGCCCCGGTCATGGCGTCCCGGCGGGTCTTCAGCTCGGCCGAAACGGCCCGCAGGTGACGCGGCCAGGCGGGCGAGCCGACGAGTTCGAGGGCGGCCTCCTGGAGGGGGCGCGGCACGAAGAACGTGTCGACGACCTGGATGGCGCGCAGCCGCTCCAGGACCGGTCCGCGGGCGGCCAGGGCACTGACCCGGAAGCTCGGCGAGGTCGCCTTGGTGAGGGAGGAGACGTGGACGACGACGCCGTCCGGGTCGTCGGCGGCCAGGGGGCGCGGCAGCGGCCCCGCGTCCTCGTGCACCAGCCGCCGTACGAAGTCGTCCTCGACGACGAACGCGCCCGCCTCCCGGGCGGTGCGCAGCACCTCGGCGCGCCGCTCGGGTGCGAGCACCGCGCCGGTGGGGTTCTGGAAGAGCGGCTGGCAGACGAAGGCCGGGGCGCCGGTGGCGCGGAACGCGTCCGCGAGCAGCTCCGGCCGCACGCCGTCGGCGTCCACCGGGACGGGCACCGGGCGCAGACCCGCGGCGCGGGCGATGGCGAGCATGCCGGGGTAGGTCGGGGACTCGACCAGGACGGGCGCGCCGGGCGGGGCGAGGGCGCGCAGGGCGGTGGTGAGCGCGGACTGCCCGCCCGCGGTGATCAGCACCTCGGCGGCCGTGACCGAGCCGCCGATGCCCCGCGCGAACCATTCGCGCAGCTCCGGCAGCCCTTCCATGGGCGGCCGCCCCCAGGCACCGGGGCGCCGCCCGGCCCGCGACAGGGCGGCGGCCATCGCCCGCTCGGGCTGCAGGGACGGGTGCAGATAGCCGCCGTTGAACTCGATCACGCCGGGCGGCGGCGCGGCCAGTGACACCAGCACCCCGGAGGCGTCGACCGAGCGCGGCACGAGGTCGGCGGCGCCGTCCGCGCTGAGCGCGACCTCCTGCCAGGAGGTGTCACCCGCGGGTGCCGGTGCCGTCCGGGTCTGCGCGCGGAACGCCCCCGCGCCGGGCCGGGTGACCACGAGACCTTCGGCGACGAGCCGGGCCAGGGCCCGGGACACCGTCACCGGGCTCACCCGGAACCGCTCGACCAGGGCCCGACTCGACGGCAGCTTTCCTCCGGGTGAGTAGCGGTCGAGCTCCCGCCGCAGCTGTTCCGCCAGTTCACCCACACTGCTACGCTCTTGCATGAGAGCACAGAGTAGCGCTACTGCGTCACCTGCGATAGCAGTCGCCACCCCGGGTCCGGAGAGCCGTGGCTTCGGCACCCTCCAGGCGGCCCTCGGTGTCGTCGCCTTCTCGCTCACGTTCCCCGCCACGGCCTGGGGGCTGGAGGGCTTCGGTCCCTGGTCCCTTGTCGCCGTGCGGAGTGTGCTGGCCGCGGCGATCGCGGGCGCCGCCCTCCTGACGCTGCGGGTGCCGCTGCCCGTCCGCCGGCACCGGCCCGGCCTCGCCGTGGTCGGAGCCGGTGTCGTCCTCGGCTTCCCCTTGCTGACCACGCTGGCGCTGGAGACCTCCACCACCGCGCACGCCGCCGTCGTGGTCGGCCTGCTCCCCCTCACCACGGCGCTCTTCTCGGCGCTGCGCGTCGGCACCCGGCCCTCGCGCACGTTCTGGATCGCCGCCCTCGCGGGCGCGGCGGCGGTGCTGGCCTTCACCGTGCAGCAGAGCGGCGGCGCCCTGACCACCGCCGACCTCTACCTGTTCGCCGCGTTGCTGGTCTGCGCGGCCGGTTACACCGAGGGCGGCCGGCTGGCCCGGGTCATGCCGGGCTGGCAGGTGATCGGCTGGGCGCTGGTGCTGTGCCTGCCGCTGACCGTGCCGGTCGCCGCGTTCGCCCTGGCACAGGAGCCCGTACGGCTGACCGCGCACAGCGTCACCGGCCTGCTCTGGGTCGCGGCGGGCTCGCAGTTCGTCGGGCTGGTCGTCTGGTACCGCGGCATGGCGGCCATCGGCATCCCCAAGGCGAGCCAGTTGCAGCTCGCCCAGCCGCTGCTCACACTGGTGTGGTCGGTGCTGCTGCTGGGCGAGCACCTCACGGTCGCCGCCCCGTTGACGGCCGCGGCGGTGCTGGTCTGCATCGCCGTCACACAGCGATCACGCGGCTGAGCGGGAGCCCGCGGGGCCCCTGCCGGCAGGCGCCCCGCGCCGTAGACTCGGAGGCCACGGACCGCTGCTCCACACTTCGTGAGGAGGCTCCAGATGCGCGCAACCGTGGGCGACCAGCTTGTCCAGCACGGCAGGGTGGTCGGTCAGCACGACAAGGTCGGCGAGATCGTCGAAGTGCTCGGCCAGGAGGGCAACCCCCCGTACCGCGTCCGGTTCGAGGACGGGCACGAAGGCGTCTGCTCCCCGGGTCCCGACACGGAGATCCGGCACAGGGAGACCACCACCGGGCCATGACTCCGGCGCGGGAGCGGCGGCGGCCGCTCCTGACCGTCGGCCGCTCCTGACCGTCGGCCGCTTCGTGCGGGACGGCACCCGCTGCCCGTCGGACCCGCACGGCGCGCGGCTCAGAGTGGTGGTGCCACCGGCCGGCCGTAGTGATCGGTGACGACCCGCGCCATCGCCCCGATCCGGTCGGCCGCCACGTCCTTGGCCGCGAAGTAGACGTGTCCGCGCACCTGCGGGTATTCCTTGGCCAGCGTCAGATGCCGGGACAGTTCGCCCGTCTGCTGCCACGCCGCGGGCTGCGCCGGGTCGCCGGCCTTGTACAGCGCCTCCCCCACGTAGAGCTGTGCCGGGCTGTCGTTCGCGACCTCCGCCCACCAGCGCACCAGCTCGGCGTAGTCGGCCGCGGCGAAGCCGATGTTCCAGTACAGCTGCGGGACGACGTAGTCGATCCAGCCCTCGCGCACCCACTTCCGGGTGTCCGCGTGCAGGTCGTCGTAGGTCTGCACACCGGCCCGGGTGTCCGAACCGGCCGGGTCCGTCGAGGCGTTGCGCCACACACCGAACGGGCTGATGCCGAAACGGGTGCCCGGCCGGACCTCCCGCACCCGGTCCGCCATCTCACGCACCAGCCGGTCGATGTTGTCCCGCCGCCAGGCGGCCCGGTCCGGGAAGCCGCCGCCGTACTCCGCGTAGGCGTCGTCGTCGCCGAAGGTCTGCCCGGCCACGGGGTACGGGTAGAAGTAGTCGTCGAAGTGGACGCCGTCCACGGGGTACTTCGCCACCGCGTCGAGCATCGCGTACTCGACGAAGGCACGGACCTCGGGCAGCCCGGGGTTGTAGAAGAGCTTCCCGCCGTACGTCACCACCCAGTCCGGGAAGCGGCGCGCGGGGTGGGAGGCGGCGAGCCGGGACGGGTCGGCGTGGACGGCGATCCGGTACGGGTTGAACCACGCGTGCAGCTGGAGCCCCCGGGCGTGCGCCTCCGCGACGGCCGTGCCCAGCGGGTCCCAGCCGGGGTCCTTGCCCTGGGTGCCGGTGAGGTACTGCGACCACGGCTCGAACGGGGAGGGCCACAGCGCGTCCGCCGTCGGCCGGACCTGGAAGAACACGGTGTTGAGCCGGTTGCGGACCGCCGCGTCGAGGTGGGTCAGCAGTTCGGCCCGCTGCTGCGACGCGGACAGTCCGGCCTTGGACGGCCAGTCACGGTTGGCCACGGACGCGATCCAGACACCCCGCATCTCGGGATCCGGCGCACCTCCCCCGCGTCCGGACGCGGCCGACGCCCGGGGCATCGCCGTGAAAGCCGACAGCGCCGCGACCGCGAACGCCCTGCGTGACACTCGTCCCATCCGGATGCCCCAAAATGCCATGGATCCGCCCCGTCGCGGATCACTCCGGGGCCAGCATGCCCGAAGCAGGCCCGCCCCCCGCGATCGATCATCGATACTTCGGAGTAACGTGCACGAACGGAGCAGGCGCCGGGACCCGGCCGGTCTGCCCGGACGTAGATCAGCAGCGAAAGGGACGATGTGACGGACATCCCAGCGGGAGACATTGCACGCGTCGGAGTCGTGGGCTGCGGTCAGATGGGCGCGGGGATCGCCGAGGTGTGCGCCCGGGCCGGCCTGGACGTCATGGTCGCCGAGACCACCGGCGAGGCCCTGGAGATCGGCCGCACCCGGCTGTTCACCTCCCTGGCCAAGGCAGCTGAGCGCGGCAAGATCACCGAGGAGGAGCAGGAGGCCACGCTGGCCCGCCTGAGCTTCACCACGGACCTCGGCGAGTTCGCCGACCGTGACCTGGTGATCGAGGCCGTGGTCGAGAACGAGCAGGTCAAGACCGAGATCTTCCAGGTGCTCGACCAGGTCGTGACCCGGCCGGACGCCATCCTGGCCTCCAACACCTCCTCCATCCCGCTGGTGAAGCTGGCGGTGGCGACGTCGCGGCCCGACCAGGTCATCGGCATCCACTTCTTCAACCCGGCCCCGGTGCAGAAGCTCGTCGAGCTGATCCCGGCGCTGACCACCTCCGAGGGCACGATCAGCCGCGCCCAGATGTTCACCGAGAAGCTGCTCGGCAAGCACGCGATCCGTGCCCAGGACCGCTCCGGCTTCGTGGTCAACGCGCTGCTGATCCCGTACCTGCTCTCCGCGATCCGGATGTTCGAGACGGGCATCGCCAGCCGCGAGGACATCGACAACGGCATGGAGATGGGCTGCGCCCACCCGATGGGCCCCCTGAAACTGTCCGACCTGATCGGCCTGGACACGGTCGCCTCGGTCGCGCAGTCCATGTACGAGGAGTACAAGGAGCCCCTGTACGCCGCTCCCCCGCTGCTGCAGCGCATGGTCGACGCGGGCCGGCTGGGCCGCAAGACGGGCTCGGGCTTCTACACGTACGCCTGACCGTCCGGCTGTCCCAGCCATCTCAACGCCGCCGCTCCTCCGGCCACGGCCGGACACGGCGGCGTCCCCATTCCTGCGCCTGCTCGGTCATGCGCCGGCGCAGCCGGCCCATCCAGAAGGCGAGCGGTGTGATCACGAGCGCGATCAGCAGTGCCGTGTCCCACCCTTCCCCGGAGGAGAAGCGGACCGTCACGACCACCAGTGCGTAGAGCGCCGACGCGTACACCGCGTTCTTCTGACACGTCGTCATGATGTCCCGGGTACCCCCCGCGGCCGGTTACGGACGGTCAGATTTCAGCCAAGCGGCGGGCCCGGCACCGGAGCGGGTGCCGGGCCCGCGGCATTCACACACCGTGTGCGCGCCGGGCTCGCATATGCCCTACGCACACTCTCCCCAGGCACCCACCAGGCGAGTTGACTCCACAGCGCATGCAAGGGATGTGAAACGACTACGGAAAGGAGCGGACTTGTGACCGCCGATCCCGAGCATCCCGTCGTCCATGGAGAACTCGCAGAGTTACGACGCCGCCTCGATGTGGCCTACGCCCGCGTCGAGGGCGGACTGGCTCTGCTCAGCCACCGCACCGAGGAGACCGCCAAGGAACTCGACGAGCTCAACACCCGGATCAACTCACTGGAACACGCGCGCTGGCCGCTGCCCGCGGTCGCCGCCCTCACCGCCGTGGGTGCCCTCGTCATGACGATCTGGCAGGCACTGGGGCGTTAGGGCAACACGTCCTGACCGAGCCTGAGATGGTGCAGCAGGAGTAACGCGGCCGCCATGTTGGCGGCCGGGACCTCGCCGCGGGCGACCATGTCGGGGACGAGCTTGAGGGGCACCCATTCCCGGCGGTCCGACTCGAAGTCGTCCACGGGGTGCCCGACGTACTCGCCCTCGTCGGCCCAGTACACGTGGTGCCGGGCGTCGGTGAGCCCGTTGGACGGCTCCACGCTCATGAGGTGGCGCAGGGGTCCCGGCCGCCAGCCGGTCTCCTCCTCCAGTTCCCTGGCGGCCGCGCGGGCGATGTCCTCGCCGTCCTCGACCACGCCGGCCGCGAGTTCCCACCCCCAGCTGTCGGTGATGAAGCGGTGCCGCCAGAGCAGCAGCACCTCGTTGGCCTCATTCACGACCGTGGCCACCGCAACGGGCCGCAGCCGGATGAGGAAGTGGTCCAGGTGCCTGCCGTCGGGCAGTGCGACATCCGCGAGATTGACGCTGAACCAGCGGTTTGAGTACACAGTCTGTTCGTTGCGTTTCGTCCACTGCACGGTTCTGCCACCTTCCGTCGAGTAAGTGGCAATATCGCAGCAGGGACGGACCGACAGCAGGCGCACGGGAAGCGCCTCGGAGCGACACGGGCACCACCGCCCGGATCTACAACGGTACGCGCAGTGCCCCGTCGATGAGTTCGGCGGCCTCCGCCGTGCCCGCGCAGCGGCTGCGCACCAGGTGCTCCCGCACCGCACGCAGCCGGTCGCGCAGCCGCTGGGACTCCATGCCCCGGGCCTGCTCGGCCATCTGCACGGCGATCGCCACCGCCTTGTCGGCGTTGCCCTGCCGCAGCTCGATGGTGCTGAGCATCGCCAGCCGGTGCACCCGGCCGCGGTCGTGCGCCGGGTTGTCGACGGCGGCCGCCGCGTGCTCCCCTGCCGCCGCGATCTCCCCGAGGCTCAGCAGCGCCTCCGCCACCTGCACGTTGACGAGCCCGGGCTGGACATACCCGGTCTCGTCGGGCTCGTAGCCGCGCCGGATGCGCTCGGCGGACTGCTCGGCCCGCCGGATGCAGGACAGGGCGCTGGTGCCGTCGCCGAGATGCGCGTACGCCTTGGCCTGCATCGCGTACAGGTCGGAGGCGAGCGCAGGGGTGATGTGCTTGCCGGCGGCCCGCAGGGCGGCCTCCGCGAAGGCGACGGACTGCCGGTACTCCCGCATGAACAGCGACTGGTTGACGAGCAGTGCGATCACATACGCCCCGAGCCCCCGGTCACCGCTGGCCTTGGCGAGCCGCAGCGCCTGGTGGAAATAGCGCTGGGCGAGCCCGTGGGCGTCGGAGTCGTAGGCGCAGATACCGGCGACCGCCACCAACCCGCCCGTGGCCCGGTGCAGCTGACGCCCCGTCTGGTCGGTGTAGCTGCCGCGCAGCAGCGGGGCGGCCTCGGCGTTGAGGAAGCCGACGATCCGGGCCCGGGTCGCGATGCCCCCGGCCTTGCGGTACATCTGCTCGTAGTGCGTCCGGGCGGCCCGCAGCATCTCCAGGTCGCCCGCGGTGACCCGGTGTCTGCCGCCCCGCGACACGTCCACGTCCTCGGGCGGGTTCTCCCATTCCCACACCGGCATCACGGCCGGGGTGCCGGTGAGCGCGGGCGCGCCCAGGATGTGCGGCCGCTGCTGCTGGTCGGATCGCCACAGGGCGGTGGCCCGTTCGACGAACCCGGACAGGGAGCCGGTGTGCGGGGCGGACGGCTCACCGGGTACGCCGAGGCCGATGTCGTCGAGGGTGACGTGCCGTTGCAGCCGGGCGGCGAGCACCTCGCAGATCAGGTCCGGCACCTGGCCGCGGGGGCGCTGCCCCTTCAACCACCGCGCGACGGCGGTGTGTTCGTACCTCAGGGACAGGCCACGGGCCCGCCCTGCCTGGTTGACGTGTGCGGCCAGCCCCGCGTGCGAGATCCCGGCTTCGTCCAGGATCGCGTCGAGCAGAGTGTTGGGCTGCATGTGGGCCCCCCGGTGGCTCGGTGCGGACAGATTAGTGGTTCCTCCTTCACACGGGGTGTGAACGGAGTGCTCGAATCCGCACGGTGTGCGCACTGTCGCTCACAGTCGCGGGCCGGTTGACTGAATTGCCTCGAAAGAGGCCGGCCGGGCCGCCGGCTCCCCCTCGTACAGTGCGGCGGCCCGCTCCCGCCGTCCGCCCGGCCGCCTGCCCGACACTCCGTGGCGGGGCGGACGGCTCCGCCGGCTGAGCCGGGCGAGTCGTCACCGTTGCGTCAAGGGAGAGTCGTCGGCCGCTGGCGCATGGTGGCCGTTCGCGCAGTTCCCCGCGCCCCTGAGGGACATGCGCCGGCCGTTGGTGAGGACCAGCAGGGCGATGTCGTCCGTCTGAGCCATGCCCCGGGTGTGGTGCCTGAGAGCGGTCGAGATGCCGCCGACGACACCCTGCGAGGAGAGCGTGCCCCGCGCCACCACACTCGTCAGCGCCGTCGCCAGCGGGAAGAACCGGCCACCGGCGTCCCGGGCGTCCTGCGCGCCGTCCGTGAAGAGGAACAGTGCGTCATCGGGTTCGAGGCGGCCGAGTCCCACCGTCGGCAGAACCGGCGGCAGCGGAAAGAGACCCAGCGGCGGATGCGGGTCGCCGGCGGCGAGTTGCTCCACCCGCGTGCCGCTCAGCCGGTACGGCCAGGGATGGCCGCAGTTGAGCGCGAGCATCTCGCCGTCGGGACGGATCTCCACGAGGAGCAGGGTCACGAACTCCTCGGCGGCGCCTGTGGGATGCTCCTGGCGCAGCTGCCGGTCCAGGGCGCGTTCCAGCCGGTGCAGCACCCCGCCGAGGTCCTGCTCGTCGTGCGCGGCCTCGCGGAAACAACCGAGTACGGCGGCGACGGTCCCGAACGCGCCGATGCCGTGCCCGCGTACGTCGCCCATCACGGCCCGTACACCGTGCTCGGTGGCGACGACCTCGTACAGATCGCCACCGACCGCCGCGCCCCGCTCCGCCGACAACTGGGCGGCGGCCACGTCCAGCCCGTCGATCCAGGAGGGCAATGGCCGCAGCAGTGCGCGCTGCGCGGCGCCGGCGATCCGGCGCGCCTGCCGCAGCTCCCGCATCAGCGAGTGCCGCACATGAAGGATCAGCGCGGTCCCGACGGCGAAGAACACGGCACTGGTGACGAGCCGCGCCTGGAGACCGGTCTCCTGGGCGAGCGGACAGACCAGCTTGTACGTGACGGCCGCCGCGCCCCACGCGGTGGGCAGACCGAGGCTGCGTACCCGACCCCTGACGCGGATCATGCCGATGGCCCCCCAATAGGCCCTGACACACAGAATCGGACCGGCCCGAAGGCCGGTCCGATTCTGTCGACAGCACGCCGGAAAAGGGGGAGATCACCCACCCTTACCACTCAAACGAGTGAGGTGACCCGCCCCGTTCCCCGGGGGTGCGGGGAGCTGCGCGACGAGCCACGACGAAGCCGCGGCCGACCACGAAGCGCGGGCCCCACGGCGCTAGCTCCGCAGCTCCGCGCCCACTCGCTCGCCCGCGAGGGCGACCGCCGCGTCCCGGGCCGCGGACGCCTCGTCCACGGTCAGAGTCCGGTCGGACGCACGGAAGCGCAGCGCGTAGGCGAGGGACTTGCGCCCCTCCCCCAGTTGCTCGGCGTTCTCGTACACGTCGAACAGCCGGATGGACTCCAGCAGCTCTCCGGCACCGTCCCGCAGCGCCGCCTCGACGTCAGCGGCCGGCACGAACGCGTCGACCACCAGCGCGACATCCTGCGTGGCGACGGGGAACGCGGAGATCCGGGGCGCCGTGGCCGTGGCGTCACCGGCGCTCTCCACCGCGTCCAGGTCGATCTCCATCGCGCAGGTGCGCGCGGGCAGCCCGAGGGCCTTCACGACGCGCGGGTGCAGCTCGCCCGCGTGCCCGACGACCCGCTCGGCACCGTCCACGGTGACCGCCAGCTCGGCGCACCGCCCGGGGTGCCACGGCCCGTACTGGCCCTTGCGGATGACGAGTTCGGCGCCGGCCTCGCGGGCGACGGACCGGGCGGCCTCGATCGCGTCGGCCCAGTCGGCCGGACGGCCCTTGCCCCACCAGCCGGCCTGCTCGCGGGCACCGGCGAGCACGACGGCGGCATGCCGCGGCTGCTCGGGGAGAGCCGCGTTCAGCTCGGCGAGCTCGTCGCCGGTCGGACGGCGGTCGACGGGGAGCACGGCGGCGATCCGCTGCTCCTCGCGCGGGCGGAAGACCAGACCGGTCTCGAACAGCGCGAGGTCGTGCGAGCCGCGGCCGTCGTTGCGCCGCAGCGCGGTGAGCAGGCCCGGCAGCAGCGAGGTGCGCAGCGCGGGCTCCTCGTCGCTGAGGGGGTTGCTGAGCTTGACGACGCGGCGGGCCGGGTCGTCCTTCTCCAGACCGAGCTGGTCGAAGACCTGCTCGCCGATGAACGGGTAGTTCAGCGCCTCGACGTACCCGGCACCGGCCAGGGCCCGGCCGACGCGCCGGTGCAGCCGCTGCCGGTCCGTCAGGCCGAGGCCGGCCGGCGGCTTGGGCAGCGTGGAGGGCAGGTTCTCGTAGCCCTCCAGCCGGATGACCTCTTCGGCCAGGTCGTTCGGGTCGGTGAGGTCGGGCCGCCACGAGGGGACGGTGACGACCAGCTCGTCCTGCCCGTACACGTCGCAGCCGATCTCCTGGAGACGGCGGACGACGGTCTCGCGGCCGTAGGCGACGCCCGCGACCTTGTCGGGGTGGTCGGCCGGGATGGTGATGGTGCGGGGCGCGGAGGGCGCGACGACCTCGGTGACACCGGCCTCGGCGGTGCCGCCCGCGAGCAGGACCAGCAGGTCCACGGTGCGCTGCGCGGCGGCAGCGGCGGCCTGCGGGTCGACGCCGCGCTCGAAGCGCCGGGACGCCTCGGAGGACAGCTTGTGGCGGCGGGCCGTGCGGGCGATCGACGTCGCGTCGAAGTGCGCCGCCTCGATGACGACGTCCGCGGTGGCGTTCTCGACGTCGCCGTGGTCGGCGATCTCCGTGTCGGCGCCGCCCATGACGCCGGCGAGGCCGATCGGGCCGCGATCGTCGGTGATCACCAGGTCCTCGGCGTCCAGCGTGCGCTCGACACCGTCGAGGGTGGTGAGCTTCTCGCCCGCCTCGGCCCGGCGTACGCCGATGGTGCCCTGGACCAGACCGCGGTCGTAGGCGTGCAGCGGCTGGCCGAGCTCCATCATCACGTAGTTCGTGACGTCGACGGCGAGCGAGATCGGGCGCATGCCGGCCTTCTGCAGGCGGCGCTGGAGCCAGATCGGGGAGCGCGCCTCGGCGCTCAGACCGGTCACCGTGCGGGCGGTGAAGCGGTCGCAGCCGGTGGGGTCGGAGATCTGCACCGCGTAGCCGTAGGCGTTCGGGGCGGGCACGTCGATCAGCGCCGGGTCGCGCAGCGGCAGGCCGTAGGCGATGGCGGTCTCGCGGGCCACGCCGCGCAGCGACAGGCAGTAGCCGCGGTCGGGCGTGACCGCGATGTCGAGGACCTCGTCGACCAGTTCCAGCAGTTCGACGGCGTCCTTGCCGATCTCGGTCTCCGGCGGCAGGACGATGATGCCCTTGGTGCCGTCGTCGCCCATGTTCAGCTCGTCGCTGGAGCAGATCATGCCGCGCGACATCCGGCCGTAGGTCTTGCGCTCGGCGATCTGGAAGTCGCCGGGCAGCACGGCGCCGGGCAGGGCCACGACGACCTTGTCGCCCACGGCGAAGTTGCGGGCGCCGCAGATGATCTCCTGCGGCTCGCCGGTGCCGTTGGCCTGGCCGACGTCGACGGTGCAGAAGCGGATCGGCTTCTTGAAGTCCGTCAGCTCCTCGATCGTCGCCACCTGGCCGACGACCAGGGGACCCTTGAGGTCGGCGCCGAGCTGCTCGACGGTCTCGACCTCCAGACCGGCCGAAATGAGCTTGGCCTGCACGTCACGACCGGTCTCCGTCTCCGGCAGGTCGACGTACTCCCGCAGCCAAGAAAGCGGGACCCGCATCAGATCTCCATCCCGAACGGCCGGGTGAACCGGACGTCACCCTCGACCATGTCTCGCATGTCTTCGACGTTGTGGCGGAACATCAGCATCCGCTCGATGCCGAACCCGAAGGCGAACCCGCTGTACTTCTCGGGGTCGACGCCGCAGGCGGTGAGCACCCGCGGGTTGACCATGCCGCAGCCGCCGAGCTCGATCCAGCCCTCGGAGGAGCAGGTGCGGCAGGGGCGGTCGGGGTTGCCGATGGACTCGCCCTTGCAGACGTAGCAGAGCATGTCCATCTCGGCGCTGGGCTCGGTGAAGGGGAAGTAGTTCGGCCGCAGCCGGGTCTTCATGTCCTCGCCGAACAGGGCCTGGACCATGTGGTCCAGGGTGCCCTTGAGGTCCGCCATCGTCAGGCCCTCGTCGACCGCCAGCAGCTCGATCTGGTGGAAGACGGGCGTGTGCGTGGCGTCGAGTTCGTCGGTGCGGAACACACGGCCGGGGCAGACGATGTAGACCGGCAGCTCACGGTCGAGCAGGGCGCGGGCCTGCACCGGGGAAGTGTGCGTGCGCAGCACGACGCCGGAGCCGGACTCGTCGGTGCCCTTGGGGCCCTGCACGAAGAAGGTGTCCTGCATCTGCCGGGCCGGGTGGTCGGGCAGGAAGTTCAGGGCGTCGAAGTTGAACCACTCCGCCTCGGCCTCGGGGCCCTCGGCGATCTCGTAGCCCATGGCCACGAAGACGTCCGCGACCCGCTCCATCATGGTGGTCAGCGGGTGCCGGGCACCGGACGGTACGCGGTCGTGGGGCAGCGTGACGTCCACTGCCTCCTCGACGAGCACGCGCGCGTCCCGCTCGGCCTCGAGCTCCGTCTGGCGGGCGGCGAGGGCCTTGTTCACGGCACCGCGGGCCTGGCCGACGCGCTTGCCGGCCTCGGCCTTGGCGTGCGGGGGCAGGGCGCCGATCTCGCGGTTGGCGAGGGCCAGCGGGGAGGCGGGGCCGGTCTGGGCGACCTTGGCCTCGTGGAGCGCTTCGAGGGAGTCCGCAGCGGCGAAGGCGGCGAGCGCCTCGTCCCGCATGCGCTCGATCTCTTCCGGTTTCAACGTCTCGACCTCGACAGGGTCGTACGACTTATTCGGTGCCGACATCTCTTCCCGTGCTTCCGATTGGCTGGCTGAAGGTCCCCGTCACCGACTAGGACGGCCGTCTGGTGGGACACAAAGGTGCCAATGGCCGAGTCTAACGGGGTGGAGGGCCCCTCCAGGACGCCCGGTCCGGGAGGGGGCCCTCAGGTGTGCGAATGCGCCCGCGGGGCTCAGGCGAGATAGGCCGGAGCGCTCACGGGCAACGTAAATCGGAACTCGGCGCCGGCGCCGGGGGCCCGGCCGACCGTGATGGTGCCGCCGTGGGCTTCGACGATGCCCTTGACGATGTAGAGCCCGAGGCCCGTCCCGCCGCGCTTGCTGCCCCGCCAGAAGCGGGTGAAGACGCGGTTCATGGACTCCTCCGGGATGCCGGGCCCCTCGTCGCTCACCGTGACCGACGTGGCTGCGTTCTCGGCGTACTCGCCCTCACGGAGGGACGCCGTGGCCGTGACGTCGATCGTGACAGTTCCCTCGCCGTGCCGCACGGCATTTTCCAGCAGGTTGCTGAGCACCTGGTCGATCTTGTCGGGGTCGGCCCACAGATCGGGCAGCGGCTGCTGGACGCGCAGCAGGAACCGGTCGGCGGGCTGCCCGGCGGCGACGTAGGCCTGGATGTGCCGTCCGACGGCGGCGCCGATGTCGACGGGCTGGCGGCGCACCTCCAGGCGGCCGGAGTCGATCCGGGAGATGTCGAGCAGCTCGGCGATGAGCCGGGTGACCCGGTCGGCGTCGGCGTCGACAGTCTCCAGCATCAGCCGCTTCTGGTCGTCGGTGAAGCGTTCCCACTTGGCGAGCAGGGTGGCGGTGAAGCCCTTGACGGACGTGAGCGGGGAGCGCAGTTCGTGGGCGACGGTGGCGATCAGCTCGGCGTGGCTGCGCTCGGTGCGGCGGCGGGCCTCGGTGTCGCGCAGGGTGACGACAAGGCGCCGGAGGGGTCCGGTGGGCCGGGTGCGGACGTAGCGCGCGCAGACCAGCACCTCGCGGCCGCCGGGCAGGAGCAGATTGCGCTCGGGCTGTCCGACGCGGATGGCGAGCCCGCCGTAGGGGTCGGTCAGCTGCCACCAGCGGCGGCCCTCGAGGTCCTCTAACGGCAGGGCCTTCTCCAGGCGCTGTCCGAGGGCGTCGCGGGCGCGGACGGCGGTGATGCGCTCGGCGGCCGCGTTGAAGCAGATGACGCGGCCCTGCTCGTCGGCGACGACGAGCCCGTCCGGCAGCTGGTCGGGGTCGATGCCGAGGCCGGCGTGGTCACCGGGCGGCCGGGACGCGGCGGGCGGGTACCCGGCGTCCTGGGCTCCCGGTGCGCTGCTCGTGCCGACGCTCATCCCCGTACCCCACCTCCAAGGCTCCGCAGAGGGGTCCTGAGCTGGTCACCCTACTAGTTCCCGGTGACGGAGCGGCACCCTCCGGAGGCGCGCTGTGCACGCGCCGACGCATAGAGACATACGGCGGCGGCGGTGGCGAGGTTCAGGCTCTCGGCCTTCCCGTGGATCGGGACGCGCACGACGGCGTCCGTGAGGGCGCGGGTCTCCTCCGGGAGCCCCCAGGCCTCGTTGCCGAAGACCCAGGCGGTGGGTCCGCCCATGGTGCCCTTGTCGAGTTCGTCGTCGAGGTCGCGGTCGCCGGCCCCGTCGGCGGCGAGGATCCGGACACCGGCGTCCCGCAGTGCGTCCACGGCCTGCTCCACGGGGACGCCGACGGCGACGGGCAGGTGGAACAGGGAGCCGACGGAGGCGCGGACGGCCTTGGGGTTGTACACGTCGACGGAGGCGTCGGTCAGCACGACGGCCTCGGCGCCCGCGGCGTCGGCGCAGCGCAGCACGGTCCCGGCGTTGCCGGGGTCGCGGACGTTGGCGAGCAGGGCGACGAGCCGGGGCCGGGCCGCGAGGATCTCCCGGAACGGGGTGTCCAGGAACCGGCAGACGCCGACGAGGCCCTGCGGGGTGACGGTGGTGGAGATGTCGGCGACGACCTGCTCGGCGGCGAGGTGCACGCGGGCTCCGGCGTCCCGGGCGGCCCCCACGATGTCGGCGTGGCGCTCTGCGGCGTCCCGCGTCGTGAACAGCTCCACGAGCGTGGCCCCGGCGTCGGTGCGGTGCCCCGCGGCCTCGCGCACGGCCTGCGGCCCCTCGGCCAGGAACAGCCGGTCCTTCCCCCGGAAGTTCCGCTTGGCCAGCCGCCGCGCGGCCAGGACGCGGGGTGAGCGGGGGGAGATGAGCTCGGGGGTGGCAGGGGGCATCCTGTTCGCTTTCTCGGTTGCTGCACAGCAGGACCCGCAGACCGTCCGGCCTGCGGGTCCTTCAGTCACATCGGCTTCGAGCCGGCGTCACGCAGCCTTCGGCGCGTTCACGTCGCTCGGCAGCGCCTTCTGGGCGACCTCGACGAGGGCGGCGAACGCACCGGCGTCGTTGACGGCCAGCTCGGCCAGGATCTTGCGGTCGACCTCGATGTTGGCGGCCTTCAGACCCTGGATGAAGCGGTTGTAGGTCATGCCGTTGGCGCGGGCAGCGGCGTTGATGCGCTGGATCCACAGCTGACGGAAGTCACCCTTGCGCTTCTTGCGGTCGTTGTAGTTGTAGACCAGCGAGTGGGTGACCTGCTCCTTGGCCTTGCGGTACAGGCGCGAGCGCTGACCGCGGTAGCCGGAGGCCTGCTCGAGGATCGCCCGGCGCTTCTTGTGGGCGTTGACTGCCCGCTTGACGCGTGCCACTTGTTAACTCCTTGTAGCGGGGTCGTGGGGGTGCTCACACGACCCGAAATCGATTGGGTCCCGGTCCTGCGTGCGTCCGGCGCTCACGCGCCGGAACGTCACTTGCCGAGAAGCTTCTTGATCTTCGCGGCGTCGCCCGGGGCCATCTCGGCGTTGCCGGTGAGGCGACGCGTCACACGGGACGACTTGTGCTCGAGCAGGTGGCGCTTGCCGGCGCGCTCGCGCAGCACCTTGCCGGAGCCGGTGATCTTGAAGCGCTTGCTGGCACCGCTGTGCGACTTGTTCTTCGGCATAGCGCCGTTCTCTCCTCGTCGGTGGCGCTCCGGTGCCCGGTCGCGAAACCGGGCACGGTGGAGCGTCGTCTTGTTTCGGTTGCTTCCTGGGACTCGCGTCCCGGGGGTCACGCCTCGGCGGGCTCCTCGGCCGGCGCCTCGGCGTCCGCGGCGTTCTGCGACTTGCCGGGGTTGGCCTTCGCTTCCGCCTTGCGGGCTTCCTGCGCCTGGCGAGCCTCGGCCATCGCCTCGGTCTTCTTCTTGTGCGGACCGAGAACCATGATCATGTTCCGGCCGTCCTGCTTCGGGTTCGACTCGACGAATCCGAGGTCCTGGACGTCCTCCGCGAGACGCTGCAGCAGTCGGTAGCCCAGCTCGGGACGGGACTGCTCGCGACCACGGAACATGATCGTGATCTTGACCTTGTCGCCCTGCTTGAGGAACCGGACGACGTGACCCTTCTTGGTGTCATAGTCGTGCGGGTCGATCTTCGGCCGGAGCTTCATCTCCTTGATGACCGTGTGCGCCTGGTTCTTGCGCGCCTCACGGGCCTTCATGGCCGACTCGTACTTGAACTTCCCGTAGTCCATGAGCTTGCACACGGGCGGACGGGCGTTCGCCGCGACCTCGACCAGGTCCAGGTCGTACTCCTGCGCAAGCTCCAGTGCCTTGGCCAGGGGGACGATGCCCACCTGCTCGCCACTGGGACCGACAAGTCGCACCTCGGGAACGCGAATCCGGTCGTTGATGCGGGGCTCGGCGCTGATGGATCCTCCTCGGTAGCACCACGCGACGGTCTGGCGGACGGCCGCGTAACGTCTTGTATCGATAGACCTAACCGCGCCGAAGCAACAAAAATGCCCCGGACGATCCCAGGCGGGGCTCCTCGAACTACCGGAGCACCGCCGCGGGACGCGGGGCACGCTTTCGGACGGATCGCCGCCGCTGGGACGGGACCGCCTGACCGGTGACCCGCCGCCCTGAGGGTGATCGGGTGGGAGTTCGAAAGCCTCCACTTGTGGGTCGGTCGCGTGGGCTGTGAGGCACACGTGTCCGACCGGTCGTTACACGAGATTACCAGCAGTGCCCGGGAACGGCCAATTGGGACGGGCCGGGGTCACGTGGGGTCCGGCCGCTCCCTGCGCCTATCGTGTGGGGCATGAGTGAGACCCCTCCTGAGTCCCCCGACTTCGACGCCATGGCCCGTGACATCGCCGAGGTCCCGGCGGTCGAGGTGATCGTGACGGTCGCCGTCAACCTGATGAGCGCCGCCGCCGTGAAGCTCGGCCTGACCGAGGAGGGCGAGAAGCACAAGGACCTGGACGAGGCCCGCAAGCTGGTGCACGCCCTGGCCGGTCTGCTGGACGCCACCGCGACCGAGATCAGCTCCTTCCACGCGGCTCCCCTGCGCGACGGCCTGAAGTCGCTGCAGCTGGCGTTCCGTGAGGCCTCGCTCGTCCCGGACGAGCCGGGCCAGGGACCGGGCGAGAAGTACACCGGCCCGGTCTACGGCTAGTCGGTGGCCTGACCCGCGCCTCAGCGCACGAACAGGGGCTCGCCCGGTGGCGTCGCCTCGGCCGGCAGGAGTGCCAGGTCGAGGCCGCGCACCAGGCGGGCCCTCAGTGTTTCGTCGGCGGCGAGCCGCCGGGCGACCGCGCGGGCGGCTTCGGCCGGGGCCGCGGACGGGTCCAGGACCAGGGCCAAGGTGCCGTCGGCCTGTCCGGGGCCGAGGTGGGCGCGCAGCACGGCCGGCTCGGCGGCGACGGCTTCCCGTACGGCCTCGACGACGGCCGGGTCGGCGAGCGGGTCGGTGCTCGCGCGGCCCTCGGCGAGGGCGAGCAGGGCGGGGCCGGTCAGCTCGAAGGGCACCGGCCCGGCCAGGTCGAGCACGATCGTGTCGGCCTTCTCGTGCGCGGCCGCCTGGAGGGCCTGGTGCAGCGGTACGGCGACGGGGCGGGCCTGCGGATCCCAGCGGGCGAGGGAGTCCGTGGAGGTGAAGGCGGGCAGGGCGGTGCGGTCGCCGGCCTTGAGGGTGGGCACGGCCATGTCGCTGGTCTTCTCCCGGCGCAGCCCGTTCTCGTCCTCCTCGACCTCGCCGAGCACCGCCACGACGGGCACGAGCAGCCGGGCGTCCTTGAGGGCGGCGAGGACCCGGCCCAACGCGCCCCGGTCCTCCGACCAGGCGGCGAGAGCCGCGCTCAGCCGGGGGTCGGCGGAGCCGTCGTCGTCGGAGAAGCCGGAGTCCGGGATGTTCTTGTTCGCCACGGTCGTCGAGCCTATCGGGAGCCGGACGCGGCCCTCGCCCGCCCCCGGGCGCCCTCGCGGGTACGGCGGCGGGGCACGCGATGAGGTGAGGGGGCCGGTGCCGTGGCGCTAGAAGCCGGTGTGGTCCTCGCGCCGTCCCCGCCAGACGACCACCGCCGCGACCAGCAGGACGCAGCCGGTACCGCCCGCGAGCCAGGCGGCCCAGCCGGACGGGCCGTCGTCCGGCCCCGGCCCGTCGGGGCCCGGGCCGAAGTACTCCGCCCCGTACGCCGCCGGCTTCAGCTCCTTCGGCTCGATACGGGCGGCCTGCCGGATGGCGGCCGCCGGGTCGATGAAGCCGTAGCCCCGGGAGTCGTCCCGGCCGCCGGTGGGGGCGTTGCGGGCGGTGTCCTCCAGGAGGGACTTGATCTGGGCCGGTTGCAGGCGGGGGTGGGCCGCCTTGACCAGGGCCACGGCGCCGGAGACGAAGGCGGCGGCGGCGCTGGTGCCCCAGCCCTCGTAGTACTTGTGGTCGGGGTCGGCGATGACGACGTCGACGCCCGGCGCGCTGACGGTGGCGTACCAGCGGCGGGTGGAGAAGGAGGCACGGGTTCCGGCGCGGTCGACGGCCGTGGCGGCGATGACGCCCGGGTAGGCGGCCGGGTAGGAGATGTGGTCCCCCTTCTCGCCGCCGTTGCCCGCGGAGGCGACGACGGCCACGCCCTTGTCCAGGGCGTACTGGATGGCCTGGTCCTCGGTGGGTTCGGGGTGGGCGGAGGCGGAGTCGTCGCCGAGGGAGAGGTTGATGACGTCGGCGCCGTGGTCGGCGGCCCATCGGATGCCCTCGGCGAGGGCGTTGCCGCGGGTGCTGCGGGCCTTGGCCCGGGAGGGGTCGCCGTCCTCCAGGATCACGCGGACGGGGAGGATCTTCGCCTCGGGAGCGATGCCGATGACGCCGTCGGCGTCACCCGGGCCGTGCCCGTGGCCGGCGATGATCCCGGCCATGGCGGTGCCGTGGCGGGCCCAGGCGCGGTCCCCGGGCTCGGCGCCGAAGCGGACCAGGTCCTTGCCGGGGAGGACGTTGCCGACGAGGTCGGGGTGGTCGGCCTCGACGCCGGTGTCCAGGACGGCGACGGTGATGCCGCGGCCCTTCGTGGTCTGCCAGGCCTCCTGGGTGTGCATGGCGTCCAGGGCCCACTGCTGGGCGCGGATGCCGTCGGCCCGGGCGGTGGCGGTGGGGAGGAGGACCAGACCGGCCGTGAGCAGGGCGCACAGGGCTTTGGCCGTCCGGGACCGGGTGCGCGGGTGTCCCCCGTCCGGGGTGGGCACGGCGGTCACGAGGGCTGCTCCGAGGCCGAGCGGACGTTTTTGCGGAAGTCGCGTTCGACGCGGTCGGCGAGGCCCTGTGCCTCGTTGCCGAGGCCGGCCTGGGCGGCGGCGGTGCCGGTGTCGGCCTCGACGGCGTCGCTGGCGGGCTGGGGGTCGTCGACGGTGCGGCCGTCGGCCCAGCCGGAGACGGCGTAGACGACGACGGGGGCCTCGGTGAGCACGGAGACGGTCCAGGACGCGCGCTGCCGGGCGCCGAAGTCCGCGGCCGGTGTGCCCTTCGCGGCGTACGGCAGGGGCATCAGGTCGTTGCGGCGGTCCAGGCGTTCCTTGCGGAAACGGTTCGCGAGGGCGGTCATGCCGGGGGCGTCGGCCGTGGTGAAGAGCAGGCCGACGGTGGTCACGTAGCTCTCGGTGGCGTCGGTGTAGGTGGCGCGCAGCAGGCGTTCGCAGCCGGCGGGCGCGAGGGCCTTGCGCAGCAGCGGGTCGAAGGCGTCCTTGCAGCCGGTGTCCGGGGCGACGGCGATCCGGGTCCAGGTGCGGTCCGCTCCGCCGGGGCCGGCGCCCCGGCCCTGCACGGTGGGCGGGAACAGCTGGTCGACCGGGACGCGGTGCCAGAGGCTTCCGGCGGCGGCGAAGGTGCCGGGCGAGCCCTCCGCGCCGGAGTCCCCGACGAGCCAGCTGCCGGTGGCCGCACCGGAGATGAGGCCGAGGCCGAGCACGAGGCAGACGGCGGCCGCGGCGGCCCGGGGTGCCGTGCGCCGTCCGAGCGGACGGGGCCGCGCGTCAGCGTCGTAGCCCTCGGGCTCCCCGAACGACACCAGGGGGCGCGTGGCGCTCCAGGACAGTGCGGGGTCGGGGGCGGGGGTGCGCGGTGGTGCGGGCCGCCGGTCGGGCGCCGGGGGTACGCGCAGGCCCCGCCCGGCGGTGGTGCCCGGGTCGGTGCCGGCCGGTACGGACGGCTCGTGGGCGGGGCGCGGCGGGGTGGTGGGGCGCGCGGAGCCGTGGGGCGCCGCCGTCGTCGTCCGCGCGGCGGGGCGGCCGGAGGGTGCCGCGGGCTCGTCCGGTGCCGGGTCTGCGGGGAGCAGTCCTGCTGTCGTCTCGGACGTGCGCTCGCCGGGGGTGCCGGTGCGGCGGGGCGTGGGGAGGCGGAACGGCCGGCCGGCCGACTCCGCGTGCGCCCCGGCCGACGCGTCCGGACGGCCGGGCGCGGAGAGACGGAACGGCCGGCCGGCCGCCTCCGGCGGGGCCCCCGCGGAGGACTCCGGTGCAGGGAGGTGACGCGGCCGCGGAGGGGCGGAATCCGATGCCGGGGAGGTGGAGGGCCTGCTCGGCTCGGGGCCGGTTCCGCCCGTGGAAGGCCTGCTCGGTTCGGGGCGGGTCGCGCCGACCGAACCGGACGGCGTGTGCGGGGCCGGGTGTGAGGCGCGGCCGGCGCTCGGCGGCGCGTCGGGGAAGCGGGTGGAGGCGCGGGGCGGGGGCGGTGCGGCGGACTCGGTGCGCCGGGGTGCGGCGTCACCGGGCTTCGTGGCGCCGAGGCTCGGGAACCGGGGGTGGCCGTTCGGCCTGCCGGAGGGTTTCTCGCCGTCCGTGCCCGCGGCCGTCCCGGCGGATGCGGCTTCCGGGGCCGTCGTGGTGCCGGAGGACGTGCCCGCCGTCTCGCGCCCGTCCTGCGCCGGGGCCTGGGGCGTGGCCGGGGGGTGCGACGGACGGGGCGGGGTGGCGGGGCGTGGGGGGAAAGAGGCGCGCTGCGCTTCCGTGCTCATGCACCCCCCGTTTCCGCGTCCCGGGCCGCTCGTCTCGCGCGGGCCGGTGTCGTCCTGCCCGAGGCCCGGCACACAGTCGTCCCGGGCACAGATACCCGTACGGACGGAGCGTCATCCCGGCTCGGATTCCCGGCCGGCGCATTCCGCCGTACGTGCGCGTCACTCTACGGCTTGTTCCTGGGCGAACGGGAACCAGTCCGCGACGGCGGGGCATCTGCCCGGAACGTCCCCCTACCCTGCGGTAATCGGGTCTGGCAGGCTGCGTTCATGACTGCGCGCGCCTCCGACCGGGCCCGTTACGACCGGGCCACCGCCCATCTCGACGCTCCTCTCGCGATCGTGGATCTCGAGGCCTTCGACGCCAACGCCGCCGACCTGGTGCGCCGTGCCGGGGGCAAGCCCGTCCGGGTCGCCAGCAAGTCCGTGCGCTGCCGGGCGCTGCTGGAACGCGTCCTGGCCCGGGACGGCTTCGCGGGGATCATGTCGTTCACGCTCGCCGAGTCGCTGTGGCTGGCCCGGTCGGGGTTCGACGACGTACTGCTCGCCTACCCGTCCGCCGACCGTGCCGGCTACGCCGAACTCGCGGGTGATCCCAAGCTCGCGGCCGCTGTGACGGTCATGGTGGACGACGTCGCCCAGCTGGATCTGATCGACGCCTCCCGGGGCGGTGGGCGTGAAGTGGTGCGGGTGTGCCTGGAGTTGGACACCTCGCTGAAGCTGCTAGGCGGGCGGGTGCGGGTCGGGGCCCGGCGCTCACCGCTGCACTCCCCCGCCGAGGTCGCCGACGTGGCACGGGCCGTTGCCCGGCGGCCCGGCTTCGAGGTCGTGGGGATCATGGCGTACGAGGGGCACGTCGCCGGGGTCGGTGACGCGGTGGCGGGACGGCCGCTGCGGTCCCGCGCCATCCGGTTGATGCAGGCCGCAGCCAAGCGTGAACTGGCCGAGCGTCGTGCGGAGGTGGTGCGCGCGGTACGGGCCGTCGTGCCGGGGCTGGAGTTCGTCAACGGCGGAGGCACCGGCTCGGTGCAGCACACGGCGGCCGAGGACGCGGTGACCGAGATCGCCGCCGGGTCGGGGCTGTACGTGCCACGTCTGTTCGACAACTACACGTCGTTCAGCGGCCGTCCGGCGGCCCTCTTCGCCCAGCCGGTGGTGCGGCGGCCGGGGGTGGGCGTGGTGACGGTCCTGGGCGGCGGGTATCCCGCCTCGGGTGCGGCCGGACCCGACCGGTCGCCCGTGCCGTATCTGCCCGAGGGGCTGCGCTACGACCCGCAGGAGGGCGCCGGCGAGGTGCAGACGCCGCTGCTGGGCTCGCCGGCGGACGATCTGCTGATCGGCGACAAGGTGTGGTTCCGGCACGCGAAGGCCGGTGAGCTGTGCGAGCGGTTCGACGCGCTGCACCTGGTGGAGGGCGACGCGGTGACGGCGACGGTGCCGACCTACCGCGGCGAGGGCCACACGTTCGTCTGAGGGCCGCGGGGCGCGTCAGTCCGTGGGGCCGATGCTGCTGCCCACGCCGCCGCCCGTGTCCGCGTCGCCGAACGGGCGGATGCCCTTGGTGATGCGGTCCATGTCGGCGAGCGGCGGCCCGTCCTCGCCCGCGTCGAAGACGTAACGGACGAGGACGGGTGACTCGGTGCCGACGCTGGAGGGGAAGACGAGCGACTGGACGTGGCCGCCGGGCCCCTTGGCGGTCGTGACGCGCCAGCGCACGAGGTACCCGGCGCGGCCCGCCACCGCGACCGGCCCGGACTTGACGACCTGGTGCGACGTGATGCCGCCGTAGAGCTCGCGGCCGAGGCTGTCGCGGTCGTAGGCCTCGTCGGCCGCCTCGGAGATGTCGGCCTTGGCGAGGACCTCGGGGGACTTCTCGTCGTTCTCGGTCACCGTGCGGGAGAAGACCATGCCGTGGCGGCACAGACCCACGCCGGCGGGGCAGTCGTAGGTGCCGTCGGTGGTCATGACGACGTCGTCCTGGGCGACGTGCTGCGGGCGGACCCAGCCGTCGAGCAGCGGGAACGTGATGCCGTTGAGCTGGTCCTCGACGACGGCGGGGTCGTCCGCCGACGGCTTCGGCGTGGACGCCGCGGGGGTCGGCTCCGGCGAGCCGGGCGTGGCCCCGGGGGCGGAGGCCGGGGCCGTCCTGGGCTCCGTGCCGCCGCCGTCGCCCCCGTTCAGGGCTAGGGCGCCGGTGACGATCGCCGCGACCAGGACGGTGGCTGCCGCGGTCACGGCGATCGCCTTCGTCCGGCCGGTACCGCCGCCCGGCTGCGGGGCGGCGGGGGCCCCGGGCGCGCTGCGGTGCTCGGTCCAGGCCGTGCCGTCCCACCAGCGCTGCCGGTGGGGGGCGTGCGGGTCGGGGTACCAGCCGGGCGGCGGCGTCATGCTCATCCCGGCACTGTAGGGCGCGACCCGCACCGTCCGGGCCCTTGCCTACAGGGGTGTGACGTACGCCCCCGCGATCCCGCCGTCGACCAGGAAGTCGGTGGCGTTCACGAACGAGGAGTCGTCGCTGGCCAGGAACGCCACCGCGGCGGCGATCTCCTCGGCCTCGGCGAACCGGCCCAGCGGGATGTGCACCAGGCGGCGCGCGGCGCGCTCCGGGTCCTTGGCGAACAGTTCCTGGAGGAGCGGGGTGTTGACCGGGCCCGGGCAGAGGGCGTTCACGCGGATGCCCTCGCGGGCGAACTGCACGCCCAGTTCCCGGGACATGGCGAGCACGCCGCCCTTGGATGCCGTGTACGAGATCTGGGAGGTGGCCGCGCCCATCCTTGCGACGAAGGACGCCGTGTTGATGATCGAGCCCCGGCCCTGGCGCTGCATGTAGGGGATGGCGGCCTTGCAGCAGAGATAGACGGAGGTGAGGTTGACCTCCTGGACCCGCTTCCAGGCGTCCAGGCCGGTCTCCAGGATGGAGTCGTCGTCGGGAGGGGAGATGCCGGCGTTGTTGAAGGCGATGTCGACGCTGCCGTAGGTGTCGTAGGCGGTCTGGAAGAGGGCCTCGACCTGCTCGGGGTCGGTGACGTCGACCTTCACGAAGGTGCCGCCGACCTCCTCGGCGGCAGCCTTGCCGCGGGCGTCGTCGACGTCGCCGCAGACGACGTGGGCGCCCTCGGAGGCGAGGCGGCGGGCCGCGGCGAGGCCGATGCCGCTGCCGGCTCCGGTGACGACGGCGGTACGGCCGACCAGACGGCGGCAGATGTTCTCCTGGGCAGTCACTGTGCGGGGCCCTCCGTGCTGATGAAGACGTTCTTGGTTTCGGTGAAGGCGGCCAGGGCGTCGGGGCCGAGCTCGCGGCCGACCCCGGACTGCTTGTAGCCGCCGAACGGGGTCCAGTAGCGGACGCTGGCGTGGGAGTTGACGGACAGGTTGCCGGCGCGGACGGCCCGGGAGACGCGCAGGGCACGGCCGATGTCGCGGGTCCAGATGGAGCCGGAGAGGCCGTAGGGGGTGTCGTTGGCCAGCCGGATCGCGTCCTGCTCGTCGGTGAAGGGCAGGAGCACGGCGACGGGGCCGAAGATCTCCTCGCAGGCCGCCGCCGAGTCGGGGCTCTCGCCGGTCAGGACGGTCGGCGGGAACCAGAAGCCCGGGCCCCCGGGTGCGCTGCCGCGCAGGGCCGGGGCGTCGTCGGGCACGAAGCCGCGGACCCGGTCGAGCTGCTGCCGGGAGATCAGCGGGCCCATCTGGGTCTTCTCGTCGGCCGGGTCGCCCACCACCACCTCGGCCAGGGTCTTCGCGAGGAGTTCGCGGACCTCGTCGTAGACCTGCTCCTGGACCAGGATGCGGGTGCGGGCGCAGCAGTCCTGGCCGGAGTTGTCCAGGAAGGAGAAGGGGTCGACGGCGGTCTTGAGGTCGGCGTCGGCGAAGACGACGTTGGGGCTCTTGCCGCCGAGTTCGAGGGTGACGGGCTTGACCTGTTCGGCGCCGAGGGCCGCGACGCGTGTCCCGGTGCGGGTGGAGCCGGTGAAGACGATCTTGGCGACTCCGGGGTGGCGGACCAGGGCGTCGCCCGTGATGTCGCCACGGCCGGGCAGGACCTGGAAGAGGTGCTCGGGGAGACCGGCCTCCAGGGCGAGTTCGGCCAGGCGCAGCGCGGTGAGCGGGGTGGTCTCCGCGGGCTTGAGGAGGACGGCGTTGCCGGCCGCGAGAGCGGGGGCGGCGCCCCAGGCGGCGATCGGCATGGGGAAGTTCCACGGCGCGATCACGCCGACGACGCCGAGCGGTTCGAGGATCGTGACGTCCAGGCCACCGGGGACCGGGATCTGACGGCCGGTGAGCCGCTCCACTCCCCCGGCCGCGTAGTCCAGCAGGTCACGGACGTTGCCGGCCTCCCAGCGGGCGTTGCCGATGAGGTGGCCGGCCTCGCGGACCTCCAGGCGGGCCAGTTCCTCCACGTGGTCGTCGACGACGGCCGCGAAGCGGCGCAGCAGCCTGGCGCGGTCGGCGGGGGGCAGGGCGGCCCAGGTCCGCTGTGCTCTGGCGGCCCAGGTGACGGCCGTGTCGACGTCGGCCGGGCTCGCCCCGGCGACGGCGGCGACGACCTCCTCGGTCGCGGGGTTCAGTACTTCCAGAAGGTGCTCGGAAGACACGAAGGACCTCACATGCGTTCGAAGGAGCGGCGCAGCTCCCAGTCGGTCACCGCGGCGTCGTAGGCGTCCAGTTCGACGCGCGCCATGTTGCGGTAGTGCGCGACGACCTCGTCGCCGAAGGCGGCCCGGGCGATGGGGCTGTTCTCCCAGAGCTCGGCGGCCTCGCGCAGGGTGGTGGGGACGTGGTCCAGGTCGGCGGTGTAGGCGTTGCCGGGACAGGGGTCGGGCAGCTCCAGCTTCTGCTCGATGCCGTGCAGACCGGCCGCGACCAGCCCGGCGACGGCGAGGTAGGGGTTGACGTCGCCGCCGGGCAGGCGGTTCTCGAAGCGCAGGGAGCGGCCGTGACCGACCACGCGCAACGCGCAGGTGCGGTTGTCCTGGCCCCAGGCGACGGCGGTGGGGGCGAAGGAGCCGGGCTGGAACCGCTTGTAGGAGTTGATGTTGGGGGCGTAGAGGAGGGAGAAGTCGCGCAGGGCGGCGAGCTGTCCGGCGAGGAAGTGCCGCATGACCTCGGACATGCCGCCTTCGAGATCGCCGGCCATGGCGTTGCCGCCGTCGGCGTCGGCGAGCGAGAGGTGGATGTGACAGGAGTTGCCCTCGCGCTCGTTGTACTTGGCCATGAAGGTGATCGACATGCCCTCCTGGGCGGCGATCTCCTTGGCGCCGGTCTTGTAGACGGAGTGCTGGTCGCAAGTGACCAGGGCCTCGTCGTAGCGGAAGGCGATCTCGTGCTGGCCGGGGTTGCACTCGCCCTTGGCGGACTCGACGGTGAGGCCGGCGCCCGCCATCTCGTTGCGGATGCGGCGCAGCAGCGGCTCGATGCGGCCGGTGCCGAGGACCGAGTAGTCGATGTTGTACTGGTTGGCCGGGGTCAGGCCCTTGTAGCCGGCGTCCCAGGCCTGTTCGTAGGTGTCCTTGAAGACGATGAACTCCAGCTCGGTGCCGACCTGGGCGGTGTAGCCGAGTTCGGCGAGGCGCTCCAGCTGGCGGCGCAGGATCTGGCGGGGGGCGGCGACGACCGGGGAGCCGTCGCTCCAGGCGAGGTCGGCGTGGAGCATGGCCGTGCCCGCGTTCCAGGGGACGCGGCGCAGGGTGGTGAGGTCGGGGTGCATGGCGAAGTCGCCGTAGCCGCGGTCCCACGAGGACATGGCGTAGCCGTCGACGGTGTTCATCTCGGTGTCGACGGCGAGCAGGTAGTTGCAGCCCTCGGTGCCGTGCTGGAGGACTTCGTCGAGGAAGAAGCGTGCGGCGAACCGCTTGCCCTGGAGCCGCCCTTGCATGTCGGGGAAGGCCAGGACGACAGTGTCGATCTCACCGCCGGCGACGAGGGTGTGCAGTTCCTCGACGCTCAGCGGGGGTGTGCGGTCTGCCACGGGAAGGCCTCCTAGGCTCCTTGGATCCGCTGCCTTGGATCCGCCGGGAGCCATAAGGTATTGCCGAGAACCATTGCTTGGGAAGGGGGTACGGCCACATGCCGGAGGAAGCTGGGGGCGGCGAGGTGCGGGACGGGCTGACGCCGGTGCTGCGGCCGGTGCGCGCGGGCAACGGCTTCGAGGAGGCGCTGGAGCAGATCCTCCAGGTCGTACGGCTGGGTCTGGTGCCGGGGGGAGAGCGGCTGCCGGCCGAGCGGGAGCTGGCGGAACGGCTGGGGATCAGCCGGGTGACGCTGCGCGAGGTGCTGAAGGTGCTCCAGGACCAGGGGCTGGTCGAATCGCGGCGCGGCCGGTACGGCGGGACGTTCGTACTGCCGCGTGCCGACGCCGTCGGCGAGGACGAGCTGCGGCGCCGGGTCGCCGAGGTCGACATAGAGGACGTGCTGCGGTTCCGGGAGGTGCTGGAGGTGGGCGCGGCCGGGCTGTGCGCGGCGCACGGGCTGGAGGAGAAGCAGGCGGACCGGCTGCGCGAGGCTCTGGCGCGCACGCACGACGCGCCGCTCGCCGAGTACCGCCGCCTGGACACACTGCTGCACCTCACACTCGCCGAGTTGTCCGGCTCCCCCACGCTCACCGCCCAGTACGCGGCCGTCCGTGCGACGGTCAACGACCTGCTCGACTGCATCCCGCTGCTGGTGCGCAACCTGGAGCACTCCCAGCGCCAGCACACCGCCCTGGTGGAGGCGGTGATCGAGGGCGAGGCGGACCAGGCACGGGAGATCATGCGCGAGCACTGCGGCGGCACGGCGGCACTGCTGCGTGGGTTCCTCGGCTGAGCCGCGCACGGTCGGGGCGGCGCGACGGTCGGGCACGGCGGTCGGGCACGGCGATCAGGCACGGCGATCAGGCACGGCGGCCGGGCACGGCGGCCGGGCACGACGGTCGGGCACGGCGGTCGGGCGCGGTGAGGATTTACGGGCGATTAACGCACGGGTCTTGCCATCCCGGGCCGGCCCCGCAAAGGTATGGCTCCATTCCATTGAGTCGGAGCCCGCTCGCCCCCCGTGACCGCCGCCGCCCCGTCGGGAGTCTGCTTATGTCCCAGGAACCCACTCTCACACCCGCCGCCCCAGAGGGCGACGACTATCTGGAGCGCAGAGCGCTGCGCCGCGGCAGCGCCGGCTGGGTGCTGCTGACCGGCCTCGGCGTCGCCTACGTCGTCTCCGGCGACTACTCGGGCTGGAACTTCGGCCTGGCCGAGGGCGGCTTCGGAGGCCTCGCGATCGCCATGGTGCTCATGGGCGCGATGTACGCGTGCATGGTCTTCGCCCTCGCCGAGCTGTCCTCGATCCTGCCCACGGCGGGCGGCGGCTACGGCTTCGCCCGGCGGGCGCTCGGCCCCTGGGGCGGCTTCCTGACCGGCACGGCGATCCTCATCGAGTACGTCCTCGCGCCCGCCGCCATCGTCATCTTCATCGGCGACTACGTCGAGTCGCTGGGCCTGTTCGGCCTGGAGTCCGGCTGGCCGATGTACCTGGTCTGCTTCGCGATCTTCCTCGGCATCCATCTGTGGGGCGTCGGCGAGGCGCTGCGCTTCAGTTTCGTCGTCACCGGCATCGCCGTGGCCGCCCTGATCGTGTTCGCGCTGGCGGCGCTGCCCGACTTCTCCTTCGCGTCGCTGGACGACATCCCGGTCGATTCCTCCGCCGCGGGTTCCAACTCCTGGCTGCCGTTCGGCCTGCTCGGCATCTGGGCGGCGTTCCCCTTCGGCATGTGGTTCTTCCTCGGCGTCGAGGGCGTGCCGCTGGCCGCCGAGGAGACCAAGGACCCGGCCCGTACGCTGCCCAAGGCGATCCGCTGGTCGATGGGCATCCTGGTGGTGCTGGCGGTGGTCACGTTCTTCGCGGCGGCCGGGGCACGCGGTTCCGCCGCAGTCCAGGAGGCGGGCAACCCGCTCGTCGAGGCGCTCCAGCCGAACGGCAAGGCGACGACCCTGAGCCGGATCGTGAACTACGCGGGCCTCGCCGGCCTGGTGGCGTCGTTCTTCTCCCTGATCTACGCAGGCTCGCGCCAGCTGTTCGCCCTGTCCCGCGCGGGCTACCTGCCGCGGTTCCTGTCGCTCACGAGCCGCCGCAAGGCGCCCTACCTGGGCCTGCTGGTGCCCGGCACGATCGGCTTCCTGCTGGCGGCGGTCTCCGGCAACGGCGCGCGGATGCTGAACATCGCCGTCTTCGGCGCCACCATCTCCTACGCGCTGATGTCCCTGTCCCACATCGTGCTGCGCCGCAGGGAGCCGGAGCTGGAGCGGCCGTACCGCACACCGGGCGGTGTGCTGACGTCGTCGGTCGCGCTGGTGCTGGCATGCGCCGCGCTGGTGGCGACGTTCCTGGTGGACGTGACGGCGGCGCTGATCGCGCTCGTGGTGTACGCCGTGGCCGTGGCCTACTTCGGCCTGTACAGCCGCAAGCACCTGGTGGCGAAGGCGCCCGAGGAGGAGTTCGCGGCGCTGGCGGCCGCCGAGGCAGAGTTGGCAAGGGACTGAGCCGTCCGACCGTGAGGGAGTTCTCGTGACCAGGCCTTTGATCGGGGTCAGCACCTACCTGGAGTCCGGTGCGCGCTGGGGCGTGTGGGAGCTGGAGGCCGCGCTGCTGCCGGTGGGCTACCCGCGGCTGGTGCAGCGGGCCGGCGGCCTGGCCGCGATGCTGCCGCCGGACGACCCGCGGCACGCCGCAAAGGCCGTGGCCCGGCTGGACGGCCTGGTCATCGCTGGCGGTCCGGACGTGGAGCCGGTGCGGTACGGGGCCGAGCGCGAGCCGCGGACGGGTCCGCCCGCGCCGGAGCGGGACGCGTGGGAACTGGCGCTGATCGAGGCGGCGCTGGCCGCGGGGCTGCCGCTGCTGGGGATCTGCCGGGGCATGCAGCTGCTGAACGTCGCTCTCGGCGGGACGCTCCTGCAGCACATCGAGGGGCACGCCGAGGTCGTGGGCGTCTTCGGTGGGCACGCGGTGAAGCCGGTGCCGGGCAGTCTGTACGCGGGGGTGGTGCCGGAGGAGACGTTCGTCCCGACGTACCACCACCAGGCCGTGGACCGCCTGGGCGAGGGCCTCGTCCCGTCGGCGTACGCGGCGGACGGCACGGTGGAGGCGGTGGAACTGCCCTCGGCCGGCTGGGTGCTGGGGGTGCAGTGGCATCCGGAGATGGGAGAGGACGTACGGGTGATGGGGGCGCTGGTGGAGGCGGCGAGCACCGGCAGAGTCAGCCCGTCCGGCGTTTGAGGACGAGGCCGTTCAGGCCGAAGCCGGGGCCGGGGGCTCAGCCCCCGGCTGGGTCGAAGGGGCAGCGCCCCCGGGGATGGGACGGGTGGGGGCGGCGGGGCGAAAACTACCCCCGCGTCAGCGACGGCAGGTCCCGCGCTACCCCCGCGTCAGCGACAGCAGGTCCCGCGCCGGGCCTGTGGGGCGGTGCCCCGTCGGCCACACCGCCCTCAGATCCCGCGCCAGCGCGACCCCCTCCACCGGCACCGACACCAGCCGCCGCATGGCCAGCTCCTCCCCCACGGCCAGCTCGCTGAGCACCGCCGGCCCCGCCCCGCTCACCACGGCCGCCTTCACCGCCGTCGTCGAGGACAGCTCGATCAGCGGCCGGGCCAGCCCGCCGAGCGCCGCGTCCAGCACCTGCCGCGTCCCCGAACCCTTCTCGCGGAGGATCAGCGGCGTCGACGCCAGTTCCTCCGCCGCCAGCGACCGCCGCCGCCGGGCCCATGCGTGCCCCGGCGCGGTCACCACGATCAGCCGGTCATGGGCGATGACCGCCGAGTCGAGACCGGCCGGCACCGAAAGACCCTCCACGAACCCCAGATCGGCCTCGTCGGACAGCAGCCGCTCCGCCACCGCCGCCGAGTTCCCCGCGTGCAGCGAGACCGCCGTGTCGGGCCGCTGCGCGCGCAGGGCGAGCAGCCAGCCGGGCAGCAGGTACTCCGCGATGGTCATGCTGGCGGCGACCCGCAACCGGGAGTCGCGCCGGTCGCGCAGCGCCTGCGCCCCCACGTCGAACGCCTCCGCCGCCTCCACGATCCGCCGCGCCCAGTCCGTCACCAGCGCCCCGGCGTCCGTCAGCCGGGACCCGCGGGGCGACCGGTCGACCAGCGCCACGCCGAGCTGCCGTTCCATCGACCGGATCCGGCTGCTGGCCGCGGGCTGGGTGATGCCCAGTTCCCGGGCCGCCCCGCCGAGACTGCCGAGCCGCGCCACCGCCAGCAGCAGCTCCAGGCCGCCCAGGTCCGGCACCCGGTGCGCCAGGGACCCGGCCGCCCCGGCCGCACCCTGCCCGGCCTTCTCATCCGCGTTGCTCATAAGCCCAGCTTATGCCGCCATAGAGGCATGGTCCCTGGTGGTGCGCCCCGCCCGGAACCATCGTGGAGTCATGGTCACCGCAGCCCAGCCCGTCGCGTACCCGCTCTCCGTCCGTGATCTCGGACCCAACTGGTACGCCACCGTGATGGGCACCGCCGTCGTCGCCACCGCGGGGGCCGCCCTGCCGCCGCACCTCCCGGGGCTGCGCGGCATGCTCGCCGGGGTGTGGACCCTGTCCCTCGTGCTGCTGCTCGCGCTGCTCGCCGGCCGGGCCGCGCACTGGGCCCGGCACCGGGACCGGGCCACCGACCACCTCCTCGACCCGGCGACCGCACCTTTCTACGGCTGCCTCGCCATGGCCCTGCTGGCCGTGGGCGGCGGTGCCCTCACCGTCGGCCGGGACTGGATCGGGCTGCGGGCCGCCGTGGCGCTCGACGCGGTGCTGTTCACCGCGGGCACGGTCATCGGGCTCGCCGCGGCCGTGGCGGTGCCGTATCTGATGGCCGTGCGGCATCGGGTGGAGCCGCAGCAGGCCACGCCGGTCTGGCTGCTGCCGCTCGTCGCGCCCATGGTGTCGGCCGCCGTCGGGCCCGGCCTGGTGCCGCATCTGCCGTCCGGCCAGGCCCGCGAGACGCTGCTCCTCGGCTGCTTCGCGCTGTTCGGGCTCAGCCTGCTCGCGACCCTGGTCATGCTGCCGCTGGTCTTCGCCCGGTCGCTCACCGGCGGCCCGCTGCCGCTCGCGCTCACTCCCACGCTGTTCCTGGTGCTTGGCCCGCTCGGGCAGTCCACCACCGCCGTCGGCGCCTTCGCGGACACCGCGCCCGGTGTCGTCCCGGAGCCGTACGGCGAGGCCTTCGGTGCCCTCGCCGTGCTGTACGGCGTGCCCGTCATGGGGTTCGCGCTGCTGTGGTTCTGCCTGGCCGCCGCCCACGTGCTGCGCGCCCGGCGGCACGGGATGCGGTTCTCGATGACCTGGTGGTCGTTCACCTTCCCGGTCGGCACCTGTGTCACGGGCGCCGAGGCGCTGGGCCGGCACACCGGGCTCGTCGCCTACGCGGGTCCGGCGGTGCTGCTCTACGCGGTGCTGGTCGTGGCGTGGGGCACGGCCGTCGCGGGCACCGTGCGCGGGCTGCTCAGGGGCGAGCTGCTCGCAGCGCCCGGAGCAGCACGCGTGGCGCCTCGGCCAGTGACGGCCCGTACCACGTCAGGTGCCGTCCGCTGACGAGCGCGCAGGGCACGCCGGGGAAGGCCTCGGGGCCGTCGTCCGCGGCGAAGCGGTACGGCTCGTCCGGCAGGACCACCACGTCCGGCGCGGCGGCGCGCAGGTCCTCCACGGGGACGCGTGGGTAGCGCTCGGGGTGTGTCGCGTACACCTGGTCCACGCCGAGGCGGGCGAGGACGTCACCGGCGAAGGTGTCACGGCCCAGCACCATCCACGGGCGGCGCCAGATCGGCACGACGGCCGTCAGCCGCGTCCCGGGTTCCGGCAGGACCGACCAGACGTCCTCCGCCTCGTCGAGCCAGCGGGGGCGGGCCGTCACCCCGCAGGCGTCCAGCACCCGGGCCAGTTCCCGGAAGGCCTTCGGCACGTCGCGGATCTCCGTCACCAGGACCTCGGTGCCCGCGGCGCGCAGGGCCGCCAGGTCGGCTGCGCGGTTCTCCTCCTCGTTGGCGATCACCAGGTCGGGCGCGAGGGAGAGAATCCGGTCCGTCTTGGGGTTCTTGGTGCCGCCGACGCGCACGACGTCCAGGTCGGCGGGATGCCTGCACCAGTCGGTGGCGCCGACCAGGGTGCCGGGCGCGGAGCGGGCCACCGCCTCGGTCAGCGAGGGGACCAGCGAGACGACCCTCACCGGCGCGGCCGGTCCCGGACCGCCTCGATGTGCTCCGCGACGGCGACGACGATCACCCGGGTGTCGGACTCCGCGGCCCGCCAGCGGTGCCGTACACCGCCGGTCAGGTACAGCGTGTCACCACGGCCGAGGCGGTAGGCGCGGCCTTCCGCCTCGATCTCCACCGCGCCGTCGGCGACGTACATCAACTGGTCGTTGCGGTACTGGAATTCACGGCCGGCGTCATGGTCGCCGGTGAATTCGGAGGCGTGCATCTGGTGGTGGCCGCGGACCAGGGAGCGGGTCCGCGGCAGGGGCTCCGGTTCGGTGCCGTCGGCGCGGACGACGTCCACGCTGCACGCGGGGTCGGCCGCGGCGAGGAGCTCCACGGCGGTGGTGCGCAGGGCGTCGGCGACCTTCTCCAGGGAGCTGGTGCTGGGCCGCGCGCGGTCGTTCTCGATCTGGCTCAGGAACGGGACCGACAGGCCGCTGCGCGCGGCCACGACGGCGAGGGTGAGCTCCAGCGCGCGGCGCCGCCGGCGCACGGCCGCGCCCACCCGAAGGGGCTGCTCTTTGTGGTCGCCCATCGCTCCGGCTCCCTCCTTCGCCCGTCGATCCGCTCCCCGTGCGACGGTGTCCCGGCGCACTGCTGCTGTTGAGTTGTCTGCACCCTACGCATGTTCGGCAAACCGTTTCAGGCGGCCGTCACATCGCCGTCATACGGGACGGTGCGCGTCCTCACACTTCGCGCCAGGTGATCCGTGCCGAGCGGGGCGGGCGGGTGGCCCAGCCGCTGGGGAAACAGGCGGGGAGAGAGGGGTTCAGGGGGGTGGCGTAGCGCTCTGTGGTTGTCCGGATCCCGCTCGTGGAGCGAGGGCCGGGGCGGGACGCGGCGTGTCGCGCGTCCCACCCCGGAACCCTACTGCGGAGTCATCCTCCGCACCATGTCCGGATGCCGCCCGAGCCAGTCGGCCACGGCTTCCTCCTCGTGGCCCTGGCCGCGGTCCTTGATCTCGCTCTCCAGGCTGCCGAGCTCCTCCTCGCTCATCCTGAAGTTCTTGATCCACTCAGTGAGCTGCGGGTACTCCCCGGGGAACTCCTCGTTGGAGATGGTGCGGATCGTGTTGCCCTCGCCGAAGGCCTTCTTGGGATCCTTCAGCTTGGTCAGCTCGTAGTCGCTGTACGCCCAGTGCGGCGACCAGAGGGTGACGGCGATCGGCTCCTTCTTGGCGTACGCGCGCTTCAGCTCGGCGAGCATCGCGGGCGTGGAGCCGTCGACGACCTCGTACTCCTCGTCCAGGCCGTAGCCGGGCAGGACCTTGTTCTTCAGCAGGTCCATCTCGCCGGTGCCCGGCTCGATGCCGATGATCTTCCCCTTGAAGGTGGAGGACATGCCCTTGAGGTCCGCCAGGGAGTCGACGCCCTTCACGTAGGACGGTACGGCGAGCTCCAGGGAGGTCGGCTCGTACCAGGTGCCGAGGTCCTTGAGCCGGTCCTGGTTCTTGTCCCAGTAGTTCTTCTGGGCGTAGGGCAGCCAGGCATCGAAGTTGAGGTCGAGATCGCCCGAGGCCAGACCGGTGTAGACCGGGCCGACATCCATCTGCTTCAGGTTCAGCTTGTAGCCGCGCCGCTCCAGGACGTTCTTCCACAGGTAGGTGACGGCGATGTCCTCGTCCCAGGGGAACCAGGCGACGTCCAGGGGCTGCTTGGCCTCGGCGGGCGTGCCGCCCCCGGCGTTCCGCACCGGGGCCATCTTGTCGACCACGCCGGGGTTCTGCTTCAGCCAGGCGCGGACGGCGTCCTGCTGGTTGCCCTTGCCCGCCTTGTTGATCTCGGCCTCGAGGCTGGTGAGCTGCTTCTCGCTCATGCTGAAGTTCTTCAGCCACGTGGCGACCGTGGGGTCGTCGTCGGTGAAGCCCTTGCGGGACAGGGTGTGCACGCCGTCGCCCTCGCCCCAGGCGCCCTTGGGGTCCTTGAGCTTCTTGAGGTCGTAGTCGTTGTACGCCCAGTGCGGCGACCAGAGGGTGGTGACGATCGGCTTCTTCCGGTCGTAGGCGCGCTTCAGCTCGGCCAGCATCGCGGGCGTGGAGCTGTCGACGACCTCGTACTCCTTGTCGAGGCCGTACTCCTTTAGGACCTTGCTCTTCAGCAGGGCCATCTCGCCGGCGCTGGACTCGATGCCGGTGATCTTGCCGCCGAACTCGGAGGCCTTGCCCTTGAGGTCCGCCAAGGAGTCGATGCCCTTCATGTAGGCGGGCACGGTGAGCTCCAGGGACGTCTTGTCGTACCAGGCGCCGAGGTCGTCGAGCTGCTTGCCGTACTTCTTCCAGTACTGGGCGTGGGTGGTGGGCAGCCAGGCGTCCGTCTGGAAGTCGATGTCGCCCTGGGCGAGGGAGGTGTACAGCGGGCCCGCGTCGAACTGCTTGGCCTCGACCTGGTAGCCGCGCTGCTCCAGGATCTCCTTCCAGAGGAAGGTGGAGGCGACGCCCTCGTCCCAGGGGATGTAGCCGATGGTGATCTTCTTGCCCTGGCCGACGTTCTTGCCGTCCGCCACGGCCTCGGTGCCGGTGCCGCCGCCGAAGGCGCCCATGCCGCCCGCGGTGAGCGCCAGGACGACGACGCCGATCATGGCGACGACCGGGCGGGGCCGGTACGACCAGATCTTCAGCCCCTGGGCGCCGCGCAGCTTGGCGGCGGCGCGGCGGCCGAGCGGGGAGACCTGGGTGCCCAGGGCGCTGGTCATACGGTCCAGGTAGATCGCGAGGATCACGATCGCCACACCGGCCTCGGAGCCGAGGCCCACGTTGAGCTGGCCGATGGCCTCGTTGACGTCTCCGCCGAGGCCGCCGGTGCCGACCATGCCGGCGATCGCGGCCATGGACAGGCCGAGCATGATGACCTGGTTGATGCCGGCCATGACGGTGGGCAGGGCCAGCGGGAGCTGGACGCGCAGCAGCGTGTTGCGGGGCGAGGTGCCGAACGCCTCGGCCGCCTCGACCAGTTCCTTGTCGACCTGCCGGATGCCCAGCTCGGTCATGCGCACGCCCGGGGCGAGCGCGAAGATCAGGGTGGCGACGATGCCGGCGGGGGCGCCGGTGCCGAAGAACAGGATCGCCGGGATGAGGTAGATCATCGCGGGCAGCGTCTGCATGAAGTCCAGGACGGGCCGGACCAGACCGCTGACGCGGTCCGAGCGGGCCGCCCAGATGCCCACGGGTATGGAGATCACCAGCGCGATGACGGTCGCCACGAGGACGAGCGCCAGGGTGATCATCGCGTTCTCCCACAGTTCGAGGGAGTCGATGAACGCGAATCCGGCGAAGGTGAGGACACCGGCGAGGGTGCCGCGCAGCCAGAAGGCGATCACGGCGAAGATGCCCGCGAGGAGCAGCGGTTCGGGGGCCTGGAGGACGGCGTTGATGCCGTCGTAGAGGCCGAGGAAGACGGTCTTGCAGAAGTCGAAGAGCCACGCCATGTGGGTGGTGAGCCAGTCGACCCCGTCGTTGACCCAGCTGCCGAGCTGAATCCTAGGCACGGGCGGTCACCTTCTCTCCGCCCTTGTCCCGCGGGGAGTCGCAGGGCTCCGGGGTGGCGTCCTGCTCGTCGCCGAGGAAGCCGATCAGGCGCTGCCGGGGGACGACGCCGATCTGCTTGTCGTCCTTGTCCACGACCGAGACGGGGTGGGTGAGCCGGGCGCTGATGGCGCACAGCTCCGTGAAGGGGGTGTCGGGCGTGGCGGTCTCGCAGCGGCAGCCGGGGTCGTCGGCGGTGACCGAGGTGTCCATGAGCTCGCCGGCGGTCAGGACGCGGGAGCGGTCGACGTCCTGGGTGAAGGAGGCGACGTAGTCGTTCTCCGGCCGCAGCAGGATGTCCTGGGCGGTGCCGATCTGGACGATGCGGCCGTCGCGCATGACGGCGATGCGGTCGCCCAGGCGCATGGCCTCGTTCAGGTCGTGGGTGATGAAGACGATCGTCTTCTTGAGCTTCTGCTGGAGTTCCAGGAGCTGGTCCTGCATGTCGCGGCGGATCAGCGGATCCAGGGCGCTGAAGGACTCGTCCATCAGCAGCAGGTCGGCGTCGGTGGCGAGTGCGCGGGCCAGGCCGACGCGCTGCTGCATGCCGCCGGACAGCTCGTCGGGCCAGGACTTCTCCCAGCCGGCCAGGCCGCACAGGGCGAGCGCCTCGTCGGCGCGGCGTGCGCGCTCGGCGCGGGGCACGCCCTGCACCTCCAGACCGTAGGCGGCGTTCTCGCGCACACTGCGGTGCGGGAAGAGCGCGAAGTGCTGGAACACCATGCTGATCTTCTTGGAGCGGACCTGGCGCAGTTCGCGGGCGCCGAGCGTGGTCAGGTCCTGGCCGTCGAACCGCACGTGCCCGGCGGTCGGCTCGAGCAGGCCGTTCAGCATGCGCAGCAGGGTGGACTTGCCGGAGCCGGACAGGCCCATGACGACGAAGATCTGGCCGGGCTCCACGGTGAAGGACGCGTCGATCACGGCGGCGGTCGTGCCCTCGGCCCGCAGTTCCTCCCGGTCGGCGCCGCCGCGCAGCCGCTCGACGGCCCGGTCCGGTCTTCTGCCGAACACCTTGTACAGACTCGTCGCTTCCAGCGTCGCTGACACATGGACCTCTGTTTCGTTGACAACGGGACAGAGCGAGGACAGGGCACAAAACAGTTGAAATGCGCAACCAGCCTCGCTCCGGGGCGGCGCCTTCCCTGGATCACCGGAAGCAAACGAAAGAGTGGGGCGCTTCACACCGGATGCGCAGGACACAACGCGTTGCGCTGCGCCGGGTGGCTGTCGGTGCGGTACGGCATGATGCGTGGCGTGACCGGACGACTGATGCTCCTCGACACCGCCTCCCTCTACTTCCGCGCCTACTTCGGCGTCCCGGACTCGGTCCGGGCCCCGGACGGCACGCCGGTGAACGCCGTGCGCGGACTGCTCGACTTCATCGACCGCCTGGTCAAGGACCACCGGCCGGACCTGCTGGTCGCCTGCATGGACGCCGACTGGCGGCCGCAGTGGCGGGTGGAGCTGATCCCCTCGTACAAGGCGCACCGCGTCGCCGAGGAGCACGCGGTCGGACCGGACGAGGAGGAGGTGCCCGACACGCTGTCCCCGCAGGTGCCGGTGATCGAGGCGGTGCTGGACGCGGTGGGCATCGCGCGCGTGGGCGTCGCGGGCTACGAGGCGGACGACGTGATCGGCACCTTCACCGCGCGGGCGACGGGCCCGGTCGACATCGTGACGGGCGACCGCGACCTGTACCAGTTGGTGGACGACGCGCGGGGCGTGCGCGTGCTGTACCCGCTGAAGGGCGTGGGGACACTGCAGCACACCGATGAGGCCGTGCTGCGTGAGAAGTATGGGGTCGACGGCAGCGGGTACGCGGATCTGGCCCTGCTGCGCGGCGACCCCAGCGACGGCCTGCCGGGCGTGCCGGGCATCGGAGAGAAGACGGCCGCCAAGCTGCTGTCCGAGTTCGGGGACCTGGCCGGGATCATGGCGGCGGTCGAGGACCGCGGGTCGAAGCTGACACCCTCGCAGCGCCGGCGGCTCGACGAGGCGCGTCCGTACCTCGCGGTCGCGCCGAAGGTGGTGCGGGTGGCGCACGACGTGCCCCTGCCGGAGGTATCGACGGCGCTGCCGCGGACGCCGCGCGACCCGGCGGCACTGGAGGCGCTGTCGGCGCGCTGGGGACTCGGCGGGTCACTGGAGCGGTTGCTGACGACCCTCTCGGCATGACGTGACAGGACGGGCTGGAGGAGGCCGGCGGCCCTCGGTGTTCAACTGCCGCTCTTTTCGAGAGGTGTGAAGCGGGGGCGAGGTGCTAACTTAGGTAACCCTAACTATGTGAGACAGGGAGGTCCTCATGGCAGAGCGACCGGGACGCCAGCCGCGCAGGCTCCACACCGCGCAGGTGGTCCGCACCGAGCGGCTCACCCCGCACATGCAGCGCGTGGTGCTCGGCGGCGAGGGCCTCGCCGACTTCACGGCCGGCACGTGCACCGACCACTATGTGAAGCTTCTCTTCGCGCCCGCGGGCGTCACCTATCCGGAACCCTTCGACCTGCAGCGCGTGCGTGACGAGCTGCCGCGCGAGCAGTGGCCGGTGACCCGGACGTACACGGTCCGCCAGTGGGACGCCGAGCACCGTGAACTGACCCTGGACTTCGTCATCCACGGCGACGAGGGCCTGGCCGGTCCGTGGGCCGTGCGCGTGCGGCCGGGCGAGACCGTGCGTTTCATGGGCCCCGGTGGGGCGTACGCACCCGACCCGGGTGCCGACTGGCATCTGCTCGTGGGGGACGAGAGCGCGCTGCCCGCCATCGCCCGCGCCCTGGAGGCGCTGCCGCACGGGGCCAGGGCGTACGCCTTCGTGGAGGTCTCCGGCGCCGAGGAGGAGCAGAAGATCGACTCGGACGTGGCGGTCGTCTGGCTGCACCGCGGCGCCCGGCCCGTCGGCGAAGCGCTGGTCGACGCCGTACGGAGTCTTGAGTTCCCGGAGGGCCGGGTGCACGCCTTCGTCCACGGCGAGGCGCATTTCGTCAAGCAGCTGCGCCATCTGCTCCGCGTCGAGCACCAGATCCCGCGTGAGGACCTCTCGATCTCCGGTTACTGGCGGCGAGGCCACAACGAAGACGGCTGGCAGGCCTCGAAGCGCGAGTGGAACGCCCGGATCGAGGCGGAGCAGGAAAGCGTGTCGGCGGCCTGAGCCCCGCCGGCCCGCCCGGGCACTCGCCTGCGGACGCCGGGCCGGTCCCCGGGATCAGTCCTCCCGTACCCGCGCGTGCAGATGCATGTCGTGCCATCCGTCCGGCTGCATGATCGCACTGCGCTTGGTGCCCTCCAGCGCGAAGCCGGTGCGGGTGGCGACCCGGCACGACGCTTCGTTGCGCACGGCGTGCAGCAGTTCCAGGCGGTGGAAGCCGGTTTCGCCCAGGGCCCAGCGGGTGAGAGCGGTGGTGGCGCGGACGGCCACCCCCCTCCCCCGGGCCGCCGGGACGGTCCAGTACGCCACCTCCGCCGCCCCGTCGTCGAGCCGCAGCTCACGCAGCGCAACCCGGCCCAGCAGCGCACCGGACGCGGCGTCGGCCACCGCCCAGTGCGCCTCCCGCTCCTCCTCCCACGACTGCTGCCACGCGCGGATCCAGTCACCGACCTCGGTCTCGGAGTCGGCCGACCGGGCGTGCCACTGGTGCATCACCGGGTCCTGGAAGACGTCGTACACCGCGGGTGCGTCCCCGGCCCGGAAGGGGCGCAGGACGAGTGCACCGTCAGCGGGGAGAGTCGGCTGCGGGCGGTCGGCGAGGGCTCCGGCGGTCAGGACCGGGCTGATGAGAAACGGCATGCCCGCATCCTGGCAAGGGCCGGGGGCGTGATCCCAGTGGGTTTTCGCCCCGCCGCCCCGGCCTCGTACGCTGGGCCGCGATGAGACGCAAGACGGGCACCCCGCCCTCTCCCCTGCCGCAGCGCCACGGCGTGGACCCGGTGCGGGTGCGGCTGCCCGCGGCCGGGACCTGGGCCACGGTGCGCGACCACCTGGTGGAGCGGCTCTCCGGGGCGGGCCCCGGCGTCGTCGACGGCATGCTCGACGCGGGCCGGATCGTCGGTGCGGACGGACGGCCCGTCGCAGCGGACGCCCCCTACGTCCCCGGGATGTTCGTCTGGTTCCACCGGGACCTGCCCCCCGAGGTGGCGGTGCCCTTCCCGGTGCGGGTCGTGCACCGGGACGAGCACATCGTCGTCGCCGACAAGCCGCACTTCCTCGCCACCACCCCGCGCGGCGGCCATGTCGCCGAGACCGCGCTGGCCCGGCTCCGCCGGGAGCTGGACCTTCCGGCGCTGACCGCCGCTCACCGGCTGGACCGGCTCACCGCGGGGCTCGTGCTGTTCGTCGTGCGCCCCAGCGAACGCGGGGCCTACCAGACGCTGTTCCGCGACCGCCGGGTTCACAAGGAGTACGAGGCGGTCGCCCCGTACGACCCCGGTCTCACCCTGCCTTTCACGGTCCGCAGCCGGATCGTGAAGGAGCGCGGTGTGCTCACGGCCCGGGAGGTCCCGGGCGAGCCCAACGCCGTGAGCCGTGTCGAACTCGTCGAGCACCGCAACCGATCCGGCGAGCGGGGCCGGCCCGGTGGACTCGCCCGGTACCGGCTCACGCCCACCACCGGGCAGACGCACCAGCTGCGCGTGCACATGACCGCGCTGGGCCTGCCGATCCTCGGCGACCCGCTCTACCCCGAGGTGGCCGCCCCCGCGCCGGCCGGTGATTTCCGTCGGCCCTTGCAACTACTGGCGCGCTGCCTGGAGTTCACCGACCCGGTCACGGGCGAAAACCACCGCTTCCGCAGCGGACGGACGCTCGCGGCCTGGGCGTCGTACGACCGTAGGGCCGCCGGGACCTACGACGGCCCGCCGGACGGTCAGTAACCGCGCCACCAGCTCAGGAACCGCTGCCAGACGCCCGTGCGGCGGGGCGCTCGCGCGACGCCCGGCTGGGGCGGCCCCGGCACAGGCTGCGGCTGCGGCTGCGCCCGGATCGGCTGGGGCTGCGCGGTGACCGGCTGCGATGCGACCGTCCGGGGCGTCGCGGTGACGGGCTGGGGCTGGGCTGCGGCCGCCCGGGGGGTCGCGGTGACCGGCTGCGACTGCGGTACGGCCGGTGCGGTGGCCGGCGGCTGCGCGCTGCCGATCTGCCAGTCCGAGCGCTGCGCGGCGAGCGGCTTGTGGTGCGGCACCTCCTGCACGTCCTGCGGCGGCCTGGGCGCGAACTGCACCGGCAGTTCCACCAGGTGCCGGGAGGCGATGGACGCCGTCCAGCTCAGCTCCTCCTCGTCGCAGTCGAGTTCCACGTCCGGCAGCCGCATCAGCAACGCGTCGACACCCACGTCGGCGATGGAACGGCCGATGTCCTGGCCGGGGCACTCGTGCGGGCCGCCGCCGAAGGCGAGGTGGGAGCGGTTGCCCTGCATGCTGGCCTTCAGGTCCGGCCGTACCCGCGGGTCGACGTTGGCCGGCAGCGGCGCGAAGAGCAGCCCGTCGCCCCGGCGGATGCGCTGCCCGCCCAGCTCCGTCTCCTGCTTGGCGAAGTAGGCGAAGACCGTGCTGAACGGCGGTTCGTTCCACAGGGACTGCTCCACCGCCTCCGGCACCGTCATCTGGCCGCCGTTGAGCTGGGCCCGGAAACGCGGGTCGATCAGCACCGTCAGCAGCACGTTGGACAGCAGGTTGGTGGTGGCCTCGTAGGCGGCGAAGAGAACCAGGCGCAGGTGTTCCCTGACCTCGTCGTCGCTCAGCCTGGCCGGGTGCGTGATCAGGTAGCTGGCGAGGTCCTCCTCCGGCTGGGCCCGGCGGGTGGCGGTGAGCCGGCTGAGGACGTCCATGACGTAGGAGTGGCTGGCGAGCGAGGTCTCGGTGCCCTTGAGCGCGTCACGGGCGGCCTCGACGAGCCGGTCGTCGTACTCGTCGGGCATGCCGAGGATCTCGCACATCACCGCCATCGGCAGGTGCTCGGTGAACTGGCTGACGAGGTCCGCCTCGCCCGCCTCGCAGAACCGGTTGACGATCACCTGCGTGCTGCGGTTGATGTAGCGGCGCAGGCTGCGGAAGTCGATGGTGGAGATGGCGCCCATGACCGCGCCGCGCAGCCGTTTGTGCTCGTCGCCCTCGGCGTGCGAGGCGATGGGCTGCCAGGCGATGTGCGGCATCAGCGGGTGGTCCGGCTTGACCAGGCCCTCCTTGAGCGGGGTCCAGATCCGGCTGTCCCGGCAGAACTGCGAGGGCGAGCGCACCATGTGCAGGTTCTCGGCGTGGCCGAGGACGATCCACATCGGCACGTCGTCGTGGAGCAGCACGGGCGCCACGGGGCCGTGCTGCTCCCGTAGTTGCTCGTACAGCGCTCCGAGGTCCTGCGCCTCGTGCAGCCGGTGCAGTCCGCCGGGTCCGAGGCCGTGCGCGGGGCAGCCGGGGGGCGGGCCGGGAGGGAGGTCGTCCGTGCCGGTCGGGGCGTGGGATTCAGGCGTCACAGTGATCGCTCCGAAACTGAGGGGGTTCCAGGTGTCCGGGGGGGGGGAGGTGCGAACGCATCGCACGGTCAGGTGCGGGAGCCCGTCATGGCGAGCGAGTGCAGGAAGCGCATGAGGGTCATCAGGACGTCGCGGCTGGAGGCCCGCCGCCGCGCGTCGCACTCCATGATCGGGATGTCCGGCGTGAGGTCGAGGGCGGCGCGCAGCTCCTCGAGGGCGTAACGCGGGGCGTCGGGGAAGGAGTTGACGGCGACCACGAACGGTACGCCGCGTTCCTCCAGTCGCCCCATGACGTCGAAGCTGACCTCCAGCCGCCGGGTGTCGACCAGCACGACCGCGCCGAGCGCACCCTCGAACAGGCCGTTCCACAGGAACCAGAAGCGCTGCTGGCCGGGTGTGCCGAAGAGGTACAGCACCAGCTGGTCGGTGATGCTGATCCGGCCGAAGTCCATGGCGACGGTGGTGGCCGTCTTGGACGCGGAGCCGAAGTTGTCGTCGACACCGATGCCGGCCTGCGTCATGGTCTCCTCGGTGGTCAGCGGTGTGATCTCGCTGACCGAGCCGACCATGGTCGTCTTGCCGACGCCGAAGCCGCCCACGATCACGATCTTGGCCGCGGCCTGCGCCGTGTGGGGCAGCTGGTCCTCGGCCCGGGGACCCGGGATGGTGTCAGAGCCGTTGAAGTCCATTCATCACCGCTTCGAGGAGGGAACGGTCGGAGCGCGCCTTGCGAACGATCGGGGCGCGCGCCTGCACCAGTTCCGCCGTCAGCAACTCGGTGAGCAGCACGCCCATCGCGCTGAACGGCAGGTGGAGGTAGGCCGACAGCTCGGCCACGGACAGGGGTGCGGCGCAGAGCCGGAGCAGCGCCGCCTGCTCGGGGGAGGCGGAGGGCGGCGGGTCCGTGGCACGCGCCACGATCAATGTCACCAGGTCGAGCTCGGCCCGTTCACCGTCCGGGCCGGCCACCACGTACATCCGCTCCGGGTTCCCGGGTTTGTCCTCGCCCTCCTGCGGCATGGACGGTTCCGGGGCGAGCTCGCGTCTGTGGCGTTGCGGAGGCGTCATACGATCTGCCCGTTCCGCCGGGGCGGGCTGGTGAGATGGCCGCCGATCCGGACGACGAGGTCGCGCATCATGGCGCTCATCCGGCCGGGCTCGCAGCGCACGTCGGACAGCACCGCGAGGAAGGCGTTGGCGCCCGCGCCCATCAGGTAGAAGTACCCCTGGTCGATCTCGATCATGACCAGCTTCATCTCGCCGTCGCCCACGGTGAGTTCCTGGCAGATGCTGCCCGCGAGGGACTGCAGTCCGGCGCAGGCGGCAGCGACCCGGTCGGCCGCGTCCGGCTCGCCGCCGTAGCGGGCGATGCGCAGACCGTCGGCCGAGAGCACCACGATCATCTCGATGCCCGGTACGCCGTCGGCGAGTTGCTTGAGCATCCAGTCGAAGTTGCCTCGCTGCTGGATCACTTGAGGTCCCCCTCGTCGTCGGCCTCGGTGGGGGCCGGGTCGTTGATCAGATGCAGGTACTTGTGCGGGTTCCGGATGAAGTCGGTCGGGTGGGTGCCGGGTTCGATGCCCTGCTTGAGTCCCTCCCAGAAGGCCTCCAGGCCCTTGCCGGGGGCGTCCGGGGACGACATGTCGTGCCATGACTTGGGCTCGGGCTCCGGTGTCGCCCAGGGGTTGTACTCGCCCCGCTCGGCCGCTTCCCGGTCGGCCTTCTCGTTGGCGGCCTGCTGGGCGAGGCGCTCGGCGAGCGGCATCTTCACCTTGCTGCGGCGCTGCGGCAGACCGTTCGCGGTCCACTCGGTGACCTCGGGGACGTCGTCGTCCTCCAGGGAGACCGTGGCCGGGATCTTCGGGCTGGTGGGCCGTCGCCTCTTGGGGGCGCGCTTCGGGCCCTCGGGGATGCCGACCGTCATGGGGATGCCGGTGGCGCCGATGCCGTGGGCGAGTCCGACACCGGGTTCGTGGGTGATCATCTCGCTCGGCACGATGAGGATGGCGCGGACGCCGCCGTAGGCGGAGGCGCGCAGCGAGACCTGCATGTTGTACGCCGTGCACAGACGGCCCACGACCGCCAGGCCGAGGCGCGGGTGCTCGCCGATGTCCTGGAGGTCGACGCCCGCCTTGGCGGCCTCCAGCATGCCCTCGATCCGGGCGCGTGCCTCCTCGTTGAGGTTGACACCGCCGTCCTCGATCTCGATGCAGACGCCGGTCTGCACCTCGGTGGCGGTGACGTGCACCTTGGTCTGCGGCGGCGAGTAGCGCGTGGCGTTGTCGAGGAGTTCGGCGGCGGCGTGGATGACCGGCTCGACGTAGATGCCCTTGACGCTGACCTTGGCGATGGAGGACAGCTGGATGCGCCGGTACTCGAGGATGCGGGACATGGCGCCGCGCAGGGTGCTGTACAGGGACACCGGGGCGGGCCACTGGCGTCCGGGGCGGCCACCGCCGAGGACGGACACGGAGTCGGCGAGACGGCCGATCAGGGCGTTGCCGTGGTCGATGCGCAGGAGGTCGTCGAAGACCTCCGGATTGCGGCCGTGGTCCTCCTCCATCTCCCGCAGTTCCTCGGCCTGCTGGTGAATGATCGCCTGGACGCGGCGGGCGACACTGACGAAGGAGCGCGCGGCGGCGTCACGCATGGTCACTTCGTAGTCGACGATCTTGAGCACCCTCAGCAGCGTCTCCTTCTGCGGGGCGGGAAGGTCCCGGAACGCGGGGTCGACGAGGCCGAGCTTGCGGATCACCTCCCTGGGGGATTCTCCGGTCCGCAGCAGATCGAGCGCGGCGGGGATCATCTCCCGCGAGAAGTGGAGCAGTTCGGTCTCGTGGGCGGCGATCCGCTGTTCCAGCTGTGCGCTGTGCCGGGCGTGCTCGGCGCGCCCGCGGCGCAGCGCACGGCCACGGCGTACCGCCTCGGCCGCCGTCGCGAGCACCAGCGCGGTGGCGATGCCGCCGCACCAGCCGACGGCACCCCGGGCCGGCTCCGTCACCAGTGCCACGGCGGCTCCGGTCGCCGCGGCCATGACTATGGCGGGGAGCAACAGCACGCGTGCGTAGGGGAGTTCACCGCGACCGGGAGGGGATTGAACACTCACCATGTGGGCCTTCTGACAGGGGTCGACTGAGGTTCGGGGGACTTTCAGGGGGGTATGTCATGAAACTGTCGGGATCTTCCACCCATTGGGGAACAAGCGCACGAATTCATCTCAAGCCGGTGCGCTGCGGGCGAGCTTAGTCCGACCGGATCATCGCCATGTCATATTCAGCAACTGCCGGAAACCGGACGCGAGGGGATAGTACGCTCGGTCGTTTACACGCTGCGAAATCGTTCGAATGCGCCAAGTAGCGGTGAACGGACATACGAAAGCCCGTCACCATGGCAGGTGAACGGGCTTCAGTACGCCGCCCTCAAGGGGCGCGGGGAACTGCGCGAGCAACCACGAACAACGGGTCACCCGCGCCTCAAACGGTCACCCCACCGACGAATAGGCGACCACACCCCGCAGCAACAGATCCACGGCCTTCCGGGCGTTCTTCACCACGGAGGAACCCTGCGGAGCCGCCGCCGCGATCTGCCCCAGCACGTCGATGACCTGCTTGCACCACCGCACGAAGTCCCCGGCCGGCATCTCCGCCTCGCGCAGCACCTCGTCGAGCCCCTTCCCGGAGGCCCACTCGTACGCGGCCCAGGCGAAGCCGAGGTCGGGCTCGCGCTGCCCGACGCCCTCGGTCTGGGTGATCCGGAACTCCTCCTCCAGCGCGTCCAGCCGCCCCCAGATCCGCACCATCTCGCCCAGCGCGGCCTTGGCGTTCCCGGACGGCACCTTCGGTGCCATCGCGTCGTCCGCGACCCGGGACTCGAACACCAACGCCGAGACGCACGCGGCCAGTTCGGCCGGGCCGAGGCCCTCCCAGACGCCCTCGCGCAGGCACTCGCTGGCGAGCAGGTCCAGCTCGCCGTACAGCCGCGCGAGCCGCTTGCCGTGCTCGGTGACCTCGTCGCCGCGCAGGTAGTCCAGCTCCGTCAGCAGCGCGACGATACGGTCGAAGGTCCGGGCGATCGTGTTCGTACGGCCCTCGATCCGGCGCTCCAGCTGCGAGGTGTCCCGCAGCAGCCGGTGGTAGCGCTCGGCCCAGCGGGCGTGGTCCTCGCGGTCGCTGCACCCGTGGCAGGGGTGCGCCCGCAGGGCCGTCCGCAGCCGGGCGATCTCGCGGTCGTCGGCCGCCTGGGAGCGGCGCTTGCGGTGCCGCTCGGCGGGGATGTGCCCGGCCTTGGTGCGCAGCGCCGACGCGAGGTCCCGACGGGACTGCGGGGAACGGGGGTTGAAGGACTTCGGGATCCGCATCCGCTCCAGCGGCTCGACCGGCACCGGGAAGTCCATCGACGCCAGCCGCTTCACCTGCCGCTCGGCGGTCAGCACCAGCGGGCGCGGCCCGTCGTGGTGGTCGAAGCCGCGGTGGCCGTTCGAGCGGCCCGCCGGCAGGCCCGGGTCCAGCACCAGCGCCAGGCCCGCGTACTTGCCGGTGGGCACATGGATGACGTCACCGGGCTTGAGCTTCTCCAGCGCGACGGCGGCCTCCGCGCGCCGCTGCGCCACGCCCTGCCGGGCGATCTCGTTCTCCCGGTCCTTCAGCTCGCGGCGCAGCCGCGCGTACTCCTCGAAGTCGCCGAGGTGACAGGTCATGGAGGCCTTGTAGCCCTCCAGACCCTCCTCGTTGCGCTGTACCTGGCGGGAGATGCCGACGACCGACTTGTCCGCCTGGAACTGCGCGAACGACGTCTCCAGCAGCTCGCGCGAGCGGTGCCGCCCGAACTGCTCGACCAGGTTGACCGCCATGTTGTACGACGGCTTGAAGCTGGAGCGCAGGGGGTACGTGCGTGTGCCGGCCAGGCCCGCGAGGTGCTCGGGGCTCATGCCGCGCTGCCAGAGCACCACGGCGTGGCCCTCGACGTCGATGCCGCGCCGCCCGGCCCGGCCCGTCAGCTGGGTGAACTCGCCCGGGGTGATGTCCGCGTGCTGCTCGCCGTTCCACTTGACGAGCTTCTCCAGCACCACCGAGCGGGCGGGCATGTTGATGCCGAGCGCGAGGGTCTCGGTCGCGAACACGGCCTTGACCAGGCCGCGTACGAACAGCTCCTCGACGACCTCCTTGAAGGTCGGCAGCATGCCCGCGTGGTGGGCGGCGATGCCCCGCTCCAGGCCCTCCAGCCACTCGTAGTAGCCGAGGACGTGCAGGTCCTCCCGCGGGATGGACGCCGTGCGCTCCTCCACGAGCGAGCGGACGCGCTCGCGCGCCTCCTCGTCGTTGAGCCTGAGCCCCGCGTACAGGCACTGCTGGACGGCGGCCTCGCAGGCGGCGCGGCTGAAGATGAAGGTGATGGCGGGCAGCAGCCCCTCGGCGTCGAGCCGTTCTATGACCTCGGGCCGGCTCGGCGTCCAGATCCGGGACCGCTGGCGGCGCTCGCGCTCCCGGTCCGCCTCGCGCATCGACCGGCCGCGCCGGCGGTCCTGGTAAGACGGGCGGCTCGCCTCCATGCGCGCCATCCGCGTGAGGTCGGGGTTGACGGCCTTCTTGTGGCCCTCGCCCTCCTCGAACAGGTCGTACATCCGCCGCCCGGCCAGCACGTGCTGGAACAGCGGCACGGGCCGGTGCTCGGAGACGATCACCTCGGTGTCGCCGCGGACGGTGTCCAGCCAGTCGCCGAACTCCTCGGCGTTGGACACCGTCGCCGACAGCGAGACCAGCGTGACCGACTCGGGCAGATGGATGATCACCTCTTCCCACACGGCTCCCCGGAAGCGGTCGGAGAGGTAGTGCACCTCGTCCATGACCACGTAGCCGAGGCCGAGGAGGGTCTGGGAACCGGCGTACAGCATGTTCCTCAGCACCTCGGTGGTCATCACCACCACCGGCGCTTCGGAGTTGACGCTGTTGTCGCCGGTCAGCAGGCCCACCTTGTCCGTGCCGTAACGGCGGCACAGGTCGGCGTACTTCTGGTTCGACAGGGCCTTGATGGGTGTCGTGTAGAAGCACTTCTTGCCCTGCTGGAGGGCGAGGTGGACGGCGAACTCGCCGACGATCGTCTTGCCGGAGCCGGTGGGCGCCGCGACGAGCACGCCTTTGCCCGCTTCGAGCGCCTGGCAGGACTCGATCTGGAAGGGGTCGAGGCCGAAGTCGTACATCTCGCGGAAGGAGGCGAGCGCGGTGGCCTGCTCGGCAGCGCGCTTACGGGCTGCCGCGTACCGCTCGGCCGGTGAGAGGTCCTCTGTCATCGTGCTTTCGAGCGTACCGGGCCGCACTGACAACAGGACGATCATTATCCGGATCCGTTCCTGTGAAACCTCGGATCCGTGCAGCTCAGGGGCCGACGACCCGCACGCCCCCGCGCACGCAGCGCGCGACCAGCGGCAGCGGGCCGAGCGGCTCCCCGTCGGCGTAGCCGGTGACTCCGTCGGCGGCGAGCTCGACCCGCGCCGCCCGCTCCACGGTCACCTGCGGATGGTCGACGTGCGTCCCCCGGTACACCCGCGGGAACACCTTCAGCAGCGTCGCCCGGCTGCAGTCGCCGACCACCGTCACGTCGAACAGCCCGTCGGTCAGGTCGGCGCCGGGGCAGATCCGCATGCCGCCGCCGTACGAGGAGCCGTTGCCGACGGCGACCAGGGTCGCCTCGACCTCGCGGACCTCGCCGTCGTCGAGCCGGATCCGGTACGGGACGGGCCGGAACGCGGACAGTTCGGCGATCATCGCCAGGTCGTACTTCAGACGGCCGGCAGGCCATCGCATGCGGTTGCCGCGGTCGTTCACCCGGGAGTCGAAGCCGGAGGCGAGGACCGTGCCGAACCAGCGGTCGCCGGCCCGCCCGAGGTCGATGTCGCGGATCCGGCCGCACTTGAGGGCGTCGGCGATCATGCGGCCCGCGGCGGCGGGCTCGCGCACCGGCAGGCCGAGGGCACGGGCGAAGTCGTTCCCGGTGCCGACCGCGACCAGGCCGAGCGGGGTGCGGGTGCCCGCGACCGCCTCCAGGGCGAGGCCCGCCATCCCGTCGCCGCCCACGGCGATCAGGGCGCCCGTGCCGGACGCGACGGCCGCACGGGCGCGGACCAACGCGTCCGCGGCGTCCTCGCCGAGGACGGTCCGTACCGAGAAGCCGGCGGCCCGCAACGCGGAAGCGGCCGGCTGCGCCGCGCGGGCGCCCCGGCCGCGGCCCGCGGTGGGGTTGACGAAGAGGGTGATCTCGCTGGTCACGGGACCGACCCTACGAGCTGTCCGCCGATCTTCAGGTCACGTCGTCATAACCGTTGACCCGGTCCGTGCGCTCCGGGCCGGCCTGCTCGGGCAGCGCCGCGCGGCCGGTCGTCACGGGCTCGATCTCGCCGATGTCCTCGGGGGTGAGGTCCAGCTCGGAGGCCTCGTCGTCGGCGGGGCCGAGGGCCTCGCGCCGGGCCTTGCGGCGGTCGTTGAGCAGGGAGAAGGCGACGGCCGCGAAGTACAGGACCCAGATCGGCGCCGCGAGTGCCAGCATGGTCAGCGGGTCCGTGCTGGGCGTGGCGACGGCCGCGAAGACCGTGATGCCCATGATCATGCCGCGCCACCAGCCGAGCATGCGCTTGCCGGTGAGCGCCCCGGTGAGGTTGAGCATGACCAGTAGCAGGGGCAGCTCGAAGGAGAGGCCGAAGACCAGCACCATCCGCATGACCAGGTCGAGCAGGTCGTCCAGCGGCAGGAGGTTGGACGTGCCGCCCGGGGTGAACTCCAGGAGCACCTTCGCCGTGGTGGGCAGGACCGTGTACGCGAAGTAGGCACCGACGACGAACAGCGGGGCGCCGGTGCCGACGAAGGCGTAGGCGTACTTCTTCTCGTGCCGGTGCAGGCCCGGCGCGACGAAGGCCCACAGCTGGTAGAGCCAGATCGGCGAGGCGAGGACGACGCCGGCCATCAGGGACACCTTCAGCGCGAGCGTGAAGGGGGTGAGAAGGCCGTTGATGGTGATCTGCGCACAGGGCTTGGTGCCCGCCTGCGACCTGGCGAGTTCCTCGAATGTCTTGTCACAGCCGACCGAGTCGAGGATCGGCTTGGTGATCAAGTTGATGATGTCGTTGTAGAAGAAGGCGGCGACGACCGTGACGAGGACGATCGCCAGCATCGCCTTGGCGAGCCGGTTGCGGAGCTCGCGAAGGTGCTCCGCGAGGGGCATGCGCCCCTCGGGATCCCTCTCCTGTTTGCGGGCAGACTTCAGCAACCCACGTTCCCATCTCGTGCGGCGGGCCGGAGGTCACCGGCCCTGCGTCAGCGCTTGGTCGTGTCCGTGGGCTCGTTGACCGGGCGCGAGCTGGTCACGTCGCCGGGCGCTGCCTGGATGGTGCGCTGCGAGGGCTCGTCGTTGTTGGGCGGGCCGGCGGGAGTCGTGGACGACTTGTTCTCGTCCTTCATCGCCTTGGCCTCGCTCTTGAGGATGCGGGCCGACTTGCCGAGCGACCGAGCCATGTCCGGAAGCTTCTTCGCGCCGAACAGCAGGATGATGACGACGAGGATGAGAATGATCTCGGGAGCTCCGAGCCTTCCGAACATAAGTCTTTACCTTCTCACCGAGGCGGCTGTGGTGGGGGTGCTGTCCGACCGGTCGGACACATGTCCGAACGATCGTGCTGTCAGCGATCGTAACGCTCGGGGGTAAACGTGAGGCAATCCCTCTGCATCCCTTGTGCGCACTCCCGTCCGCGACCAGTGCCTCGTTAACCGGGCCGCGATCAGCAGCGTACCTGTACGGGCCGTCGACGTGACAGGGCGAAGTGTCCCGAAACGCAACTCCCGGCCGCCCGCCGGACACCTCACAGAGCGTCGACGGAACGGGCCGCGCTCTGCGCCGACCGCTCCAGGTCCTCGGCGGCCCGGTTGATACGGCGCGCCGAGTCCGTGACCTGCCTGCCCAGGCGCTGCGCCTCCACGAAGACCCGCACGGCGAGCACCCCGAGCACGACGAGACCCACGAATCCCAGAGCTACCGCGAACATCGGCCAGAACATGACGCCGAGCCTAGACCTTCCTGAACGGGCGGGATCCCCGACCCACCAGTCCCGCGGCAGACGACGTTCGCCCGTGCAGGAGCGGCGCGAACACCGCCTGAGGCGGCACTAGACGGTGGAGTGCAGTCGCAGGGTCCGCACGCCGCCGCCGGTGAGCAGCTCCACTATCCGCTCCCCCGCGGGCTTGCGGACGGACGCGCCGCACTCGGGGCAGGTGAACGAGTAGAAGGTGGTGCGGCTCGTGGCGCCGATGGCCAGGCGCAGCGCGCCCGCGGCCAGCTCGAACGCTCCCCGGCAGTCGGGGCAGCCGGCCCGGAACAGGACCGGGGTCACGCTTCTCATCCCGGCGAACGCGGACTCCACCGTCATGCCCCGGACACCACCCGGCGTCACCGACTCGCTCAAGCCCTCGCTCCTCTTCCTGGGTCGTACCCCTCCGGGGTGCACGACCGGTACCGCGGCGCCGGACGCGGCCCCCGGGTGACGCCTGTGGCTCACTCGGGCCCGTCGCCCGGCCCGTCCGGAACCGTCCGCGCCACCTGCGGACCGTCGGTGTCCCGGACGGCGCGATCCGTCCGCCCCGCCTCAATCTCGTCCATCGCCTCGATCCCGTCGTACGCCGCCAGTGCCTCGCGGGCCGCCTGGCGGGCACTGCCGGCGAGCTCCGGCGGGGAGACGATCCGGCCGTCCCGCCCGAGCCGCAGGGCCAGACGCCGGAGCGACGCCGGGTCGGGGGTCCGCAGAGTGATACGCAGCCCGCCGTCCGGAAGCTCATCCGCACTGTCGTGCGGGTAGTACTCGGCGACCCAGCGGCCGCCGGGTCCGACCTCGATCACGACCTCCGGGTCCTCGGCCGCGGGCTGCACCAGGGCCTCGGAGAGGTCCCGCAGCTCGATCTCGGGCGGCGCCGACGGCTCGTCGAGGATCTTGATCTCGGCGACCCGGTCGAGGCGGAAGGTGCGGCGCGCCTCGGAGCGGCGGCACCAGGCCTCGACGTAGGTGTGCCCGACGCTGACCAGGCGGATGGGGTCGATCTCCCGCTCGGTGACCTCGTCGCGCGCGGGCGAGTAGTAGCGGATCCACAGCCGGCGGCGCTCGGCGATCGCGCGGTCGACGTCGGCGAAGACGCCGCCCTCGGACTCGAAGGTCACCGACAGGCGTGAGCTGGCACCCGCCGCCTCACCGGCCGCGGTCTCCACCTTGGCCGTCGCGCGCAGCAGCGCCTGCCGGTCGCTCTCGCGCAGTCCGGGCAGCGTGGACACCGCGCGGGCGGCCACGAGCAGGGCGGTGGCCTCGTCGGCGGCGAGTCTGAGCGGTTCGGCCGCCTCCGCCGCGAGGGCTGCCGGGTTGTGCCACCAGATGCGCTCGCCGTCGGTGTCGATGTCGAGCAGGTCGCCGCCGCGGAAGCTGGTGCCGCACATGGGCAGCACGTCGAGGTCGGAGACCAGCTCGTCCTCGCTGATGCCGAAGGCACGCGCGACGTCCTCGACCCGGGCTCCGGGACGCTCCCGCAGATACGTCACCAGCGAGAGCATCCGCCGGGTCTGGTCGATGGCGTTCACGGGCCTGACCGGTTTGCCTGCCACTGTCTGTCCGCTCCCCCTCAGCCCTTGGCCACGGCCCGCAGCCGGTCCACCACGTCGGCCCGCAGCTCGGCGGGTTCCAGGACGACCACGTCCGGCCCGAACTCCACCAGCCACGCGTCCAGCCCGTGGCCGTACGGAATCTCCAACTCGTCCCAGCCGTCGCCGAGTTCCCGGACGGAGGTGGCCTTCGCCCGAAGGGGGTACCCCGCGCCGGCGCGCAGCCGGATCCGCGCCGAGCGGTCGGCGATCTCCCCGGCCCAGCTCGCTACGGTCTCCCGGACGGTGACGACGTCCGGCACCTCGGCGGTGTAGCGGCCGCCGCGCGAGCGGACCTTGCCGGTGATCCTCGACAGCCGGAAGACCCGCTCGGCGCCACGGTCACGGTCCCAGCCCGCCAGATACCAATGGCCCCGCCAGCACTCCAGCGCCCAGGGCTCCACGTGCCGCTGCTCGGGACGGGCGGCGGTGGCCTTGCGGTAGTCGAAGGCGACGGGCCTGCGGTCCCGGCACGCCAGCATCAGCGGCTCGAACGCGGCCTCGTGCACCGGGATGCGCGGCTCCAGCGCGCCGTGCGACCCGTAGGGGTCGACGTCCTCGGGGAGTCCGGCCGCGCGCAGCTTCTGCAGGGCGCCGCTGGCCGCTCCGGCGAGCCGGGCCTGCTGCCACACCTTGGCGGCCAGCCCGAGGGCGGCGGCCTCCTCCGCGTCCAGAGTGATGGGCGGCAGGCGGTTGCTGTCGCGGCGGGCCAGATAGCCGATCTCGCCGTCGAGGCTCTCGACGGTCTCGATGACCAGGCCGAGCTCGCGCAGGTCGTCCTTGTCGCGCTCGAACATGCGGTTGAAGGAATCATCGGAGCCGGTCGCGCCGGTCCCCGGCCCGAAGGCCTCGACGTAGGCCTCGATGGAGTCGCGCAGCTCACGCTTGCTGAGGGGCCGCCGCGTCCCGAGCAGACACAGCGCCAGGTTCATCAGCCGCTCTGCCTTGGCAATGGCCATCGATGCGCTTCGCCTCCCTATGGTGCTTACGAGCGATGACCGTACCGCCACACGGTGGCACGGCAAAAGCCGAGGGCCCATGCCCGAACAGGCATGGGCCCCACGTGATCGAGTCTGTCCGGAGCTTGCTCAGACTCCGAGCAGGTCGACCACGAAGATCAGCGTCTCGCCGGGCTTGATCAGAGGAGACGGGCTCTGGTTGCCGTAGGCGAGGTGGGCGGGGATGGTCAGCTGGCGGCGGCCGCCGACCTTCATGCCCTGCACGCCCTGGTCCCAGCCCTTGATGACCCGGCCGCCGCCCAGCGGGAAGCGGAAGGGGGTGCCGCGGTTCCAGCTGGCGTCGAACTCCTCGCCCGTGCTGAAGGAGACACCCACGTAGTGCACGGTGACGGTCTGGCCGGCCTCGGCGACCGGGCCGTCGCCCTCCCAGATGTCCTTGATCTCGAGGTCCGCCGGGGGCTCGCCGCCCGGGAAGTCGATCTCGGGCTTGTCGATGCTCACTTCATCTCTCCTTGTTACGTGACCTGCGTCGGGAACAGTCTCACAGACCGGACGGGTCAGACCGTGCCGAGGATGTCCACCGTGAAGACCAGGGTGTTCTTGGCCAGCTCACTCTGGGGGTTGGCGCCGTAGCCCAGCGAGGGCGGGATCACCAGCAGCACCCGGTCGCCCACGTGCTTGCCGACGAGGCCCTTGTCCCAGCCTGCCACCACGGAGCCGTTGCCGATCTGGAAGGCGGTGGCGCCGCCGTGGTCCCAGGAGGAGTCGAACTTCTTGCCGTCCTCCCACTTGACCCCGGTGTACTGGGCGATGAGTCCCTGACCGGCTTCGACCTTCTTGCCGTCGCCCTTGATCAGGACCTGCTCCTTGAGGTCCTTGGGAGCCTTCTCGCCCTTGGGGACGGTGATGTCCGCGGCCTTCTGCGAGGGCGACTCCACCTCGGGCATACCCGGCTCGGAGGGCGCCTGCTCACCCTTGACCTCGGACTTGGTGTCGACGCTCGCGGCACCTACCGGGTCGATGACCCAGATCAGCACGTCCTTGGCGGAGATCCCGGAGGACGTGTTCAGGTTCTGGCCGATCAGGTCGCCCGCGGTGCCCTGCACCAGGACGCGGCTGCCGGGCTTCTTGCCCTTCACCGCGTCGAGGACCTTCTCGGGCAGCTGCTGGCTGGGCTTGCCGATCTGCTCGATGGACTGCCGCCGGGGCGCCTTGTCACCCGCCGGCGTCGCGGCCCACGTGCCGCCGAGCTCCTGGTCACCGCCCCACTTCTCGACGGTCCAGTCCAGACGGACGAAGTCCGATCCCTTGATCGGGGTCCCGCTGCCCGCCGAGAGCGTCTTGACCACGGTCTCGCCGGACGGCTTGCCGTCCTTCGGAACGGAGATCTCGGGCTTCGCCCCGACTTTCCCCTTGACCTCTGCGACGCCTCCCGCCGCGTCGCCGTTGTTCCCGTCGTCCGATCCGCACGCGGCGGTGAACAACAGGGCGGGAACGGCCAGCAGCGCGGCCACGAGTCGTTTCGTGTTGTAGTTCATCAGTCCAACTGGGATCGGGGGTGGGGGCAATGCCAGCCACTCTACGGCGTACCCGCACCACGCTCCCCACACCGCGCGGCACTACGCCCCTGTTCCGGCGGCTCACGGTGTGGAACAGGGCGGGAAAAACGCCGATGCCCGAAGGCGCGAAAACCTTCGGGCATCGGCTTGGCGGCCGGGCCGCACGCCTCACATTCCGGCGATCAGCTTTTCCACCCGGTCGTCCACGGAACGGAACGGGTCCTTGCACAGCACGGTCCGCTGGGCCTGATCGTTGAGCTTGAGGTGGACCCAGTCGACCGTGAAGTCACGGCGCTGTTCCTGGGCCCTCCGGATGAAGTCCCCGCGCAGCCGGGCACGCGTCGTCTGCGGCGGGACGGACTTGCCCTCGAAGATCTTCAAGTCGTTGCAGATACGGGCCGCCTGGCCCTTCTTCTCGAGCAGGTAGTACAGGCCACGACGGCGGTGGATGTCGTGGTAGGCGAGGTCTATCTGCGCGACCCTCGGATGCGACATGGTCATGTTGTGCTTGGCGCGGTACCGCTCGATGAGCTTGTACTTCATGACCCAGTCGATCTCGGTGCCGATGCGGTCGAGGTCCTCGGACTCGATCGCGTCCAGGGCCCGGCCCCACAGCTCCAGGACCTGCTCGACGGTGCCGGTGCGGATGCCCCGGCGCTCGCAGAAGTCCAGGGCCTTCTCGTAGTACTCACGCTGCACCTCCAGGGCGGAGGCCTCGCGTCCGCTGGCCAGGCGCACCTTGCGGCGGCCGGTGATGTCATGGCTGACCTCGCGGATCGCCCGGATCGGGTTCTCCAGGGTGAGGTCCCGCATCACCGTGCCCGCCTCGATCATGCGCAGCACCAGGTCGGTGGCACCGACCTTGAGCAGCATGGTCGTCTCGGACATGTTGGAGTCGCCCACGATGACGTGCAGGCGGCGGTAGCGCTCGGCGTCGGCGTGCGGCTCGTCACGCGTGTTGATGATGGGCCGGGAGCGGGTCGTCGCCGAGGAGACGCCCTCCCAGATGTGCTCGGCGCGCTGGCTGACGCAGTACACGGCGCCGCGCGGTGTCTGCAGCACCTTGCCCGCACCGCACAGCAACTGCCGGGTGACCAGGAACGGAATGAGAATGTCCGCGAGTCGGGAGAACTCCCCGTGCCGGGCGACCAGATAGTTCTCGTGGCAGCCGTAGGAGTTGCCCGCCGAGTCGGTGTTGTTCTTGAAGAGGTAGACGTCGCCCGCGATTCCCTCCTCGTGCAGGCGTCGTTCGGCGTCCACCAGGAGTCCTTCGAGAATGCGCTCGCCCGCTTTGTCGTGGGTGACCAGTTCGGTCACGTTGTCGCATTCCGGTGTCGCGTATTCCGGATGCGATCCCACGTCGAGATAGAGGCGGGCGCCGTTTCGCAGAAAGACGTTGCTGCTGCGGCCCCATGACACGACACGGCGGAAGAGGTACCGCGCCACCTCGTCAGGAGACAGGCGGCGCTGTCCCCTGAACGTGCACGTGACGCCGTACTCGTTCTCCAGCCCGAAAATGCGGCGGTCCATGAGGGAACATTACGCCCGATCCCCTGAACTGAAACGGGGTTCGACGGCACGGTTTGGATCATTTTCCGAACCGGCCGCAACAACCGCTTCCTGGCCGGGAGCTGCGACTACCCGTCCTGTGGCGACCAAAACCAGCAAGGACACGCCACCTGCCACACCCGGTACGGCGAAGCCCCACAGGGCCCCGCCCTGCTCGACGACGGGCCCTGCCACGCCCGTTCCGACCGAGTGGCCGACGGTGAACGTCGTCACGAGCCAGGAGAACGCCTCGGTGACGGTGCCTCGTGGGGCGTGCCGGTCCACCAGGACGAACGCACAGGCGATGGCGGGCGCGAGGAAGACCCCCGCGAGCGCGGTCAGCGCCACCATGGCGACCGCGTCCGGCATCAGCATCAGCGGCAGGTAACACACCACCAGAAGCGCGACCAGCACCCGCAGTCGCCGCGCGGGCTCACCGGCCCACTGCCGCGCGCCGTACACCGTGCCGCCGACCAGCGCGCCGAAGCCCAGGGCCGCCATCAGCCACCCGTACACGGCGTCGCCACCGTGCTCGTCCGCGTAGGGCACGGAGGCCACGGTGATGGACCCGAGCGCCATCCCGATGAACAGAAACGCCGTCAGCAGCGCCAGCAGCCCCGACGAGCGCAGCGCACCCAGCCAGTGGGCCTCGCGCGGCGCCGACCGCCAGGCACGCGAGGGCTCCGACACGACGACGGACAGCGCTCCCAGCACCCCGACGACGTTCAGCAGGAGCAGCGCGGCCTGGGCTGACCACAGGGACACGCAGAGCGTCACGAGGAGCGGCCCGACGGTGAACATGACCTCCTGGGCCACGGCGTCCATGGCGTACGCCGTGTGCACCTGGTCCTCCCGGCGCAGCACGGAGGGCCACAGCGCCCGCAGTCCGCCCTCCAGGGGCGGAGTGAAGAGCCCGGCCCCGGCCACGGCCGCGTAGGCGAGCGGCAGTGTCCCGATCCCCGCGAAGGCGAAGACGGCCATCGCGACCCCGGAGAGGACGGCCGCGGGCAGTTGCACGCGCGGCTGCCCGCACAGGTCCACGATCCTGCCCAGCACGGGCTGCCCGACGGCGTTGGCGACGCCGTACACGGCCGCCAGGGCACCGGCCAGAGTGTACGTACCTCCCTCGGCCCGCACGAACAGCACGATCGCGATGGGGGCCGTGGCGCAGGGCAGCCGGCCCACGAGCGTGCCGACGAGCAGCCGGGCGGCGTGTCGCGCCCGGAGGATCTCCAGGTATCCCGTGGCCATGTCCCCGCCCTAGGTTTTACGTATAACGTCGGATCTCATACGTACCATGTCCGCTGTTCACGAGTCCAGACGAAGGAGCGGGCCGACGGTGGCACGAGGCAGCACCCGACCGACGAGCCGGGACGTCGCCCAGGCCGCCGGCGTCTCCCAGGCGGCCGTGTCGCTGGTCCTCGGCGACAAGTGGCGCGGCCGGGTCTCCGAGGCCACAGCTGAACGCGTCCGGGCGGCCGCCCGCGACCTGGGCTACCGCCCGAACCTGGCCGCCCGCAACCTGCGCCTGGGCCGCACCCGTACGGTCCTGCTGGTCGTCCCGGCCCTCACCACGGAGTTCTTCGCCGGCGTCTACACGGGCGCAGCCAGGGTCGCCGCCGAGCACGGCTTCGGCGTGGTCCTCTACCCCTCCCCCGAGGGCATCGGCCCGGCCCGTGACCCCTTCGCCTCCGCGCAGTCCGCGCTGGACGGCGTGATCGCCTCCTCCATGGCCGCGGACGCCCTGACCGCGATCCGCGGCGAGGCGCTCCCGCTGGTGATGCTGGACAGCGACCCGGCCGGGAGCCTGGGTGCGGCGACGGTGAACCTGGACATCGCCGACGGCATCCGGCAGGCCGCCGAGCACCTGCTGTCCCTGGGGCACCGCCACTTCCTGCACCTGGCGGCGGACGTCCCGTCCTGGACGTTCGAGGTCCGCGCCCGGGAACTGGCGGCGCGGCTGGACGAGGTGCCGGGCACGACGGTGCGTACGGCCCGCTCCCCGATCTCCATCGAGGGGGCGGTGCCGGCCGCCCAGGCCGCCCTCTCCGCCCCCGGCGACCGTCCCACCGCCGTCATCTGCGACGACGACCAGCTCGCGGCCGGCACATACAAGGCGGCCCGACGCCTGGGGCTGCGCATCCCGGACGATCTGTCGGTCACGGGCGTCGACGACCTGGCCCTGGCCACGGCGATGGACCCGGAGCTGACGACGGTCCACCTGAACGCGGAGCTGTTCGGGGAGCGGGGCATGCGGGCGCTCCTGGCGGTGCTGGAGGGCCGCGCACCGGAGGAGGGTGACATCCAGGTCCACCTGGTCGTACGCGACTCCACAGCACCGCCCCGCCGGCTGAGCCCGGCGTAGCCGCCGAGGCGGGGTCGAGGCGCAACTCGGCGCGGCGAGGTGCTGCCTGCGCCCACCCTCCCCCTGGCTCTCGGCGTCACGAGCAGGGGGGACACCCATTGCCCGGCGGCACGCATGCCCGCAGGCTGAGTGAGCCCGCACCCGCGCACACCGACGCGCCCCGGCCACGAACCACTGGCCGGAGCGCGCCCATGACCGCCTCAGGACTACTCGGCGTCGTCCGACGCCCCCTCGTCGCCGCCCGCGGCACCCGCAGCGAGCAGACGGGACAGCTGAGGCCCGCTGATCCGCTTGAACTTGCGCTTCTGCGGCCGGGTGCGGTCCAGCACGGCGACTTCCAGCCGCTCCGCGGGGATCTCTCGCTCGCTGCCGTTGGTGTCGCGGGACAGCGCCTGCACCGCCAGCTTCAGCGCCTCCGCGAGGGTCATGCCCTCCTGGTGGCGCTGGTCCAGGTAGCTGCTGATCTGCTCTGCGTTGCCGCCCACCGCGACCGAGCCGTGCTCGTCCACGATGGAGCCGTCGTGCGGCAGCCGGTAGATCTGGTCGCCCTCGGGCGTCTCCCCGACCTCGGCGACGACCAGCTCGACCTCGTACGGCTTCTCGGCGGCGCTGGAGAAGATCGTGCCGAGCGTCTGCGCGTACACGTTCGCCAGGCCGCGGGCCGTCACATCGTCCCGGTCGTAGGTGTAGCCCCGCAGATCGGCGTAGCGCACGCCGCCGATCCGCAGGTTCTCGTACTCGTTGTACTTGCCGGCGGCCGCGAAGCCGATCCGGTCGTAGATCTCGCTGAACTTGTGCAGCGCACGGGACGGGTTCTCGCCGACGAACACGATGCCGTCGGCGAACTGCAGCACGACGAGGCTGCGACCACGGGCGATGCCCTTGCGGGCGTACTCCGCCCGGTCGGCCATGGCCTGCTGGGGTGAGACATAGAACGGCGTCGACACCGGTTATCCGTCCCTCTCTTGAAGATTGCGTCGGTTCACTGGACCACCCTCACGAAGACGATCGCCGCTACAGCAGCGCGGCCCGCGGCCCGTCGGGCTGCTCCAGCCGCCGCTCCAGAACCGAGCGCGCGATCTCGGAGGCCTCGTTCTCGGTGAGCCGGCGGAAGCCGTCGTCGGTGATCACGGTGACGATGGGATAGATCCGGCGGGCGACATCGGGACCACCGGTCGCCGAGTCGTCGTCTGCCGCGTCGTAGAGCGCCTGGACCACGAGCGTCGTGGCCTCGGCCTCGCTGAGGTCGTCCCGGAAGAGCTTCTTCATCGCGCCGCGCGCGAAGATCGACCCGGAACCGGTGGCGGCGTAGTTGTGCTCCTCGGAGCGGCCGCCGGTGACGTCGTAGGAGAAGATGCGGCCCCTGTCGCGGTCCACGTCGTACCCGGCGAACAGCGGCACCACGGCCAGGCCCTGCATGGCCATGCCCAGGTTGGAGCGGATCATCGTCGACAGCCGGTTCGCCTTGCCCTCCAGGGACAGCTGCGCGCCCTCGACCTTCTCGAAGTGCTCCAGTTCGAGCTGGAACAGCTTCACCATCTCCACGGCCAGGCCCGCCGTGCCGGCGATGCCCACCGCCGAGTACTCGTCGGCCGGGAAGACCTTCTCGATGTCCCGCTGCGCGATGACGTTGCCCATGGTGGCCCGCCGGTCGCCGGCGAGGACCACACCGCCGGGGAACGTCACGGCGACGATGGTCGTGCCGTGCGGTGCCTCGATCACGCCCTGGGTGGGGGGCAGTTGCCGGTTGCCGGGGAGGATCTCCGGCTGGTGCTCGGACAGGAAGTCCATGAAGGAGGAGGACCCTGGCGTCAGGAAGGCAGCTGGTAGACGCCCGGTGCTACGAGTGTTGGCTTCCACGCGATTCCTTCCACGTATGCGACAGCCCGCCCTGTGACGTCGGGCCGATCCTTGGAACAAACCCCGGTCCGGTTGCCACCGGGGGCTCGGTATGCCTCGGACCCTACCCGTCCTCAGGCGGTGATCCACATGCCCGGCGGGACCAACTCCGCCGGAGCGGCGCCGCACTCGCCGCCCGCGCACGCCGAGCGGCCGGCGGGCCGTGGGGCCCGCCGACGCCCGGAGTGCCGCGCGTCAGGGCATCACGTCATGCGGTGCCCCGCACGCAGCGCTCCGCGCTTCGGCTAGTCCTCACCCATGCGCTCCGTTCACCTTCGGAATGAAGGTTCAGGCGCCTTACTGGCCACCCTTTTGAACAAAGGACCGCACGAAGTCCTCGGCGTTCTCCTCGAGTACGTCGTCGATCTCGTCCAGGACCGAGTCCACGTCGTCGCTCAGCTTCTCCTGACGCTCCTTGAGGTCCTCCGAAGCCTGCGTCTCCGCAGCCTGCTCCTCGACCTCCTCGGTGGACCGGGTGGCCTTCTGCTGTCCGCCGCCGGTGTCCTTGGTCGCCATATCCCTCACCCCGCTCGGTTCGCCCGACACAGTTGCTCGGTCAAGATCAGACCCTACTCGCCGGGTCTGACAATGGCCCCGCAGTTGCTCCAACGTACGGGGACCACCTCGATGATTCCCGGGCCAGGGATTTTCCACCCTGCCCTGCGGGCCCCTCCCGAGTACCCGCGATCTGCGCTCACCCCCCGGACAGGACCCTGACCAGGTCTTCCGCGGTGCGGCAGCGGTCGAGGAGCTCCTTGACGTGATTACGCGTTCCGCGAAGCGGTTCCAGGGTTGGGACCCGCTGCAGCGAATCCCGGCCGGGCAGATCGAAGATCACCGAGTCCCAGGAGGCCGCCGCGACGTCGTCCGCGTACTGCTCCAGGCAGCGGCCGCGGAAGTACGCCCGCGTGTCCTCCGGTGGCGTCGTACGGGCCCTCTCCACGTCCGGGTCGGTCAGCAGCCGCTTCATGCGCCCGCGGGCCACCAGACGGTTGTACAGGCCCTTCTCGGGCCGTACGTCGGCGTACTGGAGGTCGACCAGGTGCAGTCGCGCCGCGTCCCAGTCGAGACTGTCCCGGCGCCGGTAGCCCTCCATGAGCTCCCGCTTGGCGACCCAGTCCAGCTCTCCGGCCAGGCTCATCGGGTCGTGCTCCAGACGGGTGAGGGTGTCCTCCCAGCGTGCGAGGACGTCCTTGGTCTGTTCGTCCGCGTCGGCGCCGAAGCGCTCCTCCACGTACTTGCGCGCCAGCTCGTAGTACTCCATCTGCAACTGGACCGCCGTGAGCGTACGGCCGCTGCGCAACGTGATGACGCGCTTGAGGGACGGGTCGTGCGAGACCTGGTGGAGGGTGCGGACGGGCTGGTCGACGGCCAGGTCGACGGCGATGAAACCGTCCTCGATCATCGACAGCACCAGCGAGGTCGTGCCCAGCTTGAGATAGGTCGAGATCTCCGACAGGTTCGCGTCGCCGATGATCACGTGCAGCCGCCGGTACCTCTCGGCGTCCGCGTGCGGCTCGTCGCGGGTGTTGATGATGGGGCGCTTGAGCGTCGTCTCGAGGCCGACCTCGACCTCGAAGTAGTCGGCTCGCTGGCTGAGCTGGAAGCCGTGCTCGTGCCCGTCCTGGCCGATGCCGACGCGGCCCGCCCCGGCGAAGACCTGACGGGAGACGAAGAACGGCGTCAGGTGACGCACGATGTCCGAGAAGGGGGTCTCCCGCTTCATCAGGTAGTTCTCGTGCGTGCCGTAGGACGCGCCCTTGTTGTCGGTGTTGTTCTTGTACAGGTGGATCGGCTGGGCACCAGGCAGCTGCGCGGCCCGTTCCGCGGCCTCCGCCATGATCCGCTCGCCGGCCTTGTCCCAGAGGACGGCGTCCCGGGGATTGGTCACCTCGGGGGAGCTGTACTCGGGGTGTGCGTGGTCGACGTAGAGCCGTGCACCGTTGGTGAGGATCACGTTGGCCAGGCCGATGTCCTCGTCGGTGAGCTGGCTGGAGTCGGCGGCCTCGCGGGCGAGGTCGAAACCTCGCGCGTCCCGCAGCGGGTTCTCCTCCTCGAAGTCCCAGCGAGCCCGGCGGGCCCGGTGCATCGCAGCCGCGTAGGCGTTCACGATCTGGGACGAGGTGAGCATGGCATTGGCGTTGGGGTGGCCGGGGACGGAGATCCCGTACTCCGTCTCGATGCCCATTACTCGCCGTACGGTCATGCGGCCCTCCTTGCCCGGCGGCACCCTCGGTCGTGGGCGCCACTCAGATACCGCTGGCGCTCGGTTGCGTGTGCGGTGCCCGTCCCCGCACTGCGCGACTCGGCGGTACGCAAGAGCCTAGAACGCCTTTGCGCTGGTGGGGAGATCATTTGCGTCATTGCGTTGCTCCAGCCGTGGCCCGAAAAACAGTCGGCTGCGGGTACCCGCCGAGGGCACCCGCAGCCGCCCTGCCTTTTACAGGTACTGGCCGGTATTCGCCACCGTGTCGATGGAGCGTCCGGTGTCCGCGCCCTGCTTTCCGGTGATGAGCGTACGGATGTACACGATCCGCTCGCCCTTCTTTCCGGAGATCCGGGCCCAGTCGTCCGGGTTGGTGGTGTTCGGCAGGTCCTCATTCTCCTTGAACTCGTCCACGCAGGCCTGGAGGAGGTGGGAGACGCGGAGGCCCTTCTGGTTCTTCTCGAGGAAGTCCTTGATCGCCATCTTCTTGGCACGGCCCACGATGTTCTCGATCATGGCGCCGGAGTTGAAGTCCTTGAAGTAGAGGACCTCCTTGTCACCGTTGGCGTAGGTGACCTCCAGGAAGCGGTTCTCCTCGGACTCGGCGTACATCTGTTCCACGGCCGTCTGGATCATGCTCTGGACCGTGGTGGCCTTGGAGCCGCTGTGCTCGGCGAGGTCGTCGCCGTGCAGCGGGAGGCGCTCCGTGAGGTACTTGCCGAAGATGTCCTTGGCCGCCTCGGCGTCCGGACGCTCGATCTTGATCTTCACGTCGAGCCGGCCGGGCCGCAGGATGGCGGGGTCGATCATGTCCTCGCGGTTGGAGGCGCCGATCACGACCACGTTCTGCAGGCCCTCCACACCGTCGATCTCGGCGAGCAGCTGCGGGACGATGGTGTTCTCCACGTCCGAGCTGACACCGGAGCCACGGGTGCGGAAGAGGGACTCCATCTCGTCGAAGAAGACGATGACGGGCGTGCCCTCGCTGGCCTTCTCACGGGCCCGCTGGAAGACGAGGCGGATCTGCCGCTCCGTCTCACCGACGTACTTGTTCAGGAGCTCGGGGCCCTTGATGTTGAGGAAGAAGCTCTTGCCGGCGGCCTGGCCGGTCACTTCGGCGACCTTCTTGGCCAGCGAGTTGGCCACGGCCTTGGCGATGAGCGTCTTGCCGCATCCGGGGGGCCCGTACAGCAGGACGCCCTTGGGCGGCCGCAGTTCGTGCTCCTTGAACAGGTCCGGGTAGAGGTACGGGAGCTCGACCGCGTCGCGGATGGCCTCGATCTGGCCGCCGAGACCGCCGATCTGCTCGTAGCCGATGTCGGGGACCTCTTCGAGGACGAGTTCCTCGACCTCGCTCTTCGGAACGATCTCGTAGACGTAACCCGAGCGGGGTTCGAGCAGCAGGGCGTCACCGGGCCGGATGTTCACGTCCAGCAGCGGCTCGGCGAGCCGTACCACCCGCTCCTCGTCGGTGTGCCCGAGCACGAGGGCCCGCTCGCCGTCCTCGAGGATCTCCTTGAGGGTGACGATGTCACCGACGCGCTCGAACTCCATGGCCTCGACCACGTTGAGCGCTTCGTTGAGCATTACTTCCTGGCCGCGCCGGAGCTCGTCGAGCTCGACGCTGGGGCTGACGTTCACCCTGAGCTTGCGGCCGCCGGTGAAGATGTCGGCAGTGCCGTCCTCGTTCGCCGTCAGGAAGACCCCGAAGCCGGCCGGCGGCTGTGCGAGCCGGTCGACTTCCTCCTTGAGGGCCACGATCTGGTCCCGGGCCTCACGGAGCGTGTTGGCGAGTCGTTCGTTCTGCGCGGACACGCCGGCCAGATTGGTCTGCAGCTCGACGATCCGCTCTTCGAGAATCCTCGTGTGTCGCGGAGAGTCGGCGAGCTTGCGCCGCAGGACGGCGATCTCCTGCTCAAGGTAGGCGATCTGCCCGGCCGGGTCGTCGGACCCGCGTCCCGGGCGGATGCCGCGGTTCATGTCGTCGTCGTGGGCTGCCACGGTCCTCACCTCCTCCAAGGGGAGCTGGACGCTTCCAGACCCTACCTGGGCGGGTGTCGATTGAAACCCCTAGATCACAAAGACGGTCGGGGTGTGTCCGATCTTCACCCTTGCGCTCTCCCTCACGCCAGGGGAATACCCAGCGAACATGATTGGAACCCAGGCGAAGGTAGGGTCGAACTGTTCAACACCCGCCGGAGCTGGCCGGATTCCCGACCCGGCCCGGCGGAGAAACGGCAGGAGAGATGAGCGTGCAGCAGGTGGCCGGGGCAGCGGGCGAGGAGCTGGAGGTCTGGATCGACCAGGACCTGTGTACCGGTGACGGCATCTGCGCCCAGTACGCGCCCGAGGTGTTCGAGCTGGACATCGACGGTCTGGCCTATGTGAAGAGCGCCGACGACGAGTTGCTCCAGGACAAGGGAGCGACAACGCCCGTTCCGCTGCCACTTCTCACGGACGTGATCGACTCCGCGAAGGAGTGTCCGGGCGAGTGCATCCACGTACGGCGGGTTTCGGACAGGGCCGAGGTCTACGGGCCGGACGCAGAGTGACCACTTCTCTACATTGCGTCACTGCTGTCTGATATCTCACACGCGGCGTCGCACACGCCTCACACGCTGCGTGCCCCGGCAGGCGTCGAGCGGACGAAAGAGCCGTCACGCCAACGCCATTTCGCGTCGCTCTTCACGTCGGGGCAGCAACGCGGCACGTCGGCCGAGGAGTAGCCGAGGAGCGTGGCCTTGACGGCTCCGTCGACGATGCCGAAGTCGGTGACGGTGGTGCCGTCCTTGGGGTCGAGCAGGGTGGCCACGACCCGCGGCTCGGCGCCGTCGGTGTCGCGGGTCAGGACGTACACGCCGTCCGGCGGGGTGCCCATCGGGGAGTCGCAGTGGACCACGGCAACCGTCTCGGGCCGGCCGTCGCCGTCCAGGTCTCCGGAAGCCCGTTTCTTCACCACGGCCTTCACCGGGCCGCACTCGATCGGGAACGCCACGGCGGCCGGGTCGGGCGGAGTCAGGTGCGCCGGGGCGCTCTTGGTCTCGGGGGCGGCGGGCTGGGCGGCGGTCGCCGCGCCGGGCTGCAGGACCGAGGAGAAGGCCACCACCCCGGCGACGGCCGTCGCGGTGGCGAGCCAGTGGATGGGGCGGGTGTGGGCGTGGGCGAGCTCCGGGACGGCGGAAGACTGCACTAGGAGGGTCTCCTGAGGCTGTGCCGGTGGGGTGGCCAGCATGGTGCCACACGTCACAGCGCGAGGGAACGGCGGGGTGTGCATCTCCTGTGCCGGGGAAGTCGGAGGGGTTACGGTTCCTGCCGCTGTGTCAGCGGACCGACGGGGCCGTGCCCGCGCGGCGGCCCGCCCGGGCCTCACGGCCCGCGCGGCGGGTCGACGGCGTCGGACGGGGACGGACCCGCGGCGGCAACGGAAGGGGGGGGGGGGGGGGGGGGGGGGGGGGGGGGGGGCGGGGGGCGGGGGGGCCCGGGGGGGGGGGGGGGGGGGGGCGGGGGGGGGGGGGGCGGCGCCCCCCCCCCCCCGCCGGCGCCCCCCCCCCCCCCCCCCCCCCCCCCCCCCCCCGGGGGGGGGGCCCCCCGGGGGGGGGCCCCCCCCCCACCGCGGCATGTCCGGCCTCACGGCTGGTCCGGCATGACGGCATGTCCGGCAGCGCGTGGGTCAGCCCACGAGGGGCGAACGCGCCTGCTCCTCCGGCAGCGGCCGGGTGTCGAGGTAGAACCACTCGGCATCGGCGGTGGGCCAGGGCGGCGCTTCGGCCGTCGCCTCCCCCGACGTGGGCACCGGGCGCCTCGGCAGCGGCGCCGCCGCGGGAGCCTCGAAGACGGATGCCTCGGAAACGGCGGGTGCCGCCTCCCCCGGCAACAGCAGTTCCACGCGCAGCCCCAGCCCCCGCTGCTGCGCGGTGAACTCCTCGACCTGGTTGCGGCAGGCGTGGTCCAGGTGGGTCACGCCGGTCAGATCGAGGCGGATCCGGGGTTTCCCGGACGCGGCGGCCGCCTCCAGCGCGTCGATCACCTTCGGCAGCCGCAGGAACGTGGCGTTGCCCGCCATGACGACCTTCGCCGTGTCCTGCTCGACGTGCTGGCGGACCACCGTCTGCGACATGCGCAGCGCGGCCAGCACGATCCCCGCGGCGAGGCCGAACAGCACGCCCTCCAGCAGCGCGGTCGCCACGATGACCAGCATGGTCAGCGTCATTACCGCGAACTCGCCCCTGTCCTGCCGCCACATCTTCGGGAACTCCGCGGGCCCGAACAGCTTCCAGCCGCTGTGCACGAGGACACCGGCCAGCACCGAGATCGGGATCAGCGCGAGCACCTGAGGCAGCAGCAGCGCGAACGCGAGCAGCCACAGGCCGTGCAGGGTGCGGGAGAGCCGGGTCTTGGCCCCGGCCTGGACGTTGGCGGAACTGCGCGCCACCACCGCGGTGACGGGGAGCGCGCCGAGGATGCCCGCGACGGTGTTGCCGGCGCCCTGCGCGATCAGCTCGGTGTTGTAACGGGTGCGGGGACCGCTGTGCATGCGGTCCACGGCCGCGGCAGTGAAGAGGCTCTCCGCGGACGCGATGACCGTGAAGGTGAGGATGGCGGTGATGATCGTCCCGTCGGCGAGTCCCGCGAACTGCTCCGCGCCCGGCACCCGCACCGAGTCGAGCAGATTCCCCACCTGGAGCGTCTTCACCTCCACGCCGGGCAGCGCGGCGACGACCACGCCGACACCCACGGCGACCAGGGCTGCGGGAATCTTCCCGGCCGGTCCCGGCACCTTCTTCCACACGAAGCTGAGCACGATCGTGGCGACGCCGAGCAGAGTGGCGATCATCGCCTGCGGGTTCGTCAGGATGCCGGCCAGCAGCCCGGGGATCCCGGCCATGTTCTCGATCGGGGTGCCGGGGGCCTTGGCGTCGGCCATCGGGTAGGCCTGGCTGAACATCAGCGGGACGCCGATGCCGGCGAGCATGCCCTGGACGACCGCCACGGAGATGGCCTGGAACATCCGGCCTAGGCGTACCAGTCCCAGGACGATCTGGAGGATGCCGGCGAACAGCACGATCACGCCGAGCATGGCCACGCCGACCTCGGCGACGGTCTCCGCGACCAGCGCGGCGAGGCCCGCGGCCGGGCCGCTGACCTGGAGCGTGCTGCCGCGGACCGCGCCCACGACCAGACCGCCGATCACCCCGGAGATGATCCCGAGCTCGGCGGGGACGCCGGAGGCGACGGCGACACCGATGCACAGGGGCAGGGCGACGAGGAAGACGACGAGGGAGGCGGTGATGTCGGTGACGAGGTCCCCCCTGGCTCCCCCCTTGCCGCCACCGCCCCCACCGAACCCACCGAGCCCACGGCCAAGGCCTTTACCGCCCAGGCCCTTGGCGCCGCTCATCACGGCCCGCATCACCCCACCGAGCGCGCCACCGCCCCCGGCGTCCTGACCGCCAGGGGTGCCGGGGCCGCCCACGGCACCCGGCCCCCCTGCTGTGCCCGGACCACCCGCCGCGCCCGCACGGCCCACGGCGTCCGGGCTGCCGCCGGGGAAGTCCCCGCCCGGCCCACGGTCCGGATACCCCCCTGATCCGCTCCCGGCCCAACTGCCCGACCAGCCACCGGATTCCCCCACGGGCCCCCCACCCGGCCAGTCCCCCGCATCCCCCACCGAACCCCCGCCCTGCCAGCCCCCTGGATCCCCCACCGAGTCTCCGCCCGGCCAGCCCACCGCATCCCCAGCGGCACCGGCCCCCCATTCGGCACCCCCCTGCGGCGGGCCGCCCGTCCACCGGCCCCCCTCGCCGCCCGGCAGCCCGCCGGACCGCCCGCCCCCAGGGCCCGACCGTGTCCTCCCCCGCGCGTGTGCCCCGCTCACGCGGCGTGCACCCGGAAGTCGCCGTCGTCGCCGAGTTCGTACACGAAGCCGGTGTCGACCTCGTAGTACCAGCCGTGCAGCCGGAGCCGGCCCGAGTCGAGGCGTTGTCGCACCACGGGGTAACTCCGCAGTGCCGCAAGCTGGTTGACGACGTTGCTCTGGGAGACCTCCGGCAGGGACGGGTCGTCCGGCGCGGTCCGGAGGACCGAGGTCAGCTCGGGGCTGGCGATGCGGAGCCAGGCGTCCACACCGGGCAGCGCCGACAGGTCGTCGCCGGACTTCAGCGCACCCATCGCACCGCAGTGTGAGTGACCGCACACCACGATGTCCTGAACCCCGAGCACCTCCAGTGCGTACTCGATGGTGGCCGCCTCTCCACAGGCCCCGGGCCACCCGTAAGGCGGCACGATATTGCCCGCGTTCCGGAGCTCGAATATCTCCCCGGGTCGCGCGGCCGTGATCATCGCGGGTATGACACGCGAGTCCGAGCAGGTGACGAAAAGAACCTCCGGATATTGCCCTTCAGCCAGTTTCCGAAATTCGTCGCTGTCGAAATCTACGCGTGTCCTGAACGCACGGGCACGCTCCAGCAAAGCCTTCAAAACACTCTCCTGAGCTGGGTGTTCATCCGATGCACCCCACCGTAGACCGCCGACCTACAGAGGAAGGTTAAGTAAAGTCCAGCACCCGGACATCAATTGAACATTCCTTGCCCTCATTCCCAGATCCGGCGTCTTCTTGTAGCGTGTGGACTCCGCGGCAGGGAATGCGAATTGACGCTGCCCGGATTTCATGCCGGTTTCACGGAGAGACAGGACCCATGGGCCTACGAGTGCTGCTCATCGAAGACGACGAGACGATCGCCGAGCCGCTCACCGAAGGGCTCGGCCACTTCGGGCTGGCGGTCGACCACGTCGCCACCGGGACGGACGGCCTGCGGGGGCCGTACAACGACGTCGTCCTGCTCGACCTGGGGCTGCCGGACATGGACGGCATCGACGTCTGCCGCGGCATCCGGCAGGTCTCGGACGTACCCATCGTCATCCTCAGCGCGCGCGGCGAGGAGGCCGACCGCGTGCTGGGGCTGGAGCTGGGTGCCGACGACTACCTGGCGAAACCTTTCAGCGTGCGGGAACTGGTCGCCCGCGTGCGCGCCGTGACCCGCCGCACGCTCCGCGCCCCCCAGGCACCGCAGGCCTTCCCGGAGACGCCGGGCACGCGGGCCGTCCCCGAGCCGCCGCCCTACGAACCGGCTCCGGCCCCCGCCCACGAACCGGCCCCGGCGCTGTCCTACGAGCCCCCGGCGGCCACCTCGTACGACCGCTCCCCGGACCCGCCGCACGACCCGGGCCCGCTCGTCGTGGACCGCCGTACCCGCCAGGTCTGGGTGGGTGGCGCCCCCGTCCCGCTCACGCCCAAGGAGTTCGACCTGCTGGCGCTGCTCAGTGAGGATCCGGGCGCGGTCTACTCGCGGCAGCAGATCCTCGACCGCGTCTGGGACCCCCACTACGACGGCCCGACCAAGACCCTGGACGTCCATGTGGCCGCACTGCGACGCAAGTTGGGGCACCCGGCGTGGATCAGGACGCTGCGGGGCGTCGGCTTCCGGCTGTCCGTGCACACGTCGCCCGCCGCGCAGGTGGCCTCTCCGTGACCCGCCGGCTGCTGCTCAGCTATCTCAGCCTCGCGGCGCTGGTGCTGGTCTGCCTGGAGATCCCGCTGGGCTTCGTCTACTCGCGCGGTGAGCGGGAGCGGGTCGTCAACGCGGCGAAGGACGAGGCCGAGTCGGTCTCCGCGTACGCCGCGCTGTCCCTCGCGGCGGGCCGGGCGGCGCAGGACCTGCCCGCGCGGGTGGCGCACTGTGCGGAGCGCATCGGCGGCAAGGTGGTGGTCGTCGACGCCTCCGGCACGCCGCTCGCCACCTCGCACCCGCTGGACGTCGAGATGTCCGGCTCACTGGCCGCCCGGCCGGGCATCTCGGCGGCGCTGCGGGGCGCCTCGACCGTGGACGTGCGCACGTCGAGGATCGGCGGTGTGGAGTATCTGTCGGTGGCCGCGCCGGTCGGCCAGGGGACACGGCCGGTGGGCGCCGTGTGGCTGACGGTGCCCACCCGGACGGTGCACGAGCGCGTCCACCACGTGTGGCTGCTGCTCGCCCTGGGCGGACTGGCCGTGCTGACCGCGGTGGCCGGGGTCGGCTTCGCCTTCGCCCGCTGGGCCGGCCGCCCCATCCGGGAACTGGAGGACGCGACACACGAGTTGGCCGAGGGCGGCGGCCGGTTCACTCCGGTGACGGTCACCAAGGGGCCGCCGGAGGTACGCAGTCTGGCCGCCGCGTTCAACCACACCGCCGCCCGGCTCGCCCATCTGCTGGCGTCCCAGCGGGCGTTCGCGGGCGAGGCCTCGCACCAGCTGAAGACACCCCTGGCGGCGTTGCGGCTGCGCCTGGAGAACCTGGAGCCGGACATCGCCGCCCGGGCCCGGGGCAGCCTCACCGCCGCCGTCACCGAGACGGACCGGCTGGCCCGAATGGTCGAGCACCTGCTGGCCATGGCCCGGCTGGAGGAGCACGCGGCGATCCCCGCCGGTGTCGACCTGGGGGCGGTCTGCGCGGAACGGCACCGGACGTGGCAGCCCCTGTTCGAGCGGGAGGGTGTCTCCCTCGTGCTCTTCGCGGGAAGCACGGGCCCGGTGCTCGCGGTGCCGGGGGCCGTCGAGCAGATCCTGGACAACCTGCTGTCCAACGCCCTGCGGGCGTCCCCGGCGGGCAGCACCGTCACGATCGAGCCGCGGCTCCAGGCCCCTCCCCGGCGGGCGTTGCGCGACGGCCGGCCGCGCTGGGTCGACCTGCACGTCACCGACGAGGGCCCGGGCATGACGGAGGAGCAGCGGATGCGCGCCTTCGACCGTTTCTGGCGCGCCCCGGGCGCCCCCAAGGGCGGTACGGGGCTCGGTCTCGCCCTGGTGCAGCGCCTGGCCCACGCCAGCGGCGGCGAGGCGGCCCTGCGTGAGGCGGCGACCGGCGGTCTGGACGTGGTGATCCGGCTGCCCTCCGCGCGACCGTCGGGCGAGCCCGGCACCGGCTCGGGCGGCGACCGCCCGAGGAGGCCGAGGCGGGAGGCACCGGCGCTGCCGGCGTAACCACCGGGGTCCCCACGCCTCCGGGACGCCCCCGACGACACGGCCCGGCCCGGCCGCCGTGGCGCGGGCACGCAGGCGGCGGAACCCGGCATGCCGCCCTACGGCCACGAGTTGGCCACGCCCCGTCAACTCGGCACCCCTAGCGTTCCGTGTGCCTCCCCCACGCTCGACCCTGCCGTCGACCGGCGGCGGGGCGGTACGCCACCTCTGGAGTGAGAGTGGAACGTCGTAGCCTTCTGCGTGCGGCCGTCCTCGGCGGCACCTCGGCCGCTCTGGGCGGAACCCTGTGGCGCGGCGCCGCGTACGCGGCCCCGGCCCAGCCCGGCGCCGGCCCCTACGGGCCGCTGGGCTCCCCGGACGCCAACGGCATCAGACTCCCCGCCGGCTTCACGAGCCGGGTGATCGCCCGGTCGGGCCAGCAGGTCGGAGCCACGTCGTACACCTGGCACAACGCCCCGGACGGCGGCGCCTGTTACGCCGACGGCACGGGCTGGATCTATGTCTCCAACTCCGAGATCAACCCCTCGGGCGGCGCGAGCGCGGTGAAGTTCTCGTCGACGGGCACGATCACGGCCGCGTACCGCGTCCTGTCCAACACCCGCCAGAACTGCGCGGGCGGCAAGACGCCGTGGAACACCTGGCTGTCCTGCGAGGAGGTGTCCCTCGGCTACGTCTACGAGACCGACCCGTGGGGCACGAACGCGGCGGTGCAGCGCGCGGCGATGGGCCGCTTCAAGCACGAGGCGGCGGCGGCCGACCCGGTGCGCAGGGTGATCTACCTGACCGAGGACGAGACGAACGGCCGGTTCTACCGCTTCGTCCCGACGGCCTGGGGCGACCTGTCGTCCGGCAGGCTCCAGGTGATGGTCGCGGGCAGCGCCACCGGCGGCTCCTTCACCTGGGCCGACGTCCCCGACCCGGACGGCTCCCCCACCGCCACCCGCTCCCAGGTCTCCGGCTCCAAGTCCTTCAACGGCGGCGAGGGCTGCCACTACGCGAACGACACCGTCTGGTTCACCACCAAGGGCGACAACCGCGTCTGGCAGCTCAACCTCCTCACCCACACCTACGAACTGGCCTACGACGACTCCCTCGTCAACGGCACGGCCCCGCTCACCGGTGTCGACAACATCACCGGCACCTCTTCCGGCGACCTCTTCGTCGCCGAGGACGGCGGCAACATGGAGATCTGCGTGATCACCCCGGACGACGTCGTCGCCTCGTTCCTGCGCGTCGACGGCCAGTCCGCCTCGGAGATCACCGGCCCGGCCTTCTCCCCGGACGGCACCCGCCTGTACTTCTCCAGCCAGCGCGGCACCAGCGGCAGTTCCTCGGGCGGCATCACCTACGAGGTGACGGGCCCGTTCCGCTCGTAGCCAACCGACCCGGCTTCACATGACCATCACAAGTTGGTCACCTGTCCCTCACGCCCGGCCATCCGGTCTTACGGTCGTCCCCTCACGTGCCAGCCCTGGGGGGATGACCAGGACCAATCCGTACACCGGCCCGTACCCCGCACCGCCGCTGCCGCAGCCCGGCGGACCGGCGCCCCGGTGGGCCCGGAAGCGCTATGCCCTGCCCGCGCTCGGACTCGCCCTGTTCCTCGGCATCGGCATCGGCACGGGCGGCGGGGAGAGCACCGACGACGCGAAGCCCGCGTCCGCCGAGCCCCGGCCGACCGTCACGGTCACCGCGACGACCACGGCCACCGCGACGCCGCCCGCCAAGGAGCCGAAGCCCGCTCCCACCGTCACCGCCACGAAGACCGTCAAGGTCACCACCACGGTCACCGCACAGCCGGCGGCGGACGGCGGGTCCGACGACGGCGGCTCGGGAGGCTCAGGGGGCGGTGGGGACGTGTACTACGGCAACTGCAGCGAGGTCCGGGCCGCCGGTGCCGCGCCCATCCACCGGGGTGAGCCCGGGTACGCCTCCCACCTGGACCGGGATGGCGACGGGGTCGCCTGCGACATCTGAGCCGTACCCGCCGGTGACCATCCGCGGGTACGGCCGTTCCACCGGTTGGGCAGTTCGCAGCGGGCTGTCCGACCGACGGAAGGGACTTCACCGTGGACACGACCGTGCCCGCCACCGACGTACCACTCGTGCTGCCGCGCGCCGAGTGGGTCAAGACGTTGCCGCAGACCATCGTCGCGTCCTGCGTGCTGTTGCTCGACGCCGAGGACCGGATCCTGCTGCTGCGCTACGCCGGGGGCCAGCCCGCCGCGGGGCTCTGGGGGCTGCCGGGCGGCATGCTCGACCACGGTGAGGACCCCGTCGGTGCCGCGCGTCGGGAGCTGCACGAGGAGACCGGCATCGCCCTGGAGGGCGACATGCGCTTCCTCGGGTACGACCACCGGGCCGACGTGCTGGAGACGGGGCCGGTGATCGACTTCTACTTCCACGGCGGCCGGCTCCCGGCCGGTCAGCCCGTCCGGCGCAGCTCGGAGCACGACCGGCACGGCCTGTTCGCCCTCGCCGACCTGGAGTCCACGCCGCTGGCGACCGGGCTGCCCGCCCTCACCGCCCTGCTGAACGCGGAGCGCACCGGCACGGTCGTATGCCTGCGGGACGGCCTGCCGCAGTGACCGTCTGCGGGCCTTGAACGCGGAACGAACGCGCGAGAGCGGGGCGGTACCTCCGCACAGGTGCCGCCCCGCTCTTCTTCGTGCGCCGGAGCCGCCGCGATCGGTGAGGGTCGGGGACCGCCGACGGCTCCGGGTTCTCTACCCCCGGGTCAGCGGTGGTCGCTGCCCTGGGACTGGACCGCCGCCCGGCCCGCCTCCAGGCGGGCCACCGGGATGCGGAACGGGGAGCAGGAGACGTAGTCGAGTCCGACCTCGTGGAAGAAGTGGACCGACTCCGGGTCGCCGCCGTGCTCGCCGCACACGCCGAGCTTGAGATCGGGCCGGGTCTCGCGGCCGGCCTTGGCGGCCAGCTTCACCAGCGAGCCGACGCCGTCCTTGTCGATCGTCTCGAACGGGGAGACACCGAAGATGCCCTTCTCCAGGTACGCGGTGAAGAAGCTCGCCTCCACGTCGTCCCGGGAGAAGCCCCACACCGTCTGGGTGAGGTCGTTCGTGCCGAAGGAGAAGAACTGCGCGGCCTCGGCGATCTGACCGGCGGTCAGCGCGGCGCGCGGCAGCTCGATCATCGTGCCGATGGACAGCTTCAGCTGCGTGCCCGAGGCCGCCTCGACCTCGGCGATGACCGCGTCGGCCTCCTCGCGGACGATCTCCAGCTCCTGGACCGTGCCCACGAGCGGGATCATGATCTCGGCCCGCGGGTCGCCCTTGGCGGCCTTGCGCTCGGCGGCGGCCTCGGCGATCGCCCGGACCTGCATGGTGAACAGGCCGGGGATGACCAGGCCGAGACGGACCCCGCGCAGGCCCAGCATCGGGTTCTGCTCGTGCAGGCGGTGGACCGCCTGGAGCAGGCGCAGTTCGTTCTCGTGCGGCTCCTGGCGGGACTCGGCGAGGGCCACGCGGACCGACAGCTCGGTGATGTCCGGGAGGAACTCGTGCAGCGGCGGGTCGAGGAGGCGGATGGTGACCGGGAGGCCGTCCATCGACTCGAAGAGCTGGACGAAGTCCTGCTTCTGCAGCGGCAGCAGCTGCTTGAGGGACTCCTCGCGCTCGGCGTCCGTGTCGGCCAGGATCAGCCGCTCCACCAGCTCGCGCCGGTCACCGAGGAACATGTGCTCGGTGCGGCACAGGCCGATGCCCTGGGCGCCGAAGCGGCGGGCGCGCAGCGCGTCCTCGGCGTTGTCGGCGTTGGCGCGCACCCGCAGGCGGCGCTTGCGGTCGGCGAAGGCCATCATCCGGTGGACGGCCTCGACCAGCTCGTCGGCGTCGTCGGCGCCCGGGTGCATCCGGCCCTCGAAGTACTCCACGACCGGCGACGGCACGACAGGTACCTCACCGAGGTAGACCTTGCCGGAGGAGCCGTCGATGGAGACGACGTCGCCCTCCTCGACGACGTGCCCGCCCGGGACGGTCATCCGGCGGCGCTTGGTGTCGACCTCCAGCTCCTCGGCGCCGCAGACACAGGTCTTGCCCATGCCGCGGGCGACGACGGCCGCGTGGGAGGTCTTGCCGCCGCGGGAGGTCAGGATGCCCTCGGCGGCGATCATGCCGTCCAGGTCGTCAGGGTTGGTCTCACGGCGGATCAGGATGACCTTCTCGCCGGAACGCGACCACTTGACGGCCGTGTAGGAGTCGAAGACGGCCTTGCCGACGGCCGCGCCCGGGGAGGCGGCGATGCCCCGGCCGACCTGCGAGACCTTCGCGTCCTCGTCGAAGCGCGGGAACATCAGCTGGGCGAGCTGGGCGCCGTTGACGCGGGTGAGGGCCTCGGCCTCGTCGATCAGGCCCTGGTCCACCAGCTGGGTCGCGATGCGGAAGGCCGCACCCGCAGTGCGCTTGCCGACGCGGGTCTGGAGCATCCACAGCACACCGCGCTCGATGGTGAACTCGATGTCACAGAGGTCCTTGTAGTGGTTCTCCAGCGTCTCCATGATCTGCATCAGCTGGTCGTACGACTTCTTGTCGATCTGCTCCAGCTCGGCGAGCGGCACGGTGTTGCGGATGCCCGCGACGACATCCTCGCCCTGCGCGTTCTGGAGGTAGTCGCCGTAGACGCCCTGGTGGCCGGAGGCGGGGTCGCGGGTGAAGGCGACACCGGTGCCGGAGTCGGGGCCGAGGTTGCCGAAGACCATGGAGCAGACGTTGACCGCGGTGCCGAGGTCGCCGGGGATGCGCTCCTGGCGGCGGTAGAGCTTGGCCCGGTCGGTGTTCCAGGAGTCGAAGACCGCGTGGATGGCGAGGTCCATCTGCTCGCGCGGGTCCTGCGGGAAGTCCCGGCCGGCCTCGGTCTTGACGATCTTCTTGAACTTGGTGACGAGCTTCTTGAGGTCGGCGGCCTCCAGCTCGGTGTCGACGGTGACCTTCTTGGCCGCCTTGGCCGCGTCCAGTGCGTCCTCGAAGAGCTCGCCGTCGACGCCCAGGACGGTCTTGCCGAACATCTGGATGAGGCGGCGGTAGGAGTCCCACGCGAACCGGTCGTCGCCGGCCTGCTTGGCGAGGCCCTGGACCGACTTGTCGGAGAGGCCGATGTTGAGGACGGTGTCCATCATCCCGGGCATGGAGAACTTGGCGCCCGAGCGCACCGAGACCAGCAGCGGGTCGTCGGCCTGGCCGAGCTTCTTGCCCATGCGGGCCTGAAGGGCGTCGAGGTGTGCGGTCACCTCGTCACGCAGGGCCGCGGGCTCCTCGCCGCTCTCCAGGTAGACCTTGCAGGCCTCGGTGGTGATGGTGAAGCCGGGAGGGACCGGAAGGCCCAGGTTCGTCATCTCGGCGAGGTTCGCGCCCTTGCCACCGAGGAGGTCCTTGAGGTCCTTGTTGCCCTCGGTGAAGTCGTAGACGAACTTCACGCCCTCAACGCTCGCGGCCTGCTCGGCTACCGGGAGATCTTTGTTTTCCGACACGGGTCTCGACTCCTCGAGGACGCGGTGGCTGCCCTGACGGCGAGGAACATACCCAGATCAAAGGCGTCTGGGTACGTCCACTCGTGCGTCATGCGCCTGTAACCACTCGTCCGCCAGCGGATCGAAAGTCAAGGCTGGGCAAGCGATCGCAGCCGCATGTTTTCACTTCTTGAACGCAAGAACCTCCCTGAACCCCGCTGAGCGCTCATGTGAGCGGAGTTTCCGCACATTTGATTTCGCTCGATGAACGATCAAAGCGTGGCACTCAGTGCCACACCTTGGAGAAGTGCAGCCGCTCAAGATCCGCTCATCTGAGCGCAACCCTTATCAGGGGTGGCGAGAATCACGCTGCCACAGCCGCCCGGATTTCACCATGCGGACGCGACTCGGGACCGAAACGCGGCCGTCACACCCCCAGCGCGCGCAGCCGCTCCTCGACCCGCTCGGGCGCGTAGAGGTGCTCGACGACCATCGCACCGGCTCCGACCAGCGCGGCCCGCTCGCCCAGCCGTGCGGTCACCACGTCCAGGTGCGCGGTGGAGCGGGGCAGCGCCCGCTGGTACAGCAGCTCGCGCACGCCTGTCAGGAAGGGAGTTCCGGCCAGATCCCCGGCGATCATCAGGACGCCGGGGTTGAGCAATGTCACGACGGTCGCGAGAACATCCCCGACCCGGCGGCCCGCCTGGCGGGCGAGTCCGACCGCCTCCGGGTGCCCGGCCGCCAGCAGGTCGCGCACATCGGAGCCGGAGGCCGCCGGCACCCCGGACTCCGCCAGCCGCCGCGCCACCGCGCCACCGCTCGCGACGGCGGCCAGGCAGCCGTACGCGCCGCAGCGGCACAGGGTCTCGGCGCCCTCCGGCACCCGGATGTGCCCGATGTCGCCGGCGCCGCCGTCGACCCCCCGGAACAGCGCGCCGTCCACCACGACCCCGGCGCCGATGCCGGTGGAGACCTTGACCAGCACGAAGGGGGAGCAGTCGGGGTAGCCGGCGCGCTGTTCGCCGTACGCCATGAGGTTGGCGTCGTTGTCCACCAGGACCGGCACCCCGGCGGCCCCCGCGTGCTCGGCGAGCGCCCGGGCCAGCCGGCCCGTTATGTCGTAGCCGTCCCAGCCGGGCATGATCGGCGGCTGGACGACACGGCCGGTCTCGGTGTCGACCGGGCCGGGCACCGCGAGCCCGACCCCGCAGACCGCCGCGGCCCCGCACCCGGTCTTCTCCAGCAACTCGGCGAACCAGCGGCCGAGTTCGCCGAGGACCGCGTCCGGCCCGTCCTCGATGACGAGGGTGCCCGAGTGCTCGGCGAGGATCTCGCCGCTCAGCGACAGCACGGCCGCCCTGGCGTGCCGGGTGTCGAGGTCGCCCGCGAGGACGACCGCGTGCTCGTCGTCGAACTCCAACGTGATGGAGGGCCGTCCGCCCAGCGGCGAGTCCACCGGCCCCCCGGCGCCCTCGCGCAGCCAGCCCGCACGGAAGAGCCGGTCCAGCCGCTGCCCGACGGTCGCCCGGGACAGTCCGGTCGCCCGCTGCAGCGCGCCCCGGGTCACGGCGCGGCGACTGCGCACCAGTTCGAGCAGATCGCCGGCGCTCGCCTGACCCGCGCCTCGTCCGGTTCTCCCGGCCTGTCCGGTCATGCACACCCCCTTGTGTTTCCCAACCTTGCCTTACATAGTGGGTTTTGCGTGTTAAATAGACGTAACCCCACGGTAGCCGCAGCCGAACCGGCCGGCCGGACGTCTTTTCGGAGAGCCCCGAGTGGACCGCACCGCCCAACGCGCCCCACGTCCCCCAGGACGCACCGTCGCATACGATCCGGCCGCCTCCGCGCCGCCCCTGCACACCAGGGCCGCCGCAGTGCTGGAGGCCGGCTGGACGGGGGCGTCGACGGTGCCCTCGCGCAGTCTGTATCCGCACCAGTGGTCGTGGGACTCGGCGTTCATCGCGATCGGCCTGCGGCACCTCTCGCCGTTACGGGCGCAGACGGAGCTGGAGACGCTGCTGGCGGCCCAGTGGGCGGACGGGCGGATCCCGCACATCGTCTTCAACCCCTCCGTCCCCCTCGACGCGTACTTCCCGAGCCCCGACTTCTGGCGCTCCTCGTCCGCCGGGCGCGCCGCCGGTGCCCCGCGCGGCGTGGAGACCTCCGGCATCGTGCAGCCACCGGTCCACGCCCTGGCCGCGTGGCTGGTGCACCTCGCGGACCCGGGCCTGTCCAGGGCGCGCGGCTTCCTCGCCCGGGCCCACCCCCGGCTGGCCGCCTGGCACGACTACCTCCTGCACCGGCGCGACCACGGCGGGGGCGGCCTCGTGTCCGTCGTGCACCCCTGGGAACAGGGTATGGACAACAGCCCCAGCTGGGACCGCCCGTTGTCCCGCGTCACACCCGCCCCGGCCCGCTCCTTCCGGCGCGCCGACCTCGACCACGGCATCCCCGAGGACCGGCCGACCGATCTGGACTACGGACGGTACGTGCGGCTGGCGGCCGACTACCGGGACGGCGGATACGCCGACGGGCCCGGTGACTTCGTGGTCGAGGACCCGGCGTTCAACGCCCTGCTCATCGCCTCCGAGTACGCCCTGGACCGGATCGCACGGGAGCTGGGCGCGGCCGAACCGGCCCGGCCGGGCCGCGCCGAGCGGCTGACCGCCACGCTCGTGGAGCGGCTGTGGGAGCCGTCGGCGGGCATGTTCCTGTGCCGGGACGTGCGCGCCGGCGAGCTGATCCCCGAGCGCGGCGTCTCCGGTCTCGTCCCGCTGCTGCTGCCCGCCCTGCCGCGCGACCTCGCGGCCACCCTCGTCCGCACGGTCTGCGGCCCGCACTTCGGCCTCGGCGGCACGACCCGCATGGTCCCGAGCTACGACCTGCTCGGTGACGCCTTCGACCCGCACCGCTACTGGCGCGGCCCGGCCTGGTTCAACACCAACTGGCTGCTGGAGCGGGGCCTGCGGCTGCACGGCGAGCGCGGCCGGGCCGACGCCCTGCGCAAGGGCATGCTGCACACCGCCGGCGCCTCCGGCTTCGCGGAGTACGTCGACCCGTACACGGCACAGGCCTGCGGCGTCACCGGTTTCGGCTGGACCGCCGCGCTCACGCTCGACCTGCTGCACGACCGGCCCGCACGGGGCAGGAACGGCCTCACGACGCTCAAGGAAGGGGACCGAGCATGACGGACCGGCACCATCTGCTCGTGCACGGCCGGACGTTCGCCGCCGTCGGCGACCGCGGCGACATCAGCGGCTACCGGGGCGGCAGCGCCCCGGACGGCCTGTTCGTACGGGACGCGCGGCACCTGAGCCGCTGGCAGCTCACCGTCGACGGAGCCGTGCCCGACACGCTCACCCCGGTGACCGACGGGGACACGGCGACCTGTGTGCTCGTCCCGCGCGGCGGCCGCGACGAGCCGCCCGCGTACACGCTCTTTCGCGAACAGGCCGTCGATGACGCCTCGTTCGTCGAGTCACTGCGTGTCACCAGCAACCGTCCCACGCCGACGACGGTCCGCCTCGCGGTCACCGCCGACGCCGATTTCACCGACCAGTTCGAGCTGCGCTCCGACCACCGCACCTACAACAAGGCCGGCGCCGTCCGCTCCCGCCGGATCCTCGAGTACGGCGTGGAGTTCGCCTACCGGCGCGGCGAGTGGCGATCCGTCACGACCGTGACGGCCGACCCGCAGCCGGACGCCGTGGAGGAGACCGGCACCGGTGCCCGCCGCCTGGTGTGGACCCTGGACCTCGCACCGCACGGCACGGCCGAGCTGACCCTGCGGGTCATGGCCCGCCCGCACGGAGACCGACGTGCCCTGCGCGTCCCCCGCTCCCCCGCCGCCGTCCGGGAACGGCTCCGCGCCCGTGAGAACGAGTTCGTACGGGGTGTGGACTTCCCGGCCGGCCGGCCCGAGCTGGCCGCTGCCTGCGCCCGGGGCCTCGCCGACCTCGCCGCCCTCCAGGTCCCGGCCACCGGCCCCGACGGCGAGGAGCTGCGCGTCCCGGCGGCCGGCGCCCCCTGGTTCCTGACCCTGCTGGGCCGGGACGCCCTGCTGACCTCGCTGTTCGCCCTGCCCTACCGGCCGGGCCTGGCCGCCGCCACGCTGCCCGCGCTCGCCGCGACGCAGGCCACCTCAACCGGCACCGACGAGATCGCCCAGCCCGGCAAGATCGTGCACGAGGTACGCCACGGCGAACTGGCCCACTTCGGCCAGGTCCCCTACGGCCGCTACTACGGTTCGGTCGACGCCACCCCGCTGTTCCTGGTCCTGCTCGGCGCGTACACCGAGCACACCGGCGACACCGGCCCGGCCCGCCGCCTCGAACGCCACGCCCGGGCCGCGATCACCTGGATGCTCGACCACGGCGGGCTGACCTCGCGGGGTTACCTGGTCTACCGCGCCGACCAGGGCGGCCTCGCCAACCAGAACTGGAAGGACTCCCCCGGCGCCATCTGCTCCGCCGACGGCACCCGCCCGCACGGGCCGGTGACGGCTGCGGGCGCGCAGGGTTACGCCTACGACGCCCTGCGCCGCACGGCGGGACTCGCCCGCACGGTGTGGCAGGACACCACGTACGCGCACCTGCTGGAGCAGGCGGCCGGCGATCTGCGCGACCGTTTCCAGCGGGACTTCTGGATGCCGGAGCACTCCTTCCCGGCTCTCGCGCTCGACGGCCGCGGCAGCCAGGTGGACGCGCTCGCCTCCGACGCCGGGCACCTGCTGTGGTCGGGTCTGCTGGACAAGGAGTACGGCGAACTCGTCGGCCGGCGGCTCCTGGAACCGGACTTCTTCTCCGGGTGGGGCGTGCGCACCCTGGCCGCCGGGCAGCCTGCGTACCACCCGCTCTCCTACCACCGCGGCTCGGTCTGGCCGCACGACAACGCGTTGATCGCCCTGGGCCTGGCCCGCTACGGGCTGCACGACGAGGCCCGCGCGATCGCCCACGGCCTGGTCGACGCGGCAGCCGCGACGGGCCACCGGCTCCCGGAGGTGCTCGCCGGCTACGGCCGCGACACCCACCCGGAGCCGGTGCCGTACCCGCACGCGTGCGTGCGGGAATCCCGTTCGGCGTCCGCCCCGTTGGCGCTGCTCACGGCGGTCGGCGTGGTCTGAGACCGGTTGGCCCGCCGTTTGCCGGGTGTTTGCCGAGCGCTGGCCCGGCGGGCTGAACACACCTGGTGGACGCACCGTACGGAACGGTGGCGGACCCGCACCCCCACCCGGGTCCGCCACCTCACCTGTTCCGCACGGGAAGGACCTCCGGGTGCCTGTCTTCACACGCTTCAGCGAGTCGTCGCAACCGAGTGACGACATGCCCGAGGCCAGGGCCGAGACCACGGCTGACGCCGAGGGCACGGCGGAGGCCGAGGCCGGGGCCGGGGGCGCGGCGGGGGGCGAAGTCGCCGCGGAGCGCGGGGCGGCGGCCGTGGCCGAAGTTGCCGCGGAAGGTGGCGGCGCGGCGGAGACCGAGGCCACCGCGGAGCGCGGGGTCGCGGACGAGGCCGAAGTTACCGCGGAGGGCGGCGGCGCGGCGGAGACCGAGGCCGCCGCGGAGCGCGGGGTCGCGGACGAGGCCGAGATCGCGGCGGACGGAGGGGAGCCGGGGCAGGGTGGGCCTGAGGAGGGGGCGGCGGTGGGCGGGCCGGTCTCGGACGCCGCGGGTACCAACCCCGGTCCCCTTCGCCCGCGTCTGCGCACCTGGCGCACCCGCCACCCCCGTGCCGCACGGACCCTCCGTACGGGCACCACCGCCCTCGCCGCCGTCCTGGTCCTCGGCGCCCTGCTGCTGCCCGACACGCTTCCCGCCCTGAAGGCGGCCAGCTTCCTGCGGATGCCGGTGGAGGCGGTCCTCGGGGCCGTCGTCGTCCTGGCGCTGCCCCGCCGGCCCCGGCTGGCCGCCGCGGTGCTGTACGGGCTCGGCCTCACCGTGCTGACCACGGTGAACCTGCTCGACATGGGGTTCAACGAGTACCTGGGCCGGGGCTTCAACGCCGCGCTCGACTGGGACCTGCTGCCCGACGCGCAGGCGTACGTCGAGGACACGCTCGGCGGGGGCGTCGCGACCGCCGCCGCGGTCGGCGCGGTCGTGCTCGTGCTGCTCGTGGCGGCCGTCATGGTCGCGGCGTCGGTCCGGCTCGCCGGTGTGCTGGCCCGCCACCGGGTGCGGGCCTCGCAGGGTGCCCTGGCCGCCGGGGTCGTCTGGGTGACCTGCTCCGCGCTGGGCCTGACCTTGTTCGGCGGCCCGATCGCCTCCGAGCGGGGCGCGGGGGCCCTCCGGGTGCACGCGCAGCGGACGGTGGAATCACTGCGGGACGAGGCGGCGTTCGCGGAGCAGTCGAAGGCCGACACCTTCGGCAACACCCCGCCCGGTGAGCTGCTGCCGGACCTGCGCGGCAAGGACGTCGTCTTCACGTTCATCGAGAGCTACGGCCGCAGCGCCATCGAGGACCCGGTCATGGCACCCGGCGTCGACCGGACCCTGGACGCGAGCACCGCCGCCCTCAAGAAGGCCGGTTTCGCCGCCCGCAGCGGGTGGCTGACGTCGGCGACCTACGGCGGCAGCAGCTGGCTCGGCCACTCCACGACCATGTCCGGCCTGTGGATCGACAACCAGCGGCGCTACCGCACGGTCAGCGCGGGCGACCACCTCACCCTCACCAAGGCCTTCCAGAAGACCGGCGCCTGGGACACGGTCGGTGTGATGCCGGGCGTGCAGAAGGGCTGGCCGGAGCAGAAGTGGTACGGCCTCGACAAGCTCTACGACGCCTTCGACCTGGGCTACGAGGGCCCGAAGTTCAGCTGGTCGACCATGCCCGACCAGTACGCGCTGGAGGCGTTCCAGCAGCGGGTGCACGGGAAGAAGCGGGACAAGCCGTTGATGTCGTTCGTCATCCTGACCTCCAGCCACCAGCCCTGGGCGCCCATCCCGAAGACGGTCGGCTGGGACGAACTCGGCGACGGCTCGGTCTTCGACGCGATCCAGAAGGCCGGCAACAAGGCGTCGGACATCATCACCGACACCACCAAGTCCCGCGAGGAGTACGGCAAGTCCATCCAGTACTCGGTCACCAGCCTCACCCAGTGGCTGGAGCGCTACGGCACGGACGACACCGTCCTGGTGTTCCTCGGCGACCACCAGCCCATCGCCCGGGTCAGCGGCGACCACGCCTCCCGGGACGTGCCGGTGTCGATCGTCGCGAAGGATCCGAAGGTCCTGGACAAGGTCGCCGGCTGGAACTGGACGGAGGGCCTCAGGCCGGACCGCGACGCGCCCGTGTGGAGGATGAGCTCCTTCCGTGACCGCTTCCTGACGGCGTTCGGCTCCACGCCGCGCCCCTCGAAGGGCTGATCAGCCGCCGGAGGTGTCGAGTTCGGCGTCCTCGCCGACCCCGGCGCAGTCGTAGGGGTCCTTCAGCCAGCCGTCCGGCAGCACCACGCGGTTGTTGCCGGACGTGCGGCCGCGGGGCCCGTCGGCGCCGGCGGGCCAGGGCTGGTCGAGGTCCAGCTCGTCCAGGCCGGAGCGCAGCTCCTCCAGGGACGAGGTGATCGCGAGACGCTTGCGCATCTCGGAGCCGACCGCGAAACCCTTCAGGTACCAGGCGACGTGCTTGCGGAAGTCGACGACACCCTTCGACTCGTCGCCGATCCACTCGCCGAGCAGCGTGGCGTGCCGGACCATGACGTCGGCGACCTCGCGCAGGGCGGGGCGGGCGATGTCCTCGGTGCGGCCCTCGAAGGCGGCGACCAGGTCGGAGAAGAGCCAGGGCCGCCCCAGGCAGCCGCGGCCCACGACCACGCCGTCGCAGCCGGTCTCGCGCACCATCCGCAGGGCGTCCTCGGCGGACCAGATGTCGCCGTTGCCGAGCACCGGGATCTCCGGCACGTGCTCCTTGAGCCGGGCGATGGCGTCCCAGTCGGCGGTGCCGCCGTAGTGCTGGGCGGCGGTGCGGCCGTGCAGCGCGATGGCGGTGACGCCTTCCTCGACGGCGATCCGGCCGGCGTCGAGGAAGGTGATGTGGTCGTCGTCGATGCCCTTGCGCATCTTCATCGTCACCGGCAGATCACCGGCCCCGCTGACGGCCTCCCGCAGGATGGCCCGCAGCAGGTTCCGCTTGTACGGCAGCGCGGAGCCGCCGCCCTTGCGGGTCACCTTGGGCACGGGGCAGCCGAAGTTCAGGTCGATGTGGTCGGCGAGGTCCTCCTCCGCGATCATGCGGACGGCCTTGCCGACGGTCGCGGGGTCCACGCCGTACAGCTGGATCGAGCGCGGCGTCTCCGTCGCGTCGAAGTGGATCAGCTGCATCGTCTTCTCGTTGCGCTCGACCAGCGCCCTGGTGGTGATCATCTCGCTGACGAACAGGCCCTTGCCGGCACTGAACTCCCTGCACAGGGTGCGGAAGGGCGCGTTGGTGATCCCGGCCATGGGGGCCAGGACGACGGGCGGCCGGACGGTGTGCGGACCGATCTGGAGGGGCGTGGACATGCCTCCATTGTGCCGTGCAATGAGATGGCAAAACTCATTAGTTAGCCACACTATCGAAATCGGCGTACGATGGAGCGCATGCCCGAGCTCCGTCACCGCCGCCGCATGCTGGTGCTCGCGATCTGCTGCATGAGCCTGCTGATCGTGAGCCTCGACAACACGGTCCTGAACGTGGCCCTGCCGTCCATGCAGCAGGACCTGCACGCGAGCACCTCGGGTCTGCAGTGGACGATCGACGCATACACCCTGGTCCTGGCCTCCCTGCTGATGCTCGCGGGCTCCACGGCCGACCGGATCGGCCGCAAGCGGGTCTTCATGGCGGGTCTGGTCGTGTTCACCGTCGGCTCGGTGCTGTGCTCCCTGGCGCCGAACCTGGAGGCGCTGATCGCGTTCCGGATGGTGCAGGCGGTGGGCGGCTCGATGCTGAACCCGGTCGCCATGTCGATCATCACCAACACCTTCACCGATCCGCGCGAGCGGGCCCGGGCGATCGGGGTCTGGGGCGCGGTGGTCGGCATATCGATGGCCGCCGGTCCGCTGGTCGGGGGCCTGCTGGTGGACTCCGTCGGCTGGCGCTCCATCTTCTGGATCAATCTGCCCGTTGGCCTGGCGGCCCTGCTGCTCACCCTCCGCTTCGTCCCCGAGTCCCGCGCGCCCCGGGCCCGCCGCCCCGACCCCGTCGGGCAGCTCCTGGTGATCGCGCTGTTCGGGTCGCTGACGTACGCGATCATCGAGGCGCCGAGCACGCCGTTCGCCTCGATCGCCCCGCCGGCGGCCGTGGCCCTGGCCGCGCTGCTGGGCCTGCTCGTCCACGAGCCGCGCCGCAGGGAACCGCTGATCGACCTGCGCTTCTTCCGTTCGGCGCCGTTCAGCGGGGCGACGGTCATCGCGATCAGCGCGTTCGCGGCGCTCGGCGGCTTCCTGTTCCTGTCGACGCTGTACCTGCAGAACGTGCGGGGTCTGACCGCGCTGGAGGCGGGCCTGTGGATGCTGCCGATGGCGGTGCCGACGTTCCTCTGCGCGCCGCTGTCGGGACGCCTCGTGGGTGCGCGCGGCCCCCGGCTGCCGCTGCTGATCGCGGGCACGGCGATGACGACGAGCGGTGTCCTGTTCGCCGCGTTCGAGGCGGAGACCTCGAACGTCACGCTCTTCGCCGGCTACGTCCTCTTCGGCATCGGCTTCGGGTTCGTCAACGCGCCCATCACCAACACTGCGGTCTCCGGCATGCCGCGCGCCCAGGCGGGCGTCGCCGCCGCGGTCGCCTCCACGAGCCGGCAACTGGGCCAGACGCTGGGCGTGGCCGTGGTGGGCGCGGTGCTCGCCTCGGGTGTCGGCGCGTCCCCGTACCGCGAGACGTTCGTGTCCGCGGCACGGCCCGGCTGGTGGATCCTCGCGGTGTGCGGTTTCGCGGTACTGGCACTGGGGGTGCTGACCAACGGCCGGTGGGCCAGGGGCACTGCGGAGCGGGCAGCCCGGAGGCTGGAGTCGGCGGACGTGCGCGATGTGCTGGTGGCCGCCGACAGGTGATTGTCAGTGCCGTCCGCTTCACTGCCGCCATGGAGCTCACGCAAGCGACCCTCAACGAACTGCTGGCCCGGCTCGGCCCGGCGAACGGCCACCTCCTCCTGCCCGTCGACGTGGACCCACAGGCCCTGACCGACCTGCTCGAGGGCAGGTACGGCGCCCCGCGCACGCTCGTCCTCGACGGGTTCACCGATCCGACGGTCGACGAGTCCAGGGGCGCGGACCTCCTCGCCCCCTTCGAGGACCGGGCCGTGAAGATACGGGCGTGGGCGTACGGGGACCAGTGGATCGGCACGGGTACGGCGCGGGACGGGGAGGGGATCGAGCGGCCGGTGCTGGTCGTCGCTCCCCGGGAGGTGCCGGAGCTCCCGGCGCCCGCCCTCGACGACGACACCGGCGTCGGCATCGACGTCGACGTCGACGTCGACGTCGACGTCGACTGGATGGAACGGCTCACGCGCATCACCGGCTGGAGCGGGCCCGCCCGGCGGCCGGACCTGGACTGGACGGAGACGGAGTCCCGCCTGGGCACCGCCCTGCCCGGCGACTACAAGCGCATGGTGGAGACGTTCGGCGCGGGCGCCTTCGACGGATACCTGGGCCTCAACCAGGAACCGTGGACGCACTACCGGGACGAGGGCCTGCTCATCTGGGCGGGCACGGAACACGAGGACCTGTACTGCTGGAGGACCGACGGCGACGACCCCGACCGATGGCCCGTCGTGGTGCGGTCCTCCGACGGCGAGGACGTCCCCTTCGCCTACCGGACCGCGGAGTTCGTCTGCCGCATCCTCACCGAACCGCACCACCGGTTCACGATGGCCCGCTACTTCGACACCCACTGGTTCATGAACTACCGGGAGAGGGCCTGAGGGTCCGTCTCCCTGCTCAGCGCCATCGCCTGGAGCATGTCCAGCCGCTGCCGGGACTCCTCGTCCGCCGGGACGTACGTGACCATCCGCGGTCCCGCCCCCGGCGTCAGCCACAGGTCCGTGTGGTCGACGGTGACGCGGCCGACATGGCGGTTGCGGAACTCCTTGCGCTTGGAGCGGTGGGCGACCACCTCGTGGCGGTCCCAGGCCTTGCGGAACGCGGGGGACTCGCTGTGCAGCCGGTCGAGGAGCGCCTTCCAGGCGGGCTCGGCGAGATGGCCGGCCATCGTCGCGCGGAAGCGTGCCGCCATGAGGCGCTGGGTCTCCTCCAGGTGCACGATCGAGGACTGCCACTCGGGGTGGGTGTAGGAGAGGACGATGCAGTTGCGGTCCTCGGGCGGGACCGCGTCCAGGTCGCACAGCAGCAGCCCGTAGGTGCGGTTGAAAGCGAGGATGTCGTACCGGCTGTTCTGCAGGCACGCCGGGAACGGCTCCACCTGCTCCAGCAGGGCCCGCATCGCCGGTGTGACCGAGGGGCAGGTGGTCGCCGGGGCCGGATCGGCGGCACCGGCGAGCTGGAAGAGGTGTGCGCGTTCGCTCGGGTCGAGCAGCAGCGCGCGGGCCAGCGCGTCGAGGACCTGCACGGAGACCTGGATGTCCCGGGCCTGCTCCAGCCACGTGTACCAGGTGACGCCCACCGCGGAGAGCTGGGCGACCTCCTCCCGGCGCAGTCCGGGGGTGCGGCGCCGACGGCCCCGGGGCAGCCCGACCTGCTCGGGGGCGATCCGCTCCCGGCGGCTGCGCAGGAAGGCAGCCAGCTCGTGCCGGCGCACGTCGGTGTCAACGGGCACGGGCTGCGCTTCGGGCCCGCGGGGCGACGTCTCGTGCGCCGTGGTCGTCATGCGCTCCAGCATGCCCCTGCCCGGACCCTGTTTCCAGGTGGTTCCACTACCAGGATAAGAACACTCTGGTACCAGCCTGGGCGACGTCGCAGGCTCGTGACCGTGACCACCGAATCCCTTGCCCCGAGTCCCGTCCGTTCGCCCACCGCCCCCGCTCCCGTGCTCAGCGGTCTCGGGCTGTTCGCGGTGCTGCTGGCCGCGGCCCTCCCCCTCATCGACTTCTTCATCGTCAACGTCGCCCTGCCGACCATCGGCACGGACCTCGCCGCGAGCGAGTCCGTGCTCGAACTCGTCGTCGCCGGGTACGGGCTGTCGTACGCGGTCCTGCTGGTCCTCGGGGGCCGGCTCGGCGATCTGTTCGGCCGGCGACGGCTGTTCCTCGCCGGGATGGCGGCCTTCGGGCTGACCTCGCTGGCCTGCGGACTGGCGCCCGGGGCCTGGTCGCTCGTCGCGGCCCGGGTCGCGCAGGGCGCGTCGGCGGCCGCGATGCTGCCACAAGTGCTCGCCACCATCCAGGCGACCACCACCGGCCCCCGGCGGGCCAGGGCCATGGGACTGTACGGCGCGACGGCGGGGCTGGCGATGGTCGCCGGGCAGATCCTCGGCGGGGTCCTGGTGGCCGCGGACATCGCCGGGACCGGCTGGCGTTCGGTGTTCCTCGTCAATGTGCCGGTCGTGCTCGCGGGGCTGGTGCCGGCCTTCCGGGCCGTCCCCGAGACCCGCTCGCCGCGCCCGGAACCCGTCGACGTCCCGGGCACGTTCCTCCTCGCGGCCTCCCTCCTGGCCCTGCTCGTGCCGCTCACCGAGGGCCGGGCGGCGGGCTGGCCGCTGTGGACGTGGCTGTCCCTGGCTGCGTTCCCCTTCGTGACGGCCGCGTTCTACGCGGTGGAGCGGCGGGCCGACCGCGCGGGCCGTACGCCGCTGGTGCCGCCGAGCCTGTTCGCACTGACCTCGCTGCGCCGCGGACTTCTGCTGGTGCTGCCCTTCTCGATCGGCTTCAGCGGGTTCATGTTCGTGATCGCGGTGGCGTTGCAGCAGGGCGCCGGGCTGAGTCCGGTCGACGCCGGGTTGGCGCTCGTGCCGCTGGCGGTGGTGTTCTTCGTGTTCTCGCTGCTGGGTCCGCGCCTGGTCGCCCGGTACGGCACCCGGGTGGTGACGGCCGGCGCCGCCCTCCAGGGTGTGGGTCTGGCCCTGATGACGATGGCCGCCTGGCGGTTCTGGCCGCACCTCGGCTTCGTCGAACTGCTCCCGGGCGCGGCGGTCGCCGGTGCGGGCCAGGCGCTGCAACTTCCCGTCCTCTACCGGGTGATCCTGTCCGAGGTGCCGCCCGCCCGGGCCGGAGTCGGCAGCGGCGTGATGATCACCACCCAGCAGTCGGCGCTGGCCCTCGGTGTGGCGACCCTGGGCACGCTGTTCCTGTCCCTGGTGCCGGGGCTGGGCATGCGCGACGCCCTGGTCACGACGCTGCTGGTGCAGCTCGGCGGTGTCGTGCTGACCGGCCTGCTGAGCCTGCGGCTGCCCCGCACCGTCGCCTGAGGTCTCTCACGGCCTGATAACGCGCTTCCGGGGAAACCCCGTTGATGTCGGTCGTGCTGCACACTCCTTGCTGCGGGCGGACCGGGACGGCGGATTTCCTCACGCGGGAGGCTTCATGGCACAGATCGACACGAGCAAGGTCAGCCGGTGGGACCAGCACGGCCGGGAGCACGTGGTGCGGGTGCACCGTACGGGTGTGCAGCGCACGATCAGATGCGACACCTGCGGCTGGCACAGAGGCGCCCAGTTCCTGCCCTGGCTGAAGGCGGAGGAACACCTGCTGGAGGCCCACCAGGCCACGGTCGATCCCACGGCGGCGTGAGCGCACGGGCGTCGGGCCGCCGGAACGGGCTTGGTGATCCGCACGCGAAGGCCCACCGCGGCGGTGCGCCGGGCGGGCCTGCCAGGCGTGCGCCGGACGGCCTTACGGGGCCGGGGTGGGGGCGAGAACGTCCGTGAGGACCGCGTTCTCGGCGCCTATGCACGCGTAGCGCGTGTGCTCGACGATGCTCTCGTCGGTCGCCGCCTCCTTGTTGCCGACCGCACGCGCGATGTCGAGGAGCGCCTTCTTCTGGAAGCCGGTGTCCATGTCCAGGAATTGGCGGCAGGTCCTGACCTCTCCACCGTCAGCGGGGCCGTCCCAGTCGTAGCCGTAGGCGAATCCCGCGATGCCACCGGCCAGTACGACGGTGATCAGGGCGCGGGCGAGCAGGCGAGGGCGGGCGTCACCCGTCTCCCTCGATGACGGCGTCCGGGCGGCCTGGCCGGTGAGCGCGCCGGTCCTCATGCGGCCGTGGTTGATGACGCCGCTGTTGATCGTCCCGTGGTCGACGCTCCCCCCGGCGGCGGTCGCACCGGGCGCGGCGGCGATGATCGAGCCCACGTTCCCGTGGATGTGCAAGCTGTTGTCCTGGGCTGCCGCGGTGGGGAACCCGTTCGACAGGCCGGCCAGCAGCTGCCGGAGGTCGGCCTCGGCATCCGGACGGCTCTCGGCGTACCGGCGGAAGCGGTGGGCGAGACGGCTCTCCACACCGTCGGGGTCGCCGGCCAGGACTGCGGCACGGTCCCCGTCCAGGAGTACGAGGAGGTCGTGGCGGTCGGTGGCGTTGTCCGTGAGCGTGCGGGCGATGCGGTCTCGAGCGGCAGTCCACGATTCTGACGCCATCGCCTGAGTAACCCCGGAAATGAGCCCGACAATGATCAGCTCGATTCCCATGATGCTGTCCCTTTCGCCTGCCGGAGCGGCCGATTTGAGCGGCAGGCAGAGCGATATCTATCAGGCAGCGACGCGGCTCGTAATCACTGGGAGGACCAGGGTGACCGGTTTCACATCGTTGCCGTTTCCCGCAATCCACCAGGCCTTCTACGGGTTCCAGGGAAGCGGACAGGATGTTCGAAGGGGATTTGTAGGGCCGCCACGAACACCCATCTCGACGCCGGATCGTCCATTTTCAGCCACCGACTTCCCTCGTAAATGAATGCACAGATCACACCCCCGGACGTGGCCGAATTCCTGCACATTAGGGCAGCCTTGGTCTATACATGCAGCGATATTGAATATGGCATACGCCCCGCTGCCGCCCCGCCCCGCTGCGGCTACCGCGCCGTGAGCGCCAGCTTCGCCCCCAGTGCCACGAACGACCCCGCGAAGCCCCGCCGCAGCCAGGTCGTCACCCGCGGCCGGCCCACGATGTGCCGGCGCACGGACGCGGCCAGTACCCCGTAGGCGGCGAACACGGCGAAGGTCGCCAGCATGAAAACCCCGCCGAGCGCCGCCATCCGCAGCACCGCGTGCGGCTCCCCGGGGTTCACGAACTGCGGCAGGAACGCGAAGAAGAAGATCGTCAGCTTCGGGTTGAGGATGTTGACCAGCACGCCGCGCACGATCACCCGCCGCGTCGACACCTCCTGGGCGGCTCCGCCCTCCTCCACCACGAGGGCCTTCTTGTCCCGTGCCGTCGCCCACGCCATGTACAGCAGGTAGGCGACACCCGCGTACTTGAGCACCTGGAACGCGGTCGCGCTCGTGTGCAGCAGCGCGGCGGCGCCGGTGACCGAGGCCAGCAGGTGCGGGACGATCCCGAGCGTGCAGGCGACGGCGGCGACGACGCCGGCGCGGCTGCCCCGGGAGAGCGCGGCGGCGAGGGTGTAGACGACGCCGGTGCCCGGCGTGGCGACGATGACGAGGGTGGTCAGCAGGAACGCGATGCTCATGTCGCCACCCTGGCGCCGCCCAGCCCAACGGAACAGGACCAATCACCCCCGGCACTCCAGGACCAATCCGCCGCGTCCCGGGGACGGCGGAGGCCTCACCGCTGCCCCGACAACAAGACTGCCGACCCCCGAAGAAGGACCGCAGAAGCCTCACCGCTCTCCTCCCCCACAAGGCACCCAGGGACCTCAACCGCCCCACCGTTCGACACGCTTCACACCCGCTCGGACAATGGAAAGTGCCGGTGAGCGGTCTCCCCGGCGGCGCCCGCCCACCTGTCGTGCGGAACTCCTGCGCCGCCCGAGGGAGCGCGCCATGACGATCCGTATCGCCACCTTCAACACGGAGAACCTCTTCCGCCGCCCCAAGGTCTTCCGCCTGCCCGGCGACAAGCAGCGCCGAGAGATCCTCGACGACTACGCCGAACTGGTCTCCCTCCTGGAGAAGGAGACCTACGACGACGACACCAAGGCCCGCGCCGCCGAACTCCTGAAGAAGCACCGGGTGCACGACTCACGCGGGGACAGGCCGTTCTTCGTCAACGAGACGCGCGGCCAGGGCACGCTGTTCAAGACGAAGGGCGGCGGCGCACACGTCAGCTTCGAGATCGTGGCCAAGGGCCGCTCGGGGTGGACGGGCTGGGTGGAGCTGGTCCGTGACGACCTCGACTGGGAGGTCGTGCACAACACGGGCCGCGTGGTCGCCGAGGTCGACGCGGACATCCTGCTCACGGTGGAGGTGGAGGACCGCACGACCCTGCGCCGCTTCAACGAGCAGGTGCTGGGCGCCGACCTGAAGAAGACTCCGTACCCGTACGACATGGTGATCGACGGCAACGACCCGCGCGGCATCGACGTGGGGGTCCTCAGCCGCCATCCGATCACGTCCCTGCGCTCGCACGTGTTCGACACCGACCCGGACCGCCCGGGCGCGTACCTCTTCAGCCGGGACTGCCCCGAGTACGAGATCCAGATCGGCGCGACGCCGCTGTGGCTGCTGGGCAACCACCTCAAGAGCCAGAGCGGCGACGACCCGGAGCTGCGCATCGCCCAGGCCCGGCGGGTGGCGTCGATCCACCAGACCGCCCTGGAGCGTTCCCCGTACGTCGTGGTCGCCGGCGACCTCAACGACGAGCCGTCCAGCGAGGCGATCAGGGCCCTGCTGGGCACGGGTCTGCGGGACGTGATGAGCCACCCGTCCTACCGGGGCGCCCCGGGCACCCACGGCACGGGCACCGCCGAGAGCCAGAAGCTCGACTACGTGCTGCTGCCGCCGCCACTGTGGGAGCAGGTGCAGCACGTGGAGGTGGAACGGCGGGGCGTCTGGGCCCCGTCCACCGTCAAGTCCTTCGACACCGTCACCTCGAAGTGGAACCGCGCCTCGGACCACGCGGCGGTCTACGTGGACCTGGACCTCTGAAGGGTCACGTCGACCGGCGGACCCGTGAAACGCGGCGGCGCCGGGCCCCTTTCGTGGAGGAACCCGGCACCGCGCCGCAGTGAGAGGCGATCAGCAGCCGACGAGGCGGGCCGCCAGGTAGCCCTCGATCTGGTCGAGGGAGACGCGCTCCTGCTTCATCGAGTCGCGCTCGCGCACGGTCACCGCGTTGTCCTCGAGCGTGTCGAAGTCCACGGTCACGCAGAACGGCGTACCGATCTCGTCCTGACGGCGGTAGCGGCGGCCGATGGCGCCGGCGTCGTCGAACTCGATGTTCCAGTTCTGCCGGAGCGCCTGGGCCAGGCCCTTGGCCTTCGGGGACAGCTCCGGGTTGCGGGACAGCGGCAGCACGGCGACCTTCACCGGGGCGAGGCGGTGGTCGAGGCGCAGCACGGTGCGCTTCTCCATCTTGCCCTTGGCGTTGGGCGCCTCGTCCTCGATGTAGGCGTCCAGGAGGAACGCCAGCATCGCGCGGCCCACACCGGCCGCGGGCTCGATGACGTACGGCGTCCAGCGCTCGCCGGCCTCCTGGTCGAAGTACGTGAGGTCCTGGCCGGAGGCCTTGGAGTGGGCGCCGAGGTCGTAGTCGGTGCGGTTGGCGACGCCCTCGAGCTCGCCCCACTCACTGCCGCCGAACTGGAAGCGGTACTCGATGTCGGCGGTGCGCTTGGAGTAGTGGGAGAGCTTCTCCTGCGGGTGCTCGTACCACCGCATGTTCTCCTCGCGCAGACCGAGACCGGTGTACCAGTTCCAGCGCTGCTCCATCCAGTACTCCTGCCACTTCTCGTCCTCGCCCGGCTTGACGAAGAACTCCATCTCCATCTGCTCGAACTCGCGGGTGCGGAAGATGAAGTTGCCGGGCGTGATCTCGTTGCGGAAGGACTTGCCCATCTGGGCGATGCCGAACGGCGGCTTGCGGCGCGAGGTGGTCTGCACCTGCGAGAAGTTGGTGAAGATGCCCTGCGCGGTCTCGGGACGCAGGTAGGCGACGGAGCCGGAGTCCTGCGTCGGGCCGAGGTGGGTGGACAGCAGGCCCGAGAACTGCTTGGGCTCGGTGAACTGCCCCTTGTTGCCGCAGTTGGGGCAGTTGACGTCGAGGAGGCCGTTCTCCGGGGCCCGGCCCTTCTTCTCCTCGTAGGCCTCCTCCAGGTGGTCCGCGCGGAACCGCTTGTGGCAGGAGGTGCACTCGGTCAGCGGGTCCGTGAAGGTGGCGACGTGACCGGAGGCGACCCAGACCTCGGGGGCCAGGATCACGGACGAGTCGATGCCCACGACGTCCTCGCGCGACGTCACCATGTAGCGCCACCACTGGCGCTTGAGGTTCTCCTTGAGCTCGACACCCAGGGGGCCGTAGTCCCAAGCGGCGCGCTGACCGCCGTAGATCTCACTACAGGGGAATACGAAGCCACGGCGCTTGCTCAGGCTGACGATGGTGTCGATCTTGTCGGCGGCCACGGTGCTCTCTTCATTACGACGACGGGCGACGAAGCGAGTTGCTTCCAGCGAATGTCTCAGGTTACCGGCGGGGACGCCCCCTCAATCAAATCGCTCCCCCTCCGTGGAGCTCAAGGCCCTGCCCGGACTCTTTGTTGACAACGGTTTCCATATTTGTTGAAAATGAGTGTCATGAACGTACGACGACGCCTCATACCCGCCGCCGTGGCCTCCGCTCTCGGCCTCGGCGCCCTGACCGCCTGCTCCAGCGACAGCGTGGCGACGGGCAACACGGACAAGTTCGACGTCGTCGCGTCGTTCTACCCCATGGCTTTCCTCGCCCAGCAGATCGGCGGCGACCACGCGAACGTCACCAGCCTGACCGAGCCCGGCCAGGAACCGCACGACCTGGAGATCAGCACCCAGCAGCGCGCGCAGCTGGAGGAGGCCGACGCGGCGCTCTACCTCAAGGGCCTCCAGCCCGCCGTCGACGAGGCCGTCGGCCAGACCGGCATCAAGACCAAGATCGACGCGGCCACGCTGACCCACCTCGAGGACCACGGCACCGGCGGCCACAGCCACGAGGGTGAGGAAGCCCACTCCGAGGAGCACTCCGACGAGGAGGAGCACGGCAGCGATCCGCACGTCTGGCTCGACCCGGTGAAGTACGCCGAGATCGCGCAGGGCGTCGGCAAGGCCTTCGAGAAGGCCGACCCGGACCACGCGGCCGACTACCAGAAGAACACCGAGGCCCTGGTCAGCAAGCTGAAGGGCCTGGACGGCGACTTCGAGAGCGGCCTGAAGAACACGAAGACGAAGGTGTTCTTCACCAACCACGCCGCCTTCGGCTACCTCGCCGAGCGCTACGGCCTCACCCAGGAGGCCATCTCCGGCGTCGACCCCGACAGCGAGCCCAGCGGCGCCCGTGTCCGCGAGCTCCAGCAGGAGGCGAAGGCCGACGGCGTCACCACCGTCTTCTACGAGACACTGGTGTCCGACAAGACCGCGAAGACCCTGGCCCGGGACGCGAACCTGAAGACCGACGTCCTCGACCCGATCGAGGGCATCACCGGCAAGTCCCGCGGCGACGACTACTTCCAGGTCATGGAATCCAACCTCAAGGCCCTGCAGACGGCCCTGGGAGCCAAGTGATCGACCCATCGGAGGACGGCATGACCGAGCCCGTCGTATCCCTGCGCGGCGTCCGCGCGGACCTGGGCTCGCGCCCCGTGCTGCGCGGCATCGACCTCACCGTGCACCGCGGCGAGGTCGTCGCCCTGCTCGGCGCGAACGGCTCGGGCAAGTCCACGGCCGTGCGCAGCATCATCGGCCAGGTGCAGACCGGCGCCGGTGCCATCGAGCTGTTCGGCACGGAGCGCAGGCGGTTCCGCGACTGGCACCGCGTGGGTTACGTCCCGCAGCGCACCACGGCCGCAGGCGGGGTGCCCGCCACGGTCACCGAGGTGGTCTCCTCCGGCCGCCTGTCACGGGCCCGCTTCGGCCTGCTGCGCAAGGCCGACCACGCGGCCGTACGACGCGCCCTGGAGCTCGTCGGCATGGCCGACCGGGCCAAGGACCCGGTCGACGCCCTCTCCGGTGGCCAGCACCAGCGCGTCCTGATCGCCCGTGCGCTCGCCTCCGAACCCGAGCTGCTGATCATGGACGAGCCGATGGCGGGGGTCGACCTGGCCAGCCAGGAGGTCCTCGCGCACACCCTCACCGAGCAGGTCTCCCGGGGTGCCACCGTGCTGCTCGTGCTGCACGAACTGGGCCCGCTCGAGCCCCTCATCGACCGGGCGGTCGTACTGCGCGACGGCTGCGTCGTCCACGACGGCCCGCCCCCCAAGGCCGTCGGGCAGCACGCCCTGCCCGGTCACGACCACGTACACCCGCACGCACCCGCGGGCGCCGAACCGATCCGCACGGGACTGCTGAGCTGATGGACTTCCTCGACTACGCCTTCATGCAGCGGGCCCTGCTCGCCGCCGTCCTGGTCGGCATCACCGCGCCCGCGGTGGGCATCTACCTGGTCCAGCGCCGCCAGGCCCTGATGGGCGACGGCATCGGCCACGTCGCGATGACAGGCGTCGGCCTCGGCTTCCTGCTGACCTGGTCCCCGGTGTGGATGGCGACCCTGGTCTCCGTCCTCGGCGCGGTCCTCATGGAGCTGATCCGCTGGTACGGCAAGACCCGCGGCGACATCGCCCTCGCGATGCTGTTCTACGGCGGCATGGCCGGCGGTGTGATGTTCATCAACCTCGCGCCGACGGGCTCCAACGCCAATCTGACGTCGTACCTGTTCGGCTCCCTGTCGACGGTGTCCCAGTCGGACGTCACGGCGATCTGCGCCCTGGCCGCCTTCGTCGTCCTGGTCACCCTCGGCCTGCGGCGGCAGCTGTTCGCGGTCAGCCAGGACGAGGAGTTCGCCCGGGTGACGGGCCTGCCGGTGCGCGTGCTGAACCTGCTGACGGCCGTCACCGCGGCCGTCACGGTGACGGTGGCGATGCGGGTGGTCGGACTGTTGCTGGTCAGCGCGCTGATGGTGGTCCCCGTCGCGGCCGCCCAGCAGATCGCCCGCAGCTTCGCCGCGACCTTCGTGATCGCTGTGGCCATCGGCGTGAGCGTGACGATCGGCGGCACCGTCACCTCGTACTACCAGGACGTGCCGCCGGGGGCGACCATCGTGCTGCTGACCATCGGCGCGTTCATCGCTCTGACGGCGCTCGCGGCCCCGCTGGCCCGCCGCCGCGCCCGGGCCCGGGCGGCCGCGGACGGTGCGGCCGATCCCGCCGAGTGCGCGATCCCGGGCAGCCGGCAGGCCACCGACGAAGTCGGCGTCTGACCGCCCTCACCCGGGGCTGGCACAATGGCCCGGGCAAGGCAGACGTGAGGAGGCAACGGTGACGACCGCTGGACCGTCCGTGAAGGGCCGCGCCACCAAGCAGCGGGCCGCTGTGGCGGCGGCCCTGCAAGAGGTCGACGAGTTCCGCAGTGCGCAGGAACTGCACGACATGCTGAAGCACAAGGGCGACTCGGTCGGGCTCACCACGGTCTACCGCACCCTGCAGTCCCTCGCCGACGCCGGTGAGGTCGACGTCCTGCGCACGGCCGACGGTGAGTCGGTGTACCGGCGTTGCTCCACCGACGACCATCACCACCACCTGGTGTGCCGGGGCTGCGGCAAGGCCGTCGAGGTCGAGGGGCCGGCCGTGGAGAAGTGGGCCGAGTCCATCGCGGCGGAGCACGGGTATGTGAACGTGGCTCATACGGTGGAGATCTTCGGGACGTGTGCGGACTGTGCGAAGGCCTCCGGCGGTTGAGCCGGGTTTTGTTCCCGCCGCGGGAGTGAGGCGTCGTTGCCGGCTGCGGGTGCGTGGGTTTTTTCGCGCAGTTCCCCGCGCCCCTGTGAGGTGCGTTGCCGGCTGCGGGTGCGTGGGTCTTTTTCGCGCAGTTCCCCGCGCCCCTGTGAGGTGCGTTGTGGCCGTTCGCGTTGTTTCCCGCGCCCCTGTGGTCGCAAGCCTCCTGGTTCCTATGCGCCCCGGGCTCTCAGTGCGCGCCGGACGAGCAGAGACAGGGCCGTGGAGGCCAGGATCACCGTGCCGCCGACTCGTAGGACGAGGTCGTAGGCGTCTTCCGGGCCGGTCTCGGGGGTGAGCGAGGTGATGGCCGCCGCCACCGCCGCGAGGCCGATCGCCCCGAGTGTGACGAGGGCTGTGAGGACGACGCCCGAGGCCTCTCCGGCGCGGGCGGGTGAGACGACCTGCTGGGTGGCCACGCTGGCGAAGGTCCAGCCCAGGCCCAGCCCGAGCGCGCACCAGGTGAAGACCGGCAGGTAGACCCACCAGGACCAGGCCCAGCTCAGCCCGATCATGCCGGTGCCGGCGACGGTCCCGGCCAGGGCCATGACGCTGGTGGCGCGCATCCGGCCGGACAGCCAGGCGCCGATCGGGCCCGAGCAGGCGACCATGACGGCCGGGGCCAGGAACACCGTGCCGGACAGGACCGCCGACAGGCCCCGCACCTGCTGCAATTGCAGGGTGGCGAGGAACACGGTGACGGCGTAGCCCATGTTGGCGACCGACCCCATCACGGTGACGAGATCGAAGCGGACGTTGCGGAACAGCCGGAAGTCGACCAGCGGGTGCCGGCAGGTCCGCTCCCGCAGCACGAAGAGGCCGCCGGACACCACGGCGACCCCGAACAGTGCGAGCGTGCGGGCGTGGCCCCAGCCCCAGGCGCTCCCCCGCTCCACGGCCAGGGTCAGGGCGGCCAGACCGGTGACGACGGCCAGGCAGCCCGGCAGGTCGACCTGGCGTGGAGCGCTCTCGTCCCGCGAGTCGGGGACGTAGCGCAGGGCGATCAGCAGCGAGAGGGCGCTGAGCGGGGCCAGCAGCCAGAAGATCCACCGCCAGCCGGGCCCGTCGGTGAAGCCGCCGCCGACGAACGGCCCGAGGGCGGTGCCGACGTTGGCGATGCCGAACATCGCGCCGAGCGCCCGGGCCCGGGTCTCCTCCGGAAAGGCGTTGGTGATGACGGAGACCGACACGGGGAAGATCAGCGCCGCGCCCGCGCCCTGCACGATCCGGGCCACGACGAGCACGCCGAGGCTCGGCGCGAGGGCGCAGCCGACGGAGGCGGCGGCGAACAGCCCGGTCCCGGCCAGCAGGACCGGGCGCCGGCCGAGGAGGTCGCCCAGCCGCCCCCCGACGATGAACAGGCAGCCGATGGCGAGCATGTACGCGGACAGCGTCCACTGCGCCGCGGAAACGGTCGTGTCCAGTTCGGCGGAGATCCCGGGGATGGCCAGGTTGAGCGCGAAGAAGTCCAGCTGGATGCAGAAGAGAGCCAGCGAGGACGCGATGAAGGCCCCGGTGGCCTGGTGTGCGGTCCGGCCGGGTGCGCTGAGGGCGGTGGAACCCATGCGACCAGGACACCGCCGCAGCGGCCCGGCTGCCACCGGAGGGGCTGCCGGGCTTCCCGGGGCTCCTGGGGCTTCCGGGGCCCGAGGGCCTACTCCTGCTTGCCCTCCATGGCCAGCAGTTCCTCGTTGGGGACGGCCCCGCCGAAGCGGCGGTCCCGCGAGGCGAACTCCAGGCACGCCCGCCACAGGTCGCGCCGGTCGAAGTCCGGCCACAGCACGTCCTGGAAGACCATCTCGGCGTAGGCGCTCTGCCAGATCAGGTAGTTGGAGGTGCGCTGCTCACCGCTGGGCCGCAGGAACAGGTCCACGTCCGGCATGTCCGGGTAGTACATGTACTTCGCGAAGGTCTTCTCGTTGACCTTGGACGGGTCGAGCTTGCCGCTCTTCACGTCCTCCGCCAGCGCCTGGGCCGCGTCGGCGATCTCGGCCCGCCCGCCGTAGTTCATGCAGAAGTAGAGCGTGAGCCTGTCGTTGCCCTTGGTCTGCTCCTGGGCGACCTGGAGCTCCTTGGCCACGGACCGCCACAGCTTCGGCATCCGCCCGACCCAGCGCACCCGGATGCCCAGTTCGTCGAGCTGGTCCCGGGTCTTGCGGATGAAGTCCCGGTTGAAGTTCATCAGGAAGCGCACCTCGTCGGGCGAGCGCTTCCAGTTCTCGGTGGAGAAGGCGTACAGGGAGATGGCGCCCACGCCCATCTCGATGGCCCCCTGGAGCACGTCCAGCACGCGCTCGGCACCGACCTTGTGCCCCTCGGTGCGCGGCAGGCCCCGGTCCTTGGCCCAGCGGCCGTTGCCGTCCATGACGATCGCCACATGCTGCGGTACGAACTCCCCGGGGATCTTCGGGGGCCGCGCGCCGGACGGGTGCGGCTCCGGCGTCCTGTACTCCCGGCGCTGGCGCCCCAGGATCCCGCGTACGGCCATGTGTTTCTCGTCTCCTCGTGCTCGCTTGCTTCCGTGCTGCTCTGTTGTGCGCTGCTCGCGCTACTTCTCGACGTAGCGCAGGGAGCGCAGGCCGCGCTCCATGTGCCAGTGCAGATACGCGGACACCAGCCCGCTGCCCTCGCGGACGTAGCGCGCCTCGCACGCGTCCGCGGTCTCCCAGTCTCCCGTAAGCAGGGCGCCGAGGAGTTCCAGGGCCTGGGGCGAGGGTACGACGCTGCCGGGTACGCGGCAGTCCACGCAGACGGATCCGCCCGAGGCGACCGAGAAGAACCGGTTGGGTCCGGGCATCCCGCACTTCGCGCAGTCGGTGAAGCTCGGGGCGTACCCGTTGACGGCGAGGGAGCGGAGCAGGAACGCGTCGAGCACGAGGTGGGGTGCGTGTTCGCCCTTGGCGAGCGTCCGCAGCCCGCCGACCAGCAGCAGGTACTGCTGCACGGCCGGCTCCCCTTCGTGGTCGGTGAACCGCTCGGCGGTCTCCAGCATGACGGTCCCGGCCGTGTACCGGGCGTAGTCGCTGACGATGCCGCCGCCGTAGGGCGCGATGGTCTCGCTCTGGGTGCACAGCGGGAGTCCGCGGCCGACCAGCTCGCTCCCCTTGGCGAAGAACTGCACGTCGACGTGGGAGAACGGTTCGAGGCGCGCACCGAACTTCGACTTCGTCCGGCGCACGCCCCGGGCCACCGCGCGTACCCGTCCGTGACCGCGCGTGAGCAGCGTGATGATCCGGTCCGCCTCACCCAGCTTCTGGGTGCGCAGCACGATGCCGTCGTCGCGGAACAGACTCATGGAGTCATTCTGGCAGGGTCGTCACGTCAAGGGACCTCGCCCCTGCTGCGGGCGTTGGCGTACGCGGTCGCCGCGCTCAGCCGCTCGGCCGGGGTGGCGTGCCGGACGGCCCCGGGGGCGGCGTCCCACTCCCTGCCGCCCCCGTACGGTCTCAGCTGGACGTAGGGCCCCTCATGCCCCATGACGATGCCGATGCGGCCGCTTCGGGTGTCCACGACGTACGCGCCGACCGGAGGCTTCACCGCGGCACCGCCGCGAGCCGAGGGGTGTCCGGCAGGGCCCTACGGCCGGTGCCGCGCACGGCGGACCGGCCCGGTGCGACGAGCGGGCAGGGCGCTTTTCGCGCGAGACTCACCGGGGCAAGTTCAAGAGTGGGCAGGACAATTCCGGCCCTGGCGAGTTCTGCCCGCAATTCCTTCACCGCGTCCTCCGTTCCTTCGGCGCGGGTGCGCCGAGTTCCGTACCTCCCCGTGCTCCCCCTTCCTGCGGGTTTTCACTCTTCGCGTCCTGGTGATGACGCTCGGCGACTGCGCACCGGCGGGGCGCAGGGGCCACAACTGCGCCGTGAAGCGCGGGGGTTCGGCACGGTGCGCTGCGGAACGGGTGTCTTTCGAAACCATCCGGCCGTGAGAGCGACGGAGCGGTACCCGGATCGGGATTGGCCCCTGCGTCCCGCGCCACCGTCGGATGTCGAGGCGACAGCCGAACTGCGGGCGGTGGTGATGCGCCGGGATCCGGAACGCCACGAAAGTAGGACCCCCGGGGCGGACCGGGGGTAAACCCCCTGACCGATAAGGCAGTTGCCCGGATGTGGTCGGCCGCCCGGGGCGGTCAGGCTGCTGGACATGAAGCGAATCACGAAACATGCGGCGCTCGTCGCCACCGCCGGAGCGGTGCTGGGGTTTGCCGGGCCGGGCGGGGCGTCCGCCACCGCACCCGGCTCCCTCGACTGGGGCACGTGCACCGGCCCCGGCCTCGACCCCAGACAGCAGTGCGCCACTCTCGACGTGCCCATGGACTACTCCGACCCCGGCGGCCCCAAGATCCGCATCGCCGTCTCGCGGATCCCCAGTGAGAAGCCGTCCGCGCGGCGGGGCGCTCTGCTGCTCATCCCGGGCGGTCCCGGCGGAGACAGTCTCGGCGACCCCTCCGGGAAGGGGCAGAAGCTGCCGCGGAAGGTGCGGGAGGCCTACGATCTCATCGGGTTCGCACCGCGCGGCTTGGCGCCCTCCACCGCCGTCGACTGCGCACTCGACCCCGCCGACATCAGCATGACGAGACGTCTGCCCTGGCCCGCCCCCGACGGTTCCGTGGGCGAGAACATGGCCACCGCCCGCCGTACGGCCGAGGCCTGTGCCCGTGACGGCGGTGAACTGATCCGGCACATCAGCACCGCCAACGAGGCCCGTGACCTGGACCGCGTCCGGGCCGCCCTGGGCGAGGAGAGGATCTCCGCGTGGGGCGTCTCGTACGGCACCTATGTCGGCGTCGTCTACAGCCAGTTGTTCCCGCACCGCACCGACCGCATCGTGCTGGACAGCAACAACGATCCCGACCACACTCGCGTGACCCGCGGCTGGCTCGCCGCCTTCGAGGTCGGCGTCGAGGACAACTTCCCCGAATTCGCCAAGTGGGCCGCCCGCCCCGGAAATCCGTACCGGGTCGCCCGTACACCCGCCGAGGTGCGGTCCGGCTTCCTGCGGCTCGCCGCCCGGCTGGACCGTGAACCACTCCCCTGGCCCGGCGCCGACCCGTCGCGCCTGGACGGCAACGCGCTCCGCCAGATCATGCTGTCCAGCCTCTACGACCCCGACGACTACCCGACACTGGCCAGGGCCATCCGGGCCGCCCGCGAGGGGGATGTGCCGCCGGTGCCCGAGGCCCCGCCCGAGCCGGTCCTCCAGAACATCGCCGCCGTCGGCGTCGGCACCGTCTGCAACGACGTCGACTGGCCCGACTCGGCCGCCGCCTACCAGAAGGACGTCCACGAGAGCCGGGCCGCGTACCCGCTGACCGCGGGCATGCCGCGCGGGCCGATGGTGTGCGCCGCCTGGCCGTACGCTCCGAGGGAGCCGGCCGTGCGGATCACCGACCGCGGGCCCTCCAACATCCTGCTCGTGCAGAACGAGCGGGACGTCGCCACCCCGCTCGCCGGGGCCCGCAAGCTGCGCCGGGCCCTCGGTGACCGGGCGGTCATGGTCACCGTGAACTCCACCGGCCATGACGCCTATCTGGACAACGGCAACGCCTGCGGCGACCGGACCGTCTCCCGGTTCCTGGCCACCGGCACCCGGCCCGCCGCCGACCTCTACTGCGACTGAGGTTCCAGTCCGCCGTGCCGAAGGGAGAGGCTCCTCCCTGGCCGCACGGACGCACGTACCTCCCAGGCGGGATTCACCCCTCGCCGAAGCGGCGCACGTACCGTCGCTGCCACGGGGTCTCCACGGCGTGCCGGTCGTAGTGCCGCCGCACGTAGGCCACCGCCTCCTCCCCGGGCATCCCCTCGAGCACCGCCAGGCAGGCCAGTGCCGTACCCGTGCGGCCCCGGCCGCCTCCGCAGGCGAGCTCCACCCGTTCCCCGGCGCTGCGTTCCCACGCGCCGGCCAGCACCGACCGGGCGGCCGCCCGGTCCGCCGGGAGACGGAAGTCGGGCCAGCGGATCCAGGCGGATTCCCAGGGGACCTCGGGCGGCTGCCGGCCCAGCAGGTAGACACCGTAAGAGGGCCGGGGTGCCCCGGGGTCGAGGGGGTGGCGCAGGCCCCGGCCCCGTACCAGCCGGCCGGACGGCAGCCTCAGGACGCCGGCGTCGCTTTCGTTCCACAGTTCGCTCACGGCCATCATCCTGGTCCGCTCCCGCCCTCCCGGTGGCGGATTCGGCCCGGAATCCGGACACCCGACGTTCCACCCCGGCCACATGTCCGGTGCGGCCGCACATCCCGGTGTCGCCACATGTCCGGTGCCGCCACACGTCCGGTGCGGCACCAGGGCTGACGTGCCGTCAACCCTCCCGGTGGCGCGGCGCCATTGGTTCGGCCTCTGGTGGCTACGCCATTCGTGTGCGAGCCCTTGACCACCCCTACGGCCCCTCCTATGGTCGCGCTGACCGACCGGACGTAGGACGTCGTATCTCCGCTGCAAGTCCCCTCCCCCCAGACCTCGCTGGAGGACCCGTGCGCGACGTGACCCCCGACGTGCCGGCGCCGCACCGCCGGGCGTTCCTGAAGTACACGGGCGCGCTGGGCGCGGCCGCCGCCGTCTCCGCGTCGCTGTCGGCCTGCTCGGCGGGACCGGAGTCCACCAACGACACCGGCAGCGACGGCGGCCGCGACCGGACCCTCACCGCAGTGATCGGTTACGGCAACGACGGCAGCTGGGACCCCACGCAGACGGCGTCGGCGTTCTGCATGGCGGCCAACCACCACATCTACGAGGGGCTGCTGGACACGGACCCGATCTCGCGCAAGCCGTACGCCGCGCTGGCGACCGAGGTGCCGAAGGACCCGGACGGCACCACGTGGAGATTCACGCTTCGGGCGGGTGCGACGTTCCACGACGGCAAGCCCGTCACCGCCGACGATGTCGTCTTCGTCTTCGAGCGGATCCTCGACCCGGACACCCAGACCCTCGCCAAGGGCTTCTTCGCGAGCTGGCTGAAGGAGGTCCGGACGATCGACGCGCGGAACGTCGAGCTGGTGTTGAAATTCCCCTTCCCCGACGGGCTTTCGCGGCTGACGCTCGCCAAGGTCATGCCCAGGCACGTGTTCTCCCGGCCGGGCGCCTGGGACGACGCCATCAAGGGCAAGGCGATCGGCTCGGGACCGTACCGGCAGACCGCGCACCATCCGAAGTCCAACACGACCTTCGAGGCGTTCGACGGCTACAACGGGCCCCGCAGGCCCGCCTTCCGGAAGATGAACTGGCTGACGATCGTGGACGCCGCACCACGCGTGGCGAAGATCTCGGGGTCGAGCGCGGGCGCGCAGATCGCCGACAACATCCCGTACGCCAACATCGGGCAGCTGGAGAGCGGGGGCATGACGGTCGCCGGCGGTGCCGGGATGAACAACCTGTTCCTGATGTTCAACACCGCCCACAAGCCGTTCGACGACGTGCGGGTGCGCCAGGCGCTGCACTACGCCATCGACACCGAGAAGATGGTGGAGGTCGCTCTCAAGGGCCACGGCAGGCCCTCCAGTTCGTTCCTCGACGAGGCCAACCCGTCCTACCGCCGGGCGAAGACGGTCTACGACCACGACCCGGACAAGGCGAAGGCGCTGCTGAAGGAGGCCGGGGTCGAGGGGCTGAGCATCGACATCCTGGCCGTCAACGTCAGCTGGATCGTCGACTGCCTGCCCACCGTCAAGGCGTCCTGGGACGCGATCGGGGTGAGGACGACCCTGTCGCCGCAGGAGACCACCGCCGTGTTCACGAAACTGGACCAGAAGCAGGACTACCAGGTCGTCGCCGCCGCCTCGAACCCCAACCAGTTCGGCCTCGACGCCGACCTGATCATGCACTACAACTACGGCCCCGGGAACCTCTGGATGCAGTACACCCACTGGGCCGCCGACCCCGTCGCCAGGCAGCTCTTCAAGGACATGGACCGGGCCACCCGGGAGCCCGACCCGGCGCGGAAGAAGGCGATCGTCCAGGACTGCATCGACGTCGTCGCCGAACAGGCCGTGCTCTACCCGGTCGTCCACAACGAGCTGATGACGGCCTGGGACCCGGCGCGGCTCAGCGGGATAAGGGCCCAGCCGTACCCGGGCATCAACCTCCTCCAGGCCAGGTGGGCCTGACGGATGACGGCCGTCGCGCGCATCCTGCTCCGCCGTCTCGTCCTGCTCGTGCCCCTCACGCTCGGCATCGTGCTGTTCGTGTTCCTGGTGATGCGGTTCTCGGACGTCGACCCGGCGTCCGCGTTCTTCCAGGGCGCCAACCCGACGCCGCAGCAACTGCACGACTTCCGCGAGGAACACGGCCTGCTGGATCCCCTGCCGGTGCGCTACGCCGACTTCGTCGCCGATCTGCTCCACGGCGACCTGGGCACCAGCGCGCTGACCCGGGCGCCGGTGATCGACCAGGTCACCACCGCGCTGCCGCTCACCCTTCAGCTGACGTTCCTCGGTCTGGGCATCGCCGTCGTGCTGGCCCTCGTGGGCGGGGTGACCGCGGCGATCCACCGGGACCGGCTGCCCGACCAGATCATCCGGGTGGTGTCACTGACCGGCGTCGCCGCGCCCGGCTTCTGGCTGGCGCTGCTGATGATCCAGTACCTGGCGGTCGACCTGGGCTGGTTCCCGACCGGCGGCTACGTCAACCCGGCCGACTCCTTCACCGGCTGGCTGAGGACGATGACGCTCCCGGCGCTCGCCCTCTCCCTCCCGGTGGCGGCGCAGCTGACCCGGATCGTGCGGACGGCCGTCGTGGAGGAGCTCGACAAGGACTACGTCCGGACGGCAATCGGGAGCGGGTTGCCGCCCCATGTCGTGGTGGGGCGCAACGTCCTGAGGAACGCCCTGATCAATCCACTCACCGTGCTCGGGCTGCGGGTCGGCTACCTCCTCGGCGGCGCGGTCGTCATCGAGACGATCTTCTCGCTGCCCGGCATGGGCAAGCTGATGATCGACGCCGTGAAGAACGGCGATCCGGCCGTGGTCCAGGGGGTCGTACTGACCACGGCCGCCGGATTCGTCGTGGTGAACCTCGTCATCGACGTCCTGTACCTGCTGGTCAATCCGCGACTGAGGGATGCGACGCCATGATGACCCGGAAGAGTCTCACCGCGGCGCTGTCCCGGCCGGGCGTACGGCTGTGCGGCCTGCGCCGGTTGCCTCCGCTGTCGAAGATCGCCGTCTGCTTCCTGGCCGTGGTCGCCCTGGTGGCGCTGCTGGCCCCGCTCCTCGCGCCGCACGACCCGCTCGACCAGCGGCCACCGGTCGACGGCACCGGCCATCCGTCCGCCGAGCACTGGATGGGCCAGGACAGCCTCGGCCGGGACATCCTCAGCCGGCTGATGTACGGGGCGCGCTGGTCGCTCGCCGTCGGGCTCGGCGCCACGGGGACCGCCCTGGTGGCCGGTGCGTTGCTCGGGGCGGTCGCGGCGACCTCGCGCAAGGCGGTCGACGAGACGCTGATGCGCTGCCTGGACGTCGTGATGGCGTTCCCGGGCATCGCGCTGGCCGCGGTGCTGGTGGCGGTCTTCGGCGGCGGCATCACGGTGCTGATCTGTGCGATCGCGTTCCTGTTCACACCGCCGGTGGCGCGAGTGGTCCGGGCGAACGTCCTCGACCAGTACGGCGAGGACTACGTGACGGCGGAACGGGTGATCGGTGCGCGGACGCCGTACATCGTGCTGCGGCACGTGGCGGTCAACTGTGCCGCGCCGGTGCTGGTGTTCTGCACGGTCCAGGTCGCCGAGGCGATCGTCTTCGAGGCGTCGCTTTCGTTCATCGGGGCGGGTGTGCGGCCGCCGGATCCGTCCTGGGGCAGTGTCATCGCGGACGGCAAGAACATGGTGCTGACCGGCGGCTGGTGGGCGACGGTGTTCCCCGGGCTGCTGATGCTGGTGACGGTGCTGTCGCTGAACATCCTGTCCGAGGGGGTGTCGGACGCCTGGGCGGCGCCCTCGGCGCGGGCGGTGGACGCACCGGACGACGGCCGGCCGGAGGCCGCGGAGCCCGGCGGCGGGGAGGTCGTGCCGCTGCCCGGCCTGGTGGAGGCCGCCCGCAGGCTGCGGGCCCGGGCCCGGCACGTGGCCCGGGACGGGCAGCCGTTGCTCGCCGTGGAGAACCTGGTCATCGGCTTCGACGGACGGCACGGCGGCGTCGACGTCGTGGACGGCATCAGCTTCGAGGTGCACCCCGGGGAGGTGCTCGGGCTGGTCGGCGAGTCGGGCTGCGGCAAATCCCTCACCGCGCTGGCGATCATGGGCCTGGAGCCGAAGGGGGCGCGGGTCGGCGGCCAGGTCCGGTTCCTGCAACGCGATCTGCTCGCCGAGCCGATGCGTGTGCGGCGCAGGCTGCTCGGCCACGACATGGCGATGATCTACCAGGACGCGCTGTCGTCGCTGAACCCGGCGATGACGATCAGCGCGCAGCTGAAGCAGGTCGTGCGGCGTGGCGGGCGCCGCGGTCCGGCGGAGCTGCTGACGATGGTCGGTCTCGACCCCGGACGCACCCTGCGCAGCTACCCGCACGAGTTGTCCGGCGGCCAGCGCCAGCGCGTCCTGATCGCCATGGCCCTCTCCCGCGATCCGCGGCTGATCGTCGCCGACGAGCCGACGACCGCCCTGGACGTGACCGTGCAGGCCCAGGTCGTGGAGTTGCTGCTGCGGCTGCGCGAGGAGCTCGGCTTCGCCCTGATCCTCGTCTCGCACGACCTGGCGCTGGTCGCGGACGTCACCGACCGGGTGGTGGTGATGTACGGCGGTCAGATCGTGGAGACGGGCGTGACCGCCGACCTGGTGGAGGCACCGGCGCACCACTACACGCGCGGCCTGCTCGGCAGTGTGCTGTCGCTGGAGTCGGCACAGGAGCGGTTGACGCAGATCAGGGGCGTCGTGCCGTCCCCGGCGGACTTCCCGGCGGGGTGCCGCTTCGCCGGCCGGTGTCCGCGCGTCGCCGAGGTGTGCCGTACGACGGCCCCGGCCCGGTCCGGCCCTCCCGGACACACGGCGGCCTGTCATCACCCGGCCGTGCGTCCGGCGGCCACGGAGACCGAGGCGGTGTCATGAACGCGCTGGTGGAGTTGGCGGATGCGCACGTCGTCCACAGGGCCCGCAGCGGGGGCCTGTTCACCCGGGACCGGGTGTACGCGCTGACCGGCGTCGATCTGGCCGTCGCGCCCGGCGAGACCGTGGGGGTGGTCGGCGAGTCCGGCTGCGGCAAGTCGACGCTGGCGAAGGTGCTGGTCGGGGCGGAGCGGCCGACGCGCGGGACGGTGTCGTTCCGGGGCCGCGACCTGTGGGCGATGCCGGCCGCCGAGCGCCGCAGGGCCGTCGGCGGCGGCGTCGGCATGGTCTTCCAGGACCCGTCGACGGCACTGAACCGCCGTCTGACCGTCCGGCAGATCCTGCGCGACCCGCTGGACGTGCACGAGCGCGGCACGAAAGGCCGACGTGAGGAGAGAGTGCGTGAGCTGATGTCCCTCGTGGGTCTCCCCCGGGCCCTCGCCGCCGCTCTGCCGGCCCAGTTGTCGGGCGGGCAGCGCCAGCGCGTCGCGATCGCCCGCGCGCTCGCGCTGGACCCGGGTCTGGTCGTGGCGGACGAACCGACCAGCGCACTGGACGTGTCGGTCCGTGCGCAGATCCTCAACCTCCTGCTCGACCTGAAGGAACGCCTGGGCCTGGCCCTGGTGTTCGTCTCCCACGACATCCGCACGGTACGGCGGATGAGCGACCGGGTGATCACCATGTACCTGGGCCGGATCGTGGAGGACGCCCCGGCCGCCCTGGTCACCGGCCGGGCCCGGCACCCGTACACCCGCGCCCTGTTCTCCGCCACGCCCGGCCTGCTCGACCCGGTCGACCCCATTCCGCTGGTGGGTCCGGTGCCGTCGGCGACCCGCCCGCCGAGCGGCTGCCCGTTCCGCACGCGCTGCTGGAAGGCGGACGGCACCTGCGCGCAGGAGATGCCGGGCTTCTCCGCCGCGTCGGCGCCCGCACACCGCTACCGCTGCCACCATCCTGTCCGGGAGGACGACTCGACCCGCGACCTCGTCCGCCGGTGCGACCCGATGGAGGCCCCATGACGTTCACCCCGCTGACCGGTGTCATCCCGCCCGTCTGCACGCCCCTGACACCGGACGGCGAGGTGGACGTCCCCTCCCTGCTCCGGCTGGCCGACCATCTGGTGGCCGGCGGGGTGCACGGACTGTTCGTCCTCGGCTCGACCTCGGAGGCGGCGTTCCTGCCGGACCGGCAGCGCAGGCTGGTCGTGGAGTCGGTCACGGGTCATCTGGGCGGGCAACTCCCGGTGCTGGCCGGGGCGATCGACATGACGACACCACGGGTCCTGGACCATGTCGCGTCGGTGACGGCGGCGGGCGCGGACGCCGTCGTCGTCACCGCCCCGTTCTACACCCGCACGCACCCCGCGGAGATCGCCCGTCACTACCGCGCCATCGCCGCCGCGAGCCCGGTCCCGGTCATCGCCTACGACCTTCCCGTCGCCGTCCACACGAAGCTGCCGGTAGACGTGGTGCTGGAACTCGCCGCCGACGGGGTCGTGGCCGGGCTCAAGGACTCCAGTGGGGACCTGGCCGCCTTCCGCCAGGTCGTGACGGGTGTCCGGCAGCGCCGGGGCATCACCGGCTTCAGCGTGCTGACCGGGTCCGAGCTGATCGTCGACGCGGCCCTCGCGATCGGCGCGGACGGCACGGTGCCGGGCCTCGGCAACGTCGACCCGCACGGCTATGTGCGCCTGGACCGGCTGTGCCGCGCCGGCGACCCGGACGGGGCCCGTGCCGAACAGGAGCGGCTGTGCGCCCTGTTCGGCATGGTGACGGTCGGCGATCCGGCCCGCATGGGCCCGAACTCCTCGGCGATCGGGGCGTTCAAGGCCGCGCTGCACCTGCGCGGCATCATCGACTGCCCGGCGACGGCGCAGCCGCAGATCCCGCTGGCGCCGGGCGAGGTGGAGCAGGTCGGGAAATACCTCGCGGCGGCCGGACTGCTGTAGCGGGCCGGTCCGTCAGAAGCTGCCCGGCGTCACCATCCCCGACTCGTAGGCGACGATCACGAGCTGGGCCCGGTCCCGTGCCGCCAGCTTGCCCATGATGCGGCTGACGTGCGTCTTCGCGGTGAGCGGGCTCAGACCGAGCGCGTCGCCGATCTCCGTGTTGTTGAGGCCGCGCGCGACGAGCGCGAGCACCTCCCGTTCCCGCCCGGACAGGCACTCGGGCCCGCCCGTCTCGGGTGCGCGGGGGCTGCGCAGGAACCGCTGGATCAGCCGCGCCGTGGGGCCGGGCGAGAGGAGGGCCTCGCCGGCGGCGACCGTGCGGATGGCGTCGAGGAGTTCGGCCGGCCGGGTGTCCTTTACCAGGAACCCGGAGGCACCGGCCCGCAGCGCCTCGACGATGTTCTCGTCGGTGTCGTACGTGGTGAGGACGAGGACCCTCACGCCCGCGAGGTCGTCGTCGGCGGCGATGAGCCGGGTCGCCTCGATGCCGTCCAGGTCGGGCATGCGGATGTCCATCACCACGAGGTCGGGGCGTGCGCCGCGGGCCAGTTCGAGGGCCTGCCGGCCGGTGGCGGCCCGGCCGACGACCTCCATGTCCCGGGCCGACTCCACCAGCATCGCGAACGCCTCCCGCACCAGCGTCTGGTCGTCCGCGAGCAGCACCCGTACGGTCATCCGGCTCCCTCCCCCGTCATGGTCAGCGGCAGGACCGCCGTCACCTCGTATCCGCCCCCGGCACGCGGTCCGGCGTCGAGTGTGCCACCGACGCTGCGGGCCCGCTCCCGCATCCCGACGAGCCCGAACCCCGGGGTGCCGCCCGGGGCCGGGCCGGTGCCGTCGTCACGGACCGACAGGTGCAGGGCGCCCTGCCGTTCGTCCAGTTCGACGTGGACGGCCGGTTCCGGCCCCGCGTGCCGTACGGCGTTCGTCAGTGCCTCCTGCACGATGCGGTAGGCGGCGACGCCGACGGCGGGCGGTGCCTGTCCCACGCGTACGGTCTGCTCGACCCGGGCACCGGCCAGCCGTGCCGCCTCCGCCAGGTCGGGCAGCCCGTCGAGGCCGGGCAGCGGCCCGCGGGCGTCCGGGGGACCGTGCTCGCGCAGCACCTCCAGGGTCGTGCGGAGTTCGCCGCGGGCGCTGCGGCAGGTGTCGGAGATGTCGTCGAGGGCCTTGGCCACCGTCTCCCGGTCGAGCCGCTCGGGGTCGGCGGACAGGACGTGGGCGGCGACGGAGGTCTGCACACCGATGAGGGTGATGCTGTGGGCGAGCAGGTCGTGCAGGTCCCGGGCGATCCGCAGCCGCTCCTCGGCGACCCGCCGCCGGGCCTCTTCCTCCCGGGTCCGTTCGGCCCGTTCGGCCCGCTCCACGATCGAGGCGACGTACTGGCGGTAGACGCGCACGTCGACACCGCAGAACAGCACGGCCACGACCCAGCCCGATATGCGGAGCACTTCCAGCGCCTCGTGCATGCTGACGGTGAGCATCACGCTGACCGAGAGGCCGATGACGCCGGCGCCGACCAGGACGGTACGCAGCGTCCGGCCGGTCACGGCGACGGTGTAGAGGGCGATGTACGTCGCCGGGGTCGGCGCCGAGTGGGTGTTGTCGAGGGCGTGGTACGGGGCGACGCAGGCCACGACCGCGAGCAGCACGAGCAACGGTCGCCGGCGCCGCCACGCGATCGGCACGTTGCAGGCGACCAGCAGCGTCCAGCCCAGCGCGTCGGGCCTGCGCCCGTCGTCGACGAGCAGCGCCAGGGCGACGGCGAGCGCCGCGGCGACGACGGCGAGCAGCGCGTCGTTGCGGGCGGCGTGCGGGGCGGTCAGGGGGTCACGGTTGATCACGCCGATGATCCGCTCGGCGGACCGCGACCAAGTCGTCTGCGGGGTGGGGGGATGCGGGGTGGGGGGATGCGGGGTGGTGGGTGCCTGCACGGTCCTCATCCTCGGTCAGGAAGGCGCCCCTCCGGGAGGGAGGGACGCCGCTCTATTCCGCTTGGCTGCGGGCATGCGTGCCGCTGGGGGCGGCACCCGTCCCACCGAGAGCGGCACCCCGCTCCACCGGGTTGCGGATCACCCCGGCCCCGGCACCGACGCCGGACTCCGGCACACGCGAGAGCTCCCCCGGCCACCACACCCGCCGCTTCAGCAGCACACTCGCCGTCGTCACCAGGTACGTCCGCACCAGGAAGGTGTCGAGCAGCACCCCGACCGCGATCACGAACCCGAGCTCCACCAGGCCCACCATCGGCAGCGTGGTGAGCACCGCGAACGTCGCCGCCAGCACCACACCGGCGGAGGCGATGACCCCACCGGTCGTCCGCAGCGCGGTGAGCGCCGCCGCCTCCGGCTCGGCCCCGCGCACGGACTCCTCCCGCATCCGGTGCATCAGGAAGATGCCGTAATCGACGCCGAGGGCGACCAGGAACACGAAGGACAGCAGCCCGAGTCCGGGATCGGTCCCGGCGAACCCCAGCACCGGCTCGAACACCAGCCCGCCGATGCCGAGCGCGGCGCCCCAGACCGCCACCACGGCGGTCAGCAACAGCAGCGGCGCGACCAGACTGCGCAACAGGCCGACCAGGATGACGAACACGGCGGCCAGCACCAGCGGCACGATCACCTTCCGGTCCCGTGACTCGCTGTCGGCCAGGTCGATCTGCTGGGCGCTGGGCCCGCCGACGTACGCACCCATGGGGTCGAGCGTGGCCCGGAGTGCCTCGATGGTCCGGGTCTCGGCCGGTGTCTCGGGGGCGGCGGTGGTGAAGACGGCGATCTCGCTCCAGCCGGAGCCGCTGCGGCCGGGGGACACCTCGGCGACGCCCTCGGTCGCGCGGGCGCGGTCGGCGGCCGCCCCGGCCCGCTGCTCAGGTGCGATGACCGTCACGGGCCGGCTACTGCGCTCGGGATACTCCCGCGCCAGGATCTGCATGGCGGTGATGGATTCGGGCCGTTCGGTGAAGGAGTCCTCCTGCTTCAGGCTGCCGGACAGGTTGAACGTGCCGAGCGCGAGGGCGCCGAGCAGCACGGCACCGGCCGCGAGCACGAGGGCGGGGCGCCGGGTCGCCGAGGAGCCCATCGCGGCGAACAGCGACCGCCGGGCCTTGGGCTCGCTGCCGAAGGCGGGGACCAGCGGCCAGAAGACGCGCCGCCCCAGCAGCACCAGGACCGCCGGCAGGAGGGTCGTCATGGCGACCAGCGCGGCCAGCACCCCGGCCATGCCGACCGGTCCCATGCCGCGGCTGCTGTTGAGGTCCGCGGCGAGCAGGCACAGCAGCCCGGCCGCGACGGTCCCCGAAGAGGCCAGGACGGCCGGTCCGCAGCCGCGCAGCGCGGCGCGCATGGCGTCGTACGGCCGCTCGTGGCGCCGTAGTTCCTCGCGGTAGCGGGAGACGATCAGCAACGCGTAGTCGGTGCCCGCGCCGAGGACGAGCACGGTCATCACGCCGCCGCTCTGGCCGGTGACGGTCACGTCGAACAGCTCGTGAAGTCCGTACCCGGCGGCCATCGCCACGGCGGCGGCGACACCCGCCACGGCGAGCGGCACCAGCCAGAGGAAGGGGCTGCGGTAGATGAGGATCAGCAGCACGGTGACGACGCCGAGCGTGGCGAACAGCAGCGTGGCGTCGAGCGTGCCGAACACCTTGTTCATGTCGGTGTTGAGCGCGCCCGGCCCGCCGACCTCGACGGTCAGTCCGTCACCGCCCTCGGCGATGTCCCGCACCCCGTCGACGAAGGCGTCGCGGGCCTCGTCGTCCTGGCCGGGCTGGGTGGTGGAGACCGGGTACATCAGGGTGGAGCCGTCTTTCGACGGGATGCCCTTCGGTTCCCCCGTCAGGTCGTAGGCGCCGCTCACCTCGGTGATCTGCTCGTCGGCGGTGCGCCGGTCGGCGTCGGTGAGGCCGCCGCCGCGGTGGTACACGAGCACCAGGTCGGTCGCCTCACCGCCGGGCAACTCGTCCTGGATCCGCGCCACCTGCGTCGAGTCGGCGCGGTCGGGCAGGTAGTCGACGGCACGGTTCTGCTGGATGCCGGCGAACTTGCCGGCGAGCGGCCCGACCAGCACGAGCGCGGCCAGCCACAGCCCGAGCACCACCCAGGGCACGGCCCGCCTCGGCCCGGTGCGCGTCCTTACGGCCCCCATGTGTGCGGCTCCCTCCGGTCGGGTGTCTGGATCGGTCTCCAGACTCCCGCCGGACGGGGGCCGGTTCGTCGGGCGTGAGGCCGAACCGGGGAGTACTGCCGGGGGCGGTCCCGGCCGCGCGTTACTCCCCGGGGAGTAGCAGGGGGTGGACCCTGCGCAGGGGGCGGACCCCGGGGTGCCCGCTCTGACGAGGGGGCGTGCGCTCTACGAGGGGGTGCGTGCCGCCGCGGCGAGCAGCCGGGTCACGTCGTCGGAGCAGATGGTGAGCGCCGCCCCCACGGTCGCGAGCACGTCCCGCTCGGCCGGGGTGTACGGGCCGTCGGCCAGGGCGATGCGGGCGCCCTGAAGCAGGATCGATTCGCGGCCGACGGCGGCGAGGTGCGGAGTGAGCGGGTCCAGCGCCTCGTGGAGCTCTATGGCCAGCCCCGCACCGCAGGGTTCACCGGCGATCCGGCCGGTGTCGGCCTCCAGCGCCTCGACGAGGGCGGCCAGCTGCTCCTCCGTGCACTCGTCGAAACCGGCCGCGCGCACGGCGAGGACGGCGGCCTCCAGTGCCGTACGCGATCCGGCGCCGCCCGCCGCAAGCACCGCGAGGGCCACGGTGTGCACGGCGTCGCGGAGCATCGCGGAGAAGCGGGTGGTGGTCGGATGGTCGAGGACGTCGGTGCCGAAGTGGCGGCGGCAGGCCGCGCACTCCACGACCGGCCCGGTCTCGCCGCGCGGCAGCACGGGCAGGCCGAGCAGGGTGAAGCGGCGTTGTCCCGTCAGCCGCTGGTAGTTGCGGTCGCCGCCGCAGCCGGGGCAGAAGAACTCTCCGTCACCGGCGGCCGTCCACGCGGTTCGGGTGCCCAGGATGCGAGAAAGCCTGGCGGCATGGCCGTTTCGTCCCCGTCCTGGCAGCACGTCGCACCTCCGTCACGCCGCACGGCAACGTCGCCGCGCTTGCGTGATGTTAGCCACATCCAAGACGAGGAGTCAGCACCCCGGAGGAGACCTTTCCGTGACCTCCACAGCGAATGGCCGGTATGCGACGGGGCCCCGCCCGCCGGACAACGGCGGACGGAGCCCCTGTGGCTTCCGTGGGCGGTCGGTGGCCGCAGACCCGTACGGCCGATCAGCGAGCCGCGCGGTTGACGGCAGAGACCACGGCCTTCAGCGAGGCCCGGGTGGTGTTGGCGTCGATTCCGATGCCCCACAGAACCTTGTCGTCGATCGCGCACTCGATGTAGGAGGCGGCCTGCGCGGAGGCGCCCTCGCTCATCGTGTGCTCCTGGTAGTCCAGCAGGCGTACGTCGATGCCGACGGACTGCAGGGCGTCGAAGAAGGCCGAGATCGGACCGTTGCCCGTACCGGCGAGGACGGTGTCCCGGCCGTCGACCGTGGCCTCCACCTTCAGCGTGTCCACACCGTCGGTGTCGGTCGTCGACTGGCCGTTGCGCACCTGGATCCGGCCCCACGGGTTTTCGGGGTTCGGCAGGTACTCGTCCTGGAAGACGGCCCAGATGTCCTTCGGCGTGACCTCGCCGCCCTCGGCGTCCGTCTTCGCCTGGATCAGCTTCGAGAACTCGATCTGCATCCGGCGCGGCAGTTCCAGCTTGTGGTCGTTCTTCAGGACGTAGGCGATACCGCCCTTGCCGGACTGCGAGTTGACCCGGATGACCGCCTCGTAGGAGCGGCCGACGTCCTTGGGGTCGATGGGCAGGTAGGGGACGGCCCACTCGATGTCGTCGACGGTGACGCCCTTGGCGGCGGCGTCGGCCTCCATGGCGTCGAAGCCCTTCTTGATGGCGTCCTGGTGGGAGCCGGAGAAGGACGTGTAGACCAGGTCGCCCACGTACGGGTGGCGCGGGTGGACCTCCATCTGGTTGCAGTACTCCCACGTACGACGGATCTCGTCGATGTCGGAGAAGTCGATCTGCGGGTCGACGCCCTGCGAGAACAGGTTCATGCCCAGGGTGACCAGGTCGACGTTGCCGGTGCGCTCGCCCTGGCCGAACAGGCAGCCCTCGACGCGGTCGGCGCCGGCCATCAGGGCCAGCTCGGCGGCGGCGACGGCGGTGCCGCGGTCGTTGTGGGGGTGGATCGACAGGCAGACGTGCTCGCGGCGGGAGAGGTTGCGGCCCATCCACTCGAAGCGGTCGGCGTGCGTGGAGGGCGTGGAGCGCTCCACGGTGGCCGGCAGGTTCAGGATGATCTCGCGGCCCGGCCCGGGCTGCCAGACGTCCATGACCGCCTCGCAGACCTCCAGCGCGAAGTCCAGCTCGGTGTCGGTGAAGATCTCCGGGCTGTACTGGTAGCCGAACTCGGTCTCGGGGCCCAGCAGCTTCTCGGCGTACTCCATGACCAGGCGCGTGCCGTCGACGGCGATCTGCTTGATGTCGTCCTTGGAACCGCGGAAGACGACCCGGCGGAAGACCGGCGCGGTGGCGTTGTACAGGTGGACGGTGGCGCGCCTGGCGCCCTTCAGGGACTCCACCGTGCGCTCGATCAGGTCCTCGCGGGCCTGGGTCAGTACGGAGATGGTGACGTCGTCGGGGATGGCCCCGGGCTCCTCGATGATGGAGCGCACGAAGTCGAAGTCGGTCTGCCCCGAGGCCGGGAAGCCGACCTCGATCTCCTTGTAGCCCATCTTGACCAGCAGGTCGAACATGGCGCGCTTGCGGGCGGGCGACATGGGGTCGATCAGGGCCTGGTTGCCGTCGCGCAGGTCTGTGGAGAGCCAGCGGGGGGCGGTGGTGATGCGCTGCTCCGGCCAGGTGCGGTCCGGGATGTCGACCTGCTCGTAGCGGCCGTACTTGTGGATCGGCATGGAACTGGGCTGCTGGCGGTTCGCCATGATGCTTAGGGCTCCTCAGGAGGTGTCCGGAAGGACGGCCGACGACGCAGCACCAAGCTCCGCGGGGAGGGAGTCGGCCTCGACTACAGGCCCTCGCCGCGGCAGCTAAGGAGAAGCAGCCCGAAACGCATGATGCGCAGCATGCTAGCCGAGCCTCTCCCCGGCGCGTGGGGTCGTATCAGTATGCGGGACCGTACGCCCAAACGGGACAAAAAGTGCGCCATCCCACTTCCTCATAGCACCCTGCACGGAGCGTGAGGGCCGTTGTCCCGGTATTTCACCAATCATGGTGGCGACTAGTGACAGTTTCGTCACGCAGTGCAAGGGTGCCGGGCATGACGACTCACGGGGGCTTCGAGCCCGTCTTCTGCACCATCGTTCCGCCCCACGTCCTCGACCGGCTCGCCCAGGCCGAGGACCCCGCGCTCGCCGGACCCGCCCGCCGCACCCTGCAGCGCGACGCCTTCGAGCGCACCCAGCGCCGCCTCACCACGGTCATCGGCGCGAGTGCCGTCGCAGCGGTCGCCGACGGCAAGCCGCAGCGCACGATCCACGACGCCCGGCACGGCACCGACCTGCCCGGCCACAAGGTCCGCGGCGAGGGCGACAAGCCCGGCAAGGACGCCACCGTCAACCGGGCCTACGCGGGCCTCGGCGCCACCTTCGAGCTGTTCCTCCAGGCCTACCGGCGCGACTCGATCGACGGCGACGGCCTCCCGCTGAACGCGACGGTGCACTACGACCGCGACTACAACAACGCCTTCTGGAACGGCGAGCAGATGGTCTTCGGCGACGGGGACGGCGAGATCTTCCTCGACTTCACCATCCCGATCGACGTCATCGGCCACGAACTCGCGCACGGCGTCACGCAGTACACGGCCAACCTCACCTACTTCGGCCAGCCCGGCGCGCTCAACGAGTCCCTGTCGGACGTCTTCGGCGCCCTGATCAAGCAGTACACGCTCGGCCAGACCGCCGCCGAGGCCGACTGGCTGATCGGCGCGGGCCTGCTCGCCCCGCGGGTGACGGGCGTGGCGCTGCGCTCCATGAAGGAGCCGGGCACGGCGTACGACGACGACGTCCTCGGCAAGGACCCGCAGCCGGCGACCATGGACGACTTCGTGCGCACCGGCCGCGACAACGGCGGTGTCCACATCAACTCCGGCATCCCGAACCACGCCTTCTACCTGGCCGCCACGGCCCTCGGCGGCCACGCCTGGGAACGGGCCGGACAGGTCTGGTACGACGTCCTGACCGGCGGCGAGCTGAAGCAGCAGGCGATGTTCGCCGACTTCGCGACGCTCACCGTGAAGGCCGCCCGGGAGCGCTTCGGCGACGGGGAGGAACTGGACGCCGTCTCGAAGGCCTGGGAGCAGGTCGGGGTGCGGACCCTGTAGTTCCGTACTAGACAGGTGCCATGCGGATTCAGGTGAGGCGCACGGGCGGGTTCGCGGGCATCGAGCGGTACGCCGAGGTGGACACCGCGGACCGGCCCGATGCCCCGGAATGGCACGCCCTGGCCGATCAGGCCCTGGCCGCCGGGCGGAGCACGCCTCCGGTCGGGGTCCCGGACGGGTTCGCCTACCAGCTCACGGTGGACGGGAAGACCGTGTACTGCGCGGACCCCCGGCTGACGGACGAGCAGCGCAGGCTGATCTCCCGGGTGCTGAAGGAAGGGGCGTGACGGTCCCACCCCACCGGCCGGGCAACAGCTCCCTCCCGCCCGGCCGTTGACTTCCGTTACCGCCGGTACGGATGATCCAGCGCATGGCGACTGACGCAGGCAACCCGATCCCCCGCTTCCCGGCCGGCTTCCTCTGGGGCGTGTCCACCTCCGCGCACCAGATCGAGGGCGGCGCGGACGAACGCGAGCCGTCCGTGTGGGACGCCTTCACGGCCGTGCCGGGACGGGTGAAGGACGGCTCGACGGCCGCGGTCGCCTGCGACCACGTCCACCGCCACCGCGAGGACGTGGCCCTGCTGGCAGGCCTGGGCGTGAACGCCTACCGCTTCTCGATCTCGTGGCCGCGGGTGCGCTCCGAGAAGGGCCTGGACTTCTACGACCGGCTGGTCGACGACCTGTGCGCGGCGGGGATCCGCCCGGTGCCGACCCTGTTCCACTGGGATCTGCCGACCGGCCTGGACTGGCTGGAGCGGGACACCGCCGAGCGCTTCGCCGCGTACGTGTCGACGGTCGCGGGCCGCCTCGGCGACCGGGTGACGAAGTGGATCACCCTGAACGAGCCCGCCGAGCACACCCTGCTGGGCCACGCCCTGGGCGTGCACGCACCGGGCAAACAGCTGCTGTTCGACGCGCTGCCGGCGGCCCACCACCAGCTGCTCGCCCACGGCCTGGCCGTCCGGGCCCTGCGCGCCTCGGGCGCCACGGACATCGGTGTCGCCAACTCGCACGGCCCGACCTGGGCGGCGTCGGCCGAGGCGGCGGACGTGGAGGCCGCGGACTTCTACGACCTGCTGCTGAACCGTGTGTTCGCGGACCCGTTGCTGCTGGGGCGGTACCCGGACGGCATCGGCGAGCTGATGCCGGGAGACGTGGAGGCGGACCTGAAGGTGATCGCCGAGCCGCTCGACTGGTACGGGATCAACTACTACGCCCCGACCAGGGTGGGTGCTCCGCAGGGCGCGGAGATCGAGTTCGGCGGCATCACCATGCCCGCCGAACTGCCCTTCTCCGTGCGGGAGATCGAGGGGCGCCCGGTCACGGACTTCGGCTGGCCGGTCGTCCCGGAGGGCCTCACCGAGCTCCTCACCGCCTTCCGCGCCCGCTACGGCGACCGGCTCCCGCCCGTGGTCATCACCGAGAACGGCTGCTCGTACCCGGACGTCGACGACCAGGACCGCATCACCTACCTGGACGGCCACGTCCGGGCCCTGCACCGGGCGGTCGAGGCGGGCGTCGACGTGCGCGGCTACTTCGTGTGGTCCCTGCTCGACAACTTCGAGTGGGCGGAGGGCTACGCACGCCGCTTCGGCCTGGTCCACGTCGACTTCGACACCCTGGAGCGGACCCCCAAGGCGTCCTACCACTGGTACCGGGAGCTGCTGGAGGCACAGCGCCCCACCGCCTGACGCCCACGGGGGCGGGCTCCGGCAGGTCCGCAGGGACGTCGCCCGTCAGGTCCCATCGAACAGATGGTTGCAGCGTGAACTGCTCTGCGAGCATGATTACTTGTGTGACCAGGCTTCCGGAACCAGCAACTCCCCCACCCGGCCGGTCCGTTGTCCGCTCATCCCTTCCTTGATTGCGCCCACCCCCCACGGAAGGCGATCGCCGTGTCCCCCCACACGACACCCACGCCCCGGTTCCTGGACGCGGTACGCCCGGACCGCACCGACTGGCTGGAGCTGCCACCGCAGCGGACCAGTGTCAGAGTCGCCCGCCACGCGATGCGTGCCCGGCTGGACGCGTGGCACGTGCCCGACGAGCTGTGCGCGAGCGCGGTGCTGCTCGTGTCCGAGCTGGTGACCAACGCCGTACTGCACACGCTGAGCGAACGGATCCTGTGCGGTGTCCAGCTGATGACGGACGCGCGCTTCCGGCTGGAGGTGCACGACGGCGACCTCACGGGCCGCGGCATCCCCGACCGCTGCCCCGGCCCCGACGACGAGGGCGGCCGCGGCCTGCTGCTCGTACGGGAGACAGCCGAAGCCTGGGGCATCACCCGCTCGACCCTCACCGGCGGCAACGCGGTATGGGCGAGCCTCCCCGCGACCCTCTGACGAGGGCCCTCAGAAACCCAGCTTCCGCAGCTGCCTGGGGTCCCGCTGCCAGTCCTTCGCCACCTTCACATGCAGGTCGAGGAAGACGGGTGTGCCGAGCAGCGCCTCGATCTGCTTGCGGGACTTGATGCCGACCTCCTTCAGGCGCTTGCCCTTGGGGCCGATGATGATGCCCTTCTGGCTGGGACGCTCGATGTAGACGAAGGCGTGGATGTCGAGGAGGGGCTTGTCGGCGGGACGGTCCTCGCGCGGAAGTATCTCCTCGACGACGACGGCGATGGAGTGCGGCAGCTCGTCGCGCACTCCTTCCAGCGCGGCCTCGCGGATCAACTCCGCGATCATGACCTGCTCGGGCTCGTCGGTGAGCTCCCCGTCGGGGTAGAGCGCCGGCCCCTCCGGCAGCAGCGGGACGATCAGGTCGGCCAGCAGGCCCACCTGCTTGTCGCCGACCGCCGACACCGGGACGATCTCCGCCCACTCGAAGCCGAGCTCCTTGCCGAGCTGGTCGATCGCGATGAGCTGCTCGGCGAGCGTCTTGCCGTCCACCAGGTCGGTCTTCGTGACGATCGCGATCTTCGGCGTCTTCTTGATGGACGCCAGTTCCTTCGCGATGAAACGGTCGCCGGGGCCGAGTTTCTCGTTGGCCGGAAGACAGAAACCGATCACGTCGACCTCGGCCCACGTCGTGCGCACCACGTCGTTGAGCCGCTCGCCGAGCAGCGTGCGCGGCTTGTGCAGGCCGGGGGTGTCGACCAGGATCAGCTGGGCGTCCGGGCGGTGCACGATGCCCCGCACGGTGTGCCGCGTCGTCTGGGGCTGGTTCGCCGTGATCGCCACCTTCTGGCCGACCAGAGCGTTCGTGAGGGTGGACTTGCCCGCGTTGGGACGGCCCACGAAGCAGGCGAAGCCAGCCCTGTGGACAGCTCCGGCCGGCTCTTCGGATGACTGGGTACGAACGCTCATGGCGCCCATTGTCCCTGATCCCCGGACCCGCCCCGCACCGGACGCCTTCCGTGAGCTTCCCGAAACCCTCACGCAACGAAACGTCACCGAAACACACCCGTACGCAACCGGAAACGAGGGGCGGTGAATCTCTGACGAGCCCCCGCACCGTTGGAGACAACCGTGACCCTCGCCGCCGCAAGCGCCGACACCGGTGACACCGCCTGGCTGCTCGCCGCCACCGCCCTCGTCCTGCTGATGACCCCGGGTCTGGCCCTCTTCTACGGCGGCATGGTCCGCACGAAGAGCGTCCTCAACATGCTGATGATGAGCTTCGTCTCGATCGCCCTGGTGACGGTGGTGTGGCTGGCTGCCGGCTACTCGCTCACCTTCGGCGAGGACGCCGCCGGCGGTCTCATCGGCGGGCTGGAGCACGCCGGGATGAGCGGCCTCGGCCCGGACAGCGTCCAGGGCACCGTCCCCACCGTCCTCTTCGCCACCTTCCAGCTCACTTTCGCGATCATCACGGCCGCCCTGGTCAGCGGTGCCGTCGCGGACCGGGCGAAGTTCGGGGCCTGGCTGGTCTTCGTGCCGGTGTGGGCGCTGCTCGTATACGTTCCGGTCGCGCACTGGGTGTGGGGGCCGGGCGGCTGGATCCTGGAGCGGCTGGGCGCCCTGGACTTCGCCGGCGGGCTGCCCGTGGAGATCGTCTCCGGTGCCTCGGGGCTGGCGCTGTGCCTGGTCCTGGGCCCGCGCATGGGCTTCAAGAAGGACGCCATGCGCCCGCACAACCTGCCCATGGTGATGCTGGGCGCCGGTCTGCTGTGGTTCGGCTGGTTCGGCTTCAACGCGGGCTCCGCGCTCGGCGCCAACGGCCTCGCGGCCGCCGCGTTCCTCAACACCCTCGCCGCGGGCTGCACCGGCCTGCTCGGCTGGCTCTTCGTGGAGCAGAAGCGCGACGGCCACCCCACCACCCTGGGCGCCGCGTCCGGCGCGGTCGCGGGCCTGGTCGCCATCACCCCGTCCTGCGGGTCGGTCTCCCTGCTCGGCGCGCTGGTCGTGGGCCTCGCGGCCGGTGTCGTCTGCTCGTACGCCGTGAGCTGGAAGTTCAAGCTGAACTACGACGACTCCCTGGACGTGGTCGGTGTCCATCTGGTCGGCGGTGTCATCGGCACGCTCCTCATCGGCGTCTTCGCCGTGGAGTCGATGACCGGCGGCACCGAGGGCCTCCTGTACGGCGGCGGGCTCGGTCAGCTCGGCAGGCAGCTGGTGGCGGTGGTCGTGGTGGCGGTGTACGCGTTCGGCGTGACGTACGGGATCGGCAGGCTGATCGACGCCACGATGGGCCTGCGCGCGAGCGAGGAGCAGGAGCAGACCGGCCTGGACCTTACGGTGCACGCCGAGACGGCCTACGATCACGGGGTCCTGGGCCACGGCGCCCCGGTCTCCTCCTCCGTCCTCTCCCCCGCCCAGAAGGTCACCCCCCAGGCATGAAGCTCATCACCGCGATCGTCAAGCCGTACCGCCTCGACGAGGTCAAGAACGCCCTTCAGGAACTCGGCGTGCACGGTCTGACCGTGAGCGAGGCCAGCGGCTACGGCCGGCAGCGCGGCCACACCGAGGTGTACCGCGGCGCCGAGTACCAGGTGGACCTGGTGCCGAAGGTGCGGATCGAGGTCGTCGTCGAGGACGCGGACGCCGAGGCCGTCATCGACGCGGTCGTGAAGGCCGCGCACACCGGCAAGATCGGCGACGGCAAGGTGTGGGCGCTGCCCGTCGACACGGTCGTGCGGGTGCGGACGGGCGAGCGCGGCCCCGACGCGCTCTGACTGCGGGGCCGCGTTCGCGGTCGTTCTCAGTCGAACACGAACGGGCCCGGTGACTGCGGCCCGGTCGCCGTGCAGGTGATGGTGATGCCGAAGACGGTCATCTTCAGCGAGCCGCCGAAGGCCTCCAGGCTGTCGCCGGAGGCCACGGTGGAGCTGAGGGGACCGACCTCGACGGGGGCGCCGACGGCCATCGCCGGGTTCTCCGTGCCGGTGAAGTCGACGGTGCCGCCGCCGCTCTTCACCAGGGTGAGGGTGGAAGTGATCGAGTCCTCTCCCAGCGCGATGGGCGCCGTGATCGCGGAGGACTTGAGGGTGAGGGTGGCGGCGGTGCCGTCCTGCGTGGCGGTGAGCGTGGCCTCGCCGCTGCCGAAGCCGCCGCAGTCCGCGGTGATCGTCGCCGTCTGGGGGGTGACGGCGAGGGCCGCCGGGGCGAAGGCGAGCCCGGTGACCGCGAGGGCCCCGGCAGCCAGGGCCGCACCTGCTCCGATTCGCTTTCGCTTGCATCTCATGGGATTCCGGCTCCCTTTCCATGGGGGGGGACCGCTCGGCAGGTGAGTGCGGGCACGCTGCGCGAGAGCCGAACCTGACGGTCCGTCAGAACTTACGGTTCCATTGATGCGTGTGGGGCAGGCGGCGGCAAGGTTGAAAACTGGCCTAATTACCGGCGGTTACAGCGAAGTTCAGCCGGCGGTGACGGTGGTCCGGACCGTTCCGTCGGGTCCCGCAACCAGCACCGGCGTCCCCGCGCCGCCGAGGTCCCGTACGGCCGCCCGGTCCGCGTCGGACGCGGTCTCCGCCTCCGTCACGACGGCCGCGGCCTCCAGGGACGTCGCACCCGAGGCCACCGCCATCGCCACGGCCGTCCGCAGGGCACTGAGCTTCAGGGAGTCGAGTGCCACGGTGGCCGCGACGTAGGTGCGTCCGGTCTCGTCGCGTACGGCCGCGCCCTCGGGCACGCCGTTGCGGGCCCGGGCGGAGCGGGCCAGGGTGACGATCTTGCGGTCCTCGGGGTCGAGCGCGCTGCTGTCGGTCATGATCCGAGCATACGGAAGCGTCAGGGGCGGTCGAGGCGCAGGCGGTCCGCCCGCGGCAGGCCCGCGACGACCAGGTCGTACGAGTCCTCGACGAGCTCCCGGACCAGCCGGTCCGGGAGCCCGCCGTCGGCCGTGACGGTGTTCCAGTGGCGCTTGTTCATGTGCCAGCCGGGGACGATGAGGCCTTCGTGCTCGCCGCGGAGGCGGACGGCCTCGTCCGGGTCGCACTTGAGGTTGACCTTCAGGGGGCGCGCGTCCAGGAACGAGAGGGCGAAGAGCTTGCCCCGCACCTTGAAGACCGAGATCTCCGGGCTGAACGGGAAGTCCTCCACCGCCGCGTTGAAGGACAGACAGAACGCGCGCAGTTCCTGCGGGGTCACTCGGGTTTCTCCTCCTCGTCCGGGCCGGCCGTGGCCACCGGCTCCGCCAGCACCGTCACGATCTTGTTCCGGCGGCCGGCCGCGGCCTCCGCGGTCAGGCGCAGCTCCCGGCCGTCGGGCAGGTCCACGACCGACGAGGCACCCGCGATGGGGACCCGGCCCAGCGCCTTGGCCAGCAGCCCGCCGACCGTCTCGACATCCTCGTCGTCGAACTCCTCCAGGCCGTACAGCTCGCCCAGGTCGCTGATGTCGAGGCGGGCCGTGACGCGGAAGCGGTCCTCGCCGAGCTCCTCGACCGGCGGCAGTTCGCGGTCGTACTCGTCGGTGATCTCGCCGACGATCTCCTCGAGGATGTCCTCGATGGTGACGATGCCGGCCGTGCCGCCGTACTCGTCGATCACGACGGCGACGTGGTTGCGTTCCTTCTGCATCTCGCGCAGCAGATCGCCGGCGTTCTTGGTGTCGGGCACGAAGAACGCCGGGCGCATGGCCGTGGACACCTGCTCGGACTCGGCGTCGCGGCTGATGTGCGTCTTGCGGACGAGGTCCTTCAGATACACGATGCCGACGATGTCGTCCTCGCTCTCCCCGGTGACCGGGATGCGCGAGAAGCCGGAGCGCAGGGCGAGGGTGAGGGCCTGGCGGATGGACTTGAAGCGCTCGATCACCACCAGGTCCGTGCGCGGGACCATGACCTCGCGCACGAGGGTGTCGCCGAGCTCGAAGACGGAGTGCACCATGCGGCGCTCCTCGTCCTCGATGAGGGACTCCTTCTCGGCCAGGTCGACCAGGGCGCGCAGCTCCGCCTCGGAGGCGAAGGGGCCGCGGCGGAAGCCCTTGCCGGGGGTGAGCGCGTTACCGATGAGGATGAGCAGCGACGGAATGGGGCCCATGATCCGGGCCAGCGGCACCAGGACGTACGCGGAGACCGTCGCGGTGTTCAGCGGGTGCTGGCGGCCGATGGTGCGCGGGGAGACTCCGACCGCGACGTACGACACGAGGACCATGACCGCGATGGCGACCAGGAGGGCCTCGGTGGTGCCGTCGAACTCCTGGAGGCAGCCGTAGGTGATCAGCGCGGCGGCGGCCATCTCGCTGGCGACGCGGACCAGCAGCGCCACGTTCAGGTAGCGGGTCGGGTCGGCGGCGACCTGGGAGAGCTTGGCGCTGCCGCGGCGGCCGGAGCGCACGGCCTCCTCGGCGCGGAAGCTGGAGACACGCGCGAGGCCCGCCTCCGCGCAGGCGGCGAGCCATGCCACGACGACCAGGGCGATGGCGCCCAGGGCGAGTTGAGGACTCATCGGCGGGCGTTACGAGACCGTCGGCGCCGGGGACGGGCCGGTCAGGCCCCGCTCCGCGCGCCAGCCGTCCACGATGGCCGCCTGGAGGCCGAACATCTCGGCCTTCTCGTCCGGTTCCTCGTGGTCGTAGCCCAGCAGGTGCAGCACGCCGTGGACGGTGAGCAGCTGGAGCTCCTCGTCCATGGTGTGCTGCGTCTCGGCTTCCTTGCCCTGCTTCTCGGCGACCTCGGGGCACAGCACGACGTCGCCGAGCAGGCCCTGCGGCGGCTCCTCGTCGTCCTTGGACGGCGGGCGCAGCTCGTCCATGGGGAAGGACATGACATCCGTCGGGCCGGGGAGGTCCATCCACTGGATGTGAAGCTGCTCCATGGCGTCGGCGTCCACGACGATCACCGAGAGCTCGGAGAGCGGGTGGATGCGCATCCTGGCGAGCGCGTAGCGGGCGATGTCGAGGATCGCCTGCTCGTCGACCTCGGTGCCGGACTCGTTGTTGACGTCGATCGACATGGTGCTGTGTGTGTCTACTTCCCCTTGTGCCCGGACTTGCCGCGGCTCTTGTGCGAGCCGTTCTGGGTGCCGTGCGTGGTGTCGTACTTCTCGTACGCGTCGACGATACGGCCCACCAGCTTGTGCCGGACCACGTCCTGCGACGACAGCCGGGAGAAGTGCACGTCCTCGACGCCGTCCAGGATGTCCTGCACCTGCCGCAGGCCGCTCTTCGTCCCGTCGGGAAGGTCGACCTGCGTCACGTCACCCGTGATCACGATCTTCGAGTCGAAGCCGAGGCGGGTGAGGAACATCTTCATCTGTTCGGGGCTCGTGTTCTGGGCCTCGTCCAGGATGATGAAGGCGTCGTTCAACGTACGGCCTCGCATGTACGCCAGCGGCGCGACCTCGATGGTTCCCGACGCCATCAGCTTGGGGATCGAGTCCGGGTCGAGCATGTCGTGCAGCGCGTCGTAGAGCGGGCGCAGGTACGGGTCGATCTTCTCGTAGAGCGTGCCCGGGAGGAAGCCGAGCCGCTCGCCGGCCTCGACGGCGGGGCGGGTCAGGATGATGCGGTTGACCTGCTTGGACTGCAGGGCCTGCACCGCCTTGGCCATCGCCAGGTAGGTCTTGCCGGTGCCCGCGGGACCGATGCCGAAGACGATCGTGTGCTTGTCGATGGCGTCGACGTAGCGCTTCTGGTTCAGCGTCTTGGGGCGGATGGTGCGGCCGCGCGAGGACAGGATGTTCTGCGTGAGCACCTGGGCCGGGGTCTCCTGGCCGTCGCTCTCGCCGTTGTCGCTCGCCTTGAGCATGGCGATCGAGCGTTCCACTGCGTCCTCCGTCATCGGCTGCCCGGTGCGGAGCACCAGCATCATCTCGTCGAACACGCGCGAAATGAGGGCGACGTCCTTCGGGTCGCCGACCGCGCTGATCTCGTTGCCCCGGACGTGGATGTCGGCCGCCGGGAAGGCCTTCTCGATCACGCGCAGGAGGGAGTCGCCGGACCCCAGCACGGTCACCATGGGGTGCTGGGCGGGGACGGTGAGCTGTGCTCTCGCCTGCTCCTGCGCGGGGGTGTGAGCTGTCGATGATTGAGTCATGGGCCGGCGCTTAAGGCCTGCGGTTCCTCCTCGTCACGGCCGCTCAGCTGAGGGCGGCCTCGCGATTCCCAGGGTACGACGGGGGAGTGACAACGCCGTAGGGGTTTTGGGGTGGGGTCGGAAACGGGAGACGACGGCGGCTCGGTCACGCCGAGCGGCGGAAACCGATCGTGGGGACGGCACGCCGCAACGGCCAGGGCCTCACCAACTCCTCCGGCACCAGCCCCGCCAGGAACCCGAACCTGTCCAGCGCCGCCGGCGACTGCTCCTCGACCGACTGCACCTTCCGCCACCACGCGGCGATCTCCGACCAGCCCGGCGCCGACAGCGACCCCCCGAACTCCTGCACCGACAGCGCCGCCGTCAGCCCGGCGAAGGCCAGCCGGTCGGCGAGCGGCCAGTCCGCCAGGGTCCCGGCGACGAACCCGGCGACGAACACGTCACCGGCCCCGGTCGGGTCGAGCGCCTCGACGGCGATGGCCGGCACCTCCGCCGTCTCCCCCGTCCGCCGGTCCACCGCGTAGGCCCCGTCGGCGCCGAGGGTGACCACCGCGAGCGGGACGTACTCGGTCAGGGCGTGTGCCGCCGCCCGGGGACAGTCCGCGCCCGTGTACCGCATGGCTTCCTCCGCGTTGGGCAGGAACGCCTCGCAGTGCCGCAGGTCGGGCAGGGCGGCCAGGTCCCACGCACCGGTGTCGTCCCAGCCGACGTCGCCGAAGACCCGGGTGCCGTTGCCCGCGGCCTGGGCGATCCAGGGTGCGCTCACGCCGGGCGCGAGGGAGGCGACGGCGGCCCGGGCGCGGGGCGGGCACTCCGGGGCCGGCTCCTCGGGGGGTGGCTCGTGGCCGTGCGAGACCATCGTGCGCTCCCCCTCGTAGGCCATGGAGACGGTCACCGGGGAGTGCCAGCCGGGCACCGTGCGCGACGGTGAGAGGTCGATGCCCTCGCCGTGCTCCAGGGCGTCCCAGCAGTAGTCGCCGTAGTGGTCGTCGCCGAAGGCCGCCGCGAGGGACGTGCGCAGGCCGAGGCGGGCCAGGGCCGTCGCCATGTTGGCGACGCCGCCGGGGCTCGACCCCATCCCGCGCGCCCATGACTCCGTCCCGCGCACCGGGGCGGAGTCGAGGCCGGTGAAGATGATGTCCAGGAAGACGGTGCCCGTGAGGTAGACGTCCCAGGGCGGGTCGTCCGGTGCGCGCAGCGGGGCGAGGGGATCGACCTGGCTCTGGCGGTGCGATCCCTTTCCGGCCGGGGCGGTGGACGCGGTCACGATGCGCTCCCTGACGTGGTACGGACCAGGCCAGTCTGCACCACATCACCGCGGGCGTGACGCCGGTCACGCCGTACCCACCCGTCCCGTCAGCTCACGCGGGGCCCTCGCGCGCCCCTGTGCCGGGCTCGCCGGGCCCTACCAGCGGGGCATCGCGGGGGTCGCCCACTCCGGGTCGGCGATCCGCATCGCCGCCGCGTCGTCGCGGTCCCGCAGGGCGCCGTCGTCGTCCAGCCACCGCCGGTGCAGTACGGCCAGCCGCTCGCGGTCGAGCTCCACCCCGAGGCCGGGCGCGTCGGAGACGGTGACCCGGCCGCCGTCGAAGGTGAGCCGTTCGGTGAGGACGTCCTCGGACTGCCACGGGTAGTGGGAGTCGCAGGCGTGATGGAGGTTCGGGACGGTGGCCGCCACGTGGGTCATCGCGGCGAGCGAGATGCCGAGGTGGGTGTTGGAGTGCATCGACACGCCGACTCCGAAGGTGCGGCAGACCGCGGCGAGCTGCTGGGTGTTGCGCAGACCGCCCCAGTAGTGGTGGTCGGAGAGGATCACCTGGACGGCGCCCGTGGTGAACGCCTCCGGGATCTCGGCGAACGTCGTCACGCACATGTTGGTGGCGAGCGGCACCCCGGTGCGCTCGGCGACCTCGGCCATGGCGGGGGTGCCGAGCGCCGGGTCCTCCAGGTACTCCAGGACGTCCCCGAGCTCCCGGGCGACCTTCACGGACGTCTCGACGGACCAGGCGCCGTTCGGGTCGAGCCGCAGCGGATGCCCGGGGAAGGCCTCGGCGAGCGCCCGTACGGCCGCGATCTCCTCGTCGGGCGGGAAGACGCCACCCTTGAGCTTGAACGAGGTGAAGCCGTAGCGCTCCGTGAAGCGCCGGGCCTGCTCCACCACCCCGGCCGGGTCGAGGGCGGCGCCCCAGTCGTCCTTCTCGGCCGGCACGCCCTCGGGGTGGCTGGCCCACTTGTAGAACAGGTAGGCGCTGTAGTCGACGCGGTCGCGCACCTTGCCGCCGAGGAGCGCGTGCACGGGCAGCCCGAGCGCCTTGCCGAGGGCGTCCAGGCAGGCGACCTCGAAGCCGGAGACGACGGACAGCCGCAGCTTGTCGGCGGTCTGGACGCCGCGCAGCCCGCCGACGTCGACGGCGTTCTCGACACGGGAGGCATCCACCGCGACCTCGTCCGCGATCATGAACAGGTCGTTCAGATCGCTGACCTGGTGTCCCTTCAGCCGCTCGGCGAACGGCACGGCCAGTTCAAGGTACTTGGCGTCGCCGTAGGTCTCCCCCACCCCGGTGATTCCGTCGGCGGTGTCGACCTCGACGATCAGCCGGGGCGTGTAGGGCTGGTGCACGCCCTGCGTGTTCAGCAGCGGCGGGTCGGCGACCAGGATCGGCGTCAGGCGTACGTCGGTGATGGCGAGGTTCACGAAGCCCGGCTCCTCATATAGATGCTATCCATGTATGAGAATGCGGGTCGCGTATGAGAACGTCAACCGTTCATGCGGCCCGCCCCGGGAGCCGGACGGGCACCCGCGCACGATCAGCGGGAGGTTCGGGTCAAGGCCGAGGCGGCCGTTCCGTCGGGGTCCTGATCGGTGCACCGGCGCCGGCGAGAACACCGCCGGGGCCAACAAAAGGCGTTCGTCTACCCGGGCTTCACCGCCCCAAACTCAACGTGCTCCAGATCACACACCCCGGGCTCCCTTGCGCGACTACGTGCTTGATACAAATTGCTCGCGCGTTCCTGTCCGTCGACGGTCGTCGCCCAATCCCCCTTTTCTCCCGCTCCTTTCGCATGCCCTGGGAACGCCCGTGTTCGCCCCCCGCACCACCCCCTGGCCCCTCGTCGCCCTTTTCACGGCCGGGTACCTCGCTCCGTATCTGCTGCCCACCACCGTCGGCAGGCTCGACTCGGACCTTCCGCTCTCCGCCACGCAGGCCGGCGCCGTCGGCAGTGCCCTGCTGCTGAGTTCGGCCGCCGCCGGGTTCACCCTGGCCTCCAGGGTCGAGCGGGCCGGAGCCCGCACCCTCGCCCGGCTCGGCCTCGCCCTGGCCCTGCTGGGTTACGGCGGCGCCGCCCTGACCACCTCGGTCCCCGCCGTGGTCGGCGGCGCGATCGTCGGCGGGTTCGGCTCCGGCACGGCCACCACCGTCGCCGCCACCCTCATCGCCGGGCAGAAGGATCCGCACCGGGCCTCCACGGCCGGGCTGCTCTCCGTCTCCGCCCTCGCGGGCGCCGTGTATCTGACGGTGCCGCACCTCGGCCCGGGGCACGGTCTGCCGCTGGCCGCGATCGCCCTCACGGCCCTGGCGGTCTGGCCGCTCACCGGCCGTCTGCCCGCCGGCACTCCCATCGCGCCCACCCGGCACGACAACGCCCGGCTGCCGCATGCCCGTTCGGGACTGCTGCTGGCGGCCGCGATGGTGTGCTGGTCGCTCGCCCAGAACTCACTGTGGGGCGTGAGCGGCCGGATCGGCCTCGAGCAGGTGCACCTCGGCGAGGCCACCGTCGGTGTCGTCTTCGCGCTCGGCCTCGGCGCGGGCCTGGCCGGGGTCCTCGCGGCCGGCGCACTCGGGGCCCGCCTCGGACGTGCGATACCCATCGGCGGCGGCACCGTCCTCATCGCCGCCTGCATCGCGCTCAGCGCCTCAGCGACCGATCTGGGGAGCTTCGCGGCCGGCGAGATCGCATGGAACACGCTCTACCCGGTGGTGCTGTCGTACCTCATCGGCCTCGCCGCCTCACTCGACCCGCGCGGCCGCTGGGCGGTGCTGGTCGGCTCGGCGTCCTCGCTGGGCACGGCCGCCGGGCCGCTGGCCGGCAGCGTGCTGTCGGCGCAGGCCGGGTTCCCGGTCATGGGCGCGGTCCTCGGCACGGGCCTGCTCGTGATCGCCCTGCCGATGACCGCCGTCGCCCTGCACACCGGCGGACGTCCGCTGCTGCCCGGCGCGATCCGCCGCCGCGGCGGGCACCCGGCCGCACTGGTCGCCGCCGCCACGGGGACGCCCACCGGCGCGATTCCCGAGATCGGCGCCCCGGAGCAGCCCGTGGTGGAGATCCCGGTCGAGACCCCGGCCGTCCCCGCCCGGCGCGCCTACGGCAAGGCGGGGTCGGAGGTCTTCTGAGACCCGCCGATGGCTAACTGAAGGTGTAGGCGTCCACCTCGGCGAGATACCGCGCCCGCAGCTCCTCGTCGTCCTCCAGGAAGGAGGCGAGGAAGGAGTTGCGGGCGAGCTCGCGCAGCCGCTCCTCGGTGAGGCCGAGGGTGGCGCGCACGGCGTCGAAGTTGTCGCCGGCGTAGCCGCCGAAGTAGGCCGGGTCGTCGGAGTTGACCGTGCACATCAGGCCGGCGTCCAGCATGGCCGGCAGGGGGTGGTCGGCGAGGGTGTCGACCGTGCGCAGCCGGACGTTGGACAGCGGGCACAGCGTCAGCGGCACCCGGTCGCGCACCAGCCGCTCCACCAGCGCCGGGTCCTCCACACAGCGCAGCCCGTGGTCGACCCGCTCCACGCCGAGGACGTCCAGCGCCTCGGTGATGTACTCCGGCGGACCCTCCTCACCGGCGTGGGCGACCCTGCGCAGGCCGAGCGCGGCGGCGGCCTCGTAGACCTCGCGGAACTTCACCGGCGGGTGCCCGACCTCGGCGGAGTCGAGGCCGACGCCGGTGATCTTGTCCAGGTACGGCTTGGCGGCATCCAGTGTGGCCAGCGCCGACCCGGCGGACTCGTCGCGCAGGAAGCACAGGATCAGCCGGGTCGAGACACCGTGGTTGGCCTCGCTGTTCCCGAGCGCCCGCCACAGCCCCTCGACGACGGTGCCCATCTCAAGGCCGCGGCTGGTGTGGGCCTGCGGGTCGAAGAAGATCTCCGCGTGCCGCACGCCCTGCGCGGCTGCCCGGGCCAGATAGGCGTTCGCCAGGTCCTCGAAGTCCCGCTCGGTGCGCAGGACGGCCATGAGCTCGTAGTACAGGTTCAGGAAGGACTGCAGGTCCTCGAACCGGTAGGCCTCGCGCAGCTCGTCGGTGTCGGCGTACGGCAGCGTGACGCCGTTGCGCGCGGCGAGCTCGAAGGCGAGTTCCGGTTCCAGGGTGCCTTCGATGTGAAGGTGCAGTTCGGCTTTGGGGAGGGACATCAATTCATCGTACGGCCGTTTCACCGACGCTTCGGAACCGGCACCCTCAGTAGATCGTGGGCTACGGTCAGCTCACCCTCGTACCCGGCGGCCCGCGCCTGGCGTTCGAACTCGTCCGGGTCGGTGTAGCGCTGGCTGAAGTGGGTCAGCACGAGGTGCCGCACACCTGCGTCCCGGGCCACCCGGGCCGCCTGACCAGCCGTCAGATGGCCATGCTCGACGGCGAGTTCCTCGTCGTCGTCGAGGAAGGTCGACTCGATGACGAGCATGTCGCAGCCCTCGGCGAGCGCGTGCACGCCGTCGCAGAGCCGGGTGTCCATGACGAACGCGAACCGCTGTCCGCGCCGCACCTCGCTGACGTCCTCCAGCGAGACCCCGCGAAGCGCTCCCTCGCGTTGGATCCGGCCCACGTCCGGGCCCTTGACGCCGTGCGCGGCGAGCCGCTCGGGCAGCATGCGGCGGCCGTCGGGCTCGACGATCCGGTAGCCGTACGACTCCACCGGGTGCGACAGCTTCCGGGCTTCGAGGGTGTACCCGTCCGTGCGGGCGAGGGGCCCGTCCGCGGCGACCGGGGCCTCGGTGATGCCGACGGTCTCACGGTAGGCGGTGGCGTACCGGAGCCGGTCGAAGAAGCGCTGCCCGGAGCGGGGGTAGTGGGCGGTGACCCCGTGCGGGACCTTGTCGAGGTTGATGCGCTGGATCACACCGGCGAGGCCGAGGCAGTGGTCGCCGTGGAAGTGCGTGACGCAGATCCGGTTCAGGTCGTGCGCGGCGACCCCGGCGCGCAGCATCTGGCGCTGCGTGCCCTCGCCGGGGTCGAACAGGATGCCCTCGCCGTCCCACCGCAGCAGGTAGCCGTTGTGGTTGCGGTGCCGGGTCGGGACCTGGCTGGCGGTGCCGAGGACCACGAGTTCACGTACGGACAAGGCGGACTACCCGGGGGGCCATTCGAGGCCGCGGCCGCCGAGCACGTGGCCGTGCACGTGCCAGACCGTCTGGCCGGCGCCGCTGCCGGTGTTGAAGACGAGGCGGTAGCTGTCGAGCTTGTCCTCGTCCGCCACGGCCTGGGCCTCGCGGACCACGTCGGCGGTGAGGGCCGGGTCGGCGGCGGCGAGGGCGGCGGCGTTCTCGTAGTGCGCCTTGGGGATGATCAGGACGTGGGTCGGGGCCTGGGGGTTGATGTCGCGGAACGCGATGGTCGTCTCCGTCTGGCGGACGATGGTCGCCGGGATGGTGCCTGCGACGATCTTGCAGAACAGGCAGTCTTCCTGGGGTTCCCCGGCCATTCGGTTACCTCCGAAGTGTGGGCGTTGTGGTGCCGACGGCATCGTAGCGTCGTCGAGTGCGGGTGCGTTCGGGCTGGTCGCGCCCACGCGGCGGAGCCGCACATGGACGCGGCCCCGCGTCCTTAGAGAGTCGGGACGGCCGGCGGCGTCTTCGCGGGACTGCTCTCCAAGCTCTCCAAGGCAATACGGATCGCCTCGTCCAACTGCGCGTCCCTCCCCGCCGCGTAGTCCTGCGGGCGTTGCAGGACCTCCACGTCCGGGTCGACCCCGTGGTTCTCGACCGCCCACTCATACCCCTCCAGCCAGAAGGCGTACTTGGGTTGGGTGACCAGGGTGCCGTCGACCAGGCGGTAGCGGCTGTCGATGCCGATGACGCCGCCCCAGGTGCGGGTGCCGACGACGGGGCCGAGGCCCAGGGCCTTGATCGCGGCGTTGACGATGTCGCCGTCGGAGCCGGAGAACTCGTTGGCGACCGCTACGACGGGACCACGCGGGGCGTCCTCCGGGTAGCTGTAGGGACGCATACCGCGCGGGACGGCCCAGCCGACGATGCGGCGGGCCAGTTTCTCGACGACCAGCTGGGAGGTGTGGCCGCCACGGTTCTCGCGGACGTCGACGACCAGGCCCTCGCGGGCGACCTCGACGCGCAGGTCGCGGTGAATCTGGGCCCAGCCGGGGGCCTGCATGTCCGGGACGTGGAGGTAGCCGAGGCGCCCGCCGGACTTCTCGTGGACGTAGGCGCGGCGGTCGGCGACCCAGGCGTGGTAGCGCAGGGGTTCCTCGTCGGCGACCGGGACGACGACGGCATGCCGGGGGTCACCGCCGCCCGCCGGGGAGACGGTCAGCTCCACCGGCTTGTTCGCGGTGCCGACCAGCAGCGGGCCGGGGCCGGCCACCGGGTCGACCGGCTGACCCGCGACCGCCACGACGGCGTCCCCGGGGCGCACCGCGACGCCCGGGGCGGCCAGCGGGCTGCGGGCGTCCGGGTCGGAGGTCTCGGAGGGCAGGATGCGGTCGACGCGCCAACTGCCGTCCTCATGGCGGGAGATGTCCGCGCCGAGCAGGCCCTGGCGGGGGCCGCCGCCGTGTCCGCCGCGCGGGATGACGTACGCGTGGGAGGTGCCCAGTTCGCCCTGGACCTCCCACAGCAGGTCGACCAGGTCGTCATGGGTGGCGACCCGCTCCACGACGGGGCGGTAGCGGTCGAGGACGCCGTCCCAGTCGACGCCGTTCATGTCGGGCCGCCAGAAGTGGTCACGCATGATGCGGCCGTTCTCGTCGAACATCTGGCGCCACTCGGCCGCCGGGTCGACGAACTGGCGCACGCGGCCGAGGTCGACGGTGATGTTGGAGTCGCTGTCGTCGTCGCCGGAGGCGCGCCGGTCGCTGGGGACGACCTTCAGCCGCCCGTCGGTCCACAGCAGCACCCGCTTGCCGTCGCCGCTGACCGCGAAGTGGTCGGCGTCCACGGCGAGATGTTCCAGGCGCTGCTGGGCGAGGTCGTAACGCTCCAGCTCGGACTTCGGGTCGGGGTCGTCCGGGGTGGCCCGGGACGCGCCGAGCACACCGGCGACCGGGTGGCGCAGCCACAGGACGCCGTCCTTGGCGGCCCGCAGGTTGGTGTAGCGGGCCGCCTCGACAGGGAAGGGCACGATGCGGTCGGCGAGGCCTTCGAGGTCGATGCGGGTGGTGGGGGTGCCCTCGCTGTCGGGGGTCTCCTCCCGGTCGGGCGTCTCGAAGGACCTGCCGTGCCGCTGCGGCCCGAACGGGGAGGGCGTGGTGGCCGCGAGGGTGATCAGGTGCGGCCGGGCGCCCACCACGAAGGCCAGGTCGAAGACGTGCTCGTCGTAGACCGGGTCGAAGGAGCGGGTGGACAGGAACGCGAGGTGCTTGCCGTCCATCGTGAAGGCGGGCGCGTAGTCCTGGAAGCGCAGCGGGGTGGCCTCGGTGACCGACAGGTCGGTGGTGTTGGCGAGTTTCAGCTGGCACAGGGGCCGGGGGCCGGGGTGGGACCAGGCCAGCCAGGACGAGTCGGGTGAGAAGACGAGGCCCGACACGTCGCCGTCCTCGCTGCGGTCGACCTCGCGCACCTCGCCCGTCTCACGCTCCACCAGCAGCAGGCGCCCGTCGTGGCAGGACACGGCGGCGCGGCTGCCGTCGGGCGCCATGGCGAGGTCCAGCACCCGGCCGAGCTGCCCGGCGGCGATCCGGCGGGGTGTCGCCCCGGGGGCGAGTCCGGTGGCCGGCGCGAACTCCAGGGCGTCGTCGCCCTCGGCGTCCGTCACCCACACCACCCACTGCTCGCCGTCCGCGCGGAACGTGCGCGGCAGCCGGGCCCGTACGCCCGGGGTCGCGGCGAGCGCGCGGGCCGGGCCGGAGCGGTGGGTGACCCAGTGCACGGAGCCGCGCACGGCGACCGCGCTGCCACGTGCGGTGTGGTCCGGGGACGCGGAGCCGAACCAGCGGGAGGCGTTCACCGGGAACGGCTGGAGGTCGACGCGCTGTCCGCCCAGCCGCACGTCCAGCCGCCGCGGCTCGGCGCTCTCCAGGTCGTCCAGGATCCACAGCTCACCGGCGCTGGAGTAGACGACGCGGGTGCCGTCGGTCGCGGCGTGGCGGGCGTAGAAGCCGTCGAGCGGTGTGTGCCGGCGCAGGTCGGAGCCGTCGGCGAGGGAGGAGTAGAGCGCTCCGGTGCCCTCGTGGTCGGAGAGGAAGCCGATCCTGCCCCAAGTTCCCGGCTCCGCTCGAACAGGGGGGACCCCCGTCCCCACCCACAGCGGGTACTCGAGGTTGCCGTCGAGGTCCTCGTGCAGCCGCACGAACTCCCCGTCGTCCTCGCGGTCGATCCACAGCTTGCCCGCCGTGCCGCCGCGGTACCGCTTCCACCAGGCCGCCTCACGCCCCATGGGCGCGGACAGCAGGACGGTGCGCGGGCCGTGGGCGACGTCTCCGACGGGCCCGTACGGCAGGGTGGTGGCCGGGCCGCCGTCCAGCGGGACGGCACGCGCCCACGTGCGGCGCAGGCTCGCCTCCCCATGGGTGCTGATCGCCAGTACCTCGCCGTCCGGGGTCCAGCCGCGCACCTGCGTCTTGAGACTTCCCCAGTACGTCAGCCGCTTGGCGGGACCGCCGTCGACCGGGGCGATGAACACCTCGGGGGCGCCGTCCCGGCTGGAGGTCCAGGCGACGGTGGTGCCGTCGGGCGAGATCCGGGGCTGGGTCACCGGCATGTTGTCGGCGCTGACCCGCCAGGCCCGGCCGCCGTCGAGTGGAGCGAGCCACACGTCGTCCTCGGCGGTGAAGGCGACCAGGTCACCGTGCACATGGGGGAACCGGAGGTAAGCAGGCGATGTCACCCGATCACCCTATGCAGGGACGCCGCCGCACGGACAGGGTTCGGATCACTTGCCCTCGACAGGGCGGCAGTCCGGGTACCGCTCGCACCAGATGGTCTGCGTGACGGTCACCGTGACGGTCGGTCCGGGCTGCCCCGTCGGCGGCCCGCCGACGGGGGCCGGGGTGGTGGAGTCGCAGTCGCCGAGGCCGTCGACCTGGAACCACACCTTGCCGTCCACCTTGGCGGTGATGTTCCCGCGCACGCAGGCGCCGTCCACCGCGTGGGTGACCTTGCCGTCGACGGTGATGTCCTTGCCGTCGTCGGTCTCGCCCTCGCAGTCGACGGTGGCGACGGTCCGCTCACGCGCCGAGGGTGACGACTTCCCGCCGTTGTTCCCGTAGGAGGCGGTGCAGGTGAGCCACCGCACGCCCGCTTTCTGCCGGTTGAGTTCTTTCGTCACGGTCTCGTCGGTGGTGTACGCGACGGACGCGGCGCTGACGCTGCCGGGCTCGCAGGCGGCGGCGCCGCCCACCGCCAGCACGGCGAACGTCGCCGCGACCGCCACGCGCCGCCCGCGCGGTCCCAGTCGATTCCTCGTCGAAGCCCCCATGGAGGGGAGCCTGCCACTGCCGGGGGTCGCGCGGTAGGGCGCAAAGGCGTCAGCCGCGCAGCAGGAGCCACTCCTGAAGCTCCACCACATTGCCCTCGGGGTCCTTGAGATGGGCCACCCGCATACGGTCCGTCATGGGTGCCGGGCCGTGCAGGACCGTGGCGCCGCGCAGCGTGATCTCCTCGCAGTACGCGTCCAGCCCGTCCACCCGCAGCACGACCAGGGACCGGTGTCCCTCGGCCGGTTCACCCAGTTCGTCGAGCACCTCGGCCATCATCGACCGGTCCTGCAGCGCGATCCCCGCGGAGCCGACCGCGGGGCTGAACTTCTCGTACGGCCCGTCCGCCGCCCCCGACTGCGGTTTGAGGCCGAGGACCTCGCCGTAGAAGCGGTAGCAGGCGGTGAAGTCGGTCACGAGCAGACGTACCTGTGCGAGTTCCACGGTGCCTCCGAGGGGGTCAGGACCAGCGTCCGGTGCGTGCCAGGAGTGCGGCCGCGGCGGCCGTCCCGGCGGTCGATGTGCGCAGCACACTCCGCCCGAGGCGGTACGCCCTGGCCCCCGCCTCCTCGAACAGCGCCAGTTCCTCCGGCGCCACGCCCCCCTCGGGCCCCACGACCAGCACGATCTCGCCGGTGGCCGGCAGGTCGGCGGTGGCCAGGGGTGTGTCCCCGCTCTCGTGCAGCACGGCGGCGAACTCCGCTCCGGCCAGCAGGGCGGCGACCTGCCTGCTCGTGGCGGCCTCGGCGACCTCGGGGAAGCGCACCCGGCGGGACTGCTTGCCGGCCTCCCGGGCCGTCGCCCGCCACTTGCCCAGTGCCTTCGCCCCTCGTTCGCCCTTCCACTGCGTGATGCAGCGTGCCGCCGCCCAGGGCACGATCGCGTCGACCCCGACCTCGGTCATCGTCTCGACGGCGAGCTCTCCCCGGTCGCCCTTGGGCAGGGCCTGGACGACGGTGACCCGGGGCTGCTCCGCGGGCTCCTCGTGCACCGCCTCCAGCCGGAGGATCAGCCGGTCCTTGCCCTCCGTGTCGAGCACGACGCAGTCCGCCCAGCGGCCGGCCCCGTCCGTGAGGACGACGTCCTCACCGGCGCGCAGCCGCTTCACGGAGACGGCGTGCCGCCCCTCGGGCCCGTCGAGGACGTACCGGCCGTCACCACCCGCGGCGAAGTCCTCGGCCACGAACACCGGCGCGGTCACAGCGCACCTCCGCTCGTCAACGACGCCCGGGCGGTGGCCAGTTCCCCGGCCAGCACCTCCACCAGCTGCCCGGCGGGCAGCTCCCGCGCCATCCGGTGCCCCTGTCCGGCCCACAGCGCCATGCCCTGCGCGTCACCGGCCTTGGCGGCGGCCTTGCGCAGGGGCGCGGTGAGGTGGTGGATCTCGGGGTAGGCGGCGGGTGCGTACGGGCCGTGCTCGCGCAGGAACCGGTTGACGAGGCCGCGCGCGGGCCGCCCGGAGAACGCCCGGGTCAACTCCGTACGCACGAACAGGGGGTTGGTCAGTGCCTGCTTGTGCAGGGCGTGCGCACCCGACTCGGGCGTGGCGAGGAAGGCGGTGCCCAGCTGGGCCGCGCTCGCGCCCGCGGCGAGGACACCGGCGATCTGGCCGCCGCGCATGATGCCGCCGGCGGCGACGATCGGGATGCTCACGGCTTCGCGGACCTGGGCGATCAGCGACAGCAGTCCGAGACCGGAGCCGTCCGTCTCGGGGATGTCCCGGTGGGTGCCCTGATGGCCGCCGGCCTCGACACCCTGGGCGATGACCCCGTCCGCGCCCGCCCGCTCCACGGCCCGGGCCTCGTCGGGGGTGGTCGCGGTGGCCAGGACGAAGGTGCCGACGCGGTGCAGGGCGTCGACGACCTCACGGCTGGGGACGCCGAAGTGGAACGACACGACCGGTACGGGGTTGTCGCGCAGCACCACGAGCTTGGCCTCGAAGCCGTCGTCACGGCCGCTGTCCGGGTCGCCGAGCTCGGCCTCGTACCAGGTGGCCTCGCCGGCCAGCTGGTGGGCGTAGACGTCGACCGCGGCGGGGTCGGCGGACTCCGGCTGCGGCATGAAGACGTTGACGCCGAAGGGCCTGCCGGTGAGGCTCCGGAGCTGCTTGATCTCCTGGTACATCCCGTCGGCGGTCTTGTAGCCGGCGGCGAGGAATCCCAGCCCGCCCCCTTCGCACACGGCGGCGGCGAGCTTCGGTACGGAGACGCCGCCCGCCATGGGGGCCTGCACGATCGGGTGGGGGAAGAGATCGGTCAGTGCGGAGGACATGACGGCATGTTGTCACGTCCTCCGGACAACCCCTAAACCGGCCTGCCGACTGGCATAGACCAGAGGAACAAGCGCCTCCCGTTGCCCGAGGGGCGCCCGGTCAGCGACCGTTGAACGCATCCTTCAACCGCGAGAACAGCCCCTGCTGCCCGGGCTGACCGTGCCGGCCCGGGGGACAACCCCCGGACCCCCGGCAGCAGCCGGACCACTCACGTCAGCGACCGTTGAAGGCATCCTTCAACCGCGAGAACAACCCCTGCTGCCCGGGCTGGAACTGCCCCGTGGGGCGTTCCTCGCCGCGGAGCTTGGAGAGTTCGCGCAGGAGGCGCTCCTGCTCGGGGTCGAGCTTGGTCGGGGTCTGGACCTCGACGTGGACGATGAGGTCGCCGCGTCCGCCGCCGCGCAGGTGCGTGACGCCCCGGCCGTGCAGCGGGATCGACTGGCCGGACTGGGTGCCCGGGCGGATGTCGACCTCCTCCATGCCGTCGAGCGTCTCCAGCGGCACCTTCGTGCCGAGGGCCGCCGCCGTCATGGGGATCGTCACCGTGCAGTGCAGGTCGTCGCCGCGCCGCTGGAACGTGCTGTGCGGCAGCTCGTGGATCTCGACGTAGAGGTCACCGGCCGGACCGCCGCCGGGGCCGACCTCGCCCTCGCCGGCGAGCTGGATGCGCGTGCCGTTGTCGACACCGGCCGGGATCTTGACCGTGAGCGTGCGGCGGGACCGGACGCGGCCGTCGCCCGCGCACTCCGGGCACGGGGTCGGGACGACCGTGCCGAAGCCCTGGCACTGCGGGCACGGGCGGGACGTCATGACCTGGCCCAGGAAGGACCGGGTGACCTGCGAGACCTCACCGCGGCCGCGGCACATGTCACACGTCTGGGCGGAGGTGCCCGGCGCCGCGCCCTCACCGCTGCAGGTGTTGCAGACGACGGCCGTGTCGACCTGGATGTCCTTGGTCGTACCGAAGGCCGCCTCGTCGAGCTCGACCTCGATACGGATCATGGCGTCCTGGCCGCGGCGGGTGCGCGAGCGCGGTCCGCGCTGCGACGCCGTGCCGAAGAACGCGTCCATGATGTCCGAGAAGTTCCCGAAGCCACCGGCCCCGAAGCCGCCCGCGCCACCGCCGCCGGCCTGCGAGAGCGGATCGCCGCCGAGGTCGTAGACCTGCTTCTTCTGCGGGTCCGACAGCACCTCGTAAGCGGCGTTGATCTCCTTGAACCGCTCCTGGGTCTTCGGATCGGGGTTGACGTCCGGGTGCAGCTCGCGCGCGAGCCGCCGGAAGGCCTTCTTGATCTCTTCCTGCGACGCGTCGCGGCGCACGCCGAGTACGGCGTAGTAGTCCGTGGCCACTACGACTCCGCCAGGATCTGTCCGACGTACCGTGCCACTGCGCGTACCGCTCCCATCGTTCCCGGGTAGTCCATGCGGGTCGGTCCGACCACGCCGAGCTTGGCGACTGCCTCGCCGCCCGAACCGTAGCCGACCGACACGACGGACGTGGAGTTGAGTCCTTCGTGGGCGTTCTCGTGACCGATCCGTACGGTCACGCCCGGATCCTTCGCCTCGCCGAGCAGCTTGAGGAGCACGACCTGCTCCTCGAGCGCCTCCAGCACCGGCCGGATCGTGAGGGGGAAGTCATGACCGAAGCGGGTCAGATTGGCGGTGCCGCCGATCATCAGCCGCTCCTCGTTCTCCTCGACGAGCGTCTCCAGAAGCGCGGAGAGCACCGTGGAAACCGTACCCCGGTCCTCGAGCTCGAACGCCTCGGGGAGATCCTCCACCAGACTCGGCACATCCGCGAAACGGCGGTTCGCCACGCGGCTGTTGAGGCGCGCGCGCAGATCCGCGAGTGAGGCGTCGCCGAAGGGCGCCGGGCAGTCGACCACGCGCTGCTCGACCCGCCCGGTGTCCGTGATCAGCACGAGCATCACGCGCGCGGGCGCGAGGGAGAGCAGCTCCACGTGCCGCACGGTCGAACGGGTCAGCGACGGGTACTGCACGACGGCGACCTGTCGCGTGAGCTGCGCGAGCAGCCGCACCGTACGCGCCACGACATCGTCGAGGTCGACGGCGCCCTCGAGGAAGTTCTGGATCGCGCGCCGCTCGGGCGCCGTCATCGGCTTGACCCCGGCGAGCTTGTCGACGAACAGCCGGTAGCCCTTGTCGGTGGGGATGCGCCCGGCACTGGTGTGCGGCTGGGCGATGTACCCCTCGTCCTCGAGGGCCGCCATGTCGTTGCGGACGGTGGCCGGGGAGACGCCGAGGTTGTGCCGCTCGGTGAGGGCCTTGGAGCCCACCGGCTCCTCGGTGCCGACGTAGTCCTGGACGATGGCGCGCAGCACCTGAAGCCTGCGTTCACTGAGCATCGCGCACACCTCCAGATGTCTCGTCTGCTTGCCCTGCCGGTCCGGCCTGGCACTCTGCGCGTGCGAGTGCCAGCATTCCCCGGCCCAGTGTACGGCGGTGGGGTACACCCCCGGCAAGGCTGGTCGTGCGGCGCCGTGCCCCGAGCGGGGCCCACCGCTAGCGTCGCCGTATGACGGTGACTTGGGAAGACCTCGGGTGGGAGCGCGTGGCCGCGGGGGTGGGGCGGTGCCGGCTGCCGGTGTGGGACTGCACGATCGGGCTGGTCGCCGGCGAGGGGGCGGTCCTCATGATCGACGCGGGGTCGAGCCTCGCCGAGGGCGCGAAACTGGGCGCGCAGGCGCGGGCACTCACCGGTCACCGTGTGACACATCTCGCGCTGACCCACCCGCATTTCGACCATGTCTTCGGGGCCGCCGCGCTCCCGAACACCGAGGTGTTCGGCGCGGTGGGCGTGGACGCGCTGCTGTCGCGGGTGCGGGACCGTGAGGAGCTGCGCGAGGACGGGGTGCGCCAGGGCCTGGCGGCGCCCACGGCCCAGGAGGCGGCGGACCGGCTGGTCCCGCCCGGCCACCTGGTCTCCGGCGAGTGGACCCTCGACCTGGGCGGCGGCCGGCAGGTGCTGCTGGCGAACGTCGGCCCGGGGCACACCGCGCACGACCTGGCGGTGCTGGTGCCCGGCGATCCGGAGGTGGTGTTCTGCGGCGACCTCGTCGAGGAGTCCGGGGAGCCGCAGGCGGGCCCGGACGCGGTGCCGTCGCAGTGGCCGGCCGCCCTGGACCGCCTGCTCGCCCTGGGCGGTGAGGACGCGGTGTACGTGCCCGGTCACGGAGCGGTGGTGGACGCGGCGTTCGTGCGGGCGCAACGGGACGCGCTGGCGGCGCGTTTCGGCGTGTCGCGGTGATCGCCGTCCGCCTTCTCCTATCGTCATTCGAATGCGCCAGTACTCCGCCGATCTGACCCCGCCGTGGAAGAAGCCGAAGCCGGTGCCCGAGGTCGCGGCGGATCCGGGCCTGGTCGTGGAGGAGCCGGGGACCGGCTTCTGCGGTGCGGTGATCCGCTGCGAGGCGGGCACGGTGACGCTGGAGGACCGCTTCGGCAAGCACCGGGTCTTCCCGATGGAACCGCGCGGCTTCCTGCTGGAGGGCAGGGTGGTGACCCTGGTCCGGCCCTCGGCGGGCGGCCCCGCGCGTCCCACCCGCACGGCCTCGGGATCGGTGGCCGTCCCCGGTGCACGTGCCCGGGTGGCCCGAGCCGGCCGCATCTACGTCGAGGGCCGCCACGACGCCGAGCTGGTCGAGAAGGTCTGGGGCGACGACCTGCGCATCGAGGGCGTGGTCGTGGAGTACCTGGAGGGCGTCGACGACCTGCCGTCGATCGTCTCCGAGTTCGCCCCCGGCCCCGACGCACGCCTCGGCGTCCTGGTCGACCACCTGGTCCCCGGCAGCAAGGAGTGGCGCATCGCCCAGTCGGTGGAGAGCGAGTACGCGCTGGTCGTCGGCCACCCGTACATCGACATCTGGGAGGCGGTGAAACCCTCGTCCCTGGGCATCACCGCCTGGCCCCGGGTCCCACGGGGGCAGGACTGGAAAACAGGCGTGTGCAGGGCACTGGGCTGGCCGGACAACACGGGGGCGGCCTGGCAGCGCATCCTGTCCGGGGTCCACTCGTACAAGGACCTGGAGCCGGAGCTCCTGGGCAGGGTCGAGGAACTGATCGACTTCGTGACGGCCTAGGGCATGCGCGCCGCCAGGGGCGGCACCGGCACCGACGGCGAGCGCCTCAGTCCACGAGGTCCCGGACAACCCCGTCCGCCAGCAAGCGCCCCCGCAAGGTGAGCACCGCCCGCCCCGCCTCGTACGGCCCCTCCTGCAACAACCCCTCCGACAGGGCCTTGCGCGAGGCAGCGAGCCCCTCCGACCGCAGCAGCGACAACGGCACCCCCTCCCGCAGCCGCAGCTCCAGCAGAATCCGCTCGACCCGCCGGTCCTCCTCGCTCAGCACCTCACGCCCGGCCCCCGGCGACCGCCCCGAAGCCAGCGCAGCCGCATACGCACCCGGGTGCTTGACGTTCCACCACCGCACCCCGCCCACGTGACTGTGCGCCCCGGGCCCGGCCCCCCACCAGTCGGCTCCTCGCCAGTACAGCTCGTTGTGCAGACACCTCCCGGCCGCCGAGGTCGCCCAGTTCGACACCTCGTACCACTCGAAGCCCGCGCCGGAGAGCACCTCGTCCGCGATCAGGTACCGGTCGGCGTGCACGTCCTCGTCGGTCATCGGGACCTCGCCCCGGCGGATCCGCCGCGCGAGCTGCGTCCCTTCCTCGACGATCAACGCGTACGCGCTGACATGGTCCGGCCCGGCCCCCAGCACCGCGTCGAGCGAGGCCCGCCAGTCGTCGTCGGACTCCCCCGGCGTGCCGTAGATCAGGTCGAGGTTCACATGCTCGAACCCGGCGTCCCGGGCCTCCGCGACGCAGGCCTCGGGCCGGCCGGGCGTGTGCGTACGGTCCAGCACCTTCAGCACGTGCTGCCGCGCGCTCTGCATGCCGAAGGAGATCCGGTTGAACCCGCCCTCGCGCAGGGTCGCCAGGTACGCCGGGTCCACCGACTCCGGGTTCGCCTCCGTCGTGACCTCGGCGTCCTCCGCCAGCCCGAACTCGTCCCGCACGGCACGCAGCATCCGTACCAGGTCACCGGCGTCCAGCAGGGTGGGCGTACCGCCGCCCACGAACACCGTCCGCACCGGCCGCGGGTCGTCCCCCAGCACCTTGCGCGCCAGCCGGATCTCGTCGACGAGCGTCTCGGCGTAGTTGTCCCGGGAGGCCAGCACGCCGCCGCCGGCGCGCAGCTCCGTCGCGGTGTACGTGTTGAAGTCGCAGTAGCCGCAGCGGGTCGCGCAGTACGGGACGTGCAGGTAGAACCCGAGCGGACGGCCGGCGGCCCCGGCGAGGGCGGACGCGGGCAGCGCCCCGTCGTCGGGGACGGGCTCGCCGTCGGGAAGTGCGGAAGGCATGTCCTCCATTGTCCAGCACCCGGGCGGTCAGTCCGCCTGGAGCACCAGCAGTGCCAGATCGTCCGCCGGGGGCCGCGCCCCGAACTCGTGCACGAGCCGTTTGATCCGCTCGGCTATCAGCTCCGCGTCCAGGCCGGCGCACCCGGCCAGCGCCGTCGCGAGCCCGTCCCCGTCGTCGAACTGGCGGGATCCCGAGCGGCGCTCGGTCACTCCGTCGGTGACGCACAGCAGGGTGTCGCCGGACCGCAGCTCGAAGGTGTCGCTGGTGTAGGTGGCGTCCTCGACGACGCCGAGGAGGGTCTGGGGCTGCGCGGCGGCGTGGACCTCGCCGGCCGCCCCCAGCACCAGGGGCAGCGGGTGCCCGGCGGAGGCGACGGTGCAGCGGACGCCGCCGTCGAAGGGGACGAGCTCGCCGTAGAGGAGGGACAGGAAGCGGGTCTGCGGGCCGTCGCCCGGTGGGGTGGGCCGGGCGCCCGCGGCGACCAGCGCCCGCGCCGCGGCGTCGGCGGCCTCCGTGGCGTCGTCGAGCAGGAGCTGGTTGAGGCGGTCGAGGACGTCGGCGACCCGGTAGCCCTCGCGGGCCAGCAGCCGCAGCCAGGGCCGGGCCAGGCCGATCACGACGGCCGCCTCGGGGCCCTTGCCCTGGACGTCGCCGACGGCGAAGCACCAGCGGCCGTCGCCGGCCGGGAACAGGTCGTAGAAGTCGCCGCTGGGCCCGCCCTTGTCGTACGGCTCGTAGACGAGCGCGCTGCGCACACCGGGGATCTCCGCCACGGCGCCGGGCAGCAGTCCGCGCTGGAGCACCGCGCTGATGGTGGCCTGCCGGGCGTACTGGCGGGCGGCACCGATGGCGAGGGCCACCCGGCGGCTGAGGTCCTCGACGAGGCCGGTGATCTCGTCGGGGAAACCGGCCGGCCCGGACCGCCCGATGACCAGGGTGCCCAGTGGACGTCCCCCGGCGACCAGACGGTAGGCGAGGGCCGAACCGGGTTCGGCGTCGCCGAGCGCCTCGCCGGGCCAGGGACAGTCGACGGGTCCGGACCCGCCCTGGTCCCGGCCGCGCTCGAACGGGGACGCCGCCAGCGGGTCGAACGGCTGCGGCGGGTCCTTCTCCAGGGCGCGGCGCAGCTCCTCGATGTGGTTCTCGCTGCCGTGCCAGACCCGGGCCAGGCGCGCTCCGCCCACGCCGGCTCCGCCGCTCCAGCCTCCGGCGGTGGCCTCGTCCTCCAGCCACACCGCGCACCAGTCGGCCAGCCGGGGCACGATCAGCTGTCCGGCGAGGGCCGCGACGAGGTCTTCGTCGAGCTGTCCGGCGAGCAGGTCGGAGGCCTCGGCGAGGAAGGACAGGGCGCCACGGCCGAGCCAGGCGCCGTCGGGTCCGTTCCGTCCGTCGCGGTTCTCGTGCCGGTCCCGCCAGTCCCGTAAGTCGTTCCAGTCGCGCAGGTCGGAGGTCTCCCGCAGGTCAGGCGTCTCCCGCGGGTCGGAGGTCTCCCGTACGCCGGCCCCGGCCCGTGTCACCCCGCCCTCCCGTGGGTCCCACCTCTCTCCGCGGTCCCGCGGGTCCCACCGCTCTCCGGGATGCCGCGGGTCGAGCGGGCCCCAGGGCTCTCCCTCCCCACTCGTGTCCCAGGAGTCCACGCCGCCGCGTCCGCCCCGTACGGCCTCCCCCGCCGTCCCGTCGGGCGGCGGTTCGGGTGCCAGGATCTCCGCCATCCGCAGGCCGCGCGCCAGCGCGTGCTCCCCGGCGTACGCCTCGATCTGGTCGCCTGCCGCGCTCCCCCCGGCGGGCAGCCGGGCCCACACGGTCTTGCGGCCCGTGCGGTACGTGACGCCCCACGCCTCGGAGAGGGCGCCGACGAGTCGGAGCCCCCGCCCGTACTCGGGGGTGTCGTGGGGGGTCTCCGGCTCACTGCCGCGCGGGGCACGGGAGGGGTGGTGGTCGGAGACCTCGACGACGACCGCGGCCGTGTCGGGGGCTTCGCCCTCCAGCCGGCACTCCATCTCGACGTCGGTGCCGGCGTGCACGACGGCGTTGGTGACGAGTTCGCTGACCACGAGCGTGGCGTCGTCGGCCAGGCGGTCGGTGAGGAACTCGGCGCCGGGCAGGCCGAGTCCGGTCCACTCGGTGAGGGCGGCGCGCACCAGGGCGCGGGCAGCGCCCGGGGCGAGGGAGCTGCCGGGCAGGGTCGCGTGCGCCCGCGCGCACTCCGGCTCGGACGCCTCGTCGGCCGTGCCGGACGGTGCGGGCCCCTCGGAAACGGGCCCCTCCTGGACGGAAACGGGCGTCTCCCAAGCGGGTTCAGGCGCTTCTGAGGCACGGGAGGCGGTCTCCCGTTGCGTCGGAATGGCCCCCATGGACAGCTCCCCGGGCAGTTCGTACGAATACGCCACAGTCGATGCCGACAGAGTGACAGACTGGCCACGCCCATAAGCGCCGAGTTACCGAAGTGGGCCGCCATGAGTGAAAACAGTGCTACCCCTGTGGTCGAAGACCGGCACGAAGACGGTCAGATTCGTGCATCCGATCTGCGTCCACTGCTCGCCGCCATGACGGCGGCCCGGGACGGCGACTTCACCAAAGTGCCGGAATCCGGCCATGGCATGGTGGCCGAACTCAACGCGGTCTTCAACCAGATCATGGACCGCAGCATGCACTTCACCTCCGAGGTACGGCGCGTCAGACGGGAGCTGGTGCGGCACGGCCGGCTCGACGAGCGCCTCTCGGCCAGCCCGGGCCAGGGTCTGTGGACGTCGCGGATCGACGATGTGAACCAGTTGCTCGACGCGCTGGTCGCCCCGGCGGCGAACGCCACGCGCGTCCTGGACGCGGTGGCCGGTGGCGATCTGACCCAGCGCGTCGATCTGCACGACGGGACACGGCAGTTACGCGGCGATCTGCGCCGCCTGGGCCGGGCCGTCAACAAGATGGTGGACCAGCTGTCCCTGTTCACCGGCGAGGTGACACGGGTGGCCCGCGAGGTCGGCACCGAGGGCCGGCTCGGTGGCCGCGCCAAGGTGCAGGGCCTGTCAGGCAGTTGGCGGGACGTGACGGAGGCCGTCAACACGATGGCGTCCCGGCTGACGGCCCAGGTGCGGGACATCGCGGCGGTGACGACCGCGGTGGCACGCGGCGACCTGACCCGCACGGTGACCGTGGAGGCGACCGGCGAGCTGCTGGAGCTGAAGCTGACCGTCAACACGATGGTCGACCAGCTGTCCGCCTTCGCCGCCGAAGTGACCCGGGTGGCCCGCGAGGTGGGCACCGAGGGCCAGTTGGGCGGCCGGGCCCAGGTGCGGGGCGTGTCGGGGGTGTGGAAGGACCTGACCGACAACGTCAACTTCATGGCGTCGAACCTGACCTCGCAGGTCCGCAACATCGCCCAGGTGACGACCGCCGTGGCCAACGGCGACCTGTCCCAGAAGATCACGGTCGACGCGAAGGGCGAGATCCTCGAACTCAAGTCGACCATCAACACCATGGTCGACCAGCTGTCCGCCTTCGCCGACGAGGTGACGCGGGTGGCCCGCGAGGTCGGCACCGAGGGCAACCTCGGCGGCCGGGCCCAGGTGCGGGGCGTGTCCGGCGTCTGGAAGGACCTCACCGACAACGTCAACTTCATGGCCGACAACCTCACCTCCCAGGTACGCAACATCGCCCTGGTCTCCACGGCCGTCGCGCAGGGCGACCTCGGCAAGAAGATCACGGTGGAGGCCAAGGGCGAGATCCTGGAGCTGAAGTCCACGATCAACACGATGGTCGACCAGCTGTCCGCCTTCGCCGACGAAGTGACGCGGGTGGCCCGCGAGGTCGGCACCGAGGGCAACCTCGGCGGCCAGGCCCAGGTGCGGGGCGTCTCCGGCGTCTGGAAGGACCTCACCGACAACGTCAACTTCATGGCACTGAACCTGACCTCGCAGGTCCGCAACATCGCCCAGGTCACCACCGCCGTCGCCAACGGCGACCTGTCGAAGAAGATCACGGTCGACGCGCGCGGTGAGATCCTCGAACTGAAGGACACCGTCAACACGATGGTGGAGCAGTTGCGCGCCTTCGCCGACGAGGTGACGCGGGTGGCACGCGAGGTCGGCACCGACGGCCGGCTCGGCGGCCGGGCCCAGGTGCTGGGCGTCTCCGGCGTCTGGCGGGACCTGACGGACAACGTCAACTACATGGCCGACAACCTCACCTCGCAGGTGCGCAACATCGCCCAGGTCGCGACGGCCGTGGCGCAGGGCGACCTGTCCCGGAAGATCGACGTGGACGCGCGCGGCGAGATCCTGGAGCTGAAGACCACCATCAACACCATGGTCGACACGCTGTCCTCGTTCTCCTCGGAGGTCACGCGGGTGGCCCGCGAGGTCGGCAGCGAGGGCCGGCTCGGCGGTCAGGCCCGGGTCGAGGGCGTCTACGGCACGTGGAAGCGCCTGACGACCAACGTCAACGAACTCGCGTCCAACCTCACCACCCAGGTCCGCGCGATCGCGGAGGTCGCCTCCGCGGTGGCCCAGGGCGACATGTCCCGCTCGATCACCGTGGAGACGCAGGGCGAGGTCGCCGAGCTGAAGGACAACATCAACCTGATGGTGGCCAACCTGCGCGAGACGACCCGCGCGAAGGACTGGCTGGAGTCCAACCTGGCCCGGCTCGCCGCCCTGATGCAGGGTCACCGGGACCTGATGGAGGTCGCCGACCTGATACTCCGCGAGCTGACCCCGCTGGTCAACGCCCAGTACGGCGCGTTCTACCTGGCCGACCCGGAAGAGGCCGGAGCGACGGCCCCCTCCAAGGGCCTGGCCTTCATCGCGGGGTACGGAGCCGCCCAGGACGCGACCGTGGAGACCGGCGGGCTGCCGGTGCACGGCCTGGTCGCGCAGGCGGCCCGGGAGAAGAAGCGGATACTGGTGGAGGGCGCCCCGCCCGACTACATCAAGATCAACAGCGGTTTGGGCGAGGCGGCTCCGACCACGATCGTCATCATCCCGATCCTCTTCGAGGACAAGCTCCTCGGCGTCATCGAGCTCGCCTCGTTCTCCCGCTTCTCCGACGTGCACCTGGCGTTCTTCGACCAGTTCGTCAACACCATCGGCGTCGCCATCAACACGATCATCGCCAACTCCCGCACGGAGTCCCTGCTCGGCGAGTCCCAGCGTCTGGCCATGCAGCTCCAGGAGCGTTCGGACGAGCTGCAGAAGCAGCAGGGCGAGTTGCAGCGCTCCAACGCCGAACTGGAGGAGAAGGCCGCCCTGCTGGCCACGTCCTCCCAGTACAAGTCCGAGTTCCTGGCGAACATGTCGCACGAGCTGCGCACCCCGCTGAACTCGCTGCTGATCCTGGCCCGGCTGCTCTCGGACAACCCGGACGGCCATCTCTCCGACCAGGAGGTGCAGTTCGCGACGACCATCCACCGCTCGGGCTCCGACCTCCTGCAACTGATCAACGACATCCTGGACCTGTCGAAGATCGAGGCCGGTCGGATGGACGTGCGCCCCAAGCGGCTGCCGCTCATCAAGTTGCTCGACTACGTCCACGCCACGTTCCGGCCGCTCACCCTGGACCGGGGGCTCGCCTTCGAGGTGGCGGTCGGCGAGGACGTACCGCGTGAGATGTTCTCGGACGAGCAGCGGCTCCAGCAGATCCTGCGCAACCTGCTGTCCAACGCGATCAAGTTCACCGCGTCCGGCAAGGTCGAGCTGCGGGTGGACCGGGTGCAGGACGCCGAGCACCGGCGGGGGCCGGCCCGCCCGGGAGAAGCCGAGAGCGGGGGCGTCCGGGACACCGACGACGTCATCGCGTTCGCGGTGTCCGACACCGGCATCGGCATCGCGCCGGACAAACTCCCGGTGATCTTCGAGGCGTTCGCACAGGCCGACGGCACCACCAACCGCAAATACGGCGGCACCGGACTCGGACTGTCCATCAGCCGGGAGATCGCGGGCCTGCTCGGCGGACGGATCGTCGCCGAGAGCGAACCCGGAAAGGGCTCGACGTTCACCCTGTACGTGCCGGTCGTCAGCCCCGGCCACACCGCGCCCGCACCCGTGCCCGAGGAACGCGCCGACCTGCCGCTGCCGCTCCAGCCCGCCGCCGCGCCCTTCCCGGTCGCGCACGACTCGGACGACACCTGGCCATCGCCGACGAAGCTGGAGGCCTGGACGTCCGGCCGGCCGGGCCGGATCCTCGCCGGGCGGCGGGTACTGATCGTCGACGACGACATCCGCAACGTCTTCGCCCTCACCCATGTCCTGGGCCGGGTCGGCATGACGGTGCTCTACGCGGAGAACGGACGCGAGGGCATCGAGACACTGGAGCGCAGCGGGGACGTCGAACTGGTCCTGATGGACATCATGATGCCGGAGATGGACGGCTACGAGACCATCTCCGCGATCCGCCGCACACCCCGCTGGTCGGGCCTGCCGATCGTGGCCCTGACCGCCAAGGCGATGCCCGGCGACCGGGAGAAGTCCATCGCCCGCGGCGCCAACGACTACGTACCCAAGCCGGTGGACATCGACGGCCTGCTGACGGTCGTGTGCGCACTACTGGACCCCGAGGGCACGGAAGAAGAAGCATGAGCGGCACCGCCACCCACCCCGAACGCGCCGGAATCCTCCTCGTCGACGACATGGAGGACAACCTGACCGCCCTGGAGGCCGTCCTGGCGTCCTTGAACGAGCCCCTGGTGCGGGCCCGTTCGGGCGAGGAGGCGATGAAGGCCCTGCTGCGGCAGCCGATCGCCCTGGTGCTGCTCGACATCCGCATGCCCGGCATGGACGGCTTCGAGACGGCCGCCCACATCAAACGCCTCGACCAGACCCGCGACGTCCCGATCATCTTCCTCACGGGCGCGGACGACGACTCGGGCTACGCCTTCCGCGGCTACGCGACCGGCGCCGCGGACTACGTGACCAAGCCCTTCGACCCATGGGTGCTCCGGGCCAAGGTCAGCGTCTTCCTGGACCTCTACCGAAAAGGCAGAGAGGTGGAACGCCTCAGGACGGAGATCCAGGACTTGAAACGCCGCGTGGGAGAAGGCACCTAGGGGCGCGGCAACCCGCGCGAGCGACCACAACGAACCCGCAGCCGCTCGATCAGCCCCACCACCCCCTACGCCTCGCGCGAGCCTTCGTACATCTCGTCGATCAGGTGCTTGTACTCCCGCTCCACCACGGGCCGCTTCAGCTTCAGACTCGGCGTGATCTCACCGTGCTCGACGTCGAGGTCACGCGGCAGCAGCCGGAACTTCTTGATGGTCTGCCACCGCTGAAGCCCCTCGTTGAGCTGCTTCACGTAGCCGTCGACCATCTCCACCGTGACCGGCGAGGCGACGATCTCCGCGTACGACTTCCCCTCCAGCCCGTTGTCCTTGGCCCAGTCGGTGATGGCGACCTCGTCGAGCGCGATGAGCGCCGTGCAGAAGTTCCGGTCGGCCCCGTGCACCAGGATGTTGGAGACGTACGGGCACACCGCCTTGAAGTGTCCCTCGACCTCCGCGGGGGCGATGTACTTGCCGCCCGAGGTCTTGATGAGGTCCTTCTTGCGGTCGGTGATCCGCAGGTAGCCGTCGGGCGACAGCTCGCCGATGTCCCCGGTGTGGAACCAGCCGTCCGGCTCCAGCACCTCGGCGGTCTTCTCGGGCAGCTTGTGGTAGCCCTCCATGATGCCCGGGCCGCGCAGCAGGATCTCCCCGTCGTCCGCGATCCGCACCTCCGTGCCGGGCAGCGGCTTGCCGACCGTGCCCGTGCGGTAGGCCTCGCCCGGGTTCACGAAGGACGCGGCCGAGGACTCCGTCAGGCCGTAGCCCTCCAGGATGTGGATGCCGGCACCCGAGAAGAAGTAGCCGATCTCCGGCGCGAGGGCGGCGGAGCCGGAAACGCAGGCCCGCAGGTTTCCGCCGAACGCCTCGCGGATCTTCGCGAACACCAGCGTGTCGGCGACCTTGTGCTTCGCGCCCAGCCCGAACGGCACGGACGCGGTCCCGGTCCGGCGGAAGTTGTCCTGCGCGACCTTGGCGTACTCGCGGGCCACCTCGGCCGCCCACTGGAAGATCTTGTACTTGGCGCCGCCGCCGGCCCGGGCCTTGGCGGCCACGCCGTTGTAGACCTTCTCGAAGATGCGCGGCACGGCCGCCATGTACGTCGGCTGGACCATCGGAAGGTTCTCGATGATCTTGTCGACCCGGCCGTCCACGGCGGTGACGTGCCCGACCTCGATCTGGCCCGAGGTGAGCACCTTGCCGAAGACGTGGGCGAGGGGCAGCCACAGGTACTGCACGTCCTCCCCGCTGACCAGCCCGGTCGCGGCGATCGCCTTCGCCATGTACGACCAGTTGTCGTGCGGCAGACGCACGCCCTTGGGCCGGCCGGTGGTGCCGGAGGTGTAGATGAGGGTGGCCAGCTGGTCCTTGGTGATCGCGCCGACCCGCTCCTTGATCAGCTCGGGGTCCTTCTCCAGCCGGGCCGCGCCGCGCTTCTCCAGCTCGTCCAGGGTGAGGATCCAGTCGGCGGTCTCGACACCGGCCGCGTCGATCACCACGACGTGCGTCAGCTCGGGCAGCTCGGCGCGCTTCTCCACGGCCTTGGCCAGCTGCTCGGCGTTCTCCGCGATCAGCACCCGGCTCTCGGAGTCCGACAGGATGTACGCGGACTCGTCGGCGTTGGTCTGCGGATACACGGTGGTCGTGGCCGCACCGGCGCACATGATGCCGAGGTCGGCGAGGATCCACTCGAGCCGGGTGCCGGCGGCCAGGGCGACGCGCTGCTCGGGCTGCACGCCCAGCTCGATGAGGCCGGCCGCGATGGCGTAGACCCGCTCGGCGGCCTGTGCCCAGGTCAGCGACTTCCAGTCGTCCGGCCCCTGGCCCGCTGACGGGATCGGATACCGATAGGCCTCGGCGTCCGGCGTGGCCGCCACGCGCTCCAGGAAGAGGCCCGCCACGGACGGCGGACGGTTCTCGATCAGGGTCTGTGTGTCGCTCACGACATCCTCCGGGGCCCGCGACGGTGCGGCTGGCTCAGGTGCGGCTGGGTGGCACTCACGAGATGCAGGTCACGCCCGTTGTTTAACTCGTGAGTAACTATCGAGCAGGGATCAGAGTAAAGGGCGACCGGCCGCCGCGTAAGGGGCCGCGGCCTGTCACTTCGTACAGAGAGCTACCCCAGGAACGCACAGGGGCCCGCCGCACTTTCGCACGACGAGCCCCTGTTCAACCCGGATTGCGGTGTAACCCGCGGTAATCCGTGATTACTTCTTGCCCTTGCCCGACCCCGCACTGTCATCGCTCGACAGGACGGCGATGAAGGCCTCCTGCGGAACCTCTACGGAACCCACCATCTTCATCCGCTTCTTGCCCTCCTTCTGCTTCTCCAGCAGCTTCCGCTTACGGGAGATGTCACCGCCGTAGCACTTGGCGAGGACGTCCTTGCGGATGGCGCGGATGGTCTCGCGGGCGATGACCCGGGAGCCGATGGCGGCCTGGACCGGCACCTCGAAGGCCTGCCGCGGGATGAGCTCCTTGAGCTTGGCGACGAGCCGCACGCCGTACGCGTACGCCTGGTCCTTGTGGGTGATCGCCGAGAAGGCGTCGACCTTGTCGCCGTGCAGCAGGATGTCGACCTTGACCAGGCTGGAGGTCTGCTCGCCGGTGGGCTCGTAGTCCAGCGAGGCGTAGCCGCGGGTCTTGGACTTCAGCTGGTCGAAGAAGTCGAAGACGATCTCGGCGAGCGGCAGGGTGTAGCGGATCTCGACCCGGTCCTCGGAGAGGTAGTCCATACCGAGCAGGACACCCCGCCGGGTCTGGCACAGCTCCATGATCGAGCCGATGAACTCGCTGGGCGCCAGGATGGTGGCCCGCACAACCGGCTCGTAGACCTCCGAGATCTTGCCCTCGGGGAACTCGCTCGGGTTGGTGACGGTGTGCTCGGTGCCGTCCTCCATGAGGACGCGGTAGACCACGTTCGGCGCGGTGGCGATGAGGTCGAGGCCGAACTCGCGCTCCAGCCGCTCGCGGATCACGTCCAGGTGCAGCAGGCCGAGGAAGCCGACGCGGAAGCCGAAGCCCAGGGCCGCGGAGGTCTCCGGCTCGTAGACCAGCGCGGCGTCGTTGAGCTGGAGCTTGTCCAGGGCCTCGCGCAGCTCCGGGTAGTCCGAGCCGTCCAGCGGGTAGAGGCCGGAGAACACCATCGGCTTGGGGTCCTTGTAGCCGCCGAGCGCCTCCTCGGCGCCCTTGTGCTGGCTGGTGACGGTGTCACCGACCTTGGACTGGCGGACGTCCTTCACACCGGTGATGAGGTAACCCACCTCGCCGACGCCCAGACCGTCGGCCGGCAGCATCTCGGGCGAGTTGGTGCCGATCTCCAGCAGCTCGTGCGTGGCGCCGGTGGACATCATCCGGATCCGCTCGCGCTTGTTGAGCTGGCCGTCGATGACACGGACGTACGTCACGACACCGCGGTAGGAGTCGTAGACCGAGTCGAAGATCATCGCGCGGGCGGGGGCGTCCGCGACACCGACCGGCGGGGGGATCTCCGCGACGACCTTGTCGAGCAGCGCCTCGACGCCCAGGCCGGTCTTGGCGGACACCTTGAGCACGTCCTCCGGGTCGCACCCGACCAGGTTGGCGAGCTCCTCGGAGAACTTCTCCGGCTGCGCGGCCGGCAGGTCGATCTTGTTGAGCACGGGGATGATCGTGAGGTCGTTCTCCATCGCCAGGTACAGGTTGGCGAGGGTCTGCGCCTCGATGCCCTGGGCGGCGTCGACCAGGAGGATGGTCCCCTCGCACGCGGCGAGCGACCGGGAGACCTCATAGGTGAAGTCGACGTGCCCCGGGGTGTCGATCATGTTGAGGATGTGCGTGTCGTTCTTGTCGTGGGTCGGGGCCCACGGCAGACGCACCGCCTGTGACTTGATCGTGATGCCACGCTCGCGCTCGATGTCCATACGGTCGAGGTACTGGGCGCGCATCTGCCGCTGCTCGACCACTCCGGTCAGCTGGAGCATCCGGTCGGCGAGCGTGGACTTGCCGTGGTCGATGTGCGCGATGATGCAGAAGTTGCGGATCAGAGCCGGGTCGGTACGGCTCGGCTCGGGCACGTGGCTGGGGATCGCGGGCACGCAGGGTCCTGATTCTTGAGGCGTCCGCAGTGTCTGCGGTCTCGGGTCGGATCGATACGTAGCCTCCATGGTCCCACGGGTGGGGACCATGGACGGGTTTGGGCCGTGGAAGGGGCCGCTGGTAGCCTGGGTGGCTGTGCCTCATGCCCTCTTGCAGGAGGCACGACCTCAAGAAATCACCCGGTGCGGGAATCGTGCGGTGTCCGTGCGGCTTCGTGCCAGAACCTGAGAAGGCTCATTCGTGGCGAACATCAAGTCCCAGATCAAGCGGATCAAGACCAACGAGAAGGCGCGGCTGCGCAACAAGGCCGTCAAGTCCTCCCTCAAGACCGCGATCCGCAAGGCCCGTGAGGCTGCCGCCGCGGGTGACGTCGAGAAGGCCACCGAGTACCAGCGCCTCGCCGCGCGTCACCTCGACAAGGCCGTCTCCAAGGGCGTCATCCACAAGAACCAGGCCGCCAACAAGAAGTCCGCGCTGGCTCAGAAGGTCGACGCGCTCAAGGGCTGACATCTGATGTGACGCCGGAGGGAATCGAGCGGGCCCTCTCTCATCCGCTCCCGTCCGGCACCCCCCGGATCCGCGCGCGGCCTGCGTTCGCCACGCGGGCGCGGATCCAGCAGCTTGAACCGAAGGCCCCGCCCTCCGCTCTTCCCCAGAGCGGCCGGTGGGGCCTTCGGCCTTGTTCAGGACCAGAACTCGTTGGTCTTGTCGATGTCCTCGACGCATTCGTCGAGGTCGGTGACCTTGTCGCCGACGATTCGGAAGACGATGCAGCCGGTGTCGTCGATGCTCTTGCCGTTGCGCTCGGCCGTGAAGCGGGTCATGCCGACGGCGTGACCGCGGCCGTCGACGGCGATCCCGAGCATCTCCAGACGCATCGATCCGGCGGTCTCCTCGCCGAGCCGCCGGTACATGTCCATGATCGCGTCCTGGCCCTTGAAGTCGCCCGAGAGCGGATGGGTGCCGGGTACGTGATGCGTCGCGTCCTTGGCGATCAGCTCCCGCAGAGTGTCCATGTCACCGCGCGAGAAGGCCTCGAATCCCTTGCGGACCAACGCTGCGTGCGGGTGTTCAGCCATGACCCTCGCCACCTCTCCGTCGCTCGGCGACGTACGGCTGATACACCCGATTCTCCTCTTCGTCAGGAGGAGGGCGACTCGATCACGGCACAGTGGAGACATGGACGCACACGACACCGACGCGCCCGCCCTGGTCCGCGTGGCGACCAGACTCCCCGCCCGGGACCTGGAGCGGGCACGGCGCTTCTACTCGGAGAAACTCGGCCTGGACCCCGTGGACGAACGCCCGGGTGGGCTCCTCTACCGGTGCGGCGGCGCGGAGTTCGTACTGTTCCGGTCGACGGGAACCTCGCCCGGCACCTTCACGCAGATGGCGCTGGAGGTCGAGGACATCGAGGCGGCGGTCGCCGGGCTGAAACGGCGCGGCGTGGTGTTCGAGGAGGTCGACGCCCCCGGCTTCCGCACCCGGGACGGCATCGCCGAGGTCGAGGGCAACTACCCGAGCAAGGGCGCGCGGGGTGAACGCGGCGCCTGGTTCCACGACAGCGAGGGGAACCTGCTGGGGATGGGGGAGCCGGTCTTCTGACGGGCTGACCCGCTCCACGGAGAAGCGGCTGCGGTTCCGGGCAGGGCGCCGGGGCGGTGTCCGGAGCGGGCCACCCGGGTCCGGCCAGGTCGTGTCCGCACAGTCCCGTCGTCGGCCCGGAGGGCGGGCCGCGCGGCGTCGGGTGCGTGCTCTCGGCGTGCCGGGCGAAGACCCTCGTACTCGACGTACCCGAGGCTTCTCCCCGTACGGCGAGACGGTGTGCCAGGTGTCGCGCGGCAGGCGGACTCTCCGGACACGACCTAGGACCGCCCCCTGGAGCGGGCCGCCCGGGCGATGGTGACCACGGCCTTCTCCAGGGCGTACTCGGGGTCGTCGCTCCCGCCCTTCACCCCCGCGTCCGCCTCGGCCACGGCCCGCAGGGCGACCGACACCCCGTCCGGAGTCCAGCCCCGCATCTGCTGGCGCACCCGGTCGATCTTCCACGGCGGCATGCCCAGCTCCCGCGCCAGATCCGCCGGTCGCCCCCCGCGCGCGGACGACAGCTTCCCGATCGCCCGGACGCCCTGCGCGAGCGCGCTCGTGATCAGCACCGGCGCGACGCCCGTCGCCAGCGACCAGCGCAACGCCTCCAGGGCCTCCGCGGCCCTCCCCTCGACCGCACGGTCGGCGACCGTGAAGCTCGACGCCTCGGCCCGCCCCGTGTAGTACCGCCCGACGACCGCCTCGTCGATCGTGCCCTCGACGTCCGCGACCAGCTGCGACACCGCCGAGGCCAGCTCCCGCAGATCGCTCCCGATCGCGTCGACGAGCGCCTGGCACGCCTCCGGCGTGGCGGATCTCCCCGCCGTCCTGAACTCGCCCCGCACGAACGCCAGCCGGTCCGCCGGCTTCGTCATCTTCGGGCAGGCCACCTCGCGCGCCCCCGCCTTGCGCGCCGCGTCGAGCAGTCCCTTGCCCTTCGCCCCGCCGGCGTGCAGCAGCACGAGTGTGATCTCCTCGGCCGGAGCCCCGAGGTACGCCTTCACGTCCTTGACGGTGTCGGCGGACAGATCCTGCGCGCTGCGGACGACCACGACCTTGCGCTCCGCGAAGAGCGAGGGACTCGTCAGCTCGGCGAGCGTGCCCGGCTGCAACTGGTCCGGGGTCAGGTCCCGTACGTCCGTGTCGGCGTCGGAGGCCTTCGCCGCGGCCACCACCTCCTGCACGGCACGGTCGAGGAGCAGCTCCTCCTGGCCCACGGCGAGCGTCACCGGGGCGAGAGGGTCGTCATTCGCAGTCTTCCTGGCCATCGCCCCAAGCATCCCACGCACCACTGACAGCGGGTCCCGACGGACCGGGGCGTACGCACGCGGAGGACATCCGGGGGCGGAGGATACGGACGGGCCGAAGGTGCGGATGGGCCGAGCATGCGGACGGGCCGAGCATGCGGACGGGCCGGAGGTGCGGGCGAGCGGAGCATGCAGACGGGCCGGAGGTGCGAACGGGCGGAGCATGCAGACGGGCCGGAGGTGCGGGCGGGCGGAGCATGCAGACGGGCCGGAGGTGCGAACGGGCGGAGCATGCAGACGGGCCGAGGGTGCGGACACGTGGACGTGCGGACGTGCCGGAAGGGCGTACGGGCCACGGGAGCCCGGGTGCCTACGGTTCCTCCCGCCAGCCCTCCCACTCGCCGGCCAGTCCGTCCAGCTCGCCGGGGTCCAGCCGCTCGTCCGCGTCGCGCAGGACCACCAGCCACTGCGCGTCCTCGGCGTCGTCCTCCCCGGCCAGAGCGTCCCGCACCAGCTGCGGCTCCTCGACGACCCCGAACCGCTCCCGCAGCGCCTCCACGACCTCTTCCGCGGAGTCACGGTCGGGCAGCACCAGCACATGTCGCACATCACTCACGCCCGACATTGTCCGACACCGCGTCGCGGGCCGGCCGCTCAGCCCTTGCGGACGACCTGCACATCGAGATCGACCCTGATGCTCGGCCCCACCACCGCGATACCCCGGGCGAGCATGGTCTGCCAGCTCACCGTGAAGTCGTCCCGGTGCAGCTCGGTCGTGGCACGGCAGGCCGCCCGCACCTCGCCCTCCATGCCGTTGCCCAGCCCCAGGTACTCCGTGTCCAGCGTGACCGTCCGCGTCACGCCGTGCAGCGACAACGCCCCCGTCACCGCCCACCGGTTCCCGCCCTTGTGCACGAACCGGTCGCTGTAGAACTCCAGTGTCGGAAACCGCTCGACGTCCAGGAAGTCCGCCGAGCGCAGGTGCTCGTCCCGCATCCGCATGTTGGTGTCGATGGACGCCGCGTCGATCACCACGTGCATCGCAGACCGCTCCACCTGGTCGGCGACCCGTATGACACCCGCGAACGACTTGAACTGCCCGTGGATCCGGGCCATTCCGATGTGCCGGGCGGTGAAGCCGATCGAGGAGTGCGCCGACTCGATCTCCCAGTCACCGGCGGCGGGAAGCTCCGGCGGCCGGGCCACCTGCAGCGTCACGTCGCCGAGCGAGGCGAGCGTGTTCTCCGCGACCTGCGTCGTCGCCCGGTAGGGCGAGTACCCCTCCGCCGACACCGCGAGCCGGTACTCCCCCGCGGGCACCGTCGTCACGAACGACCCGTAGGGATCCGCTCCGCCGCTGACGACCATGCGCCCCACGGCGTCCGTGACCGCGAACTCCGCGTGTCTGACGGGCTCGTTGACGGGATCCAGCACCCGGCACGCCAGCACCCCCGCGCTCGGCGGTGTCGGCACCGCCGCCAGTGGACTCGTCCGTTGCACCCGGTCGGTGCGGCTTCCCCGCCAGCGGCCGATCATCCACGGCTCCTCTGAGTGACTCGAAATCGCCTGTTGATCACTGTCGATCACACATTGCCGAAGACGCATTCGACCACCGTTGAGGCTTTCGAGGCAACACGGGACCACATCACGGGAATCCAGCACATGTGCAGGTACTACGCACGAGTAGCCCCGTGTGGCCCGAATTGACTTCTACGCGGGATTCCGCGGCACCGGCACCGAGTCGAGCGCGATGCCGAACCACTCCCGGTACGCCCCGAGTACCTCCTCGTCCGTCTCCAGTTCCCTCTCCTCCCTTGTCCCGTCGGCCGCCGTCACCGTGAACCGCCGCCCGCTGAGCGTGATCCGTCCCCCCTCCTCGGTCACCCGGGAGCAGACCAGCGACCGCGTGAAGTGCGACACCGACGACGTGCTGTGCCACCACGCCCCCGCCACGAAGTCGCCGAGCGCCCGCGGGCGCACCTCCAGGCGGTACTGCGCCCGGCCGTCCCGGAACACGTCCAGGTCCGCCGCCTCCACCGTGCCGTGCCCGCCGCGCACCCCGGCCGCGTCCGGCCCCGCCTCGACGATCCGGAACCTGCCTCCCGGATCCTCCTGTTCCCCCCGGTCCCCGAACGCCAGCGGAAGGTGGCTGTGCGCCCCGAACCCGACGTCGGCCAGCCAGTCGCCCCCGTCCACCGTCCGCACCCGCAGCGCGAGATGGTCGTACGGGATCCCGAGCCGTCCCTCGTCCCCGTACACCCGCGCCGCCAGCAGCGCCACGTCGTACCCGAGCGCCGCGAGCAACGCTCCGAAGGAGCCGTTGAGTTCGTAGCAGAACCCGCCCCGTCGCGCGCCCACCACCTTGTCCAGCAGCCGCTTCTCCTCCAGCACGATCTCCTCGCCCAGATGGATCGAGAGGTTCTCGAACGGCACGGTCCGCAGGTGCCGCAGGTGCAGTTCGCGCAGCGCGTCGACGGTGGGCCACGCCGGGTGCTCGACTCCCAGTCGGCGCAGATAGGCATCAACCTGTGCTGAGTTCATGCCCTCAGTCTCGCGCCACCTTCAGCTCACCGCCCCCTCCGGTGACCGCGAGCGCGCCGTCCCGGTCCGTCCGCAGCACCGCCGCGCCTCCGGCGCGCAGCGCCGCCACCGTGCCGGGCGCCGGATGCCCGTACGAGTTTCCAAGGGGTCTCCGACTAGTAGTTCTAGGAGACACCCGCCATGGCGGCATCTTCGCAGGTCAGCGCTTCGCATCCGTCTACCAGGCAACCCACCCGTTACCCGACCCGCGTGACCACTCAACTCAGGGGCGTGTCTGCCCTCCGCCTGTCTGTCCTCACGGACGAAACGACCTCGCCCGAGCGCCAGCGCGAAGCCAACCGGGGCGCAGCCGCATCGCTGGGTATCGACCTCGCCGACCGCGAAGCTGTTGATCTCGGCGTGTCCGCCAGCAAGACCACGCCGTTTGAGCGCCCGGAATTGGGTTCCTGGCTTCGGCGCCCGGACGATTTCGATGCGCTGGTCTTTTGGCGATTCGATCGCGCCGTTCGGTCTATGGACGACATGCACGAACTGGCGAAGTGGGCACGTGAACAGCGGAAAATGATCGTGTTCGCTGAAGGGCCGGGCGGACGGCTGGTGCTGGACTTCCGCAATCCGCTGGATCCCATGGCGCAACTCATGGTCACGCTGTTCGCATTCGCCGCACAGATGGAAGCGCAGGCAATCCGCGAGCGTGTCACCAGCGCGCAGGCAGCAATGCGGGCCATGCCCCTTCGCTGGCGCGGCTCTCGTCCTCCGTACGGCTACATGCCTGCGCCGCTGGAGGGTGGCGGCTGGACCCTGGTTCAGGACCCGGACGCAGTGGCCGTACTCGAACGCATCATCAAAGAACTGATGGGAGACCCGGCCAACGGCGTGTCAGGGAAGAGCCTTGCAGCCATCGCGCGCGGGCTGAACGCAGATGGCATTCCGTCGTCTCGTGACCACTGGAGCCTGAAACAGGGCCGGAAGACTGGTGGCAAGACAGGCGGTAAGGCTGGTGAGACTGTCGTTCGTGGGCGCTTTGCCTGGCGACACAACGCCATCAAAGAACTGCTGACCAGTGAGCGGCTGTTGGGTTGGAAGCTCACCGACAACAAACCGGTACGTGACAGCGAGGGTGCGCCTGTCATGGCTACCGCTGAACCGATCCTGACTCGTGAGGAATTCGACGCAATCGGCGCGGTGCTCGCTGGGCGTTCCGTCGATAACAAGTCTGTGGATCGAGTGGACACCGTGGCGCTTTTGCTTCGCGTCATTCACTGCGCCGGCTGCGGGGAACGCATGTACCTTCACAGGCCATCGCCCAACAGCAAGAGCACCAGCAAAACGGAAACATACAAGTGCGGCGCGAACATCAGGGGCAAGCAGTGCGAGGCGCCTGCAATCATCAAACGGGAATGGGCGGACGAATACGCAGAGCGCGAGTTTCTGCGGATGCTGGGCGCGCTGGAAGTCACGCAGACGCGCACGATTCCGGGCTATGACCCCCAGCCAGAAATTGACGCCACTATCGCTGAGTTCGAAGCACACCAGGAACAGCAGGGGCGCCAGCGCAGCAGTGCGGCAAAGGCAGCCTGGCAGCGACACGCAGACGCCCTTGACGCCCGACTCGCTGAACTTGAGACCCGCGAACGCGTCGAGACACGCACAGAGGAAATCCGCACCGGAAAGACCTACGCAGACCTGTGGGCGAAAGCAGACACGGCAGGGAAGCGCGGATTGATGCAGGAAGCTGGCGCACGCCTGAGCGTCAAGCGCGGAGCACGGGGCGGCTGGCGCAAGTTGGACGAACGGCGCGTTGACTTCAGCGTGCGAGACCCGTTCTTCACTGAGGCAGCGCACGCACTTACAGACGCGACAGCGGAAGAGACTGCATGGGAATGGGAGACGCGACAGACGACGTCGGCAGGCTGATTCAGCGGTAGTCAATGGCGCAGGCCCGGACAGATCTTGGCGGATAGACCGGGCCTGCATCCTCAACAGAGGAGACAGCAGTATATGACGCGCGCAGAGTTCCTGGCTCAGGCGGAGGAAGAAAGAGCAGCATGGGAACGCGAGTTCGAATTTAGAGCGATATCGAGTCAGCTCGACAAGCTCTATGAGCGGCAGGCGGCTGGAGACGTGAGCATGTACGTGGCGCAGCGCGTTGACCGACTGGAGCGGGTCCAGCAGGCCCTTATGGGACAACCGCAGATGCTCGCCGGCTAGGCCCCTCAGCGCCCCTCTCAGCCCCGTTCAGGCGTCCCATGCGGGATTGCTCGGGCGGGGCTCTTCCATGCCCTCAGACAGGCGCGTGCGGCATGACTGGGCAACCCTCGCCAGATATCGCGCATTTCGGGATTGGTCTAGACGACAGCGAGGCAGCGAAGTGACGAACAAGAACCCTGCGCACAAGATCAAAAACCCTCTGACCTGCACTTAGTGACGAAGTGACGAAATGACACACACTTCACATCTCTATAGGGGCCTCTATGCGAAACCCAAAGTGGGGTGCAGATCGTCACTACGTCACTCAGGTGTACCTAACCGTGGTCTTCCGCCCATCGCGCCCCCGCAGGCAATCCACTCGCTACCTATACAGCAGAGGCGGCGGCTGGTAACCCACTCGCTATCTCTCATACATAGTGACGCAGATGCCGCCAGCATTGATCACGCGTCCGCCCACAGACCAAGGCCCTGTGCCTGCGTCGAACTGATCTCCCTTCCTGGCGGCAGGGGACCGGTTCCGCAGGCACAGGGCCTTTTTGTTTTCCCAGCGAAGGGGCACACCGCTGTGGCTACGCCTGACTACAAGCTTGCGCACGCCCGCGTAAGGAGTCGCTACGGGCCGGCGAAGAACTGGTTCTGCGCGTTCTGCGCGTTGAGCGCCGACCATTGGGCTATTGACCATGACTCGCCTGACCTCCAGCGAGATGAAAAGGGCCGCGCTTACTCGCTGGACCCAGACCACTATGTGAGTCTCTGTCAGCGCTGCCACCACGCGTATGACAGTCACGTGGCGCAGTACGGCACTTCCGGGCTGCTAGAGCTATTTGACCGGCTGTACAACGCAGTGCCCGAGGACCTGCGCGATGCGGGGCGCCGAAGCGTAGTCAGCTCCATTGGCAGCCTGTTGCGTCATGGCTACCTGCGTCCTCGACGTGATCGGGCCTATAAGCAGCGCTGACCATCGCACTCGGCAGGTGCGACTTTCGTAGGTCGCAGCTCTCAGCCGGCACCTGAGCCACTTTACAGAGAGACACAAACATGACGGATGTTGCCACCTTCGTTGATTACGCCCTAGAACGGAGCCCTGGCCGTGACGTGAGCCTGAACAAGGTTGCCCTCCTCGCCCGTCGCTGGTGTGAGCGCAACGACCGCCCTCCGCTCACTGCAACCCACATTCGCCGACTGCTTGAGGCCGTGGGTGTCGATGTGCAGCCCGGCAAATACGGCGATGCACTGCGCGATATCGGCATCACCCGTGCTGCGTACCGCACGTTTCTCAAGCGCGCTGCGTGACCTGCGACGCGCACCCAACCCACGAAAAGGATCAAACCATGTCTGACAGCCTCTCGATCACGTACACCGAAGCGGATACCAACCTGATTCCACGTGGTCTCACCCTGCCCGATGCGCTGACAAAGGCCATGGGCGCTCGCGACACGGCCTATGACGCGTACGGCGATGCGCTCGTCAAGTATGACGACTGTCTTCGCCAGGATTACGTCAAGGCTGCTCAGGAGCGTGACGCTGCGAATACTCGCGCCGCTGTTGCATCTGGCGCTGACCCGGATGAGCTGCGCAGTGAGGTCGAGCGCGTAACTGCTCAGCGCGGTACGGCCGTCGGAATCGTCAATGGTCTCGCTGACCGTGTGCGCCAGTGTGACGCCGAGATCTACCGACAGTGGGTTGCTGCGCTGCCTCAGGTTGAGGGCGAACTGACCGACGCGCATGGAAAGGCTGAGGATGCACTGAGGCGGGCCGAGGATGCTTACAGGGCCGCGCGCAGCAATGTCATGTCGATTGTGAGCACGCTGGCTTATGTGAGCCTGATGCGGCGCGGCGTGGTCCGTTCCAAGGCTGACATGCCGCTGTACTCGCCCAACCGTGACGCCGATCTGATCGACCACTCTCGACTGTGGCTGAAGAATTTGGGTGTCGGCACTGATACCGACGTGGAAACCGTGCGGGTTTTCGACAACGGCATCCCGCAGACGGTCATCCGGGCCAAGCAGTCCTAGCCGCTGAGGGAGGGGCCGGGATCCCAGATACGAAAGTCGTATGTGCCCCGGCCCCTCCGCTGAGGAGTACCCATGAGCGTTCGCCTGCGCGTCGCATTTGGTCGCCAGTTCGTTTACGGCGGCGTACAGCGTTCCAACGGCGAGGAGTTCGAGGGGCCTGCCGCGCTGCTAGCTACCGGCCTGGTGGTGCCCGCTGATGGCGATTGGCGAGGGATCACCCCAGGAACCCTTACGCAGCCCCCTGAGGCCCCTACAGAGCCGTCTGAGGACGTAGCCGTAGCCCATGAGCCCTGCGACCCTGGGCCCAAGCCCGCGAAGCACCGTGGCGCCATGCAGACATGCCCCGTCGCCGGCTGTCCCTGCCTCACGTGGTCGGGCAAATGCAAGGCGCACGCTCGCAGCAGTGCCAAGGGTCAGCGCTACCGGGATAGCTACACCGCTGGGTCATCGCGCCGTGCCCGCTGGAGCCACCTGAGTAAGGCGCATCTGCGTAGCCACGCGCTATGTGAGTCAGCCGAGTGCGCTGCCATCCCCGCACCATTGCGTCCCGCTGCTACAGAGACAGACCACGTCGACGGGCTAGGCCTACAGGGACCGCGCTGGGATGACCCAAGCAACTGGCGGGCCCTGTGCAAGCCGTGTCACTCACGTAAGACCGCAGGCGAGAGCTTCGGCCGTTAGCGCTGATGACCACGCACAGTGACCCCTCCCCCTGGGGGGTGACCCCGGACCCTACGGGGAGGTTCAGCGCGGGGGAGGGCTCTGAGGTGCGCGCCCTATTTCAAAGGCTCAATCGCGCGATACAAAGCGTGATACATAACCACTCTCAGTAAGGAATCCACGTGATCAGCACGACTCGCCGGGGCAATTACGCACCCCGCCAAGACAAGATCCAACCAATCCTCATAGACGCTGTCTGCACCCTGCCGGTTCCACCTCTGCCTACTGGGCGCACTTGGACTGACCGCGAATGCCAGCGCTGGCAGGAACTTTGGACGTCATCCGCTGCAAATCTGTGGGCTGAAGACGTCGTTGGCATCGTTGCTGTGTATGTCGTCCTGGAATCGCAGTTCTTGAACGGTCGCATCAGCGCTGGCGTCCTGGGAGAATTCCGGCAGATCGCTGAGCAGCTTGCGCTAACGCCTGCCTCGCGCATCCGCCTGAACATCCGCATTCGCGAGGCCGGCGAATGACCCTAACGCCCCGACAGCAAGCCATGAAAGCCGCTCGCGCCGCCAAGGAAGAACAGACAAACCAGCGCAGACCAGTTGGCCCCTGGAACGAGCGCGATAGTTCGGGCTGGACTGTATGCGAGCACCACAACTTCGGCATCCAGCCCGGCACTTCCTGCCTGCACTGTCGGATGAAGAACGAGTAGCGCGGTGCTAGCTCAGGCTGCCATCATCGTCCAGTGCCTGTCGGGCCAACGGTGCGAAATCATCAACCTTCATCCAAAGCCGGTGTGCGCTGTCAGACACGGCTACACGCGTCGCAAGTTCCCGTCCGGGATTTAGCGGAATTTCACCACTGTTGCGCCTAGCCACTTCGTTGACAGCGATCGTCATGCGGATACTGTGAGCGTAGATCTCGCCTGCGCACGTTGCTACCGATTCCGGGCCGGCCAGCGCCACGTCCGCCCACGCTTTCTCTATGCCATGCGCCGCTGACGTAACCCCGCGAAGCACATCCTCGTTAATTGCGTCCAAGTCAATAGCCTCTGGGTCGACGATGAACCGACTGGCTATCCCTTGGATCGTGTTGGCATGCGAGACGAACTCCTTGTAAATCGCCGTACGCGGCTCTAGTCGCTGCCGCCTGTGTTCTGACCGGGCGGTAATTCGGGCTCCCTCTCGCTGTGCCCAACCAGTCGCCAGCGCGGCGCCGATCGTCGCTACCGATCCCGTCAACGCCCCAAGCACTGCTGCCAATCCCGCATCCATGACGCCATCTTCGCAGCAGGCGCAGGCCGGTCAAGGGCTCCCTAGTCGGGCCTCAGCCGGCCGATCGGGGCACATACCTGAAAGAGCGTCAGATGACCAAGCCTAGAGATCTGCTCGGCGCACTCGCCCTAGTCGCTGCGCTCGTCGCCACTGCATCCGCTGAGTACCAACTAGCCCGCGCAGCAGGATTCGGCGAGTTCACAGCGGCATGCGTGCCTGCGGCTCTGGATGTGTACGCGCTCCGTGCATTCAGCGTCCGGCGCGATGTATCCGCTGTCGTCGCTGCACTGATCGTGACAAATGCGCTTGCGCACTTGGTCAGTTCAGAACTGATTCCCGTGGGCGTGCCCCTGGTCGTTGCTGTCAGCGCGATAGCCCCGCTGGTTCTCTGGCGCGTGAAGGCTCTGAGTGCCTCTGTGAGCGTCCCTGAGCCCTCGCCGGTAAGCCCGGAGCCTCCGAAGCCTGAGCGTCCAGCAGAGGCCCCTGTAGCGCTTCCGCCGAGTGCACCTGAGCTGAAGCCAGCGGCGAATGCCGATCCGCTACTTGCATCTGCCCGCGCATTCGTCAGCGAGGTGCAGCGGGATACGGGCAAGGTGCCAAGCCTGCGCGCACTTCAGTCGCATCTGAGCATCGGCCAGGCGCGAGCACAGCGGATCCGGGCCGAACTCGCTGAGGGATCACATGAGTGTTCCACTGAAGCCCCCAGGGCCCCAGTCTCCACAGGCAGCGCTAGTGAAAACCCCTGATTCGCTTCCCCGCATGGGTAAGTCGTAGCATGCTAGATGGCTTGGTAACGCGATTCCTGCCGGTCTTTTTCTTCCGTGAAACGCTGCGACTCCACAATCCCGGACGCGAGCGCCTGAACAAGTATTGCGTTACCTTCCTGTAGGGCCCGCGTTCCATTTCGGAAAAATACTGCCGAGACCACCAAGCCCAGCAACAACCAGGGCGTCCAGAGTGCAGCAAGTATGAACCACAGGGTGACGGAGTAGACAGCTAGGTTTACTCGAAGCTCCCCCTCCGAGTCGAGGCGATCATGCTCCAGGTAGACGTCCATATGATTTGCAATTAGACGCATTCGAATCTCTGGAAATTCTTGCATGATGCCGCTCATTAGCTTCATCAAATCAAATCGGTCATCCCCGTTGTCCTGGAGCCTTCCCGCGTAGAGGTGAAGCGCGTGATACGACTCTCTAGTCAGTAGTGACAACCTGACACTCGGCTGCAGGGTGTAGACAAACTTCGCTATCTGTTGCGCCGAGACTTTCACTGTGTCGCCTAGCAGGAACAACACAAACGCCACGAAGGCGAATACTGCAGGACGCCCGACCACCTCCCCTAGGACATACAGGCGTTCTGTCATCCCAGTTGCCTTATCGCGTTTCGGGATTAGCTCCCCAAAGATCAACCAGATTTGGAATGCGCACAGAACCCCTATCGCGAACGGTGTGCGAAAGTGGCGAAAGCCGGGGAGCAAGCTGGTGAGCACTGTTGGACAACTCCCTTTCGTACGATCACATTCGTGACAACTGTCATGCCCCGTACCTGCCATGAGTAACGCGACAGGTACGGGGCTTCTTTCGTGTGCGGCATGCTTACTACCGCTCGATGGCCTTTAATTCTTGGTACGCCTCTCGCAGGTCCGCGCTTTCCGGCAACTGCCTGGCCTCGACAGCCTTGACAACTTCCAGCGCACGCCAGTGGTTCGAGGGAACAACCTTGCCGGACAGGATGGCTTTTTGGGCAGCGTCGCATGCTTCGTCAAGTCGGCTCTGTTCGAGCAGGACTAAAGCCAGATCAATGTTCGCCGAAGCTACGCGCCTGGGCCATCTGGTCACGTCATCGCTGGGGCTGAGCCTGGCAATCACTTCCCGCGCGTAGGGTTCCGCTGCTGCATCGCCGAGCCAAGCGAGCGTAGTCGCCGTATAGGACAGCGATTTGGCGGGGTCATACCGGTAATGGTGCTCTGGCGTGTCCGGCGTGCCCAGCGCAGCGGACATGTCCTGTACACGCTTGATCGCTGAGTAGGTTTCCTTCCCCTCGCCCAACCTTGCGTGCGCTCTGCCCTCTTGGGCTGTCGACTGAATCAGCGCCGAGGTACCGGCCGGCGCAATGTCCTGGGCCGTACGCGACAACTCAACAGCCTGCACATAGTCGCCATCGGTGAGCACGCGCCACGCTTCTGTTTCATAGCACCATGCTTCAATCTCGCGCTGTCCGGATTCCCGGGCGAGCGTGGCAGCAGCCTCCAGCCTGGCCGTAGCAGCGTCATCCTGCATCAGGTCGATATGAACCGTGGCGCCAAGCAGCGAAAGCCATCCGCCCACGACCAACAGGCGCCGATGCTCGGACAGTGTCTTTTTCCCGTCCAGCAGCTTGACCACATACGCCGAGTGTTTCCGCACCTGCCGCAGCAAGTCCGCAGGGTCAGCCTTGGGGTAGGACATTGCCAAGTGGTCAAAGGCGTGTTCGAGACGTTCTAGCGTGGCGTTTCCTACATCGCTGGCCTGCACTCGCCGGGCAAGTTCCCAGGCGTCAAGCTCATCATCGTGCTGCTTGCTGTCCTCAGCGCTGAACGACAAACCGAGATACTCGTTAACAGCCTGGATCAGCTCAGCGGAAGGCGCCTGCTTGCCGTTGAGTACGCGGCTCAGATAGGCAACGTCGTAATGCAGGTCTTTGGCTGCGCCCCTCAGACTCTTTCCCTGAGCCTTCAGTGCGCTGCGTACCTCAGTCCCGAAGTCCATCATCGTCCGCCCGTTGGCCGTTGACTGTTGACGTCCAGCCTAGTCAACGCTGGTCAACTCCCCCACGGCTGCGCTGAATCGGTTAGGTCGACAGACACAACAGAGAGCCCCTGAACCACACGGCGGCGTGATCCAGGGGCGAGCCGACTGAGTGGAGTCGACCGACATGAACGCTACAGCCCGGCCCGGATCGTCCGACACAGTCCCCGTGGACATTGAGACGATCCAGCAAGCAGCACAGGACGTGATCGATAACGGCGCCAAGATCACGGACGCTGACGAACTGGAGACGATCATCCTGCTGCTGCGGGGCATGATCATGGTTCTGATCCCTGAGGTTGAGCAAGGGTTGGCCAAGCACCCCAAGAACCACACCCCCTCCATCTGTGCCCGCGCTGGCGTTACTGAGGCCCGGACGCGCGCTCACATCGTCCCCGGCTCTGACATCCCGCAGTTGGTCGGCCATGCCCAGCGGCTAGCGCGAGGTGTGCTGGCGCTGATCCGGCACCACAGGAAGCTTGGCGGCACGGCATGACATCGCCGGCCCAAATCCCCCTGGACCCTGTAGCTAACGCGTACATCGCTGGTGTGGCTTTGGAGTACGTCGTCCTGCGTCCTCCAGCGGAAAGCGTCGCGTGCATCCAGTGCCGTGCGCTGCAAGAACGAGCAGAACGCTTCCTGGACGACGAAGTCTCAGCGTGGGAGGGACTCGCGGTGCTCCGCGACATGCAGGCTCACCGGAAGTTCGGACACAACAACCAACTCCGCGAGGTGCGCCGAACAACCTCAGCATGAGGTGCACTGCTGACTGCCCCGTAGCGCCCTGGAAACTCCCCAGGCGATCGCTACGGGGCTCAGTTTGTTCAGCGCTGACCCAGAGCCGCGCGCAATGCCTCTTCCAGTGCCCTTGCCGCTGGGGAGTTCAGCCGTTCCCCTCGAAGCTCTGCCACATGGGCGACCTCTCTCACGCGCGTAGCCAACTGCCCAATGAGCGTGCGGAGTTCAGCACGAGAGACGTCCGGACGCTGAGACATGGCCAGCGCGTAGACAGCGTCATTGCGGGCCGTGCTGATGGTGTGATCTTCGGTGCGGTCGCGCAGTTGCTCGGCGCCGATAGGCTCAGTCATGCCGACTCCATCCAGTCGGTTAGCCCCAGTCGGAAGCTCTCACCCTTCCTGCTGGGGCGCTTTCGTTTCGACGTGATCAGCGTACGGAAATCCGTGTCCCCTGAGGCGCCCTGAAAGTGGGTGTGCTTGGCCCCTGTCGCGCAGGTCTTGCCGCTGAACCATCGCGCTGACCAGGGCAGACGTGCTAGAACTGGAAGTCACGACCCTTTGGGTTGTCCGCACCGCAGGAGATGAGCGCGAGCCGCGGGGCCACCCGGCGTATGAGGTCCGGGTCCTGGTAGGCCGAGCCGTGGTGAGCGACCTTCAGCACGTCCACACCCTCCAGCGCCTCGGCCGCGGGCGAGCGTGCCAGCGCCCGCTGCGCCGGGGGCTCCAGGTCGCCGAGGAGGAGCAGGCGCAGTCCGGCCGTACGGACCAGCAGGGCGACACTGGCGTCGTTCGGCCCCTCCGGCACCGGGTGGGCCGGAAGCACCCCCGGAGGCGCGCCCGGAAGCGGCCCGGGCGGCGTACCCGGCGGCGAGTCCGGCGGTGGGCTCGGGGGCGGCCAGACCACCTGCCAGGACAGCTCCCCCGCCCGCCGCTGCTCCCCGACCGCCGCCGTGGTCACGGGAATCCGCCGCGCCGCCGCCAGCCTCCGTACGAACGCGGCCTGGTCGGCCGGTTCTTGGAAGCCCGTCGTCTCGATGGCGCCCACCGCCCGTCCACGCAGCACCCCCGGCAGGCCCGCCACGTGATCGGCGTGGAAGTGGGTGAGCACGACCAGGGGGATCCTGCTGATGCCCAGTGAGCGCAGACAGTGGTCGACGAGTTTCGGGTCGGGCCCCGCGTCCACCACCACGCCGGCCCCCTCGCCCGCCGCGAGCACCAGGGCGTCGCCCTGCCCCACGTCGCACATCACCAGCCGCCAGCCCGGCGGCGGCCAGCCCGTCACCACCCGGGTCAGCGGAGGGGGCTGGACCACCACCAGAGCCAGCAGCACTCCACACAGTCCGCACCACCAGGGATGTCCGAGCAGCCGCCGCCCCACGAGCACCAGGGCCAGGATCACGGCGAGGAGCAGCGCCGCACCCGTCCAGCTGCCCGGCCAGTCCACTCCCCCGCCCGGCAGCGCCGCCCCGCCCCGGGCGATCCGCGCGATCCACGCGGCGGGCCAGTGCGCGCACCACGCCAACGCCTCGGCCACCGGCATCGCCACCGGCGCCGTCGCCAGTGCCGCGAACCCCAGCACGGTCGCCGGCGCGATCGCGAACTCCGCGAGCAGATTGCACGGCACCGCCACCACGCTCACTCGCGCCGACAGCACGGCGACGACGGGCGCGCACAGGGCCTGCGCGGCAGCGGCCGCACCCAGGGCCTCGGCCCACCTCGGCGACACCCCGCGCCGCCGCAGCCCGGCACTCCAGCGCGGTGCGAGCGTGAGCAGGGCGCCGGTCGCGACGACCGAGAGAAGGAAGCCGTAACTGCGCGCCAGCCACGGGTCGTACAGCACCAGCAGCAGAACCGCCGTGGCCAGTGCCGGGATCATCGACCTCCGGCGGCCGGTCGCCAGGGCGAGCAGTGCCACCGCTCCGCAGGCCGCGGCCCGCACCACGCTCGGGTCCGGTCGGCACACGACGACGAACCCGAGCGAGAGCACACCCCCGAGCACCGCCGTCCCCCGCAGGGAGATACCGAGCCGCGGCGCGAGCCCTCTCCGCTCCACATGCTGCGCCAGGCCCGGTGGCCCGAGGAGCAGCGCGAGCAGGATCGTGAAGTTGGCCCCGGACACCGCCAGGGTGTGGGTGAGGTCGGTCTCCTCGAAGGCCTCCTCCAGCTCCGGTGTGACCCGCGAGGTGTCCCCGACCACGAGGCCCGGCAGCAGCGCCCTGGCGTCCGCCGGCAGCCCGTCGGTCGCCTCCCGCAGCCCGGCACGCAACCGTCCGGCGAACCGCTGGGGTCCCGAGGGCTCCCCCACCACGTGCGGTTCGTCCCGGTCCCGCACCCGCAGTACCGCCGCGACCCGATCGCCGCCGGTCATCGCAGGCGCCAGCCGCGCACCGACCCGCAGCCGCGTCGACGGCAGCAGACCGAGCCACGGCGACCGGCCCCGCCCGTCGGCCGCCCGGCCGGGCGGGGCCGGGTCCACGTCGACGATCATCAGCACGGGTGCCCGCGTGAACACCGCCGTGCCGCCCGCCCCGTGGACGCGTCGCACGTCGGCCTCGATCAGCACGGCCGTCGGAGCCATGTGATCGCCCTTCACCCTCGGCCGGGTGAGCCGCGGGTCGGACGTCACCTCGACCTCGACGGTCGCCGTCGCGTACGCCCGCGCCAGGCCGGGCACGGGCCCGCGGCGCAGATCCGCCCCGTGCAGCCCGGCCGAGGCGGCCGCCGCAGCGACACACAGCAGCACGGCGGCGAGCGTCGCGCGCGGCCATGAGGCGATGGGGTGCGGGGCGGACCGGTGCGGGGCGGACCGGTGCGGGGCGGACCGGTGCGGGGCGGACCGGTGCGGGGCGGACCGGTGCGGGGCGGACCGGTGCGGGGCGAGCCGGTGCCGGGCAGCCCGGTGCCGCCTGGTCAAAGGCAGCAGTCCGGCCGCTGCCAGACAGCCGATCACGAGGCCCACCGCCCACTTCGGCGATGCGCCCAGGACCAGCGCCGACGTGCCCCAGGCCGCGAGGGCGGGCGGCACGAGCCGCAGGTCCGTCGGGCCTTCCTGGCGTGGCCGGGCGGCGCCGAGGCGCGTGCCGGAGGAGGCGTGCACGGACGACCGGGCGGGACGGGAACCGGTCGCGGCCTCGTCCGGTCGCGGAGGAGGGCCGGGGAGCCCCCTCATGGCCGCACGAGGGCGCGCAGATCGGCGAATCGGCGGTCGCCGATGCCGTTCACCTCGCGCAGTTCGTCCACGGAGCGGAAACCGCCCTGCCGGGTGCGGTAGTCGATGATGTGCTGCGCCAGCACCGGACCGACGCCGGGCAGTGTGTCGAGCTGGTCCGCGGTGGCCGTGTTGAGGGAGATAGGAGCCGCCGGTGCGGCCGCTCCACCCGCCGCGGCACCGGCGGCGCTCCCGGCGGCACCGGCCGGGCCGCCGGGAGCCGTACCGCCCGCCCCCGGCCCGCCGGCGGGAGCCGGTGCCCCGACGATGACCTGCTCGCCGTCCACGAGGAACCGGGCACGGTTCAGCCCGTCGGTGTTCGTGCCCGGCTTCACCCCGCCCGCCGCGTGCAGCGCGTCCGCCACCCGTGAACCGGGCGGCAGCCGGTGGATCCCCGGGTCCCGGACCTTGCCGCCGACATCCACGACGATCTCCCCCGCACCCGCCCCGGTCCTCACCGGCCCCGACGAAGCCCCGGCGGACGCACCGGCGGCGCCCCGATTCCGCTGCTCCCCGACCGGCCCGCTCTCCTGCCGCTCCCCGTACGGCACGGCCGCCCGCACCACCTCCGGCGGCTTCACGGACTGAGTCCGTCCCGTCCAGAAGTGCTGCACGGCGAAAACCGCCGCCACGACGAGCACCGCCGTCAGGGCCAGCACACTCCGCCGCTCCAGACCGCACCTGGTCTGCAACCACAGCGGCATCCGCTCCCGCAACGCCAGGCCGGCCCGCTCCCGCCACGCTCCGTCCGCGACGCCGCCGCCCTCGCTCACCGACCCGGTGAGAACGCCCACGGGCTGAACGACGGGCGGCTCAGGGCGGGCACCCACGGGCTCAACAAAGGCCGGCTCAGGGCGGGCACCCACGGGCTCGGCCACGGCCCCGTGACCGCCGAACCGTCGCCGGTTCCCCTCGTCCTCGGCCGAGCCCGGCGGCCCCTGCCCCGACTCCCGGTGCCCCCGGGGCCGTTCGTCCGGTTCGGCGCGGCGCGGAAACCCCGCCTGCCCGGTGAGGTCGTCGAACAACACCCCCGCGCGCCGCCGCAGTTCCTCCGCGGAGGCCTGACGCTGCCGGGCCCGCCTGCGCGCTACCGGCGGGCGCCGGTGATGACGGACGCGCCCGTCGGACGCCGGCCCACGGCCCGGCCCGCTGGTCGCGATCGCTGTGCGTGAACGTGATCGAAGTGCCATGCGACGAGGATCGGCCACCTCGGCACACTCGCGATGATCTTGCCCGATTCCCGGGGACAGGACCCCGGTTGTGGAGAACCCCGCCACTCACACGAGCGAACGCGGCCGCACAGCAACGTTCACCGGGGCGAAACGACGACCCCCAGCAGCCCGGGCCCCGTATGCGCCCCGATCACCGCGCCGACCTCACTGACATGCAGATCGGCGAGCCCGGACACCCGGGTCCGCAGTCGGTCGGCGAGAGCCGACGCCCGGTCCGGGGCGGCGAGATGATGGACGGCGACATCGACCTGGGCGCTGCCCGCACGGTCGGCCGCGATCTCCTCCAGGCGGGCGATCGCCTTGGACGCGGTCCGCACCTTCTCCAGTGGTTCGATACGGCCGTCGGCCAGCTGCAGCAGCGGCTTCACCGCGAGCGCCGAGCCCAGCAGCGCCTGCGCGGCACCGATACGGCCGCCGCGCCGCAGGTAGTCGAGGGTGTCGACGTAGAAGTAGGCGGAGGTGCCCGCGGCCCGCTTCTCCGCGGTGGTGACGGCCTCGTCGATCGTCCCGCCCGACTCCGCGACCTGCGCCGCGGAGAGCGCGCAGAAGCCGAGCGCCATCGCGATCATGCCCGTGTCGACCACCCGCACCGGCACCGGGGCCTGCCGCGCGGCCACGACGGCCGCGTCGTAGGTGCCGGAGAGCTCGGCGGAGAGGTGGAGGGAGACGATGCCGGTGGCGCCGGACTCGGCGACCTTGCGGTACGTCTCCTCGAAGAGCGCGGGAGCCGGCCGCGAGGTCGTCACGGAGCGCCGCTTCTGCAAAGCCTGGGCGAGGGCGCGGGTCGAGATCTCGGTGCCCTCCTCCAGCGCCCGGTCGCCGAGGACCACCGTCAAGGGGACCGCCGTGATGCCGTGACGCTCCATCGTCCGGGTCGGCAGGTAGGCCGTTGAATCGGTGACGATCGCGACATGGCGGGACATGAGCTGGAGGTTACCTGCCGTAGCGCTCATGTGGCAGCCCGGCCCCCGCGGCCTGCGGTGCGAGTGGCCGGATCAAGTGGTGCTCTCGGGGCGGGGCTTCTTCTGCCACGGGTGGGTCAGCCGTGGCCCCGGGGGCGTGATGGCGGGCCGTGCCGGTTCCTGTGCCGGGCTCGGCTGCGCGCTGTCCTGCCACGTCTGCCCGGCCGTGCCGGCGTCGGCGGCGGGCGCCTCGGGCCATGGGGAGGTCGCGGGGGAGGGGGAGCCCGGCTGCCGGGAAGGCGCCGACTGCTGCGCGGATGCGGACTGCGCGGCCTGCGGCTCCGGTGCCGTCCAGTGCCGCAGCGCGCCGGACTCCACGTCGATCTGGGCGCTGAGGGTGTCCAGGTCGTCGTCGGCGAAGCGACGGGCCCGGTCGCGGGCGGCCCAGCGCAGCGAGTCCGCGGAATGCGTGATCCGTTCGGTGCGCTCGCGCAGCCCGGGCAGCCGCTCGGTGAGCGCGGCGCGGTCCGGCTCGGACTCCAGTCGCTTGAGCTCGTCGTCCAGCTCCCGTCCATGCACGCTGAGCCGCTCGAAGAGTCCGAGGGACTCCTTGAGGGACTCGTCCTCGGCGACGGCCGCGTGCAGGGCCTCCTGGGTGGCGCGCATCGAGGTGCGCAGCTTCAGCCGGAGTTGGGCGAGTTCACCCGCGGCGCCGGGCTGGGCGAAGGACTTGGCGCGCAGTGTGTGGTCCTCGACCGTGCGGCGGGCCTGGGTGATGCCGCGGTCCACGCCGCGCTTGGCGGCGCCGACCGCCTTCACGGTGGCGTAGGCCCCGAGCCCGAGAATGAGCACGAAGAGCAGGGCGAAGACTGCGATCACTGCTTCCACAAGGGCTCCTCCTCAGGACGTCACGGCGCCTCGCGTCGCTCTTCCACGGTAAACGCAACGAGCAGGTCCGGAGTTCCAGAAAAACCCCGAACCTGCCCGTAGGGGACCACCCCGAGAGCGGCCCTCACGCCCTGTCCGCTACGCCGGAACGATGTTCACCAGCTTGGGCGCGCGCACGATCACCTTCCGGATCCCGGCGCCGCCCAGCGCGGCGACGACCTTCTCGTCCGCCAGCGCGACCTTCTCCAGCTCGTCGTCGGAGATCGACGGGGCGACCTCCAGCCGGGCCTTGACCTTGCCCTTGATCTGCACGACACAGGTCACCGTCTCGTCGACGACGTACGCCGGGTCGGCCACCGGGAAGTCCCGGTGCACCACCGAGTCCGTGTGCCCCAGCTTGCGCCACAGCTCCTCGGCGACGTGCGGGGCCAGTGGGGCGACCATCAGTACCAGCGGCTCGGCGACGGAGCGCGGCACCGCACCGCCCGCCTTGGTCAGGTGGTTGTTCAGCTCGGTGACCTTGGCGATGGCGGTGTTGAAGCGCATGCCCTCCAGGTCGCCGCGGACCCCGTCGATCGCCTTGTGCAGGGCACGCAGCGTCTCCTCGTCCGGTTCGCTGTCGACCACGGTCACCTCGCCGGTGGCCTCGTCGACGATGTTGCGCCACAGCCGCTGCAGCAGGCGGAACTGACCGACCACCGCGCGCGTGTCCCACGGCCGGGAGACGTCCAGCGGGCCCATGGCCATCTCGTACAGGCGCAGGGTGTCGGCTCCGTACTCGGCGCAGATCTCGTCCGGAGTGACCGCGTTCTTCAGGGACTTGCCCATCTTGCCCAGCAGCCGGGAGACCTTCTCGCCCTGGTACCAGTAGGCGCCGTCGCGCTCCTCCACCTCGGCGGCCGGCACGGCGATGCCCCGGCTGTCGCGGTAGACGTAGGCCTGGATCATGCCCTGGTTGAACAGCTTGTGGAACGGCTCGGCGGAGGAGACGTGTCCCAGGTCGAACAGGACCTTGGACCAGAAGCGCGCGTACAGCAGGTGCAGCACGGCGTGCTCGGCGCCGCCGACGTACAGGTCGACGCCGCCGTGCGGCTGGCCCTCGCGCGGACCCATCCAGTACTGCTCGATCTCCGGGTCGACCAGCTTCTCGGAGTTGTGCGGGTCCAGGTAGCGCAGTTCGTACCAGCAGGAACCGGCCCAGTTGGGCATGGTGTTGGTCTCGCGCCGGTAGGGGCGCGGGCCGCGGCCGTCACCCAGGTCCAGCGTGACGTTCACCCAGTCCTCGTTGCGCGACAGCGGGGTCTCGGGCTGGGTGTCGGCGTCGTCCGGGTCGAAGGTGCGCGGCGAGTAGTCCTCGACCTCGGGCAGCTCCAGGGGCAGCATCGACTCGGGCAGGGCGTGGGCGATGCCGTCCTCGTCGTAGACGATCGGGAAGGGCTCGCCCCAGTAGCGCTGGCGGCTGAACAGCCAGTCGCGCAGCCGGAAGTTGACGGTGCCCTCGCCGACGCCGGACCGCTCCAGCCACGCGGTGATACGAGCCTTGGCCTCGGCGACGTCCAGGCCGTCCAGGCTCACCTCGTCGTTCGAGGAGTTGATGATCTTCGCGTCGTACGACGAGAAGGCGTTCTCCCAGGTGGAGGTGTCCGTGCCGCGGCCGTCGGTCGGCTCGACGATGCAGTGGATCGGCAGCTCGAAGGCGCGCGCGAACTCGAAGTCGCGCTGGTCACCGGCCGGGACGGCCATGATCGCGCCGGTGCCGTAGCCCATCAGCACGTAGTCGGCGATGAAGACCGGGACCTGCTCGCCGTTGACCGGGTTGGTCGCGTAGGCGCCGATGAAGACGCCGGTCTTGTCCTTGGCCTCGGCCTGGCGCTCCACGTCCGACTTCGAGGCGGCCTGGGCGCGGTAGGCGGCGACGGCCTCGGCCGGGCTCGCGTGACCGCCGGTCCAGACCTCGTGGGTGCCCTCCGGCCACGCGGCCGGGGTGAACTTCTCGACCAGCGGGTGCTCGGGCGCCAGGACCATGTAGGTGGCGCCGAACAGGGTGTCCGGGCGCGTGGTGAAGACCGTGATGCGCTCGCCGTCGATGGGGAAGTCGACGCGGGCGCCCTCGGAGCGGCCGATCCAGTTGCGCTGCTGCAGCTTGATGGCCTCGGGCCAGTCCAGCGCGTCCAGGTCCTCCAGCAGCCGGTCGGCGTAGGCGGTGATGCGCATGTTCCACTGGCGCAGCTTGGCCTTGAAGACCGGGAAGTTGCCGCGCTCGGAGCGGCCCTCGGCGGTGACCTCCTCGTTGGCCAGCACGGTGCCCAGCCCGGGACACCAGTTGACCGGCGCGTCGGAGGCGTAGGCCAGCCGGAACTCGCCCAGGACGTCGGCCTTCTCGGCGGCGCTCAGCTCGCCCCACGCGCGCGTGTGCCCCGGCACGGGCCGCTCACCGGACTCGAACTCGGCGACCAGCTCGGCGATCGGGCGGGCCCGGCGGGCGTCGTGGTCGTACCAGGAGTTGAAGATCTGCAGGAAGATCCACTGGGTCCACTTGTAGTAGTCCGGGTCGATCGTGGCGAACGACCGGCGCTTGTCGTGGCCCAGGCCCAGCCTGCGCAGCTGGGCCTTCATGTTCTCCATGTTGGCCTCGGTGGACACGCGCGGGTGCGTGCCGGTCTGCACCGCGTACTGCTCGGCGGGCAGGCCGAAGGCGTCGAAGCCCAGGGTGTGCAGGACGTTGTGGCCGGTCATCCGCTGGAAGCGCGCGAAGACGTCGGTGGCGATGTAGCCCAGGGGGTGGCCGACGTGCAGGCCCGCACCGGAGGGGTACGGGAACATGTCCATGATGAACTTCTTGGGGCGGTCGGCGATCTCTCGGTCACCGGCCAGGTCGCCCTTGGGGTTGGGTGCGGCGTAGGTGCCGTCGGCGTCCCAGAAGTCCTGCCAGCGTGCCTCGATCTCGGCAGCCATGGCGGCCGTGTAGCGGTGCGGCGCCGCCACCTCGGAGGTGGCGGCGGGGTTCGTCTCGCTCATGATCCTCAAAGCTCCATCGATCGTCTCTGCCGCGGGTGTCTGGTTCGAGAAACGAAAAATCCCCTCACACAGGAGGGGACGCCGCGCCGATGCCGGCCACTCGGTTTCTCCGGTGGCCGGGACTGATCAGCGCGGCCCGCTAAGCAGAAGGCGTACGGCACGCATGGCGCTAGGGTACCGCAGGCCCTCAGCGCGCCGCGACGCGCTTCCGAGGGCTGTCGAAGCACCCGAAAAGCTGAACCAAGGTCAATGGTTACTTCGCGTAACGGCCGCTATGGGACATCACCACGGCCATATCGTCCTTTGATAACAACGCAATAACTCAAACCTCGTACTGATCGGTATGACTCCGCTTAGAGTTCGGCAGCGGGACCGCTGCTTTCCCGAACCGCTCGGAGTTGCCCCCATGAACCCTCATCGCAGTAACACCTCCCTACACCCGGCCGCCGGGACGTGGGGAGGATTGTCGTGAACACCTACGACTCCACGGCAGACGACTCGTTCGCCGAGTTCCTCAACTTCGGTGCGGGCGTGCTGTCCCTCGTGTGTCTGACGTGCTCGGTGATCTGGGGCCTGGTCGCCCAGGACCGGGTCCTGCTCGACACGCGCCGCCGCATCCTGGCACAGGCCGTGCACCGGACCACGGCCGTCGCCTCGATCGTCTTCCTGCTGGTGCACATCGGCGTGAAGCTGGCGCTGTCCCACACCTCGTGGATCGCCGCGGTGATCCCCTTCGGGCTGGTGTTCACCGACGAGGAGCTGGTCGGAGGCCGGTCGTTCCTGATCGGCCTGGGCACCCTGGCGGGCATGCTCATGATCTTCGTGGGCATCACCGGCGTGCTGCGCAACCGCTTCGCGTCCCCCGCGCCCGTCGCGGCGCGCTGGCGGGCCATGCACATGCTGGCCTACCCGGCCTGGTGTGCCGCCCTGGTCCACGGACTCTACGCGGGTCGCTCCGCCAAACCGATCTTCGTCATCCTGTACTGCCTCTCCCTGGCCGGCGTCGCCGGAGCGCTCGCCCTGCGCGCGGCTCCGCGCCAGGTCAAGCGCCAGGTCGCCGACAAGATCGCGTCGATGATCGGGCCCGGCGACAGCCAGGCCCGCAGGGACCTGGAGGAGAGCCGCGCCCGGGTCGGCGGTGGCTCCGGACTGCCCGGCTACGAGGGCCGTGAGACTCCCGCGCGCTCCGCGGCGTCCCCGTCGGGTCCGCTCTACGAGAAGGCGGAGCGCCCCGCGGCCAAGGAGCCGGCGAACGGCTTCGCCGCCGCCTACCGGGCCGTCTCCGGGCCGCCCCAGGGCCAGCAGGCCTTCGCGCCCGGGCCGACCACCAGCATGCAGCTCCCGCTGGACATGCAGCCCACCGAGACCATCCCGACCGTGGACGGCCCCTCCAGCACTTCGGGCAACTGGCCCATCCCGTCCCCGCCGCCGGTCGGTGAGGCACCGCCGTCCGCCTACGACCCGCTCCAGGACACGGGCTTCAACATCCCGCCCTACGACCCCCTGCAGGACACCGGACAAAGCATCCCGGCCTATGGCAATCCAGGCGCCGCCGGTTACGGATCGAGTGACGTGTACGACACGGGTGAGACGAACACCGCCTTCAACCCGTACTACCCGAACGACACGTACAACAGCGGTCCCGCCAATGAAACAAACCCCGGTGCGTCCTACGACTTCGACGCTCCGGGATCGGGCGAACCTTGGAACACGCCTTCCGGAGGCTTTAAGTGAACGAGGCCCTGCCCGACGTACCCGAAGTCCGCGTGGTCGGCCTTCCCCAGCTCACGTCTGGCTTCGACCTTGTCGATCGGCTCGATCTGCCCATGCACCTCAAGGTGCACGGGCCGCTCGAGCCGATGGGCGGCGAGCAGCTCGCTCAACTCGCCGAACGCATCAACCTGAAGGGCCGCGGCGGCGCGGGCTTCCCCTTCCACAAGAAGCTGCGCTCGGTCGCCGAAGCGGCGATCAAGCGCGGCGTCCGGCCGGTCGTCGTCGTGAACGGAAGCGAGGACGAGCCGGCCTGCCGCAAGGACACGGTGCTGATCAACCGTGCCCCGCATCTCATCCTGGACGGCGCGCTGCTGTGCGCCGAGGCTCTGGGTGCCCGCACGCTCGTGGTGGGGGTCACCCGTGAGTCGACGCAGCGCTCCATGGAGGCGGCGCTGTCCGAGCGCGGCCTGAGCAACGGCCGCCGATCGGCCCTGCGCGCACGCGTCCAGCGCAACCCGGTCCGCATGGTCACCGGCGCCGCCGCGTCGCTGATCCGCTCGATCGACGGCGGCCCGGCCATCCCGCCGGGCCGGAAGGTCAGCGCCTCCCAGAACGGCGTCGGCGGCGCACCCACCCTGCTGTCCAACGCCGAGACCTTCGCCCAGCTGGCGATCGCCGCCCGCATCGGCCCGGAGCGCTACGGCAACACCGGCCTGTACGACGAGCCCGGCACCGTGATGCTCACGGTCTCCGGCGCGGTCGCGCGCCCCATGGTGATCGAGGTCCCGACGGGCGTGCCGCTGCGCTACGTCCTGCAGCTGGCGGGCGCGCCGCCGGTGCCGCAGGGCGTGCTCACCGGCGGCTACCACGGCAAGTGGATCGACGCGGCGACGGTCAACGAGGCGATCGTCTCCCGCAACTCCCTGGACGCGGTGGGCGGCGCGCTCGGCGCGGGCGCGATTCTGCCGATCACTCAGGACACCTGCCCGCTGGGCGAGTCGCTGCGGGTGGCGCAGTGGCTGGCCGAGGAGAGCGCGGGCCAGTGCGGCCCCTGCTACCTGGGCCTGCCGGCCGCCGCGCGCGGCATGGAGGACATCCTCAACGGCGGCGGACCGGCCGCCCTGGAGGCGCTCAAGCAGGTCGCCAAGAACGTGAAGCGGCGCGGCGCGTGTTCGCACCCGGACGGCTCGGCGATGTTCCTGGAGTCGACCATCAAGGCGTTCACGGACGACCTGGCCGCCCATGTCCTCGGCAACGGCTGCGGACGGCCCGTGGAGGGCGTTCTGCCGCTCTTCGAGGGTGGCAGGGCCCCTACGGGGATCCCGGGCGGCGCCGAGCCCGAGGAGAGCGGCGCGAGCCGCCAGAAGATCTACGTCGACTGGACCCTGTGCCGGGGCCACGGATTGTGCGCGGACATCCTCCCCGAGGTGTTCCAGCTCGGCGCCGACGGCTTCCCGACCGTGGCGCAGGCTCAGGTGCCGCGGTACGCCGAGGCGAAGGCTCTACGCGCGGTGCGCCGCTGTCCGGCGCTGGCGCTGCGCATCGAGGAGACGGGCCCGCAGGGCGCGCCGTCCCGCAACCTCCCGGTCCTCTCCCAGGGCCGCGGCCGCCGCGCTCTCGGCCGCTGAGCACACGCACCGGCGGGCATCCCCGGCGGGCCTCCTGCCAGGGAGGCCCGCCGCACGTATCAGCACATCAAGAAGGCGGGCCATCCGATCGGATGGCCCGCCTTCTCATCTACTGTGGAGCTAAGGAGAATTGAACTCCTGACCTCCTGCATGCCATGCAGGCGCTCTACCAACTGAGCTATAGCCCCTTGCTGTGTTCCGCCCGGTTTCCCCGGCGGCGACGCCAACATTACTGGTCCTGGGCGCCCAACACCAAATCGGTTTCCCCTTGCCCGATATGCCCGTTATGCCGAGCCTTCGGGCGTCAGGCCGTCACGAACGAATAGAACCGCTTGAGCGTGCAGTGCTCCTCCAGGAGCCGGCCGTAGATCGGCTCGCCCTCCAACTCGCGGTACGTCTCGATCGGGTCGCCTTTTATGATCAGCGCCCGCGCGCATTCCTCGCACCAGTACTGGTAGTCGGGATTGATCGGTTCCATGTCGCGGACGATCGGAGTCCCGCTGCCGCACCAGTCGCACTTCCGCCTGTGTGCACCCATCGATCAGCTCCAGCTGTGGCCGCAGGCCGTGCACACGTAGGAGATCCCGCCGTTGTCGCCGAGCATCTGGGCCACGTGCGCGGAACCGCAGGAAGGGCAGCTGAGTCGGGTGGACATGTCCCGTGTGAACGCTGCTTCGAGGAGGTGGTCGACCTCCTCGAGGATGCTCGCAGGCATCACTACTCCTCCCGTCGGGCCGCGCCCCCTTCCGGCCGTTTGATTCTGCCACGGCAGGACCAATACGGTCAGCGACGCCTCAGTACCAGTCCGGACACGCCACCCGGCGGGGCCGTAGAGGTATACGCCTGAGCGTGCCCGAGTGACTCAAGCCCAAGCACGAAAAATCCCGCCCCCACACCGGGAACGGGATCTTGACGTGGAGCTAAGGAGAATTGAACTCCTGACCTCCTGCATGCCATGCAGGCGCTCTACCAACTGAGCTATAGCCCCTCTGTCCTTCCCCGCTGGCGGGGCGAACAAGAAGAACTTTAGCCTGCGACCTGCCGGAAAGTGAAATCCGGGGTCAGTCGTCGTCGCCCAGCACCGGCTCGGGCAGGGTGCCGGCGTTGTGCTCCAGCAGACGCCAGCCACGGGCGCCCTCGCCCAGCACGGACCAGCAGCAGTTGGAGAGTCCGCCGAGGCTCTCCCAGTTGCGCGGGTCGAGACCCAGCAGGCGGCCGAGGGTGGTGCGGATCGTGCCGCCGTGGCTGACCACGACGAGCGTGCCGTCCTCGGGGAGCTTCTCCGCATGCCGGAGGACCACGGGAGCCGCGCGGTCGGCGACCTCGGTCTCCAGTTCGCCGCCACCGCGGCGCACCGGCTCGCCGCGCTTCCACGCGGCGTACTCCTCGCCGTACCGGGCGATGATCTCCTCGTGCGTCAGGCCCTGCCAGACGCCCGCGTAGGTCTCCCGCAGCCCCTCGTCGTGGGTGACGTCGAGGCCGGTGAGCGCGGCGAGCTCGGCGGCCGTCGCCGCGGCGCGCCGCAGGTCGGAGGCGACCATGGCGTCCGGCTTCAGGGACGCGAGCAGCCGGGCGGCGCGGCGGGCCTGGGCGACGCCGGTCTCGGTCAGCTCGACGTCCGTGCTGCCCTGGAAACGGCGCTCCACGTTCCACGAGGTCTGGCCGTGCCGCCAGAGGATGATCCGGCGGCCACGGCCCTTCCCGGCGGACGCCTCACGGGAGGAGGTCACCGCCAGTCACCGTCCAGTTCCGCCTCCTCCTCGGCGGCCCGCAGCTTGGCGTGCTCCTCGGCCTTGCCGCGGGTGGCCTTGGCCTCCTCGGGCAGGTCGAGCTCGGGGCAGTCCTTCCACAGCCGCTCCAGGGCGTAGAAGACACGCTCCTCGCTGTGCTGGACGTGGACGACGATGTCGACGTAGTCGAGCAGCACCCAGCGGGCCTCGCGGTCGCCCTCGCGGCGCACCGGCTTCGCGCCGAGTTCCTTCGCGAGGCTCTCCTCGATCGCGTCGACGATCGCCTTGACCTGGCGGTCGTTGGGTGCGGAGGCCAGCAGGAAGGCGTCCGTGATGGACAGCACGTCACTGACGTCGTAGGCGACGATGTCGTGGGCCAGCTTGTCTGCGGCCGCCTGGGCGGCGGTGTTGATCAGCTCGTGAGAGCGGTCGGTCACGGTCACTGCATGGCTTTCGGTCGGCGGTCGTTTGACACCAAGGGTCTCACGGACCGCCCCGGGCCCCCCACGAGATGACGCGGATCACGTGGGGAGCGCGCTCCCGCCGTCTAGTCGGAGGACGGCTTGTAGTCCTGGCCGAGGACCACGGAGACGTCGGCACTGCCGGACGTCCTGCCCTTGGTGACGGAGCCCGCCGGCAGGCCGAGGGTCTTGGCGACCTCGGCGGCGTTCGCCTTGTCGGCGGCGTCGGCGTACACGACCCGGGAGGTGGCCCGGGCTGTGCCGGTGCCGCTCTCCAGGAAGGTGAAGCCGCCGTTGAGGAGCACGACGCGGGCCTTCTCGGTGTTGTCCTCGGCACCGGTGGCGTTCTGGACGGAGACACTGACCGCGGCGTCCTTGTCGGGGCTCTTTGCGGTGCCGCCGAGGACGTTCTTGACGATCCCCGCGCTCGCCTGGGTGCTGAGCGTGCCGTCGTTCTGGACGGGCAGCAGGTCGGTCTTGACGTCGCCGCCCTTGGCGAGGTCGGAGAGACCGGCGAGGAAGGTGCCGAGGTCCCTGTCGGTGAGGGACGGGTCGAGGATCTGGGCGAGCGTCTGGATCGTGGTCGTCGCGGCCTGCGGGTCGGAGGACAGCTTGCGCAGGATGCCCTGCATGACCTGCCCGAAGCGCTCCAGCTGGGCGTTCTGGGCCTCGCCGGGTGCGCGGTAGGTGGCGTAGGCGACCGCCATCTTGCCGCTGAGGGTCTGGTCCTGGCCCTTGTTGACCAGGGGGGCCTCGCCCTTCTTCTTGGCGGCGGGGTCCGGGACGTCGGCGTCGGTGTCGACGTCGATGTTGCCGACGAGGTCGACCAGGTTCTGCAGGTAGGGCGTGTCCAGACGCCACGTGCCCTCGATGTCGGTGCCGAGGACCGTGTCGAGCGCGTCGCGGGTGCCGTCGGAGCCGTCGTCCTCCACCGACTTGGCGAGCGTCGTCGTGGTGCCGTCGTCGCTGGTCAGGGCGAGGGAGTTGGGCAGCAGGACGGTGGTGCCGCGCTGGGTGGTGGTGTTGTCCACGAGCAGGGCCGTGGAGGTGCCGCCGCCCTTGGTGTCGTGCAGGTGGACGACGATCACGTCGCGCTTCTGGGCGCCTGCGGCCGTCGCCGCGCCCTCCTTGGAGTCCTCGGAGGACAGGCCGGGCAGCTTGCCCGCGTACCAGAGCCAGCCGACGCCGCCGACCGCGACGAGCGCGAGGACGACCGTCAGGGCGACGATCCGGCTGCGGGCCCGGCGCCGGGCCTCCTCGCGGCGCTCGGTGCGGTTCTCGGTGAACTTCAGCCAGTCGATGACGTCCTCGGAGTTGGCGTCCGGTTCCTCGACGAAGGCGAACTGCTCGGTGTGGTACTCCCGTTGCTGCTCGGCCCGGGCTTCCGTGTCGTGGTCCGGGCCGGCCTGCTGCGGGATGTGGGCGGTGTGCTGGGCGGTGTGCTGAGCGGTCTGTTCGGCGACCCGCGGCTGCCGGCCGCCGGCGGCGGTGGCCTGGCCGTAGGGGTCGTGCGGGGCGCCCTGCCCGGGGCCGCCCTGCTGCGGGACGGTGCCGTACGGGTCGTAGGAGCCGTAGCCGGAGGCGGGCTGCCGGCCGTCCGTGCCGTAGGCGTACCCGGGCGGGGACTGCTGCCCCTGCTGCTGGGCGTACGGGTCGTAGCCGTAGCCCTGCTGGTGCTGCTGGGCGTACGGGTCGTAGCTCTGCTGCTGGGTCTGCTGTGCCTGGACCTGCCGGTAGACCGGCTGGCCGAACTCGTCGTAGCCCACGAGCTCGTACTGGTCGGCGCCGTATCCCGCGGCCCCCGCGTCGTATCGGTCGTTCACCGGTGCCCCTCTCGGCTCACTCGCCGCGGTACAGCTCGCGCTTGTCGATATAGCGCACGACGCCGTCCGGCACCAGGTACCAGATGGGGTCGCCCTTGGCGACTCTCGCGCGGCAGTCGGTGGAGGAGATGGCCAGGGCGGGGACCTCCACCAGCGAGACACCGCCCTCCGGGAGCCCGGAGTCGTCCAGGTGGTGACCCGGCCGGGTGGCCCCGATGAAGTGTGCCAGGGAGAACAGTTCCTCGTTGTCCCGCCAGGTGAGGATCTGGGCGAGCGCGTCGGCGCCGGTGATGAAGAACAGGTCCGTGTCGAGGTTCAGCGCGCGCAGGTCGCGCAGGGTGTCCACGGTGTAGGTGGGGCCGCCGCGGTCGATGTCGATGCGGCTCACCGAGAACTGCGGGTTCTCGGCGGTCGCGATGACCGTCATCAGATAGCGGTCCTCGGCCGGGGAGACGCTGCGGTGGCTCTTCTGCCAGGGCTGACCGGTCGGCACGAAGACCACCTCGTCGAGGTGGAACGCCGCGGCGACCTCACTGGCCGCCACCAGGTGCCCGTGGTGGATCGGGTCGAAGGTGCCGCCCATGACGCCGAGTCGGCGCTTGCCCGGACGCGAAGGACTCCGTCCCGGGCCGCCGGCTCGGGGGGCCACCGCGGAGGCACGGCGGGGCTCCGAGTACCGCTCGGGGCCGCTCGCCGTCTCCTGTGCCGGGTCGTGCGGCGTCTCGTCCGCCGGACCGGTAGGCATGTCCTGCTCTCCCATGCGTGCAGACCCTACCGGCCCTGCCTGAGGGCTCCGGCCGCCCCCGTGGTCCCCTGGGCGTCCCCGGCGGGACGCCCCGCGGGTCAGCGGTCGCGGTTGAAGCGGGTGGTGATCCACAGCAGGAGCAGCAGGATGAAGAGCGCGCCGCCGCCGGTGAGGTAGGGGCTGAGGCTCTCGTGGTTTCCGCCGTGCTCCTCGCCCTCGGCGGCGAGGGTGACCAACTGGGCAGCGGTGCTGTGGAAGCTCATCTTCGGCAGGACCTATCGCGTGTGGGCGGGTTAAAGACGTCGGCTCATCGTAAGCGGGCGCCCCTCGCGCGATCACCCCGACTCCGCCTGTTCGTGCCGCGGGCGCTCCCGCGTGCCGCGCCTGGCCCGGCCCCGGGGCCCGGCGGGGAACCTTCGTGCGGCGTCAGTCGTCCTTCCGTCTGTAGCCACGCAGCAGGAACCAGGCGGTCAGCGCACAGCCCAGGACCATCACGATCAGCACGATCCGCAGCAAACCCGGCCCCTGCCCCCCGGCGGCGTTCGCGGCCCCGGCGAGCCAGGCGGACAGGGGGTGGTGCTCCATGGTGGTGGTCTCCTTCGCTGTACTGCCCGACCACCGTAACTCCGCCTAGGCTGGGCTCTGCCTCGGGGAAGCAAAGGGCCGCACAAAGGGCCGCAAAGGTCATACCAGACGCATGGGGGAAGACATGTCCGACGGCCACGAGCAGCAGGGGCACGAGCGTGTGCCGAGCAGGCAGCGCAGGCGCTTCCCCGGGATCTCCTCGCGGACGTACGAGCACCCGGCCGACCGTTCCGCCCTGGTGGCACTGCGCAAGCTGAGCGGGTTCGACACGGTGTTCAAGGCGCTCAGCGGCCTGCTGCCCGAGCGCAGTCTGCGGCTGCTGTTCCTGTCCGACTCGGTGCGCGTCTCGGACCAGCAGTTCGCCCATCTGAACGTGATGCTGCGGGACGCCTGCTACATCCTGGACCTGGAGAAGGTCCCCCCGATGTACGTGAACCAGGATCCGCAGCCCAACGCGATGTGCATCGGCCTGGACGAGCCGATCATCGTCGTCACGACCGGCCTCGTCGAACTGCTCGACGAGGAGGAGATGCGCGCGGTCGTCGGGCACGAAGTGGGGCACGCGCTGTCCGGGCACTCCGTCTACCGGACGATCCTGCTGTTCCTGACGAGCCTCGCCGTCCGGGTGGCGTGGATCCCGCTGGGCAATCTCGCGATCATGGCGATCGTGACCGGGCTGCGGGAGTGGTTCCGCAAGTCGGAGCTGTCGGCGGACCGCGCGGGGCTGCTGGTCGGGCAGGACCTGCGGGCCTCGATGCGGGGTCTGATGAAGATCGCCGGCGGCAACCACCTGCACGAGATGAACGTGGACGCGTTCCTCGCCCAGGCCGAGGAGTACGAGGCCGGGGGCGATCTGCGCGACTCCGTGCTGAAGATCCTGAACGTGCTGCCCCGCACCCACCCCTTCACCACGGTGCGGGCGGCCGAGCTGAAGAAGTGGGCCGAGTCGCGGGATTTCCAGCGGATCATGGACGGCCACTACGCGCGGCGTGACGAGGACAAGGACACCTCGGTCCGCGACTCCTGGCGGGATTCGGCGAACCACTACACGTCCCACGTGAAGAACTCCAAGGACCCGCTGATGAAGCTGGTCACGGACCTCGCGGGCGGCGCCGGCGACCTGGGTGACCGGGTCCGCCGCGGCTTCGGCGGCTTCACGGCCGCGCCCCCGAAGCCGCCTCAGGGGCCTGGGACGGACCCGTCGGGCCCGTCGGGCCCGTCGGACTCCTCGGGCCCGTCGGACTCCTCGAGGGGCGACCAGCCGCCGCGAGACGAGCGCTAGGCGCCACACGTCCGCCCGGGGGGCGCACGGCCCGCCGCCCCGTGCCCTTCCGGCCCGGCGGCCCGGGCCAGTGTCCTCCCGTCCCGGCTGGAGGCTTGCCCGGACCGACTGGGGGCTTCCCCGGCGTGGCTGGACGCTTCCCCGGCCCGGCTGGAGGCTTCCCCGGCCCGGCTGGGACCTCTCTACACCTTCGGCTGCGCGCTCGTCGCCAGGGAGCCGCACAGGGCCGTCGCGCCGCCCGTGGCGTAGGGGTCGGTGCCGGCGGGGCCGCCCTCCTTGGCCGTCTGCCCTGCCAGGAGGGGCCGGAGATGGTTCGTGGAGTCCTCGGCGCAGGACAGCGGGCCGGCCTGGACGTAGGAGACCAGGAGCTGGGTCTGGTGCAGCCGCAGGTCGTCGCGGTCGAAGCGGAAGTGCAGCTCACGCCGGAGGGTGAAGAGGGACACGTCGTCCTTGGCCCCGGCCCCGGCCGCCCGCAGCGCGTACACGAACGTGTGATCGGCAGTGACCTCCAGCGTCGACGCGTCGGCCTCGGCGGCCTGCAGCGTGCCCTGGACGCGGACCTTCCGGTCGGCCAGCTCGGCGCGGGACGGGTCGAAGCGCACCAGCCAGCCGGTGGGCGCGTGGCGTCCGTCGGCGGTGGGGCGGGCGAAGCTCTGGTCGAACTGGTCCAATTGGTCGGGGTCGAGCAGCACCCGGACGGCGCGGACCTCACCGCCCGTGAGGACCTCGGGGTCGAGGGCCGAGCGGACGATGTAGTCCTTGGCGGTCGTCAGGGCGGTCACGACCTGGCTGTCCGAGAAGTGCGCGGTGCGCCGCGAGGCCGGCAGCGGCACCCCCTCCGCGCCGGTGCGGAACTGCGCGGCGGGGCTGTGCTCGTACAGGTACGCCGGGTCGCCCTTGCCGGGCACCTTGCCCTCGGGGGCGAGGGGGATGACGGTCATCCGCAGGGGCTCGGCGGGCTCCCGGGCGGCGGGGGTCTGGTAGGGGTGCCGCACACCCATGTAGATCGCGGTGCCGAAGGCGATGGCGATCAGCAGGACGAGGACCAGGGCCTGCCGGGACAGACCCCGGCGCAGCGGGGGCCTGCGTCGCACTGCGGGGGCGTGGTCCGCGATGCGCTCCTGCGCGGAGAACTCCTGGAGGCGGGCAGCACGGACGAACGACTCGTCGAAGACGACGGATCGGTACTCGTCCTCTCCACCACCGGGGGCGCCCTCTGGACTCCCCTCAGGTGGGTTTCCAGGCCCGCCCATATCTTCAGGGTAGGTCGCCGGAAGCTCGGGTAAACGCCCGGCTGCTCCACAAGTTCTGACAGGTTCTCACCAAGATGGGCGGGTTCCGGTCAGGGGCCGTGGGGGATCACCGAGACGGCCGGCGGGGAGTACTCGGCGGAGGCCGAGGGCGCGGCTCCGCTGCCCTGTTCCAGCCCGGTCGAGGCGGGCGGCGGCGCGGGCTCCTCGCGGTTGCCGGAGGCGCCCCGGTAGACCGCAGTGAAGGCGAGGGCGACCATGCCGATGCCCATCACCAGGGCCAGCAGCCAGGCGACGGGGCGGTGCCAGCGGACCTGTTTGGAGTACGGCCCGGCGCCGTAGTGGTCCTCGAAGAGGTCGGGGTCGTCCAGCTCGTCGAGGCCGGGATCGGGGCCGTGGACACCCCGCCGGTCCGGGCCGTACCCCTCGTCGTAGCGCTCGCCTGAGGTGTGGGCGCGGCGCGCCTCGGCCTCGGAGGCCTCCGCTCTCGCCTGTGCCGCGGCCAGCAGGCGCTCCACCGCGCTCGGCTCGTGCACCACGGCCGCGCGTACGAAGGCCTCGTCGAAGACCACGGAGGCGAACTCTTCGTCCGACACCCCGCGGTCCTGGTCGTCGTCGGGCTCCCGGCCGTCCGGAGACGGCGTGCCCCCCACGTCCTCCGGCACGGATCCAGAGTAGACCTGGGGGGTCAATTTGGGCAGACGGTATGGAAATTCATCCGCTGGTCGAGACGGCTTCCACGGGGCGCCGGACGGCGCACGCCCCACCGATCACTCCTCCCGCGCGCGACTGCGCCATTCGGGTGACCTCGCAGCGGCCTGCGCCCTCGCGCATACTCCGTGCTCCGCGCGGACCCGGCTCAGCGCCGTACGTGCCCGTCGCCGGTGACGATGTACTTCGTGCTGGTCAGCTCCGGCAGCCCCATGGGCCCGCGGGAGTGCAGCTTCTGCGTGGAGATGCCGATCTCGGCGCCGAAGCCGAACTGGCCGCCGTCGGTGAAGCGGGTGGAGGCGTTCACGGCGACGGTGGTGGAGTCGACCAGCTGGGTGAAGCGGCGGGCGGCCTGCTGGGAGGTCGTCACGATGGCCTCGGTGTGGCCGGAGGTCCACAGCCGGATGTGCTCGACGGCCTTGTCCAGCGAGTCCACGACCGCGGCGGCGATGTCGTACGACAGGTACTCGGTCTCCCAGTCCTCGGCGGTCGCCTCGACGACGGTGGCCTTGGAGTCCTTGGCGTAGGCCTGCACGCGCTCGTCGGCGTGCACGGTGACCCCGGCCTCCGCGAGGGCGTCCAGGGCGCGGGGCAGGAACTCCGCGGCGATGTCCTGGTGGACCAGGAGGGTCTCGGCGGCGTTGCAGACGCCGACCCGCTGGGCCTTGGAGTTGATCAGGATCTCGACGGCCATGTCGAGGTCGGCCCGGGCGTCGACGTAGACGTGGCAGTTGCCGGTGCCGGTCTCGATGACGGGGACGACGGACTCCTGGACGACCGCGTTGATCAGGGAGGCGCCGCCGCGCGGAATGAGCACGTCGACCAGGCCGCGGGCGCGCATCAGCTCGCGCACGCTGTCGCGGCTCTCACCGGGGACGAGCTGGACGGCGTCGGCGGGCAGCCCAGCCCCGCCGACGGCGTCACGCAGGACGCGCACGAGGGCGGTGTTCGACTGGTACGCCGAGGAGGAGCCGCGCAGCAGGACCGCGTTGCCGGACTTCAGGCAGAGGGCGGCGGCGTCGACGGTGACGTTCGGCCGGCCCTCGTAGATGATCCCGACCACGCCGAGCGGCACCCGGACCTGGCGCAGGTCGATGCCGTTGGGCAGCGTGGAGCCGCGGACGACCTCGCCGACCGGGTCGGGCAGCGCGGCCACGTCGCGCACGTCCGAGGCGATGGCGCGGATCCGCTCGGGGGTGAGCGTGAGCCGGTCGATCATGCCCTCGCTGGTGCCGGCCTCACGGGCCTTGGCGACGTCCTTGGCGTTGGCTTCGAAGATCTCGCTCGCACGGACCTCCAGCGCGTCCGCGATGGCGAGCAGCGCGTCGTCCTTCTCGGCCCGGGGCAGCGGCGCGAGGACCGCGGCGGCGGCCTTGGCCCGGTAGGCGGCCTCGGTGACCGGGGACATGGAGTCGTACGGAGAGAGCGTGGTCATGAGGGAAGGGTAGTGCGCCGGGCGGCTCGGTTCATCGTTCGTTCCACAGCGCGAGACACTTCGTGGAACGGGTCAAAACGGATGAACGCCCACCGGGGACGCCGGCGGCGGGCCGTACCCCTCGGCGACGCGCTGGTGATAGGTCGCGCGGTCGATGACCTCCAGGCCGACGATCTCCCAGGGCGGCAGCCCGGCGGTCTGACGGTGCTCGCCCCACAGGCGCAGGGCGACGGCGGCCGCGTCGTGCAGGTCGCGGGCCTCCTCCCAGTAGCGGATCTCCGCGTGGTCGACGGCGTAGCGGCTGGTCAGGAAGAAGGGGTGGTCGTGGGCGAGCTGTTCCAGGGCGCGCCGGACCTCGGGGAGCGGGGCCTCCTTGCCGGAGACGCTGAGCGTGACGTGCCACAGGCGCGGGCTCTCCACGGGATCCTCGCCCTCGAACCGGTCCCCGGCCGCCACGCTGGTCAGGGCGCGCTCCTCACCGGCCGCGCGGGAGCCGGCACCACCGCGGGACGCCTGAGTCCCAGGGCGCACTCGTCTCACGACGGCCTCCTTTGCACAGTGGCGCTGCTGCGGAACAGTTCCCCGAGACAAAGTTGAGCAGGCCGCACGGGATCGTGTGGCGCTTTTGCGGAACGTCCACCACCGGGGGCGGACGTTTCGACACATTACGGGTGCAGGACCACCAGGTCGTCCCTGTGTACGACCTCGCGTTCGTACGCGGGCCCCAGATCGCGGGCCAGTTCCCGGGTGGAGCGGCCGATCAGCCGGGGAATCTCCTTGGCGTCGAAATTGACGAGCCCGCGGGCGACCGCGTGCCCCGCCCCGTCCCTCAACTCCACCGGGTCGCCGGCGCTGAACTCGCCCTCGACCGCTGCGATCCCCGCCGGCAGCAGCGACTTGCGGCGGTCCACGACGGCCCGCACGGCGCCGTCGTCCAGGGTCAGCGCACCCTGCGGTGTGGAGGCGTGCTGGAGCCACAGCAGCCGGTCGGCGGAGCGCTTGCCGGTGGGGTGGAACAAGGTGCCGGTGTCCTGGCCGGTCAGGGCGTCGGCGGCGTGGACGGCGCTGGTGAGGACGACGGGGATGCCGGCGGCGGCCGCGATCCGGGCGGCCTCGACCTTGGTGACCATGCCGCCGGTGCCGACGCCCGCCTTGCCCGCGCTGCCGATCTCGACCTCGGCGAGGTCGGAGGGGTCGCGCACCTCGCCGATGCGGGAGGTGCCGGGCCTGGCAGGGTCCCCGTCGTAGACGCCGTCCACGTCGGACAGCAGGACCAGCAGGTCGGCGCGGACGAGGTGGGCGACCAGTGCGGCGAGGCGGTCGTTGTCGCCGAAGCGGATCTCGTCCGTGGCGACGGTGTCGTTCTCGTTGACGATCGGGAAGGCGCCCATCGCGAGCAGCTTGTCGAGCGTGCGCGAGGCGTTGCGGTGGTGCGAGCGGCGGCTCATGTCGTCGGAGGTCAGCAGGACCTGCCCCACGCGGACGCCGTAGCGGGCGAAGGAGGCGGTGTAGCGGGCGACCAGCAGGCCCTGGCCGACGCTGGCGGCGGCCTGCTGCCGGGCGAGGTCCTTGGGGCGGCGGCGCAGGCCGAGCGGGGCGAGACCGGCGGCGATGGCGCCCGAGGAGACCAGGACGATCTCCCGTTCCCCGCCGCTGCGGACCTTGGCGAGCACGTCGACCAGCGCGTCCACGCGGTCCGCGTCCAGGCCGCCCGAGGCGGTGGTCAGCGAGGAGGACCCGACCTTGACGACGATCCTGCGGGCCTCGCCCACGGCCTGCCTTGCCCCTGCCACGTCGCCGTCCGTCCCCTCACGTCGATTCGGTCGCTCACCAGGAAATCTACGGGACGCCGGCACGGGGTGCGGCGCCGGTCCACGCTACGGACGGTGCCGTCCGCGTCACGGGAGCGCAGCCGGCCGTCCCTCCGTCGCCTCGGCACCGCCTGGGCCGGCAGGCACACCCCTCCGTGCCCCCTCGACCCCATGGCGGGGAACCGATCATCCACGCCCCTCATCGCTCGGCCTCTGCTGCGGCCGGAAACCGACCTTCCGCCCCTTCCGGGCCCACCCCACGACAGGAACAGGATCATCCGCTACCGTCCGACGACACGCCTTTCGGCCCCCGCCCCACACCCCGACGCCACGCGCGTGTCGTCGGGACGCCGCCACGCGTTAACCCGGACGGCCGACCTGCGCCGACCCGACGCTCCTGGAGTGACCGCAGTGCCCGTACCTCTCCCCCGCCCGCAGGCCCTCTTCAAGGGGCTGGTCACCGTCGTCCTGGCCGCCGCGTTCGCCGCACAGGCGGTCGCGGCGCTGCTGCCCGACGTCCCGCTGCTGATCGCCGCCACGACCGTCTCCCTGGCCACCGAGGGCGTCCTGTACAAGTGGCAGCGCGGGGTGCTCTCGCTCTTCGCCAAGTCGCACGCGGACATCACCGTGCGGCAGGTCGTACGGGACCTGCTGCTGGTCGTGGCCCTGCTGCGGCTGGGCGAGCAGGACCGGGAGACGGTGTACGCCCCGCTGGTGGCCGGGCTGCTCCTGTGCTACGTGCTGCACAGCGCGATCCAGGCGGTCTCCGTGCTGGTGCGCCGCACCCGCACCCTGCCGGTGCTCACCCGGAACATCGACGCCTCCGCGCTGCGGCTGTCCCCGGCCCCGTGGGGGCTGCTGCGCCGGCCCGGTCACCGGCTGCTGGTGTTCGGCCTGCCGGCGACGGCCGGGCTGCTCGCCAGCACCCCGGGCGACCGTCCCGTGTACGCGGCGGCGGGCATCGCGCTCTCCCTCGCCCTCGGACTGACCGGCCTCGGCGTCCTGCTGCTCCGGCTGCTGCCCGGCCGTCGCCCGGCGGACGAGCAGGAGGTGCTCGAGTGGTTCGACGCGTGGCTGGCCGAGTACCGGCCCACCGCCGGCCTGTACTTCTCCGGTGGTGCCTCCTCGGCCTACCAGGCGAACATGTGGCTGGAGCCGCTGGCCGGTCTGGAGGGCAGGCCCATCATCATCCTGCGCGAGCGGTTCATGGTGCAGAAGATCGCGGCGACGGACATCCCGATCGTGTGCCTGCCGAAGGTGTCGACGCTGATGCGCCTGGAACACTCCACGCTCCAGGTCCTCATCCACCCGTCGAACTCCGGCAAGACCTCCCAGGTGCTGCGCATCCCCACGATCAAGCACACCTTCGTCAACCACGGCGAGAGCGACAAGCTGTCCTCGTGCAACCCCTACGCGAAGGCGTACGACGAGGTCTGGGTGGCCGGGCCCGCCGCGCGCGAGCGCTACGCCCTGGCCGAGGTCGGGGTCGAGGACAAGGACGTGGTGGAGACGGGCCGCCCGCAGCTGGACGGTGTGCTGCCCTACGCGGGTCCGCCGGCCGGGCCCTGGACGACCGTGCTGTACGCGCCGACCTGGGAAGGCTGGGACGGCAACCCCGGCAACACGTCGGTGATCGCGGCCGGGGAGAACCTGGTGCGGGCGCTGCTCGCGGACCCGGGCGTGCGGCTGCTGTACAAGCCGCATCCGCTGACGGGGTCGGTGGATCCGCGTGCGGGCGCGGCCGACCTGCGGATCCGGGAGCTGATCCGGGCCGCCAACCGGGAGCGGGTGGGCGAGCGCCCCTCGGACGGTACGGAACTCGCCCGCCGCACCGCCGAACTGGACCGGCTCACCACCTCGGTCTTCCGGTCCGGGGCCGACACCGTGGAACGGATGCTGGTGCAGTCGGCGCCGGAGCCGGGCCGCGCGGAGTCGGTGGCACGGGCGGCGGCCGCGTGGAACGAGGCGTACTGGGCCTCGCTGCCGGCGGGCGAGCACCAGATCATCACGGACGCCCGGCCCACGCTGTACTCCTGCTTCAACGTCGCCGACCTGCTGATCAGCGATGTGTCGAGCGTGATCAGCGACTTCCTGGCGAGTGAGAAGCCGTACGCGGTGGCCAACACCAGCGGGCTGCCCGAGGACGCCTTCCGCACGGCTTTCCCGACGGTGGCGGCGGCTACGGTGCTGACGCCGGACGCCGCCGGGGTGCCGGACCTGCTGGAGACCGTCCGGCACCCGGAGCACGACGAACTGGCCGAGGCGCGTGCCGAGCTGAAGCTGCGTCTGCTGGGCCCGGCCGAGCCGTCGTCGCAGGAGCGCTTCAACGAGGCCGTCCGGGCCCTGTGCGGGGAGGCCCGGGACCACCGGGCGCGGGTGGCGGAGCGGCTGGCCGCGGTGCCCGGTCAGCGCACCGGGGCCGAGGTCCCCGCCGCACAGCGCTGAGCGGCGCCGGACATCCCCGTGCCGGTCACGCCGCGTGGCGTATCTCCCGGGACGTCAGCACGCGTCGGGCCTTGCGCACGGCGCGCCGCATGAACGTGTCGACACCGCCCTCGCGGTACCCCGGGAAGGCACGGGCCTCCCGGGGCTCGGCGAGGTAGACGGAGTCGGGGACACCGGCGGCGCGGTCCCGGAAATGCGGGTAGGCCAGGTACACACGGCGGCCCTTCCTCTCCAGGAGGGCCGCCGCCTGCTTCTTGCTCTTGACGAACTGCACGACGTCCGGCAGCAGTTCGGGACGCTGCTCGGCGACCAGGTGCAGCCGCAGCCGCTCGTGGACCTTGAGGCGCTGGGCGACGCCCTCGGTCCAGTGGGTGTCCATCAGCGGCTTGGCGAGCTCGAACTTGTGCCGGCGGATCTCCTCGCTGTCCGTCAGGTACTTGGGCCCGAACTGCGGCAGCAGCGTGACGAGGAAGGGCCGGACCATCAGCTGGTCGCGCCGGCCGCCCGCGGGGACGAGCTCGGCGATGAGCTCCATGAGGGCCCGGGCGGAGTCGAAACGCAGCGTGTAACTGCCGCTCTTCGTCACATGCTTGCCGTCGTCGCGGCCGACCAGGTAGTAGCAGGTGTGGTCGGCGACCACGGAGACGCCGTCCGCCCGCAGGTAGGCCTCCATGGTGAACAGCGCGTCCTCGCCGGTGAACAGCGACTCGTCGAAACGCATGCCGTGCCGGTCGAGCAGCGCGCGGCGGAACAGCTTCTGCGCGCTGAGGGTGAACTTGATGTTGGAGGAGAAGACGTCCGTCCGCTCCACCGTCCTGCCCCACATGGACTTGGGCGCCGAGCGGTTGACGCCCTCGACCTTGCCGAGCACCACGTCCGTGCCGGCGCGGTCGGCCATGGCGACCATCCGCTCCAGAGCCTCGGGGCCCAGCCGGTCGTCGGCGTCGAGGAAGAACACGTAGCGCCCGGTGGCCTTCCCCAGGCCCACGTTGCGGGGACCGCTGGGGCCCCCGGAGTTCTCCTGCCGGATCACGAGCACGTGCATGGGAGCCCGCTCGGCGAACTCCAGCAGGTACTCCCCCGTCCCGTCCGTCGAACCGTCGTCCACCGCGATGACCTCGACGCGCTTCGGATCGATGGTCTGTGCCTCGACGGACGAGAGGCACTCGATCAGATACGGCATCGCTTCGTACGCACCGATGATCACACTCACATCAGGCTGCGTCACGGTCACGTTTCCCCCTAGTCAATGGGATATTCCCCCCGTATCGCCTCATTCGCTACTTGAAAGACGGGTGATCGAGGCAAGCGGTTGCCTCGCACACGGGTGTTAGTGGGACACGTCACACAGTGATCGGACATGCCGTGGGAAGGAAAAAGAGTTCGGCCCCGAGGAGCACCCTCGGGGCCGAACTCTTCAGTCAGCGGCGGCAGTTCAGGCCGTGCCGACCTCGTCCGTGTCACCGGCGGCGGGCATCCGCTGCCCCGGCACGGCGTTCGCAAGCTCGGCCTCGGTCTCCGCGAGGGCGGCCGCGTCCCGTGACTGCTGGCCGACGTTGCGGGTCTCGGCCTTGAGCGCGAGGTTCGCCACAGCGGTGTTGAACTGCTCCAGCGAGGTCGGCTCGTCCGGGCCCAGCAGGTACTGCTTGAGCTCCTTGCGGTCCTCGGCCAGCGGGTCGGCGTCCGGGGCGCGGACCGCGCCGAGCAGCTCGCCCAGCTCGTCGGCGCTGTTGGACAGGATCACCGCGGCGCGCACCGCCGTGTTGTTCCGCTTGAACTCCTCGACACCCACTCCGGCGGAGTCCGTGACCGCGTACGGCTTTCCGCTGGCGATGAAGTCGGAGACCACGCTGGAGATGTCGGAGACCATCGCGTCGGAGACGTTGAAGCAGTCGTACAGCCGCGGCTCGGCGCCGGTGATGACGCGGTGCTCCCAGGACGGGAAGGAACGCCAGTAGGCCTCGTTCCACTCGGCGCGCAGCCGGGCGACCTCCTCGTGCCGGGCGACGTCGACCAGCCCGTCACGGGTGGCCACGGCCTCGTCGCCGCGGTCGCCGCCGGAGCCGGACAGCTGCGCCAGCCGGGCCTCGATGCGGCTCAGCTCGGCCTTGGCCTGGGCCTGCGCGGCGGTGTCGGCGACGAACCGGGTGTCGATGGCCCGCTCGGCGGCGGCCTTCTGCACCAGGGCGGTGATCCGCCGGTGCGCGGCGCCGGCCTCCTTGCTGACGTTGCCGGTGAAGGGGTGCGGCTTGTACAGGACGCGGACCGGCGGGTCGGCCTGCACGAGCTGCTGCACGATGTTCTCGCCGGCCAGCACGACCGACGTGTTGCCCGGGTTGCCGTCCCAGCCCTCCCAGGTGGGGGCGTACAGCACCGTGGGGATGCGGCCCTCGGGCACACCCTGCCAGGTCTGGATCGGGGCGAGCTGAGGGCGGCCGACCTCGACGATGTCGTCGTCGCGGACGCCGACGTCGGCGATGGCGTAGCGGTCGCGGCCCGCACGCCCGGCCGTCCACACCTCGTCGTAGACCTTGCTGTACGGGTTGACGCTGGCGAGCTTGTCGCTGTCGCCGTGGCCGATGAAGACGTGCTTGATGGTGGGCACGCGCAGCATGTGGATGTTCTTGCCGACGTTGGCCGCGTAGAGCGCGACGCGCACCGTGGACAGGTCCATGTTCATCAGGTGCACCCCTCCGGGCACGCAGATGACGGGGACCGTGGTGGGCGCCAGGTTGTTCAGGATGGCCCGCTCACGCAGGATGATCAGCGGCTTGGAGTCCAGCTTCTCCATGGTGTCCAGCCACATGTTGACCTGGTACGCGGAGTCCTTGGACCCGGAGAAGTAGAGCACCGTCTCCGGCTTGTACTCGCCCAGCCAGTCGTCGACGGCCGCCAGGACCGTCTCCGCCTTCGGCGGGATCTTCCGGCCGCGCACGTACGGCACGAGCGCCAGGACGTAGAGGATGGCCACGGCCACCGTGATGCCGATGCCGATGAAGCCGACCAGGGACGACTTCACCTGCGCGGCGATCAGGATGCCGACGACCGCCGCGAGGTCGAGGTGCAGCATCTTCTCGGCGGAGCGGTGCAGCAGCTTGCGCGGCGGGGCGTCCGGGATGCGGATGCGGGAGGCCAGGTCGACGTTGCGGGTGGCGACCGGCATGCGGCGGCGGTTGCGGATCAGCTGGACCAGCGCGCCGTGCGGGGCCTGAAGACCGTAGAAGGCGATGAAGCAGGCGATCGCCCCGTAGTAGATCAGGTTGTCCGCCAGAGACAGCCGGGCCAGCAGCAGGACGAGCAGCAGCTGCCGTATCAGGAAGCGGATCGGCAGGCCGGCCCGCACCTTTCCGAGGCGGTTGATCAGGTAACTGCCCTTGCGGTGCAGATAGTGGTCCGCCAGGTACGTCACGGCGGCCGCTGCCGCGAAGGCGGGAACGCTCGGGACGAGCGCGGCCAGCATGAGGGCGGGGAAGCCCGCCACCATGAGGACCGCCGCGGCCAGCTGGGCCGCGCTGCCCACCCGGGCGACGCGAATAGCGGTGGATATCACGGAGAAACCTGCTCTTGGGAGGGGTGTGCCGGTCTTGGTTCGAGAATGCGGCTGGTCTGTGAATATTCGCGGGACGGTATGGATTCAGGCCCCTGCGAACACTCCGGTCGACGGCAAATGCCGTGAACAGGAGGGCGCAGAGGCCTGAATTACCGAAGTCTATTTGGCGCCAATTATTACACGCCGTCCTGCCGGTCCAGCACCGTGGCCAGTGCCTGCTCGAAGCCGGAGGCCCGGGCCGCGCCGGCCGTCGGGTCCTGCTGGCGGACGTCGATGACGTGGCCGGTGAGCTCGGAGAGCAGCACGTCGAGGGAGGTGCGGGCCACGGCCTCGGAGGACAGCAGGGAACCCGAGGGCTCCTGGCCGAAAGCCTTGGTGCGCATGGGGGTGGCGGTGCGCTCGGGGTTGATGCAGTTGACGCGGACGCCCTCGCCCGCCCACTCGTCGGACAGCGCCTGGGTGAGGTTCACCATGGCGGCCTTGGTGGAGGAGTACAGGCTGTACTCGGCGCGGCCGCGGGTGTAGCTGCTGGAGGTGTAGAGCAGCAACTGGCCCTTGGTCTCGGACAGGTACTTGTACGACGACCGGGCGATCTGGACCGGGGCCAGGTAGTTGACCTTCAGCGCCTCCTCGATGGTGGCGTTGTCGGTCTCGGCGAGCTTCCCTATGCGCAGCACGCCTGCGGTGTTGACCACGTAGTCGATGCGACCGGTCTCGGCGTACGCCTTGGACAGGGCGTCGTCGACCTCCTCCGGGTTCTCCACGTGGGTGCCGGTGGTGGAGCGGCCGAGGGCGTAGACCTTGGCGCCGTAGGACTCGGCGAGCTCGGCGATGTCCTTGCCGATGCCGTAGCTGCCGCCGAAGACGACCATGGTCTTGCCGGTCAGCAGCTCGCGGTAGGCCTCCTCGGAGACCTGCTCGGGCGCGGCCGTGGAGGCCAGCTGGAACAGCTTGTCGGCGATGAAGACGTCGACGGGCTGGGTGACCTTCATGTTGTACTCGTCACCGGCGACGACGTGGATCGGCACGTCCGGCAGGTACTTGAGCACGACGGAGCAGTCGTCGGTGGCCTGGAAGTTGGGGTCGCCGGCGGCGACCTCGTAGGCCCGCTTGATCGTGGACAGCTTGAAGGCCTGCGGCGTCTGGCCGCGGCGCAGCCGGGAGCGGTCCGGGATCTCGGTGATGAACTCGCCGTCCTCGCCGTGCGTGCGCGTGACGATGATGGTGTCCGCGGACGGGATGGCCACGTCGACGGCCTGGTAGCGCTCCAGCGCGGTGACGCAGTCCTCGATGACGCGCTGCGACAGCAGGGGGCGCACGGCGTCGTGGAAGAGGACGTTGGCGTCCTCGCCCTCGGCCAGGCCCTCGCCCAGCGCGGCGATGGCGCGCTCGGTGGTCTCGTTCCGCGTGGAGCCGCCCTCGATGACCTTCGAGACCTTCTTGAATCCGGCCTTGGCGACGATCTTCTCGATGTCGGGCACGTAACCCGGCGCCATCAGCACGATGATGTCGTCGATCGAGTCGGTGTTCTCGAAGGTGGTCAGCGTGTGCTCGATGACTGCCTTGCCGGCGATCTTCAGCAGCTGCTTGGGGATCGACAGACCCACGCGCTGACCGGTGCCACCGGCCAGGATCACTGCGGTGGTACGGGGCTTGGCTATGTGCTGGGACACAGGTGACCTACCTTGGGGCGACAGGGAACTCGGAAATGGTCCCACTTGTGGTTACCGCAATGCAAGGTGAGCGCCCTCCACCGCATATGTGCGCGCCACCTCTCATTCACCTGCCGACGCTGGTGATTGCGGATGGTTGCTCAAGCCCCGGTAAAAGCGTTGTGAGTAACTGCACAGGAGCTCGGCGACGGGGCCGCCGGGACTGCGGTGACCGGGGACCTGCGCCGGTTCCTCGGACGATGTCCTGTGCACGGTACGCGCTTTGGCGGTGCTCCACGTACCGCGCGCCGCCCGCGGGGCCTGGTACGGGGCTCGCGGTGCACGGATCTCCACTTCCCGGTGCCCGCGGCTGTACGCGTTCTTCATGACGGCCGGCCGCTAATACGGCTCTCCCGGCCGCTCATTGCCACGGAATTCCCGGTCAGGATTCCGCAGCATTTCGGTCTCGCCGAGCGCGGTGCGCCACAAACCCGGGTCGGACTTCTCACACGTCCCGACCGCCGTACGGAAAGGGCCCGGGACCCCGAGGGTCCCGGGCCGCGCGGCGCACGGACGGGTCAGACGACCTCGACGCCCGGACGGCCCGCCTCGACCCTCAGCCGGGCCAGCGTGCTCGGGACCGCCGTGGGCCGGCGCACCGTGTCGACCACCCTGACCTGGGCGTCGATGCCGTCGCGGCGGACGTCGAAGAGGTGGTAGCCGCGATGGGCGTCGAGCAGCTTCCAGTGCGGGTTGTCCGGGCGCCGCGGGTCCCACTCCCTGCGGAAGGCCTCCTGGTCCTGGTCACCGTTGCTGGAGATGGACGTGCCGACGAACTCGGCGCCGACGACGTCCGACTCCGGATCGGCGAAGTCCTCCTTGAGGTCGCTGATCATCGTCAGGTGCCGGTCCCCGGAGAGCACCACCGGGTTGCGGACCTGCTGGAACTCCTCCAGGAACCGATTGCGTTCGGCCTGGTAGCCGTCCCAGGCGTCGTAGAACCAGAGCTTGCCCTCGCCGACCTTGAGGTCCGTCTCGGCCATCATGATCTGGGAGGCGATGAGGTTCCAGCGGGCGGGCGAGTCCTGCAGCCCGTTCAGCAGCCAGCGCTTCTGCCGGGCGCCCAGCATGGTCAGGGCGGGGTCCTGGGCGCCTTCCTGGCTGGTGGCCTGGTCGCTGCGGTACTGCCGGGTGTCCAGGACGTGGAGCCGGGCCAGCCGGCCGAACTCCAGACGGCGGTGCATCCGGATGTGCGGACCGTCCGGGACGGCGGTGGCACGGACCGGCATGTGCTCGTAGAACGCCTGGTAGGCCGCGGTCAGCCGGGCCACGAACGCGTCGTGCGGCTGCTTGTCCGGGTCCTGCGGGATCTCGCCCGCGAAGTCGTTGTCCACCTCGTGGTCGTCGAAGGACACCACGAAGGGCGCGTTCGCGTGCATCGCCGCGAGGTCCGGGTCGGTGCGGTACTGGGCGTACCGGTTGCGGTACTGGAGGAGGCTGAACGGCTCACCGGCGCCCTCGTGCCGCCGTACGGCCGTCGCCGAGGGCGTGGACTCGTAGATGTAGTCGCCGACGAAGACCACGACATCCGGGTCCTGGTCGAGCATGTCTGCGTATGGCGTGAAATAGCCGTGTTGCCAGTTCTGGCAGGAGGCGAGGGCCATGCGCAGGGAGCCTCCGGAGCTGTGAGGGTGGGGCGCTGTGCGGGTGCGGCCGACGGGTGAGAGCTGCCCGCTGGTGCGGAAGCGGTACCAGTACGTACGGTCCGCACGCAGTCCGCGTACGTCCACGTGAACGCTGTGCCCGTACTCGGGCCGGGCCTGTGCGATGCCCTGCCGGACGGGCTTTCTGAACCGCGTGTCCTCCGAGAGCTGCCACTCCACCGGCACCACCCGGTCGGGCATGCCACCGCCGTTCAGCGGGTCCGGGGCGAGCCTGGTCCAGAGCACGATGCCGTCCGGGAGCGGGTCGCCCGAGGAGACGCCGAGGCTGAACACGCCGTCCGGCAGCGGGGTCTCGGCCGCGCGGGCCACGGCCGGGAGCCACAGCTGGGCGGAGGCGGCGGCACCGAGCACCGCGGCACCGGCGGTCAGAAAGCGGCGTCGGTCGGGGGTTGCTGCTCCGGTCATCGGCTGACTCCCTTACCTCGCTGGCCACATGGACACGGGGAAGCTTCACGCTCACGGGCGGTCCGCCCGCTGAACGTCGGGGTTCACGTACATGACAACTAAGCAGACAAAGAGAGACTCGCCGCCAGCATCGGAACAAGCCGTTGCCGGGGCGAGTCTGACAGGTGTTCAGCGGGCGGCCCGGGAGCCGGGCCGTACATGTGGGGCGGGCGGGTGTACTGCGGTCAGCGGGTGAACCCCGCGCCGAGGGAGGAACCGTTCTTCACGGTGCCGAGGGTGCCCGCGCCGAAGCTGACCGATCCGGTCGCGGTGGGGGTGTTGACGGGGTTGGGGAACGCCCAGACGCCGCCGTCCCGGTTCTCGCCGGTGGCTCCGGCGAACAGCTCCGCCCGGCCGTCGCCGTTGACGTCCAGCAGCTTGGTGTCGGCGCCGAAGAAGTCGTTGCGCTCCGCCTCGCCCGGGACGTTCCCGGTGTTCTGGCTCATGCTGTAGGAGCCGTCACCGGTCAGCCCTGACCTGCCGCCCCGCAGCACGGTCACCTGGCCGGCCGCGTACACCTCTCCGAGGTCCTCGCTCGCGCTGCCGGTGGAGACGTCCGCGTAGCCGTCGGCGTTGACGTCGCCGACCGAGATGCCCCCGCCGAACGTGTCCGCCCACTCCGAACTGCCGGGCACCCCCGGGCTGTCCTGCGTGATGATCGCCGTACGGGAGGTGTCGGGGCCGTCGGCCGAACCGTGCACCACGGCGATCTGGCCGCCCTTCAGCAGCGGGTCGTCGAGATCGACCTCGCCGTAGCCGTCGTTCGGGCGGCCGATGACGAGGTCGGCGTAGCCGTCCTTGTCCACGTCGCCGACGCCGAGGCTCTCACCGCCCCGCATGCGCGTGCCGTCCGGGTCGTTCACCGGGGCGGGGGCGCTCAGGCCCTCAGGGGTGCCCCGCAGGAAGACCGCGCGGCGGTGTTTGTAGTCGGGGTCGTGCATGTCGTCGTCGCTGCGGTCGTGGATGAGCGCGACCAGGTCCGTGATGCCGTCGTGGTCGACGTCCCCGGCCGCCACGTCGTCCGTGAAGTACGCGGGCTCGATGGCCAGGTTCCGGCTCTTGGCGGCGCCCGCGGTGCGGTCGAACGGCCCGTACAGCAGGCGGTTTCCGGTGGCGAGATCCAGCCGGCCGTCGCCGTTGAAGTCGCCGAGCGCCGGGGTTTCCGCGTCGACCCGGTCCTCCTCGGTGCCGGTGGCGACGGCCGTACCGCCGGACAGGCCCTGCTTCCCGCCCCACAGCACGGCGAGCGTGCCGGCCGACAGGACCTCCCCGACGTCCTCGCCGGGGGAGCCGACGACCAGGTCCGCGTAACCGTCGCCGTCCAGGTCGCCCGCGGAGAGATCGCTGCCGTAGTCGTCGTCGGTCTCCGCGACGCCGGGTATGCCCGGGGTGTTCTGGCTGACGATCTGCTTGTGCGCGAGGTCGAGGCCCTTGGCCGAGCCGTACACGACGGCCACGTACCCGGCCCGGGCCTTCCCGTCGACCGTGCCGCGCGGCGCGGCGACCGCCAGGTCCTGGTAGCCGTCGCCGTTGAAGTCGTCCCGGAGCCTGTCCGCGACGGACGGAGCGGCGGGGGCGGCGTGCGCGACCACCGGGGTGGTCACGGCCGCGACGACGGCGACGGCCACCGCGACCGCCCGGCCGACCCTGCGCTTGCTCATGGACTGTGGCACGTCGACTCCGTTGCGTCGCTGAGCAGTTATGGCGCGGTGAGGAACAAGATCCTCACCGGCGCCGCCCTGTACGACTCACCCGGGAGCGACTTGGTTGCACCGAAGTCCGTTGCGAATGTGCTCTTTGTTGAATCAGAACGGCCCGAGGACTCAGAACGGCTCGAAGTCGTCGTACTCCTGCTCCGCCTCGTCCCGCTCGGCCTGCCGGTCCCTGCGGCGCTGCGCGGCCGGCCGCGCACCCTCGAACCGGTGGTCCTCACCGCGCCGGCCGAGCATCTCGGCCCCGGCCGTCACGGACGGCTCCCAGTCGAAGACGACCGCGTTCTCCTCGGGGCCGATGGCGACGCCGTCACCACCCCGGGCACCGGCCTTCATCAACTCTCCCTCGACACCGAGCCGGTTGAGCCGGTCGGCGAGGTAGCCGACGGCCTCGTCGTTGTTGAAGTCGGTCTGGCGCACCCAGCGTTCGGGCTTCTCGCCGCGCACCCGGAACAGGCCGTCGGCCTCCTGCGTCACGGTGAAGCCGGTGTCGTCCACGGCCTTGGGCCGGATCACGATCCGGGTGGCCTCTTCCTTCGGCTTCGCGGCCCGCGACTGCGCCACGAGCTCGGCGAGCGCGTAGGACAGCTCCTTCAGGCCCATGTGCGCCACGGCCGAGACCTCGAACACGCGGTAGCCGCGCGCCTCCAGGTCGGGCCGCACCATCTCGGCCAGATCCTTGCCGTCCGGTACGTCGATCTTGTTCAGGACGACCATCCGCGGCCGGTTGTCCAGCCCGCCGTACTGCCGCAGCTCTTCCTCGATGATGTCGAGGTCGGAGACGGGGTCGCGCTCCGACTCGAGCGTCGCGGTGTCGAGGACGTGCACGAGCACACTGCACCGCTCCACGTGCCGCAGGAACTCGAGCCCCAGGCCCTTGCCCTGGCTGGCGCCGGGGATCAGCCCGGGCACGTCGGCGATCGTGTACACCGTCGAACCGGCCGTGACGACACCGAGGTTGGGCACGAGCGTGGTGAAGGGGTAGTCGGCGATCTTCGGCTTGGCGGCGCTCAGCACCGAGATCAGCGACGACTTGCCGGCACTCGGGTACCCGACGAGGGCCACGTCGGCGACGGTCTTCAGCTCCAGGACGACGTCCTGGAGGTCTCCCGGCTCGCCGAGCAGCGCGAACCCGGGCGCCTTGCGCCGCGCGGAGGCCAGTGCCGCGTTGCCGAGGCCGCCCCGGCCGCCTTGCGCGGCGACGTACGACGTGCCGTGCCCGACCAGGTCGGCGAGGACGTTGCCCGCCTTGTCCAGCACGACCGTGCCGTCCGGCACCGGCAGGACGAGGTCCTGACCGTCCTTGCCGGAGCGGTTGCCGCCCTCGCCGGGCTTGCCGTTGGTGGCCTTGCGGTGCGGGGAGTGGTGGTAGTCGAGCAGCGTGGTGACCGACTGGTCGACGGTGAGGATCACGTCCCCGCCGCGCCCGCCGTTGCCGCCGTCCGGTCCGCCCAGCGGTTTGAACTTCTCACGGTGGACGGAGGCACAGCCGTGGCCTCCGCTACCCGCGGCGACGTGCAGCTCGACGCGGTCCACGAAGGTGGTCATGGTGTGTGCCTCCAGGTGCGTACGTATGTGTACGAGGTTCTACGGGGTTGTTCTCTGCGTAACACGCGAAAGGCGGACCCGCTTCCCGTGAGGGAAGTGAGGTCCGCCTCGCGAAAGTGTCCGATCAGGCGACCGGAACGATGTTCACGACCTTGCGGCCACGGTGGGTGCCGAACTGCACCGAACCGGCCTCGAGGGCGAACAGCGTGTCGTCGCCGCCACGGCCGACACCGGAGCCCGGGTGGAAGTGGGTGCCACGCTGACGGACCAGGATCTCACCCGCGTTGACGACCTGACCGCCGAAGCGCTTCACGCCGAGCCGCTGGGCATTGGAGTCGCGACCGTTCCGGGTGGACGATGCGCCCTTCTTGTGTGCCATTTCTCCTCAGTCCCTTACTTCGCAGCCGCGGGGATCTCAGTGACCTTGATCGCCGTGTACTGCTGGCGGTGGCCCTGGCGACGGCGGTAACCCGTCTTGTTCTTGTAGCGCAGAATGTCGATCTTCTGGCCCTTGTGGTGGTCCACGACCTCGGCCTGGACCTTGATGCCGGCCAGCACCCACGGGTCGCTGGTCACGGCGTCGCCGTCGACAACGAGCAGGGTCGAGAGCTCGACCGTGTCGCCAACCTTGGCAGTGGAAATCTTGTCAACCTCAACGATGTCGCCGACAGCAACCTTGTGCTGGCGACCACCGCTGCGCACGATGGCGTACACGCGGAACTCACTCTCTCGCTCGGGAAACGGCACCCCCGCAGGCCAGCCGCCCGACTCAGCGAACAGCCTCTCCTGGGCGCCCGGCGCCCGGAGGATGAGGTTTACGGGGATGTGACGCGTCAGTCGACACGCCGACGGTCAAGGTTACGGGGCCGCGGCCGAAAGGGTCAAACCGAGTCGGACCCGCCGCCTGTGCGACCGGTCACGCCGGTCGCGTCCCCGGGGCGTACGCGGAGTTCGCGCACGCCCCGGGGACGTCGAGGCCGGTCGGGCTCGTCGGCCGGTCGGCTCTCGCCGGCCGGTCAGCCCTCGTCGGCCGGTCAGCCCTCGTCGGCCGGTCAGCCCTCGTCGGTGGAGGCCGAGACGGAGGACCCGGAGGACACCGACTGCTCAGCCGCCACGGTCTTCTTCGACGCGGTCTTCTTGGCGGCGGTCTTGGTGGTCTTCGCCGCCTTCTTGGCCGTCGTCTTCTTGGCCGCGGTCTTCTTGGCCGCCGTCTTCTTGGTGGCGGCCTTCTTCGCCGTGGCCTTCTTGGCCGTCTTACGGGCCGTCTTCTTGGCGGGGGCCGACTCCTCGGCGGCCGGCTCGACAGCGGCCTCGGACCCGGCCGCTCCGGACACGGCATCCCCGGCTGCGCCCTCCTCGGACGCGGCCGTCGGGACGACCATCACGGCCGTCTCCTCGGACGCCGTGGACGCCGTCGGCTTGCGCACGGCACGGCGCCGCGGACGGGCCGGGGCGGCGCTCGCGGCGGGCTGCTCGGCGACCGGCTCGGCCGGTGCCTCGGCGGCCTCGGCCCCGGGCTCCACGGGCGCGGTCTCGGCGACCGTCACCACGGCCGCCTCGGCACCCGCGGGGGAACCGGCCGGAGCGGACACCTTGCGGGTGGCCCGGCGCCGGGTACGGCCCTTGGGCGCGGCCTCCTCCACCGGGGCCGCGGGGGCGGCGGGCGCGGCCTGCGCGGCCTCGACCACCGGGTCCTCCACGGCCATCGGCTCGGCCTGTGCCTCGGCTGCCGGCTCCGGCTGCACGGGACGGGCGGCCTCCTGCTCGGCGGTCACGTCCTGAGCCGTCGGCGCCTCGGCCACGGACTGCGCGGCCCTGCCCCTGCCCCGCCGGGTCGTCTCCCTGCTCTCCTCGGCCTTCGGCTCGGCCGCCTCCGCGCGCGGGGAGCCCGCCGGGGCCGACGCCCGCCGGCTCGCCCGGCGACGCGAGCGCCCGCGGCCGGCCGCTGCCTCCGCCTCGGCGGCGCTGCTGTACAGCTCCTCGTCGGGCTCGAAGGCCGGCGCGGGCAGCGCGACCGGCTCGGCGACCTCGGCCACGACCTCCGCCTCGGTCTCCGCCTCCTGCTCGGCGGTCTCGGCGGTGTCGACGGCGGCCTCGTGCACGTGCTGCTCGGCGGCACCGGCGCGGGCACGCTTCTTGCGCTTGCCGCCGCCTCCGGGAGCCGTCGGCTGCTCCATGTGGACGATGACACCGCGGCCGTTGCAGTGGACGCAGGTCTCGGAGAAGGACTCCAGCAGTCCCTGCCCGACCCGCTTGCGGGTCATCTGCACGAGGCCGAGCGAGGTCACCTCGGCGACCTGGTGCTTCGTACGGTCCCGGCCCAGGCACTCCAGCAGGCGCCGCAGCACCAGGTCCCGGTTGGATTCCAGCACCATGTCGATGAAGTCGATGACGATGATGCCGCCGAGGTCACGCAGCCGCAGCTGACGCACGATCTCCTCGGCCGCCTCCAGGTTGTTCCTGGTGACGGTCTCCTCGAGATTGCCGCCCTGGCCGGTGAACTTGCCGGTGTTGACGTCGACGACGACCATCGCCTCGGTCCGGTCGATGACCAGCGAACCGCCGCTGGGCAGCCAGACCTTGCGGTCGAGGGCCTTGGCGAGCTGCTCGTCGATCCGGTACGTGGCGAAGACGTCGACCTCGGAGGTCCACTTCGACAGCCGCTCGGCGAGGTCCGGCGCGACGTGCGAGACGTAGCCGTGGATGGTCGACCAGGCCTCGTCACCGCTGACGACGACCTTGGAGAAGTCCTCGTTGAAGATGTCGCGCACGACCCGGACGGTCATGTCCGGCTCGCCGTAGAGCAGCGTCGGGGCGTTGCCGCTCTTGGCCTTCTTCTGGATGTCCTCCCACTGCTGCTGCAGCCGCTCGACGTCCCGGCGCAGCTCGTCCTCGCTCGCGCCTTCGGCGGCGGTGCGCACGATGACGCCCGCGTCCTCGGGGACGATCTTCTTGAGGATGGTCTTCAGCCGGGCCCGCTCGGTGTCGGGCAGCTTGCGGCTGATGCCGGTCATGGAGCCCTCGGGCACGTACACGAGGTAGCGGCCCGGGAGGGAGACCTGGCTGGTCAGGCGGGCGCCCTTGTGGCCGATCGGGTCCTTCGTCACCTGGACGAGCACCGACTGGCCGGACTTGAGGGCGGATTCGATGCGGCGCGGCCCGTTGGCCATGCCGAGCGCCTCGAAGTTGACCTCACCGGCGTACAGGACGGCGTTGCGGCCCTTGCCGATGTCGATGAAGGCGGCCTCCATCGACGGCAGCACGTTCTGCACCTTGCCGAGGTAGACGTTGCCGACGTACGAGGTCGACTGCTCCTTGTTGACGTAGTGCTCGACGAGCACGTTGTCCTCGAGGACGCCGATCTGCGTGCGGTCGCCGTGCTGGCGGACGACCATCACGCGCTCGACGGCCTCGCGGCGGGCCAGGAACTCGGCCTCGGTGATGATCGGGACGCGGCGACGGCCCTGCTCGCGGCCTTCGCGACGGCGCTGCTTCTTGGCCTCCAGACGGGTCGAGCCCTTGATGGACTGCACCTCGTCGGACGGTTCCGTCTTGGGGCGGGGCTCGCGGACCTTGACGACCGTGCGCTCCGGGTCGTCGCCGGAGGGCTCGGAGTCGGTGCCGGAGTCCCCGGCGCGGCGGCGACGCCGACGGCGACGGCGGCTGCTGCTGGAGCCGCTCCCGCCGGACTCGTCACGGTCGGTGGTCTCCTCGGAGTCCTCGTCGTCCTCCTCGGCGCCGTCCTCGCCGTCCTGTGCGGCGGTCGGCTCGGACTCGGCGTCCGAGTCGTCGCCGCCCTCGCCGAGTTCACCGTCGGAGTCGGCGGACTCGCCACGCCGGCGACGGCGACCGCCCCGGCGACGGCGGCGGCGCGAACCGGTGCCCTCGGCCTCGTCCTGCTCGTCGCCGTCGCCCTGGTCCTCGGCGGACTCGTCGGTCTCCTCCGCCTCGTCGGCGGCGGTGTCCTCCGCGGTTTCGGGGGCCTGGGCCTCCGGCTCGTCCGCGGCACCCCGGCGACGGCGACGGCGACGCGAGCCGCCGCTCTGCTCCTCGCGCTGGGCCTCGGCCGGTGCGGACTCCTGCTTCTCCTCGGGCTCCGCCCCGGCCGCCTCGGCGGCGGCAGCGGCAGCGGCCCGCTCCGGCGTCTGGAACTGGGGCTCGGTGAAGACGGGCGCCTGGAACAGCGCGACGGCGGGCCGCCGCGGACGCGAGGGCGCCTCGCTCTCACCGTCGGCCTCGTCCGCGGACACCCGGGCGGCGGCCTTCGAGGCCTTCCCGCCCCGGGTGGGCTGGGCGGGCTCGGCGAAGCCGCCGGCGGCCCGGCGCACGACCCGGCGACGGCGACGCGGACCGGCCTCTTCGGCCGGCTCGACGCTCTCACCGGCGGGCGCCTCGGCGGCGGGGGTCTCGGTGGCAGCGGCCTCGGCGGCGGGGGTCTCGGAGGCGGCGGCCTCGGACGCGCGGTCGGGCCGGGCGGCGGGAGTCTCGGTCACGGGTGCCTTCGCCTCCTCGGCGGTCACCTCCGCGGTCTCCGCGGCGGAGGGCGCCCCGGCAGGCGCGGACGCACGTCGCGCGGCACGCCGGCGGGTCCGGCGCGGTGCAGCCTCTTCAACGGCCTCTTCAGCGGCGGCGGGTGAGGTGACGGTGCGGGTGGCGCGGCGGCGGGCTCGCTTGGGGGCGGCGTCCTCGGTCACCGCGGCGGGAGCGGCGGTCTCGGCCGGCTCGGTCGTCTCGGCGTCGGCGTCGGTGGCTGTGGCGGCGGTCACCGGGACCACCGTCTCGGCGGCCTCCGCGGCGGCGGGAGCACCGGCGGGGGCGGAGGCGCGGCGCACGGCGCGACGGCGCTTGCGCCCGGCGGGCGCGGCGTCCTCGTCGCTCTCACCGGCCACGGGCGCTGCGGCTGCCTCGGGGGCCCGGGCGGCCTCGGCCGCTGCCTCCTCGGCCTCGCCGGACTCGACGTCCGCGAGTTCCTCGGCATCGGCGGCCGGTATGGCCGGCGCGACGGTCTCCACCGGCGTGTCGGAAGAGGCACCGGTGGGCGGACCCGCCGGGCGGGACGCGGCACGGCGCCGCCGACGGGGCGGCAGGGTGTCGCTGGGGGTGTTCTGTTCGGAACCCTCTGTGGGTTCGGTCGGCTCGAGCATGCGGGCTTGTCTCCCGTCAGGCTCCCGGGCGCCGCGCCTGGTCCGGCGAATGCCGGTGACGTCCGCGGCGCGCGCTGTGCGCGTTCGCCGCCGTCCGGGGCGCGGGCGCCGCACGGGAGCTCTCTGTGTCCTGTCTCGCCGGTTCCGTACGCCGAATGCGTACGGCCTGGCGAAAGTCTTCTGGTCGGTGCGCTGCCCGACCCAGGTGGCTCCCGAGTCCGAGGGCGGCGCTTCGACGTCCGTCCCTACGCGGGACCTTCCTTACGCCGGCGCCGTCGCGGTGGCAGTCGGTTCGGCCGTTGGGTGGGCCTCGGCTGCCTCGCGGTCGGGCGCGAGCGGGTCGGTCACCGTGCCGGTCTCTTCATCGAACAGCCCCTGCGCCAGCCTGGTCACCGCTGCGGGGACCGGCGGCGCCAGGTCGGCCACGGCGCGGAGACCGGACAGGACGTCGTCGGGTCGTACGGCAGGCGTCACGTGCCGAACAACCAGCCGCAGTATCGCACAGGGCTGGTCGGTCGGCCTATCAGCCTGCGAACTGTGCGTTTCCTTGAGGTCGCGGACCTCCAGGCTCGCCACGGCGGCGCGGGCGTCGAACGTACGGACGCCGTTCTTGGCGAGGCGCTGGACCTCGACCGTCTCGGCCGCGTTGAAGGCGTCCGCCGCTCGGCGGGCCTCCTCCACCGGCACTCCGTCCAGCCGGAGCTCCCAGACGGAAGCCGTCAGCCGGTCGGCGAGCCCGGAGGTGCGGGCCTCGACCGCGTCGGTGATGTCGAGCCCGGTGGGCAGCGACTCGTCGAGAAGGGCCCTGAGCTGCTCCGGGTCGCGGGGCGCGGTGAGCGCGATCTCCAGGTATTCCGCCTCACTGCCCGTGCCGGTGGGTGCGGCATTGGCGTACGACACCTTCGGGTGCGGTGTGAAGCCCGCCGAGTAGGCCATCGGCACCTCGGCACGGCGCAACGCACGCTCGAAGGCGCGCTGGAAGTCACGGTGGCTGGTGAACCGGAGGCGGCCGCGCTTGGTGTAACGCAGTCGGATGCGCTGCACCGCGGGTGCGGGCGGCGGGCCTTCGGGCTGTCGCTTGCCCAGTGTCGTTCAGTCCTTCGTGAGAGCGGTCGTACTGCTACCAAGAGTACGTGCCCCGCGTCCCGATGGTTCCCGGCCCTCGACGGGCTGCGGCCGGCGCGGCTCGCCGAAGAGCATCCGGCGGAAGTCGGCGCGGGCCTGCCGTACGGACTCCCGGGCGGCGGCCAGCGCCTGCCGGGTGGCCCGCCCCACGCTGCGGGCGGCCTCGGCGGCGGGCCTCAGGACGGCGTCCCGCACGGCGTGCCCGACGGGCGTCAGCACGCTGCGGTACACCCACCGCACCGGCTCGACGAAGATCCACCGCAAGAGGGTGCCGAGGAACCGCCCGACGGCGAGCGAGATGTGCCCGGCGATGCGCCAGGCGTGCCCGAGGGCGTCCCACACCTCCCGGCCGATGACGGCCAGGGCGCGTCCGGCCGGCGCGAGGATCCAGCGCCAGAGGGCGAGTGCGGGCAGGACGAGCAGGATCCGGGCGACCCAGTGGAGCGCCGTCCCGATGCCGGTGAGGATCGTGCGCACCAGCCATACGAGCCCCCTGCCGCACCAGGCGACCGCGCGGCCGACGGGCGCGAGCACCCAGGTGTACAGCCAGAGGGCCGGTACGACCACGAGGTACTTCATGAGCAGGGCCACGACGGTCCAGACGCCGATGCCGAGCGCGGCGAGGCCGGCGCCGAGTCCCTTCATGACCCACCGCACCGCGTGCCCGACGGGCGTGAGCAGCTGCGCGTACACCCAGCCGAGCCCGGCCCCCAGGCTCCTGGCGACCCATCCGAGTCCGGCACCCAGGCCCCTGGCGACCCAGCCGGCCGCGGCCCCGATGCCCCGGGCGGCCCATCCGATCGCGTGCCCCACCGGGGTGAGGACCGAGTGGTACAGCCAGACCAGGGGGACCACGAAGAGGATGTTCCCGAGCAGACCGAGGGTCTTGCCCACCGGCACGGCGACGTAGCGCCACAGCCCCACGAACGGCCAGACGAACACGGCCCGCGCGACCCACAGCAGCGCCCGGCCGAGCGGCCGGAGCAGCGTGTCGTTCAGGAACCGCCCGGCCACGACGAGCGCGTCCCACAGCATCCGCACGGGGACGACCAGGACGAGCGCGATGATCCGCACGGGGATGCGGATGGCGACGGTGAGGCACCCCTCGGGCGCCTGCGGCTCGCGCCGCACGGACGGGACGCCCGGCCGCCGGGGCAGGTCGGCCGACCGCCGGGGCTGTCCGTCCGGCCACAGGAGTGGGTCGTCAGGCCGTCGAGACGGATCGTCAGCCCCCTGGGACGGATCGACAGACCGCCGGGACGGATCCTCAGCCCCCTGGGACGGATCGACTGGCCGTCGGGACGGATCGTCAGGCCCGTGGGGCAGGTCGGCCGGTGCCTCGGAACCCTCGCGGGGTCGCTTCTCCAGATCCATACCTTCGTAGACGCCCTCAGAGTCCCGTCCGGATCCAGCACCGCACAGCCCCGCCCCGTTCTCCCGCGTTCTCTCCACTCGGCCGCAAGATCATAAGGGTCACCCGCGGGCGAACTGCGCCTGCAGCGGCCGGGGCGACTCCTCGAAGCCGCTCGCGTACGCGGAGACGGCTCGCGGACCGGTCTCCTGCGCCCAGGCGACGAAGTGCCGTACGCACGCGTCGGGTTCGCCGAGGTGCTGCGAGCCCGTTCTCGACGAGCCACTCCCGCCGGAGGGCGGCCGGGGCAGCCAGTTCGGCGGGCCCGGCCGGGCGGATGCCGGTGTTCTCCATCAGCGCATGGCCGGCTCCGCGGCGTCTTCCGTCTCCCAGCGCAGCAGATCCCCCGGCTGGCACTCCAGCACCTCGCACAGCGCGGCGAGGGTGGAGAAGCGGACCGCCTTGGCGCGGCCGTTCTTGAGGACGGCCAGGTTGGCGGGAGTGATGCCTACGCGTTCCGCCAACTCGCCCACGGACATCTTGCGTTTGGCCAGCATCACGTCGATGTCGACGGCGATCGGCATCAGATGACCTCTTCCAGCTCTGCCTGCATCTGGGCCGCCTCGATGTCGCGTGCGACGGCCTGCGCGAGCAGCATCCGCAGGACGAGCACGACCAGGGCGACGCCCAGCACGGCCACCACCACCCCGCACAGCAGGAGAACCACCCCGGGAGCCACGGCCTCGCCCGGCGCGAGCACGACGGCGAGGGCGAAGACCAGCAGGGCGGCCGCCACGAACGCGCCGATCACGATGTGCACGTAGCGGAAGGCGGCGGTGGAGAACACCGTGCCGCGACGCACCATCGTCACCAGCCGCCACACGCAGACCACGACGACCTGAGCCGTCACGATACCCAGGACCGTGATCACGAGGATCGGGGTGCGCAGATACGCGTACTCGGGCCTGAGCCCGTTCATGTCGACGGCCAGCAGCGGCACCATCACCCCCTGCACGAACAACGATCCGGCGAGCAGCACCACGAGCACCCCACGCAACGCCGCCACGGCCAGCTTCCCCATCGCCACTCCTTCGATCGAACCGCGATGGAAATCTATCGAGATTCGATAGATGGCGCAAGGGGAGGCCCGTCTGAGCCAAGGGCTCGGTGTGCGCCCCTGCCGGTGTGTACGACCCGTGACACCGTGGCAGGAGGTAGGCAGACCCGGCACTCGGAGCAACCGGGACACCCGGAGCACCCGGACGAGGAGGACGACGGTGGACTGGCGCGTGTTTGCACAGCAGATGGCGTCCATGGCGCGCGACCTGCTGGCCCAGGAGACGGTCGGCGCCACCCTGCAGCACATCACCAGGGCGGCCACGCAGCGCGTGGCCGGGTGCGACGCGGCCGGCATCCTCCTCCTGCACGGCAAGCGCGTGGAGACGCTGGCCCCCACCGACGACATGGTGGTCGAGAGCGACCGGCTGCAGGAACGCCTCACGGAAGGCCCCTGCTTCGACGCGGCCCGGACCAGCTCCGGAGAGCGCGTGTTCCGCATCGCCGACTTCACCGCCGAGCAGGACCGCTGGCCCGCCTATGCCGCGCGCGCCCGCGAGCTGGGCGTGGGCAGCATGATGGGCTTCCTGCTGTACACCGAGGACGAGGACCTGGGCGCACTCAACCTCTACGCGCACCGACCGGGATCCTTCACCGACGACAGCGAGACGGCCGGCTGGCTGCTGGCCTCGCACGCCGCGGTCGCCTTCTCCAGCGCCCGCAGCCACGCCCAGATGGAACAGGCAATGGCCACCCGGCACACCATCGGCGAGGCCATGGGCATCCTCATGGGCAGCCACCGCCTCACGGAGGACCAGGCCTTCGACGTGCTGCGCCGCTACTCCCAGGAGAAGAACATCAAGCTCCGCGAGGTCGCGCGGCGGGTCTGCCACGAGGGCCGCCTGACCTGACGGCTCCCCCAGCACACATTCTGAACTGGGGGAACCTGGCCGGGCCGGCCCCCCGGGGGAGCGTCGCCCACTCGGCCTGCTCTGCGGGTCCCCCGTAGGACGGTCCTCTCACATCCCTGGTCCGCACACGTGCGGGCGCCATGCGAGCAAGGGGGCCGATGTTGCTCCATTTCCCCGATGTGCCGCGGGATCGGAGAGAGAAATTCCTGGGGACCGCCATCACTGAAGTCACCGGAAGTCACACGTGCGAGTGAATGCATCGATTATGCGTCCGCATGAGACGTAACAACGTTCCATTCTTTCTCACTCATCCCGTGCATACCTTCAGAATGGGCCGTGCCGACGCGGAGCCGTGAGGCATAGTGACACCTGGCAAAAATCCGCGTAGCCTTGCGACGCTGGTCGTCCTGAACACGGTCGGAGTGCCTGGCGGCGGTACGACCTGTGGCACCAGAAGGAGCTTTTCATGCCCGATGCCGACCCGATGTTCTACCGACACCTCCTGAGTTCTCAGCTTCAGGAGGCGCGTAAAAAGGCGGGGTATTCGCAGCCCGATGTTGCGCGAGAGACTGGATGGTCCCTGTCGAAAGTCATGCGGCTGGAGTCGGGCAGGGTGAAGATCTCCATGACCGACCTCAAAGCGCTGATCAACTTTTATGAACTGGACCAGGACGGCAAGGAGAAATTGCTTCGCGCCGGGGAGGAAGCACGCCGGCAGCCCTGGTGGCACGAGTACCGGTCCCTGCTGTCGGAGGGATTTCAGTCCTACCTCGGGTACGAGGCGTCCGCGTCCGTGATCCGGAACTTCGAGGCGCTGTTCGTCCCCGGCCTGCTGCAGACCGAGGAGTACGCTCGCGTCGCCCTTCAGCAGTCCGTGGTGCCTGAGAAGGAGGAACTGCTCGACCTCCGCCTGAAGCGCCAGGAACGCATGCTGGACGAATCATCGAGCACCGAGCTGCGATTCCTGATCGACGAGGCCGCGCTCCGACGCGTGGTGGGCAGCAGCGAGTTGATGGAGGACCAGATCCGGCACCTGCGACAAGTCAGCGCGCTGGAACACGTAAGCATCGGGGTGGTGCCTTTCAGCAGCGGGCTGTACCCCCTGCTGCGTTCGCCCTACGTCATCTTCGAGTTCGCCAAAGCCGAGCAGGAACGGGTGGTGTATCTCGAGAATCCCGACGGAAGCGTCATCCTCAACAACAAGGCGATCGTCGGCGTGCAACGGAGCGTCGAGAACTACCTCGAGGCTTTCTGGGAGATCGAGAACCGTTACGCCCAGCCCATCACCGAGTGGAGCGCAAATCTGCCTCAGCTCGCCGCATAGCGCCGGGACAGGGAATCCAGAAAGGAGGCCCACGCCGTGGAACCAACCGCAAGGCAGGGCCCCTCGGACACTTTTGAATCCCTGACCATGACAGGGCGGCCCAGAAGGACTTCGACGCAGTTTTCCGGCCCACTGGCGGAACTCTTCCGCCACTCCGATGTCGGATCCGGAAAGGTCACGACTCCCCCAATCCCGCACTGCAGTACCGACGGCACAGTCAGGCCCCTGGCCGTCAGTATGACGGCAGGCGTCATGGCTGCCAAGGCCACCGAAAACGGATGATCCCGAAGCCGAAGAAGGGGACGGCCATGGAAAATTGACCAGCACATGGTGCTCCGCAAAGCGGCAAGCTTCTTTTCGGCCAAGCAAGCGGAGAGTTTTCACAGCGAGAAGGGGAGCGCTCGGTCAGCCGGCAAGCATCGTCCGAGTACTCCCCCACCGCGAAGCGCCCTCGTCCACTCGAATGAACCAGGAAGCCTCATGGCAGATAGTAACGCGAGTCGTGTCACCCGCCAGAGCCACGGCTGGGCATTCCCCACCGGCCCCATAGCAAGTCCGGGGGGAGGCACCTCATGACTCAGTTGCCGCCTCCTCCTGCCGGGGGGCTGTCGCAGCGAGCCCTGCTCATCATCATCGCCTTACTGCTCGGCCTCCTCACAGGCCTCACAGCGGGCGTACTCGCCGTCCTGCTCCACGCGACGATCCTCGGTGCGGTGACCTGTGCGGGGGGCGCGTTCATCGCCGTCACGATGCTGCTGTTCAGGATCTGTGAACTCCTGCGCTGACCCCCACCACCTGCTGTCGGCCGCCCCTCACGACGGGCCGACAGCAGGACCGGACGCGGTACGCGTCAGCAGCGGTGCGTTACTCCACATCTATGCCGTAGTCCCGAACGAGCTGCTCCAGGCCGCCCGTGTAGCCCTTCCCACCCAGTACGAAGTCCCAGTCACCGCTGGGCCTGCGCCGGAAGGAACCGAGCACCAATGCGGTCTCCCGGGTCCGCCCCTCGGAGACCTCCAGCAGATCGAGCTCGGTCATCGTCGGATCGAGCAGCCGGATGTGTGCATCGGTGAAACCGGAAAGATCGGCCTCCGGATTCACTTCCGGATCCACAGCCGCCACCAGCACCAGCCGATCGGCCGCCTCCGGCAGCGCGTCGAAGGCGACACGCATGGCCGCCTTGTCCGGCTCCGCAGCCGGCAATGCGCGCACCGAACCGTCCGGCGTCTGCGCGTTGTTGAAGAAGACGAAGTGGTCTTCGCTGAGGACTCGGCCGCCACGGCAGACCAGCGCGCACACGTCGACTGCGACGTTGCCGGACCACGTCATGCCCAGCACGTTGTAGTCGTCCGCCGGAGCCGCAGCGCTGGACCGTGCCGGCTGCGCCGGGGCCGCCGCTCCTTCATCTCCCAAGCGTCCACGCAGCCCATGCCTGTGCAGCAGGTCGACGAGTTCGCCGCCCGGGATCAGCTCCAACGGCTTGCCCCTGGCGAAGGTGTGAGAGCCCGGACCGAAACCGGACGTCGTCACCAGAACACCCTTGTTGGCGCCGACGTCCTGGACAGTGCCGTAGAGGTCGCGCACCGCCGTGGGCGGCACCGTGTTGCGGTAGCGCTTCACCTGGACGACGATCTTGCCGCCGCGGATGGGAGTCGGGTCCATGGCGTCGACGTCCACACCACCGTCGTTCGAGCGCTGGGTCGTCACGGCCTGCATACCCATGGCGCGGAACAGGTCGGCGACGAGGGACTCGAAGGCGATCGGATCCATGTCGTACAGGTTCGGCTCGTGATCGCCACCGTGGGCGGCCACGGGGCTGCCGACGTCCTGGGGCTGCCGACTCGGCCGCACGGCGGTGAGCTGGTCGGGTCGGCCCGAGATCTGCCCCCTCAGCGCGTCGGTCAGGCAGCTGACCGGGTCCACCTGCTCCAGATGCAGATCCGTGAAGGCCGCCCGCGGAGCCATGACAGTTACGAGGAAGACGCAGGCACGCCTGCCTGTCGCCGGGTCATGGGCGTCCACGAAGCCGTTCAGAGCCACCGAGTCCAAGACGCCGTACTCGTCCGCCGTGAACAGTTGGTGCAGCACCAGCAGCACGCTCTGCGCCAGTACTTCCCGATACAGCGCACGGCGCTGGGTCACAGGACGGGCCGTGTCCTTGAACTGATCCTGCCCGTACATGTACTTCACCGACTTCGCCTCCGGGACGACGCCATAGCCGGGAAGTTCCCAGTCCAGCACCAACTGCCGCCCCGCTGCGTCGTATGCCGCAGCCACCTGGCGAGGAAAGCCCTCCGGCCAAGCTGTCGACGCGTAGAGCGCAGCGGAGAAGTACTCGACCACCGAGTCCGGGTCGCCCCGCCTGACTCCTTCGGCCACTTCCACGACCCCGGCATTGTGCCGACGCACCTCGGCACGCTGAGACTCCGCCCGCTGGTCGTGGTCCCGCCGCAAAGCGGCTAACTGCTCCTGCCGCTGGGCCTCGGCGACCTGGGCGGCATGCCAGTCCTGCTCGAACCGGGCCCGCGCCTCGGCTTGTGCCCGCGCCCGCTGGCCGGTGGTCCAGCCGCCCTGGGCCTGGTACTGGTTCGGGTCGGGCATCCGCACCGGCCAGGCGAGCGGTCCCGGATCGAGCGGTGGGATGTCTTCCGCTCGCATGAGAGACGATGACCTGAAGGCCGGCGCCTGGCAGCCCGTGGTCAGCAGACTCTGCAGGGCTGCGACCTGGGCTTCCAGTTCCTCCGTGCGTCGCCGGGCCTCTGCCTGGCGGTACTCACGGTGGCCTTGCGCGGCCAGCCGCTGGTACTCCCGGGCCTGCCGTGCCTCCTCCCGGCGCTGTCTCGCTTCGGCTTCCACCTGACGTTGCTGCTGCCGCTGCATCTCAGCCCACGCACCGACAAAACCAGCAGAGCGACGACTCATGCGCTACAGGCCCTCCCCAGGACGTCGGCCCAGCCGACCACGCTCTGATTGCTCCCGCAACCAGTAGTGACAAAACGACTGTATCCAGCAATCGCCGTCCTGAATATCAAGTTGCCAAAGCGATCAGAACGAATCGTTCGGGCAGGTCAGCGCAGACCGGCTGAGGACGTCATCGGGCGCCGGACACGCCTGAGCCCCCTCCGGGATGAAGGGGGCTCAGTGGTCGCGAGCTTCAGCGCAGCTCCGACAGGGCCAGCGCCTCACTCACCTCAGTGCGCATGCCCGCCCGGAGTGGGGGCGGCGTTCTTGACCGTCAGGGGCAGCAGCTTCTTGCCCGTCGGGCCGATTTGGATGCTGGTGTCCATCTGCGGACACACCCCGCAGTCGAAGCACGGTGTCCAGCGGCAGTCGTCGACCTCGGTCTCGTCGAGGGCGTCCTGCCAGTCCTCCCAGAGCCAGTCCTTGTCCAGGCCGGAGTCGAGGTGGTCCCAGGGGAGGACCTCCTCATAGGTGCGCTCGCGGGTGGTGTACCAGTCGACGTCGACGCCGAAGGGGGCCAGGGCCTTGTCGGCGCAACCCATCCAGCGGTCGTACGAGAAGTGCTCGCGCCAGCCGTCGAAGCGGCCGCCGTCGTCGTAGACCGCGCGGATGACCGCGCCGATGCGGCGGTCGCCGCGGGAGAGCAGGCCCTCGACGATGCCGGGCTTGCCGTCGTGGTAGCGGAAGCCGATCGAGCGGCCGTACTTCTTGTCGCCGCGGATCTTGTCCCGCAGCTTCTGCAGACGGGCGTCCGTCTCCTCGGCGGAGAGCTGCGGGGCCCACTGGAACGGCGTGTGCGGCTTGGGGACGAAGCCGCCGATCGAGACCGTGCAGCGGATGTCGTTGGAGCGGGAGACCTCGCGGCCCTTGGCGATGACCTTCGTCGCCATGTCGGCGATCTGCAGGACGTCGTCGTCGGTCTCCGTCGGCAGGCCGCACATGAAGTACAGCTTCACCTGGCGCCAGCCGTTGCCGTACGCCGTCGCGACCGTGCGGATCAGGTCGTCCTCGGAGACCATCTTGTTGATGACCTTGCGGATGCGCTCCGAACCGCCCTCGGGGGCGAAGGTGAGGCCCGAGCGGCGGCCGTTCCTGGTCAGCTCGTTGGCCAGGTCGATGTTGAAGGCGTCCACGCGGGTGGAGGGCAGCGACAGGCCGATCTTGTCGTCCTCGTAGCGGTCGGCGAGGCCCTTGGCGATGTCGCCGATCTCCGTGTGGTCGGCGGAGGACAGGGACAGCAGGCCGACCTCCTCGAAGCCCGTCGCCTTCAGACCCTGCTCGACCATGTCGCCGATGCCCGTGATGGAGCGCTCGCGCACCGGGCGCGTGATCATGCCGGCCTGGCAGAAGCGGCAGCCGCGGGTGCAGCCGCGGAAGATCTCCACGGACATGCGCTCGTGGACCGTCTCGGCCAGCGGGACGAGCGGCTGCTTGGGGTAGGGCCACTCGTCGAGGTCCATGACGGTGTGCTTGGAGACCCGCCACGGCACCCCGCTGCGCTTCGGCACGACACGGGCGATACGGCCGTCCGGCAGGTACTCGACGTCGTAGAACCCGGGCACGTACACCCCGCCCGTCTTCGCCAGGCGGAAGAGGAGTTCCTCTCGGCCGCCGGGGCGGCCCTCCGCCTTCCAGGCGCGGACGATCGCGGTGATCTCCAGGACCGCCTGCTCGCCGTCGCCGATCACCGCGCAGTCGATGAAGTCGGCGATCGGCTCGGGGTTGAACGCCGCGTGACCGCCGGCCAGGACGATCGGGTCGTCGACGGTCCGGTCCTTGGACTCCAGCGGGATGCCGGCCAGGTCCAGGGCGGCCAGCATGTTCGTGTAGCCCAGCTCCGTGGAGAAGGACAGGCCGAACACGTCGAAGGCCTTCACGGGCCGGTGGCTGTCGACCGTGAACTGCGGGACGTGGTGCTCCCGCATGAGCTCCTCGAGGTCCGGCCACACGCTGTAGGTGCGCTCGGCGAGGACGCCCTGCTGCTCGTTGAGCACCTCGTAGAGGATCATGACGCCCTGGTTGGGCAGACCGACCTCGTAGGCGTCCGGGTACATGAGCGCCCAGCGGACGTCACAGGAGTCCCAGTCCTTGACCGTGGAGTTGAGCTCTCCGCCGACGTACTGGATCGGCTTCTGCACATGCGGGAGCAGAGCTTCGAGCTGCGGGAAGACCGACGCAGCGACTTCGGCAGGCATGTCGCGCACCTTCGTGAGCTGGACTGAACTGACAGGGGTGACCATCCAGACTAACGCGGTCGCGGGGTACCTCCGTACGCCGGAAGATCAGAGGGCCGCCCCGACGTCCTTGATCCCGTCCCAGAAGCCGGGCAGTTCGGCCTCCACGCGCACCGCCCGCTGCTCCTCGCGCTCGTGGAGAAGGCCGTAGGTGAAGGCGCTCTCCCCCGCCGCGTGGGCGACCGCCGACAGCTCGCGCAGGGCCTGCCGTGCCATGACGCTGTCCTGGTGCTCGCCGAGCAGGTTCTGCAGGGCCTTCATGGACTTGACCATGGTCTTGGCCGGCTTGCCGAGGACCGGTTCGGCCGCCTCCGCCGCGTAGCGGGTGCGCTTGGCCTTCTTGCGGGCCTCGTGCAGCGCGACGTCCCGGTCGGTGCCGGGTTCCAGCTCCGCCGCCCGTTCGACCAGCTTCGAGACCTTGCGGAAGTCCTTCCGCACGGCCTTGGCGACCGGCTTGCGGGCTTCCTTCCCGGCGGCCTTCAGCAGGGGCGGGTCGGCGATCAGGACGTCGAGGGTGTCGAGCAGGGTCAGGTAGCGGCGGGAGTCCAGGACACCGAGGAGGCGGCCTCGGGCCCCGCCGTGCTCGGCGCTCGACCAGGAGCGCACGCGCTCAAGGACCGGGCCCCGCACCAGCTCCGCGGGCACCTCGCCGACGGCCGACGTCAGCCGCTCGGTCAGCACCTCGCGGTCCCGGTCCCGTCCCAGCTCACCGGCGAGCCACTTCAGCTCGTCGGCGACCGGATCGGTGACGGCCCGGTCGAGGATCTTGCCGAACGACCTGAAGGTGCTGCGCAGCCGGCGGGTGGCCACCCGCATGCTGTGCACGGAGTCCTCAGTGTCCCGGCGGACGGCGGGGTCGAGGGCGACGATCGCGTCCCGCTGGGTGCGCGCGTAGGCGAGCACATGGTCTCCGGCGGTCACGGGTTTGCGGTCGCGGGTGGACCTGCGCCGCTTTCCCGGTGCGGTCTCCTCCAGGGCGCGGACCAGTTTCGACGATGACGTCGACGGTCGGACGCCCGCCTTGCGCAGCCGCTTGTCGATCTTGTCGAGCAGGGCCGGGTCTCCCCCGTCGGCGAGTTCCACCTCGATCTCGGTCCACCGTGCTTCTCCGCCGCGTCCGGTGAGCCGCTCGGCGTGCACGGTGTCCACGCTCACCTCGGCGAGCAGCCGTCCGTCGGCGTCGAGCAGGTGGCGTACGTCGCGGTCGGAGCGCAGCCGGACCACCGGGAGCAGCTCGCTGTCGCGGACGCGGGAGCGGACCAGCGCGGCGAGCTCGTCGGGGAGGGTGTCGGTGAGCGGGGCGCGGATTTCGTCGCGGACGCCCGGAGCGACGGGGAACTTGAGGTGCCAGCCCGCGTCGGAACCGCCGGTGCGACGGCGCAGGGTGACGGACGAGGCGGCGAGACGTTCGTCCGCGGTGTCGTGGTAGGTGGCGTCGAGGTGGGCGATGCCCTTGTCGACCACGGACGCGACCACGGCGACGCGGGTCAGGTCGGGAAGCCCGCTCTCGTCGGATTCGTACTTGCGCTCGATCTCGCGTTTCGTCTCCGCCATGGATCAAATCTAGTGGCCGACGGGCCGGGACAGCAGTGGTGGGCGTCCTCCCGAGGGCTGTCACGCTCAGGTCGTCAGCAGGGCCCGCATCTTCTCGCCGTCCGGGAACGGCGCGTCCTTGACGGTGCGGGAGACGAGGTGGACGTGGGCGTCCTCGAACTGGTGGTACGACAGCGGCTCCGGGCCCTGGCCGACGATCAGCACGTTGTGCTCCAGGCGCCAGCTGACGTACCGGGTGTCGTACCGGGGCTGCCGGATGTCGTGGTCCGGCAGGCCGAGCCGGTCGGTGAAGCGCTGCACGACGGCGGCGAAGTGCGCGTCGAACTCCGGCCGCCAGGCGCCCTGCTCGCTGGTCCAGCCGGGCATGGGACCCCAGCAGTCCTCGTCGAGCAGGCCGCCGTCGACCGAGTAGAGGTAGGCGAAGGGAAGGCGGAGCGCACCGTCGCCGTCACAGGTGACGAAGTGCCCCTGCGGGCTGACATGGGTGGCGTCCGGGACGTCGGGTGTGTCCTCGTACGCCGGTCCGCTCACCGCCTGCGACCAGTCGGGCCAGCCGGCCGCCCGCATCCGCGCCTCGATGGCGTCGTCGTCGGTCAGGTCCAGCTCCGCCAGGGCGAGGAGCTGGCTCACCAGTTCCTCGGTCACCGGGCACCGGGCCACGTACTCCCCGGACATGTCCGCTCCCCCTCCCGGGATGCTAGGCCGACATCGGCCGCTGCACCCTGATCGACTGCAACAACCCCACCGCTATCCACACGGCGAACATCGACGATCCCCCGTACGACACGAACGGCAGCGGCAGGCCGGTGACCGGCATGATGCCGAGCGTCATGCCGACGTTCTCGAACGTCTGGAAGGCGAACCAGGCGACGATGCCCGCGGCCACCACCGTGCCGTACAGGTCGGTGGTCTCCCGGGCGATGCGGCAGGCCCGCCACAGGACGATGCCGAGGAGCACGATGATCAGGCCGCCGCCGAGGAAGCCCAGTTCCTCCCCTGCCACCGTGAAGACGAAGTCCGTCTGCTGTTCGGGCACGAACTGGCCGGTGGTCTGCGAGCCGTGGAAGAGGCCGGAGCCGGTCAGGCCGCCCGAACCGATGGCGATGCGGGCCTGGTTGGTGTTGTAGCCGACGCCGGCCGGATCGAGCTCGGGGTTGGCGAAGGCGGCGAAGCGGTTGATCTGGTACTCGTCGAGGATCCCCAGCTGCCAGACGGTGACCGCGCCGAGGGTGCCCGCGCCGAGCAGGCCGAACACCCAACGGTTGGACGCCCCGGAGGCCAGCAGCACGCCGAGCACGATGATGACCATCACCATGACCGACCCGAGGTCGGGCATCAGCATGACGATCAGCATCGGCACGGCGGCCAGGCCGAGGGCCTGCACGACCGTGCGGTGGTCGGGGTACTGCTTGTCGCCCGCGTCGACCCGGGCCGCCAGCAGCATCGCCATGCCGAGGATGATCGTGACCTTGACGAACTCCGAGGGCTGGAGCGAGAAGCCGCCGGGCAGCTTGATCCAGGAGTGGGCGCCGTTGATCGTGGAGCCGAGCGGGGTCAGCACCAGCAGGATCAGCAGCAAAGAGAAGCCGTACAGGACCGGCACGGCCGTGCGCAGGGCGCGATGGCCGAGCCAGATCGTGCCGGCCATCAGGGCCAGGCCGATGCCGGTGTTCAGCAGGTGCCGGATGAGGAAGTAGTACGGGTCGCCCTGGTTGAGCTCGGTGCGGTTGCGGGTCGCCGAGTAGACGAGGAGCGTGCCGAGCAGCGACAGGGCCAGTGCCGAGAGCAGGATCGGCCAGTCGAGCCGCCGTGCCACCGAGTCGCGGGCCAGCAGCCGTGTCCAGCCGGTGCGCTCGGGTCCGTAGCCGGAGACCTGGAAGCTGTTCACTCCGCCGGTCATGCCGGCCACCTCCGGCTTCCCCGGCGGCGGCGCCTTCGGGTGTTGCGGTTCTCGGGGGACGGCGGGGCCGACGTGACCGGCTGGAGCGGGTCCGCCGGGGCGTTGGGGTCCTTCTTGTCCGCCTGGCGGTCCTTTGCCGCGTCCTTGGGAACCTTCGGGGAGGCGATGGTGCCGTCCGTCTTGATCTTCGGCAGGGTCTTCTGCGGCGTGGGCAGCAGGGCCTTCTTCGTATCGATGTCGCCGTCCTCGGAGACGCCGTACAGCGCGTTGTAGATGTTGCGGACGGCGGGGCCCGAGGCGCCGGAGCCCGTACCACCCTGGGAGATCGTCATGACGATCGAGTAGTCCTTGGTGTACGTGGCGAACCAGGAGGTCGTCTGCTTGCCGTAGACCTCCGCCGTACCCGTCTTGGCGTGCATCGGGATCTTGTCCTGCGGCCAGCCGCCGAACCTCCAGGCGGCCGTACCGCGGGTGGCGACTCCCGCGAGGGCTTCGTCCACCTCGTCGCGCGTCTTCTGCGTCATCGGCAGCCTGCCGTGCGACTCGGGCTTGATCGGCGAGACGGTCTTGCCGTCGGCGCTGATGACGGCCTTGCCGACGGAAGGGTTGTACAGGGTGCCGCCGTTGGAGATGGCCGCGTAGATGGTGGCCATCTGGATGGGCGTGACGAGGGTGTCGCCCTGGCCGATGGAGTAGTTGACGGAGTCACCGGCGCGCATGCGGTTGCCTTCGAGGCAGTTCTCGTAGGCGATCTTCTCGGCGTAGCTGCCGTTGCGCTTGCCGGTGCGGCACCAGGCGTCCTTGTTGGCCTTCCAGTAGTTCAGCTTCCACTGGCGGTCGGGGACGCGGCCGGTGACCTCGTTGGGCAGGTCGATGCCGGTTTCCTTGCCGAGGCCGAACTGGTGGGCGGTCTTGTAGAACCAGTCGTTGGCGTTCTTCTTCGGCTTGGTGCCGCCGTCGCGCTTCCACTCCTCGTGGGAGAGCCGGTAGAAGACCGTGTCGCAGGAGACCTCCAGGGCGCGGCCGAGGCTGATCGGGCCGTACCCCTTGGACTCGAAGTTCTTGAAGACCTGGCCGCCGATCGAGTACGAGCTGGAGCAGTCGTAGGGGCCGTTGAAGGAGTAGCCCGCGTTGACCGCGGCGGCGGTCGGGACGACCTTGAAGATCGAGCCCGGTGCCGACTGGCCCTGGATGGCGCGGTTGAGCAGCGGGTAGTTGCTGCTCTTGCCGGTGAGCCGCGCGTAGTCCTTGGCGGAGATGCCGCCCACCCAGGCGTTCGGGTCGTAGGTGGGGTTCGAGGCCATGGCGACGACACGGCCGGTCTTGGCCTCCATGACGACCACGGCGCCGGAGTCGGCCTTGTAGTTGGTGCCCGTGTTGCGGTCGTGCTGCTTGCGGGCTTCCTTCATGGCCTCGTTCAGCTGGTACTCGGCGATCCGCTGGACCCGGGAGTCGATGCTGGTGACGAGGTTGTCGCCGGGGTGGGCCGGGTCGGCTTCGGCCTGGCCGATGACCCGGCCGAGGTTGTCGACCTCGTAGCGGGTGACGCCGGCCTTGCCGCGCAGGGCCTTGTCGTACTGGCGCTCCAGGCCGGAGCGGCCGACCTGGTCGGAGCGCAAATACGGCGAGTTGGTGTTCTGCGCCTTCTTGATCTCCTCGTCGGTGACCGGTGAGAGGTAGCCGAGGACCTGGGCGGAGTTGGCCTTCCCGGGGCTCGCGTAGCGGCGCACGGCCTCCGGCTCGGCGGTGATCCCGGGGAAGTCCTCGGCGCGCTCGCGGATCTGCAGGGCCTGCTTGGCGGTGGCCTCGTCGGTGATCGGGATGGGCTGGTAGGGCGAGCCGTTCCAGCAGGGCTGGGGCGTCTTGGCGTCGCACAGCCGGACCTTCTCCCGGACCTCCTTGGGCGTCATGCCCAGGACTCCGGCGAGCTTGGTCAGGACTTCCTCGCCGTCGTCCTTCATCTTCAGCAGTTCCGTGCGGGACGCGGAGACGACCAGCCGGGTCTCGTTGTCCGCGAGGGCGACGCCGCGTGCGTCCAGGATGGAGCCGCGGACGGCCGGCTGGACGACCTGCTGGACGTGATTGCCCGACGCCTCCTTGGCGTAGGCGGCGCCCTCACGGATCTGGAGGTACCAGAGCCGGCCGCCGAGGGTGAGCAGGAGGGAGAGGACGAGGACCTGGATGACGACGAGCCGGATCTGGACCCGCGAGCTCCTGCCGGTCTCGGGAATGTTGGTCACTGCGGCTGCCTCCCCCTCTCGGTGCGCGTACGGATGTGCGGGTGCGACGGTGTGTCCGGGCACGGATGTGCGGATACGAGTGATGAACGACGGGCCCACGGGCCGGCGTTCCTCCCGGACCGATCCGTTCGGGTGAACTTCCCTGCGTTCACAGCCGCTTGACCCCCTTGATGCGCCCGGCGCGCGCCATCCGTGCCCGGGCGGCCTTCACGCGCAGCCCGTTGCGCTGGCTGCCGATCTTCAGGCCGGTGCCGCCGGAGAGCCAGCCGGAGGAGATGTCCGAGGCCTTGGCGGCGGCCGAGGTGGACTCGGCGAGCGGGTCGTTGTCGGCACGCCGGGCCAGCGCCATCACCCCCGGCACGACGAACGGGGCGAGCAGCAGGTCGTACAGGGCGGCCGTGAACAGCAGGCTGCCGAGGCCCACGTGGCGGGCTGCGGTGTCGCCGACCAGGGCGCCGACGCCGGCGTACAGCAGCGTGGAGGCGACCGCGGCGGCGACCACCACGACCATGGGGCCGGTCGCGGACTTCAGCCGGCCCGTCTCGGGCTTCACCAGACCCGCGAGGTAGCCGACGACGCAGAGCACGAGGGCGTAGCGCCCGGCAGCGTGGTCGGCGGGCGGGGCCAGGTCGGCGAGCAGACCCGCGCCGAACCCGACGAGGGCGCCGCCCACATGGCCGTACACCAGCGCGAGGCCGAGGACGGTGAGCAGCAGCAGGTCGGGGACGGCGCCCGGCAGGTGGAGGCGGGCGAGGACGCTCACCTGGACCACCAGGGCGATGACGACCAGGGCGGAGGAGAGCAGGATCCGGTTGACGCGCATGGGGTGACAGCTCCTACTGCTCTTGCTGGTTCTGGCCGTCCACGGGCGCCTCGGGGGACGGCGTCACGGTCACCGTCACCGTCGGCCTTGGGGTCGGCTTGGGCTTGGGCGGGAGCACCGTGTCACGCGGGTTCTTCTTCGGGGCCTCGACGACGACACCGACGATGTCGAGCTTGGTGAAGGCGGCGTACGGCGTGACGTACAGCGTGCGGGTCAGGCCGCCGCCGGAGGGGTCCACGCGGGACACCACGCCGACGGGCACGCCGGGCACGAACGGCCGGTCGGCCTGCGAGCCAAAGGTGACCAGGCGGTCGCCCTTCTTCACCTCGGCCTTGCCGTTGAGAAGTTCCACGCGCAGCGGACGGTCGCCCTGCCCGGAGGCGAAGCCGAGCTCGTCGCCGGACTCCATGCGGGTGCCGACCGTGAAGTCGGGGTCGCTGGCCAGCAGCACGGTGGAGGTGTCGGGGCCGACGGTGGTGACGCGGCCGACGAGCCCGTCCCCGTTCAGGACGGTCATGTCGCGCTTGATGCCGTCGTTGGCGCCGACGTCGACGGTGATGGTCCAGGAGAAGCCCTGCGCCGCTCCGATGGCGATGACCTGCGCGCCCTTGATGCCGTACTGGCCCTGGCCGGCGATCTTCAGCATCTTGTCGAGCTGCTTGAGGCGGCTGCGGCTGCGGTCGTCGCTGCCGAGCCGCGCTTTCAGGGCCGCGTTCTCCTCTTCCAGCGCGGCGAGCCGGTCGTGGCGATCCCCGGAGTCGCGGATGGCGGAGACCGCGTTGCCGACCGGGTCGACCGCGGCTGAGACGCCGCTCTCGATCGGGCCGAAGACCGTCGCCGCACCCTGCCGGGCACCGTCGACGGGCGAGTCCTCCCCACCGCGGATGTCCACCGTGATCAACGCGAACGCGATGGCGATCAGCAGCACCAGGAGCAGCCGGCTCTCTCGTGTGTCCCTCACGTGCGGCGGCCGTGCCCTTCCTCATAGGAATTCGGGAAGCCCCAGGGAAACCCGAGGGGCTGCTTTTGGGAGCTTATGCCTCTATATCAACGATCCGCCGTACGAGAGGAGATCGTCCCGTACGGCGGAATCGAAGAGTTATGTCATCTGCGCGGCTGGGCGTCCAGCACCTGCTGGAGCGCCTCGAACTCCTCGACGCACTTTCCGGATCCGAGCGCCACGCTGTCCAGCGGGTCCTCGGCGATGTGGATCGGCATGCCGGTCTCCCGGCGCAGCCGCTCGTCGAGGCCGCGCAGCAGCGCTCCGCCGCCGGTCAGAACGATTCCTCGGTCCATGATGTCGCCGGACAGCTCCGGCGGGCACTTGTCGAGGGTGGTCTTGACGGCGTCGACGATCGCGTTGACCGGCTCCTCGATCGCCTTGCGGACCTCGGCTGCGGAGATGACCACGGTCTTCGGCAGCCCGGAGACGAGGTCCCGGCCGCGGATTTCGGTGTGCTCGTCGGAGTCAAGGTCGTACGCCGAACCAATCGTGATCTTGATCTGCTCGGCCGTGCGCTCACCCAGCAGGAGGGAGTACTCCTTCTTGATGTGCTGGATGATCGCGTTGTCCAGTTCGTCGCCCGCGACCCGGATGGACTGGGCGGTGACGATGCCGCCGAGGGAGATGACCGCGACCTCCGTGGTGCCGCCGCCGATGTCGACCACCATGTTGCCCGTGGCCTCGTGGACCGGCAGGCCGGAGCCGATGGCCGCGGCCATGGGCTCCTCGATGATGTGCACCTGACGGGCGCCGGCCTGGGACGACGCCTCAATGACGGCGCGACGCTCGACGCCCGTGATGCCCGAGGGCACGCAGACGACGACCCGCGGACGAGCCAGATAGCGCCGCTTGTGGATCTTCAGGATGAAGTAGCGGAGCATCCGCTCGGTGATCTCGAAGTCGGCGATCACGCCGTCCTTCAGCGGCCGCACGGCAACGATGTTGCCGGGGGTCCGCCCGATCATCTTCTTCGCTTCGGCACCGACCGCGAGGATGCCACCGGTGTTGGTGTTGATCGCGACGACGGACGGCTCGTTGAGTACGATCCCGCGACCCCTGACGTACACCAGCGTGTTGGCGGTCCCGAGGTCGACAGCCATGTCACGGCCGATGAACGACATTGAGTTCCCCATCAGGATTCGTCTGGCCTTCCCAGGAGCTTTTGAGGGCTTTTCAGGTAGGCAAAGGTGGGTGCTGTGACGTGAAGGCTTCCATCGTAGACGCGCCTTCGCGAACACTGCGGGAGGGTCTCCGCCATTGTCAGCAGATGCCGACCGCATTCGCTTCTGGAGACGGGCGTTCGGGGCCCATCGTTCCCTCGATCGCCACGCATATGCCGCAAAGCCCGGGGGACTCGCCCCCAGACTCTGCCGTATGTGCTGGTGAGGTGCGGACGCTACGCCCGGCCGGGGAAGAAAATCTTCACCTCGCGCTCTGCGGACTCCTCGGAGTCGGAGGCGTGGATCAGGTTCTCCCGGACGATCACACCGTAGTCGCCGCGGATGGAACCGGGCGCCGCGGCGATCGGGTCGGTCGGGCCGGCGAGCGCGCGCACGCCCTCGATGACCCGCTCGCCCTCGACGATCAGCGCCACGACCGGGCCGGAGGCCATGAAGTCCACCAGCGGCTCGTAGAAGGGCTTGCCCTTGTGCTCACCGTAGTGCTGCTCCAGCGTCTCCTGGTCCAGGGTGCGCAGCTCCAGCGCGGTGATCGTCCAGCCCGCCTTGCGCTCGATGCGGCTGATGATCTCGCCGGTCAGGCCACGACGAACGGCGTCGGGCTTGAGGAGGACGAGGGTGCGCTGGCTCACGACGGGCTCCTTAGGGGTGAAGGTCTTGCGGTGGGACGAGATTACCCGGCGTGTCCGGAGGGCTGTTACGCAGCGTCAGCCGTGGAGGAGCCCGCCTGGGCCGCGAATCTCGCCTTCGCCTCGTCGATCTTCCGCCCGTAGTGGACGGACGCCCACCACAGGGCCGCGAAGACCGCACCCAGGAAGTACATGGTCGGCACGATGAACCCCGACGCGATGAGCGCGATCTGCAGCGCCCAGCCGAGGGCGACCCCGCCCGGCCGCGTCACCAGGCCGCACAGCACCAGACACAGGAACATCGCGACGCCGCTGACCGTCCAAACGGTCGCCATGGACAGGTCGGGGTCCTTCATGGCGACCAGACCGGCGAACCCGATGACGAAGAACTCGCCGATCAACGTCGAAGAACAAAGCGTGCGCACGGGACTCAGCCCCTCCCCAGGAGCAGTCGGGCCTCGCCGACGGTGATGACGGAACCGGTGACGAGCACACCGCCGCCGGAGAACTCGCCCTCCTCCTCCGCCAGCGTGATGGCGGCCTCCAGGGCGTCCGGAAGCCGCGGCTCGACCTGGACGCGCTCCTCGCCGAACACCTCCACGGCGATCGCGGCGAGCTCGTCGGCGTCCATCGCGCGATGGCTGGAGTTCTGCGTGACCACGATCTCGGCAAACACCGGCTCGAAGGCCTCCAGCAGCCCCCGCACGTTCTTGTCGCCGCTCGCGCCGACCACGCCGACGAGCCGGCTGAACTGGAACGCCTCCCCGATCGCCTCGGCGGCCGCCCGGGCACCCGCCGGGTTGTGGGCGGCGTCCAGCACGACCGTCGGCGACCGGCGCACGACCTCCAGCCGGCCCGGCGAGGCCACGGCGGCGAAGGCCTTGCGGACCGTGTCCAGATCCAGCGCGTCGGCCCGCTGCGCACCGACACCGAAGAACGCCTCGACGGCGGCGAGCGCGACGGCCGCGTTGTGCGCCTGGTGCGCGCCGTGCAGCGGCAGGTAGACCTCCGGGTACTCGCCGCCGAGCCCGCGCAGCGTCACCAGCTGCCCGCCGACGGCGACCTGCCGCTCGACGACGCCGAACTCCAGGCCCTCCCGGGCCACGGTCGCGTCCACCTCGACGGCCTTCTTCAGCAGCACCTGAGCCGCCTCGACCGGCTGCTGCGCCATGATGACCGTCGCACCCTGCTTGATGATGCCGGCCTTCTCCGTGGCGATCTCGGCGTGCGTGGTGCCGAGCCGGTCGGTGTGGTCGAGGTCTATGGGCGTGATCACGGCGACGTCCCCGTCGATCACGTTCGTCGCGTCCCAGGAGCCACCCATGCCGACCTCGACGACGGCCACGTCCGCGGGGGCGTCGGCGAAGGCCGCGTAGGCCATGCCGGTGAGCACCTCGAAGAACGACAGCCGGTATTCCTGGGCGGCGTCGACCATCTCCACGTACGGCTTGATGTCCTGGTACGTCTCGATGAACCGCTCGGCGGAGATCGGGGCACCGTCGAGGCTGATGCGCTCGGTGATCGACTGCACGTGCGGCGAGGTGTAGCGGCCGGTGCGCAGCTCGAAGGCGCCGAGCAGGGCCTCGATCATGCGGGCCGTGGAGGTCTTGCCGTTCGTCCCCGTGATGTGGATCGACGGGTACGACCGCTGCGGCTCTCCCAGGACGTCCATCAGCGCCGCGATACGGCTGACCGAGGGCTCCAGCTTGGTCTCGCCCCAGCGGGTGGCGAGCTCGGTCTCGACCTCGCGCAGAGCTTTGTCGACCTCGGGGTCGGCGGGGCGCGCGGGGATGTCGGCGTCGGGCGGACCGCCCTGGGTGCGCAGGGTGCGGCTGCCGGCTTCGATGACGGCGAGGTCGGGGTCGCGGTCGGTTTCCTCCGCGATGATCTCGTCGAAGGGGTCGAGGGGGTCGGGCTGGTCGTCGGCGTTGTGGTCTGGAGGGAGCTCGCTCACGGGGCCCAGTCTACGGAGACCGACTGACATTGTTTGCGGTGGCTTGTGACCGTGGGCGGCTGCGGGTCCATGGGAGTCGTTCGCGCCCACGCGGCGGAGCCGCACATCGATACAGCCCCGCGCCCCTGAGCGCATGTCCCCGAGGCATGCGTGAGGCCCCCGGGCCTGACGACTCCGGGGGCCTCACGAACCGTACGAACGGGCTATGCCTGCGGCAGCCTCTCCAGCTGGGACTGGATGCGGGCGATGTCCTCCTCCGCCTTGGCCAGGCGGGTGCGGATCTTGTCGACGACGTGGTCGGGGGCCTTCGCCAGGAACGCCTCGTTGCCGAGCTTGCCGTTGGCCTGGGCCTTCTCCTTCTCGGCCGCGGCGAGGTCCTTGGCCAGGCGCTTGCGCTCCGCCGCGACGTCGATCGTGCCGGACAGGTCGAGGGCGACCTCGGCACCGGCGACCGGGAGGGTCGCCGTGGCCGTGAAGGCGTCACCCTCGGGCTGGAGGCGGAGCAGCTGGCGGATGGCGGCCTCGTGCGGCGCGAACCGCGTGCCGTCGAGGGTCAGCCGGGCCGGGACCCGCTGGCCGGGCTGGAGGCCCTGGTCGGCGCGGAAGCGGCGGACCTCGGTGATGACCGACTGGAGGGACTCGATCTCGCGCTCGGCGTCGGCGTCGCGGAAGCCACTGTCCTTGGGCCACTCGGCGATGACGACCGACTCGCCGCCGGTCAGCGTCGTCCACAGCGTCTCGGTGACGAACGGGACCACCGGGTGCAGCAGCTTCAGCGTGACGTCGAGGACCTCGCCGAGGACCCGCTTGGAGACCTCGGCCGCCTCGCCGCCCGCCTGGAACGTCGTCTTGGACAGCTCGACGTACCAGTCGAAGACCTCGTCCCACGCGAAGTGGAACAGCGCGTCGGAGAGCTTCGCGAACTGGTAGTCCTCGTAGAACGCGTCGACCTCGGCGACGACCGAGTTGAGCCGGGAGAGGATCCAGCGATCGGTCGACGACAGCTTCGAGGCGTCCGGCAGCGGACCCTCGATCGTCGCGCCGTTCATCATCGCGAAGCGCGTCGCGTTCCAGATCTTGTTGGCGAAGTTCCGCGAGCCCTGGACCCAGTCCTCGCCGATCGGGACGTCGACACCGGGGTTGGCGCCCCGGGCGAGGGTGAAGCGCAGGGCGTCGGAGCCGTACTTGTCCATCCAGTCCAGCGGGTTGACCGCGTTGCCGAAGGACTTCGACATCTTCTTGCCGAACTGGTCGCGAACCATGCCGTGCAGGGCGATGGTGTGGAACGGCGGGGTGCCGTCCATCGCGTACAGGCCGAACATCATCATCCGGGCGACCCAGAAGAAGAGGATGTCGTAGCCGGTGACCAGGACCGAGTTCGGGTAGAACTTCGCGAGCGACTCGGTCTGTTCGGGCCAGCCGAGCGTGGAGAACGGCCACAGGCCGGAGGAGAACCAGGTGTCGAGGACGTCGGTGTCCTGACGCCAGCCCTCGGCCTCGGTGCCGGGCGGCTGCTCGTCGGGGCCGACGCAGACGACCTCGCCGTTCGGGCCGTACCAGACCGGGATGCGGTGACCCCACCACAACTGCCGCGAGATGCACCAGTCGTGGAGGTTGTCGACCCAGTCGAAGTAGCGCTTCTCCATCTCCTGCGGGTGGATCTTGACCTTGCCGTCGCGGACGGCGTCACCGGCCGCCTTCGCGAGCGGGCCGACCTTGACCCACCACTGCATGGAAAGCCGCGGCTCGATGGTGGTCTTGCAGCGCGAGCAGTGGCCGACGGAGTGGACGTAGGGCCGCTTCTCCGCGACGATCCGGCCCTCGGCGCGCAGCGCTGCGACGATCGCCGAGCGGGCCTCCAGCCGGTCCAGGCCCTGGAAGGGGCCGTGGGCGGTGATGACCGCGTGCTCGTCCATGATCGTCAGGGCCGGGAGGTCGTGGCGCTGGCCGATCTCGAAGTCGTTCGGGTCGTGCGCAGGGGTGACCTTGACGGCACCCGTGCCGAACTCGGGGTCGACGTGCTCGTCCGCGACGACCGGGATGGAGCGGTCGGTCAGCGGCAGCTTGACCAGCTTGCCGATCAGGTGCTTGTAGCGCTCGTCCCCGGGGTGGACGGCGACGGCCGTGTCACCGAGCATCGTCTCGGCGCGGGTGGTGGCGACGACGATGGTGTCGTCCCCGTCGCCGTACTTCATGGAGACGAGCTCGCCGTCGTCGTCCTGGTACTCGACCTCGATGTCCGAGATGGCCGTCAGACAGCGGGGGCACCAGTTGATGATGCGCTCGGCGCGGTAGATCAGCTCGTCGTCGTAGAGGCGCTTGAAGATGGTCTGGACGGCCTGGGAGAGGCCCTCGTCCATGGTGAAGCGCTCGCGCGACCAGGCGACGCCGTCGCCCAACCGGCGCATCTGGCCGCTGATCTGGCCGCCGGACTCGCCCTTCCACTGCCAGACACGCTCGACGAAGGCCTCACGGCCCAGGTCGTGGCGGGACTTGCCCTCCTTGGCGAGCTCCCGCTCGACGACGTTCTGCGTGGCGATGCCGGCGTGGTCCATGCCGGGCTGCCACAGCGTCTCGTAGCCCTGCATGCGCTTGCGGCGGGTCAGGGCGTCGATGAGCGTGTGCTCGAAGGCGTGCCCCAGGTGGAGCGAGCCCGTGACGTTCGGCGGCGGGATGACGATGGTGTAGGGCGGTTTGTCGCTCTTCTCGTCCGCCTCGAAGTAACCCCGCTCTACCCAGCGCTCGTACAGCGGCCCCTCTACGTCGGCCGGCGCGTACTGGGTCGGCAGGTCGGTGCTGGGCGCTGGTGGCTGCTGCTGAGCGTTCTCGGTCACGGGGGTCAGTTTAGAGGTGTCACGACCCCGTCCCGAAACGCGTTTCGTTTGTAACGGTGGGGGCCCCGATGCCATGCACACGGCGGGTCTGCGCCAGGATGTCCGGAACACATAAGCATCTGGAGGGGAACCCAGAACATGAGTTACAACCAGCCGGGCCCGTACGGCGGGCAGCAGCCCCAGCAGCCCGGCCCGTACGGCCAGCCGGGTCCGTACGGCCAGCCGCCGCAGGCACCCCAGCCCGGCTACGGCTACCCCCAGCAGGCCCCTCCGCCCCAGCCCGGCTACGGCTACCCGCAGCAGCCCCCGCAGGGCGTCCCGCCGCAGCAGGCCCCCTACGGCCAGCAGCCCCCTTACGGCCAGCAGCCGCCCTACGGCCAGGCCCCGTACGGCGTGCCCCAGCCCCCGGCCCCGGGCGGCGGCAAGAAGAAGGCGGGCCTGATCATCGGCGCGGTCGCGGTCGTGGCGGCGATCGGCGTGGGCGCGTACTTCGTGATCGGCGGCGGTGGCGGCGCGGGCGCCCTGGAGGACGACGGTCCGCACAAGCTGGCTACGCCGGCGAAGGTGCTCGGGGAGTACAACCGCATCACGAAGGACGGGCAGACGGTCGGTGACGACTCCACCAAGGAGTTGGAGAAGAGCGGCGTCAAGAACGGCAAGTCCGTGCTGGGCTCCTACTCCACGGTGGACATGAGCAAGTACGACCCGACCGATCCGTCGTCAGCCGCCCAGATGGCGACCGCCAAGGGCGTCACGTTCGTCGGTGTCTATGGCGAGGTCTCCGATCCTGAGGCGGCGCTGGACACGTTCTTCTCGAACTTCAAGAAGTCGTCGGAGGAAGGTTCCTCCAGCAGCGGCAAGAAGACCGAGCTGATCGGCGAGCCCGAAGAGGCCGATCTCGAGGGCGCGGTCATGAAGTGCCAGGCGGCCAAGGGGCAGGACCCGGCGACCAAGAAGGACAAGACCGACTGGTTTTGCGCGTGGGCCGACTACAGCACGGTCACGATGGTGTCGCCCGGCGAGGTCAGCGGAAACGTCTCCAAGGACGTCGCGATCGACATCACCACCAAGCTGCGCGCTGAGATCCGCGTCAAGGCCTGACGCCGCCAAGCGCACAAAGGGAAGGGCCCCGGTCATCGACCGGGGCCCTTCCCTTACGTCTACGTCTGCCTCACGCCGTCTTCTGCTCGCCCGGCCCCCGCCCCCGCGCGTCCCGCGGGATCAGGGTCGGGTTGACGTTCGACTGGACGACGTCCGCCGTGATGACGACGCGGGCCACGTCCTTGCGGGACGGGACCTCGTACATCACGCCCTGGAGGACTTCCTCCATGATGGCGCGCAGGCCGCGGGCGCCGGTCTGGCGGAGGATGGCCTGGTCGGCGATGGCTTCCAGGGCCTCGCGCTCGAAGTCCAGCTCCACGCCGTCGAGTTCGAAGAGGCGCTGGTACTGCTTCACCAGCGCGTTGCGCGGCTCGACGAGGATCTGGAGCAGGGCCTCGCGGTCGAGGTTGTGGACCGAGGTGATGACCGGGAGGCGGCCGATGAACTCGGGGATCATGCCGAACTTGACCAGGTCCTCCGGCATGACCTCCTGGAACTGGTCCTTGGACTCCATCTCGCGCTTGGAGCGGATCTGCGCGCCGAAGCCGATACCCTTGGCGCCGGCCCGGGCCTCGATGATCTTCTCCAGGCCCGCGAAGGCACCGCCCACGATGAACAGCACGTTCGTCGTGTCGATCTGGATGAACTCCTGGTGGGGGTGCTTGCGCCCGCCCTGCGGCGGTACGGAGGCCGTGGTGCCCTCAAGGATCTTCAGCAGGGCCTGCTGGACGCCCTCGCCGGACACGTCGCGGGTGATCGAGGGGTTCTCGCTCTTCCTCGCGACCTTGTCGATCTCGTCGATGTAGATGATCCCGGTCTCGGCCTTCTTGACGTCGTAGTCGGCCGCCTGGATCAGCTTGAGCAGGATGTTCTCGACGTCCTCGCCGACGTAACCGGCCTCCGTGAGGGCCGTGGCGTCGGCGATCGCGAAGGGGACGTTCAGCATGCGCGCGAGGGTCTGCGCGAGGAGGGTCTTGCCGGAGCCCGTGGGGCCGAGGAGCAGGATGTTGGACTTCGCCAACTCGATGGCGTCGTCGCGGCCGTTCGCCCCGCCGTTCTCACCGGCCTGCACGCGCTTGTAGTGGTTGTACACCGCCACGGAGAGGGCCTTCTTGGCGGCCTCCTGGCCGACCACGTAGCCCTCGAGGAACTCGTAGATCTCGCGGGGCTTCGGAAGCTCCTCCCAGCGGACCTCGCTGGTCTCGGCCAGCTCTTCCTCGATGATCTCGTTGCAGAGATCGATGCACTCGTCGCAGATGTACACACCGGGCCCTGCGATGAGCTTCTTGACCTGCTTCTGGCTCTTGCCGCAGAACGAGCACTTGAGCAGATCGCCGCCGTCACCGATGCGTGCCACGGTGTGCTTCCCCTTCGCCTGGGAGACTCCTGGACGTCGACGTCCAGCGGACTCCTGGTGCTGCCTTATGTCCGACGGTACCTTGCCGGGCCCCCCGTTCGGGCCCCCCTTGGCGCGGTTCGCTTTGACGTGAACCGAGCCAAACCGTGCCAAGGGGCGGCAGACGTTACAGCCTCTCGCCTCAACGCAGGCTCGAGTTGTCCATCTTCCGGGTGGTGATGATCTGGTCGATCAGGCCGTAGCTCAGCGCGTCCTCGGCCGTGAGGATCTTGTCGCGCTCGATGTCCTCGCGGATCTTCTCGACCGGCGTGGTGGAGTGCTTGGCCAGCATCTCCTCCAGCTGCGAGCGCATCCGGAGGATCTCGTTGGCGGCGATCTCCAGGTCGGAGACCTGACCGCGGCCGGTCTCGCTGTACGGCTGGTGGATCAGCACGCGCGCGTTCGGCAGGGCCATGCGCTTGCCCGGCGTACCGGCGGCCAGCAGGACAGCGGCCGCGGAGGCGGCCTGGCCCATGCAGACCGTCTGGATGTCCGGCTTCACGTACTGCATCGTGTCGTAGATGGCCGTGAGCGCCGTGAAGGAGCCGCCGGGGCTGTTGATGTAGACCGAGATGTCACGGTCGGGGTCCATCGACTCCAGGCACAGCAGCTGCGCCATGACGTCGTTGGCGGAGGCGTCGTCGATCTGGACGCCGAGGAAGATCACGCGCTCCTCGAAGAGCTTCGCGTACGGGTCGTACTCGCGAATGCCCTGGGAGGTGCGCTCGACGAAGCGGGGGATGACGTAGCGGGACTCGGCCTGCGGGCCGGTGTAGCGGCCCTGCGAGCCGCTCATGTCCTGCACGGCGTGCATACGGTCGTAGATCCCACTGCCGGGGAACTGGTTCACGGTGTCTCCTGAAAAGGGCTGAGGCGGTCGGCTGGGGCAGTCTGGGGTTGCTGGGGCCCGGAAGGGCTCCATGGGCCTCACGGGGCGCCACACGCCCCGTGGGGACCCCTCAGGCCCCGGTGCCGCCGCCGCCCGGCATGCCGGCGGCCGTGGGGATGACGTCGTCGATGAGGCCGTACTCCTTGGCCTCGAAGGCGTCGAACCAGCGGTCGCGGTCCGAGTCGCGGGTGATCTGCTCGACCGTCTGCCCGGTGTGCTGCGCGGTCAGCTCGGCCATGCGCTTCTTGGTGTGCAGCAGCCGCTCGGCGTGGATCTTGATGTCCGAGGCCGAACCGGCGAGGCCGGCGGAGGGCTGGTGGATCAGGATCTCGGCGTTCGGCAGCGCGAAGCGCTTGCCGGGGGTGCCGGCGCTGAGCAGGAACTGGCCCATCGAGGCCGCGAGGCCCATGGCGATGGTGACCACGTCGTTCTTGATGAACTGCATGGTGTCGTAGATCGCCATGCCGGCCGTGATGGAACCGCCGGGGCTGTTGATGTACAGGTAGATGTCCTTGTCCGGGTCGGCGGCAAGGAGCAGCAGCTGCGCGGTGATCTTGTTCGCGATGTCGTCGTCGACCGGCTGGCCGAGGAAGATGATCCGCTCGTTGAGCAGCCGGTTGTAGACCTGGTCGCCGAGGCCGCCACCGATAGAGGGCTCGCCGGCGGCTGAGGGCATCAGATTCGTCACGTATCCACCTGCTCGTCTTACGACGGCGCCGGGCCGTCTCACGTTTCCCTAGGGGCTAGGAGCCGTTCGGGGACTCCACTGCCCTCGTATTCATGGACCCTAACGCGCGGGTCCCTTCGGGGAATCCCGGAGATGGGAGTGTTCGCCGGGGGCGTAGCGCCGCGCGGCTTCGGCGGGGTGGTTCCGTTCATCGGCGGCTGCGGGCGCGTCGTGGTCGCTCGCGCAGTTCCCCGCGCCCCTGAGGTGGGCTGCCCCCCCAGTGACAAGAAAGACCCTGGGGCGTGCCCCAGGGTCTTCTCACGAACTCACCGCTGCCGGGGGCTCAGCCCTCGGTCTTCTCCTCGGCGGACTCGGCCGGGGTCTCCTCGGCGGAGGCCTCGGCGGACTCGGTCTCGTCCTCTTCGTCGTCGAGGTCGATGATCTCGCCGTTGGTGTCCTTGACCGTGGCCTTCTCGACCACGACGGCCAGGGCCTTGCCGCGGGCGACCTCGCCGACCAGGAGCGGAACCTGGCCGCCCTCGACGACCGCCTGGGCGAACTGGTCGGGGGACATGCCGGAGGAGGCCGCACGGCGCATGAGGTGCTCGGTGAGCTCCTCCTGGTTGACGTTGAGCTTCTCCTGCTTGACGAGCTCGTCGAGCACGAACTGGGTCTTGATGCCCTTGACCGCGGCCTCACGGGTCTCGGTCTCGAACTCCTCCTCGCTCTTGCCCTGGATCTCCAGGTACTTCGCGAGGTCGAGGCCCATCTGGCCGAGCTGGTGGTGCTCGAGGTTGTGCTTGCGGGTGTTGACCTCGTCCTCGAGCAGCTTCTCGGGGACGGGAACCTCGACCAGCTCGAGCAGCTTCTCCAGGACGCGCTCCTGGGCCTGCGTGGCCTGGTCGTACTGCTTCATGTTCTCGAGGCGCTTGCGGCTGTCGGCGCGCAGCTCACCGATGGTGTCGAACTCGGAGGCGAGCTGCGCGAACTCGTCGTCCAGCTCGGGCAGTTCGCGCTTGGCGACCTGGGTGACCTTGACGGTGACCTCGGCCTCCTTGCCGGCCGCCGAGCCGCCCTTGAGCTCGGAGGTGAAGGTGGCCTCGCCACCGGCCTCCAGGCCCTTCACGGCGTCGTCGATGCCGTCCAGCAGCTCGCCGGAGCCGATGGTGTAGGAGACGCCGTCGGCGACGCCGTCCTCCAGGACCTCGCCGTCGACCTTGGCCTGCAGGTCGATCGTCACGACGTCGCCGTCCTCGGCGGCACGCTCGACCGGGGCGGTGGAGGCGAAGCGCTCGCGCAGCTCCTCGACGGCCTTGTCGACGTCCTCGTCGGTGACCTCGACCGCGTCGACCTCGACCTCGATGCCGGAGAAGTCCGGGATCTCGATGGCCGGGCGGATGTCGACCTCGGCGGTGAAGTTCAGCGTCTCGCCGTCCTTCAGCTCCGTGATGTCGACCTCGGGCTGGCCCAGCACGCTGAGCTCGGCCTCGTTGACCGCGTCGGTGTAGAACTTCGGAAGCGCGTCGTTGACCGCCTCCTCCAGGACCGCACCGCGGCCGAACCGCTGGTCGATGACCCGGGCCGGGACCTTGCCCTTGCGGAAGCCCTTCACCGTGACCTGCTGGTTGATCTTCTTGTACGCCGCGTCGAGGCTGTCCTTGAGCTCCTCGAAGGGCACCTCGACAGTGAGCCGAACCCGAGTCGGGTTCAGGGTCTCCACGGCGCTCTTCACGGTTCGGTCTCCTTGTGGCTGACTTCTTGGTTTCTGCCGGGGCCAGAGCGGCCCGGCGGATTTCGCCGCCCGGAGGACTTCAGACGCTGAGACACACGGGCGTGCAGCTTGCATAGTAACGGCAGCGACTACACCGCCCAAAAGGCGATCACGAGAGGTGATCGGATGGGCGATCACGCGAGGTGATCGGGTGGCTGGTCGGGGTGGCGGGATTTGAACCCACGGCCTTCCGCTCCCAAAGCGGACGCGCTACCAAGCTGCGCCACACCCCGTTCGGTGCGACACGTAGGGTACATGCCCACAGGCGGTGCGGCCGCCGCATTTCCACCGGGTTCGTGCCGCGTCGGGCGGGGCGGGAATGCGGTGTGCGACGAAGGGGGCCGACCCGCTAGGATGCCTTCAGTGCCGCGGTCACACGACCTGCGGCGCACGCGTGCGGGCGTAGCTCAATGGTAGAGCCCTAGTCTTCCAAACTAGCTACGCGGGTTCGATTCCCGTCGCCCGCTCCACATGACTCAGGGCCAGGCCAGAGGGATGCTCCTCGACCTGGCCCTGAGTGTTTCCGGGGCCCCCTTCAGCCCGGCGTGTCCCCCGCGCGCCCCTCCCCCTTCTGATCTTGCCGGGGCTCGGGCTCGGGCTTGCGGCCCTCGTCGGCCAGGTCGCTCGGCGTGTCAGCGATCTTCCGGCGTCCCCACGTGCGGCGGGAACGGTGACCGGAGCTCGGCCTCTTCGTCACCGCTGCGCCTCCGGCAGGGTTCGGTGCATGACCGAGTACTCGTGGCCGCCGGACGTCGGGGCTCCGGCACCGGAGGAGATACGGCTTGCCTGGGTGGCGACCAAAACGGCCCTGCCGGTCGGCACCGCCGTCAACGGCGAGGTCGTCGCCGGCAGCCGTTCGGTGTCTTCGTGCGGATCGACGGCGTCGCTGATGCCGCGCCGGGGCCGGCGGAGATCTCCGCCGCACCACCCGAGGCCGTCCCTCGCCCGCCGGGTTTCCTGGTCAGCGGCTGCGTGGTCGAGCACGCCGAGCGCAATTGCCAGGTCAGGATCAGGCTCGACGACCGGGGCGGCGAGCCTGCCGTTCCACCACTGGAACCCGATGCCCCCGGGGTCCAGGGGACGCGTACGCGCACCGGGCAGGCGGGGCGGATGCCTCACGGGACGTAGGCCTGGCCGCTCGGCCGGCCGGCTCGGGCTGTCGCGGGGGCCGCGGCCGGAGGGGAGGCGCTTCCCGGTCGGTCAGAAGCTGATGGAGTTGATGGTGTCCGCTATCGAGTTGAGGAAGCGGTTGATGGACGGGGCCATGCCGGTCGAGGCGAGGAAGAAGCCGAAGAGGACCGCCACGATGGCCGGGCCCGCCTTGATGCTCCCCCCTCTCAGCAACACCACAAGGATGATCGCCAACAGCAGCACCACAGACAGTGAAATGGCCACAACTGATCACACCCTCGGTCGGTCCGCTCTCCCGGCCCGGGGACGCAACCCCGCGCACCCCGCCAGAACCATCGTGCCACCAACAGGGCCGGGCTATGCGGGTGGTGACGCATCGACCACGCCCGTGTCGCATCCGTCCCCGTGCACCGCCGGTGTGTGACGCCTCCGCGCGGGTACCCGACACCGAGCGGTCGCACGGCAATTCGACGAGCCACCCGGGCAGGGAATTCGGCTGCATCGTTTCCGTCTCCACACAATGCGTTCGCAGGTATTTCGAATTGTTGCCACGACCTCACCAACACCCCTATGGGCAGGGGCCGAAGACGGACGGAGGCGGACATTCCGCTGGAGTCGCCTGCTGGTCTTATGCACCGCTTAGTCCGGAAGTATGCTGACAAGCAGGACTGGCCTGGTGTGCAAAATCCGCCATCGGGCGATGTGTTGACCATCACGCCGACAGTGATGTCAACTACCCGTAATCCGGGGTATCCGCAGCGAATAGCCGGGAATGACGTCCGGCGTTTTACGAATAGCTGCAGGGAACGCTAGGGTGCCTCAGATGTTCCACGCTGCCTCGTCCCCCGCACGCGCAGCGAGGTCCCGGATCGTCTCCCCGAGCTCTTGGTGGGAGGGTCTGTGACGAACTCGCTGCGACCGAACGGCGACCGCAGGGCGCCACTTCCCCCGGCACAGTCGCCGGCCGACGGAGTGCCGAGCCCTCGCTCGCCGCAGAGCACGCAGAATAAGCAGAACGGCAAGCAGCGCGACGCGTTCTTCGACAACGCCAAGTACCTCGCGATCGTGCTGGTGGCCATGGGCCACGCCTGGGAGCCGCTCAAGAGCGACAGCCGGGTACTCGAGGCCGCCTACCAGGTCGTCTACGCGTTCCACATGCCGGCGTTCATCCTCATCTCCGGCTACTTCTCGCGCAGTTTCGACATGCGGCCCAGCCGGCTGAAGCGCCTGATCACCGGCGTGGCCGTGCCGTACATCATCTTCGAGACGGCCTATCCGCTCTTCAAGCGGGTCATCGACAACGACCCGCACCAGGAGATCAGCCTCCTCGACCCCTGGTACCTGACCTGGTTCCTGGTCGCGCTGTTCGTCTGGCGCCTGACCACCCCCATCTGGAACCTGGTGCGCTGGCCGCTGCCGCTCGCGCTGGGTCTCGCCATGCTGGCGACCGTCACGCCGGAGATCGGTGACGACCTGGACCTGCAGCGCGTCCTGCAGTTCCTGCCGTTCTTCGTGCTCGGCCTGGTCATGAAGCCCGAGCACTTCCACATGGTGCGTACGCGTGCGGTGCGGATCGCCTCGGTGCCGATGTTCGCCGCCGCGCTGGCCTTCAGCTGGTGGGCGGTGCCGCGCATGAACACCGCATGGTTCTACCACCGTGACGCCGCACAGGAACTCGGCGCCCCGTGGTGGACCGGCCCGGTCATGGTGCTCGCCATGTTCGGCTGCTCCCTGGTGCTGACCGCGTGCTTCTTCGCGTGGGTGCCGCGCCGCCACATGTGGTTCACCGCCCTCGGCGCCGGCACGCTCTACGGCTACCTGCTGCACGGCTTCCTGGTGAAGGCCGGTGACTACCAGGGCTGGTACGAAGCGTCCTGGCTGCACCGGCCGACCGGGGAGATCATCGTGACCGTCCTCGCGGCCGCCGTCGTGACGGTGCTGTGCACCAAGCCGGTGCAGCGCGTCTTCCGGTTCGCCATGGAACCGAAGATGGACTGGGCCTTCAAGCCGGACGCGGCCGAGCAGGCCCGCGAGCGCCAGAGCGCCGAGCGGCGCGCACGGGAGCGCGAGAAGGTCAACGCCTGACGCCTGCGGCAGCGTTCATCCCACCAGACCGAGAAGTGCGCGCATCCGCGCGTACTTCTCGGTCAGTCGTTTGCGGGTCGCCGCGTCGAGGACCGCGAGCCGTGCCGGGTCCGCGTTGTGCGCCAGGTCCGACTCCTTCACCAGCAGCGCACCGGGCGTGGCGAGGATCCGGGCTGCGTATGCCTCCGGTGGCTCCCCCGGCCGCTTGGTGACCGCGAGGACGATGTCCTTCGTACGGCTGCTCAGCGCGGCCTCGCGCAGCCACTGCGCGGACAGGGCGTCGTCCTCGACGGCGTCGTGCAGCCAGGCCGCCGCGATCTGCTCCTCGTCGCCGCCCCGCGCCCGAACGCCCTCCGCCACGGCCCGCAGGTGTTCGGCGTAGGGCCGGCCCGCCTTGTCCGTCTGGCCGGTGTGCGCCGCGCGGGCGGTGGCCTCCACCTGGGCCAGGGTCATCCGGGGTGTCTCGGTCACCGCTCCAGTGTCTCAGCGGGACGCGGCGGCCGTCGGCCCCTCGCGGCAGATCAGGAGCAGCGCCCGGTCGTCGTTGACGTCCTTGGCCACGGCCTCGATGAGGTGCCAGGCGGCGCCGTGGAAGCCGCCCGCCACATAGCGGTCGGCCTCTCCGGTGAGGCGGTCGATGCCCTCGACGATGTCACGGTCGGCGGTCTCCACCAGGCCGTCCGTGAACAGCATCAGCACGTCCCCGGGCCGCAGCGAGCCCTTCACCGGGTCGAACTGGGCGCCGTCGTACACCCCGAGGAGCGGGCCCTCGGCGGCCTTCTCCTCCCAGCGGCCGGTGCCGGCGCTGAGCTGGAGGCCCGGCGGGTGGCCCGCGGAGTAGAGCTCGTAGTCGCCGGAGTCCAGGTCGAGGACCAGATGGATGGAGGTGGCGAAGCCCTCGTCCCAGTCCTGGCGCAGGAGGTAGCCGTTCGCGGCAGGCAGGAAGGCGTGCGGCGGGAGGGAGCCGAGCAGGCCGCCGAACGCGCCGGACAGCAGCAGGGCGCGGGAGCCCGCGTCCATACCCTTGCCGGAGACGTCGGTCAGGACCACCTCCAGCGTGCGGCCGCCGTTGGTGCGCGCCGCCACCACGAAGTCGCCCGAGAAGGACTGGCCGCCCGCCGGGCGCAACGCCATCTCCCGGTGCCAGCCGTCCGGCAGGTCGGGCAGCTTGCTCTGCACCCGGATGCGTTCACGCAGGTCGAACAGCATGGTGCCGCCGCGCCGCCAGGGCACGCCGACCCGGCTGCGGAACTGGGCGAGCAGCAGTCCGAAGAATCCGCAGGCCGCCACCACCAGCACGATGCCCGGGGTGACCCTCGACGGGCCCTCCGTGTACGGGCCGAGCTGCACCGACTCCACGATCAGTGCCGTGGCCGCCGCGGCGTACAGCCCGAGCAGGCTCGCCGGCCGCAGCAGCAGACCGCCCACGACGACGGGCAGCACCAGCGCGGCCGGTGAGAACCACACCGAGTTCGCCAGCGTCGCCGACGCGATCAGAGGGACGGTCAGGATCAGACCGGCCAGGGCGATCCAGTCCGAGCCGTTGCCGCGGAAGTAGTCCACGGCGGCCCGGCGCACGCCGACACGGACCCGGTGCCACTGCTTCCTCAACCGGGCCGTGAACGTCTCGGCTTCCGCGCGCCGCTCTCGTCCTGATGCCATTAGTTCGGGACCCTATCCATCGGACCGGCCCCTTGGCACGGGAGGTCCTACTTGTCCCCCGTCCGAGGGCGGAACATCACAGTTGAACGGCACGGCGTGCGTCTCTCCGCCGCCCGGGAGAAATTCCCTCGCTCGTCCCGCATTGCCCTGGTAGGCATGGCTCATGGCAACTGACGCGAACCGCCTTTCGCCCGGTCTGCGAGTCCTGCGGCGGGACGATTGGGACACCTGGTACAACGCCCTGCTTCGGGGCTTCGGCGGGGTGCCGGAAGCCGCGGAGGAGCGGGAGTTGTGGCGCGCGCTGACCGAATTCGACCGTTCCCTTGGCATATGGGACGGGGACGAGTGCGTGGGGACGGCCGGGGCGTTCAGTTTCCGGCTGACCGTGCCCGGCGGAGCGTCACTGCCGGTCGCGGGCGTCACGATGGTCAGCGTGGCCGCGACGCATCGCCGGCGCGGCCTGCTGACGTCGATGATGCGACGGCAGTTGGACGACGTGCGCGCGTGGGGTGAGCCGCTGGCCGTGCTCACCGCGTCCGAGCCGGCGATCTATGGGCGGTTCGGATACGGCAACGCGACCCTCTCGCTGACCGCCGAGATCGACACGACCCGGGTCGGGCTGTCGGTGCCGGACGGTACGGATGACGTACGGGTGCGGTACGCGGTGCCGACCGATGTGCTCGATGTGTGCGAGGCCCTGTACGCCCGGCTGGTTCCGGCGCGGCCCGGGATGCTGGCGCGGCGGCCCGGCTGGGAGCGGCTCGGGGTGCTCGACCCGGAGAGCGAGCGGGCGGGGGCGTCGCCGCTGCAGTGCGTGCTCGCCGAGCGGGACGGGGAGCCGGTCGGGTACGCACGGTTCCGCGTCAAGCCGGAGTGGGAGCTGTCCGGGTCCAACGGCACGGTGGCCGTGGCGGATGTGGTCGCGCTGGACCCCGCGGCGAACGCTGCGCTGTGGCGGTTTCTGCTCGGGATCGACCTGACGTCGAAGGTGACCGTGCGGGGGCGTCCAGTGGACGACGCGTGGCAGTTCCTGGTGTCCGACCAGCGACGGTGCCACCCGTGGTTGCGGGACTCGCTGTACGTGCGGCCGGTCGAGGTCGGGGCCGCGCTGGAGGCACGGACGTACCTGGCTCCGGTGGACGTGGTGTTCGAGGTGGAGGACGCGTTCTGCCCCTGGAACGCCGGGCGTTGGCGGCTGAGCGGGGACACGAAGGGTGCGTCCTGCGAGCGTACGGCGGACGCGGCCGATGTCGCCCTGTCGGTACGGGAGTTGGGCGCGGCGTATCTCGGGGGCGTGTCGCTGGCCGCGCTGGCGGCGGCGGGGCGTGTGCGGGAGATCAGGCCGGGGGCGCTGGCGGAGGCGTCGCTCGGGTTCGGGTCGGTCGTGCCGCCGTGGCTGCCGCACGGGTTCTGAGGGACGCCCGGCTGTATCAAGGGCGCCGTTTCAGGGGCGTTGGCAGGCCGGGCACCAGAAGAGGTTGCGGGCGGCGAGATCGGCGGTGCGGATCTCGCCGCCGCAGATGTGGCAGGGCAGGTTCGCCCTGCGGTAGACGTACACCTCGCCGCCGTGGTCGTCGACGCGCGGGGGGCGGCCCATCGCCTCCGGGGTGTGTTCCGGGCGGACGGTGTCGATGCGGTTGTTGCGGACGCCCTCGTGCATGAGGTCGACGAGGTCGGTCCATATCGCGTGCCACTCGGTGGGGGTGACGTCCTTGCCGGCCCGGTACGGGTCGATGCGGTGCCGGAAGAGGACCTCCGCGCGGTAGACGTTTCCGACGCCGGCGATGACCTTCTGGTCCATGAGGAGAGCGGCGATCGTCGTACGGCTGCGGGTGATGCGGCGGTAGGCGGCGTCCGGGTCGGCGTCGTCGCGAAGGGGGTCGGGGCCGAGGCGGCCGTGTATCGCCTGCTTCTCCAGGGGTGTGATGAGGGCGCAGGTGGTGGGGCCTCGGAGGTCCACGTATGCGGTGTCGTTCGCCAGGCGGAGGCGGACCGTGTCGGTGGGGGGCGGTTCGGGGGCCGGGCCGAAGGTGACCTTGCCGAACAGACCGAGGTGGATGTGGACCCAGCGGGTGTCGCGGAAGCCGAGGAAGAGGTGCTTGCCGTGGGCTTCGGTGTGGGTGAGTTCCGTGCCGGTGAGGAGAGCGGCGGCGGGGGTGAACTTGCCCTGGGGGCTGGTGGTGCGGGGCTTCGTCCCGAGGAAGGTCGCGCCGTAGTCCTGGGCGAGGCGGTGGATGGTGTGGCCTTCCGGCACGGGTTCTCCTGTGATCGACACCCTGCGGTGGCGGCCGGGGGTTCACCCACCGGCCGCCCGCCGGAGCCCGGCCCTCACGGGCTTCGGCGCCGCTTCCTGCACGGCTTCGTCCGTCCTCGCCCGGCGCCCCCCTCCGGCCCCGGGGCTCCTGGGCGGAGCCGCCGGGCTCGGGGTGGGGAGGGTTACTGCTGGGGGTGGTGCGGGGGGATCGGGGGGAGGTCACCCGTCGTCTCGTAGGACGACAGCATGTCGATCCGGCGGATGTGACGTTCGTCACCGGAGAACGGCGTGGCGAGGAAGGTCTCCACGAACTTCGTCGCCTCGTCCTGCGCGTGCATGCGCGCGCCCACCGCGACGACGTTCGCATTGTTGTGCTGGCGGCCCAGGGACGCCGTCTCCTCGCTCCAGGCGAGGGCCGCGCGGACGCCCTTGACCTTGTTCGCGGCGATCTGCTCGCCGTTGCCCGAACCGCCGATGACGACGCCGAGGGCGTCGGGGTCCGCGGCCGTGCGCTCCGCCGCGCGGAGGCAGAACGGCGGGTAGTCGTCCTGGGCGTCGTAGATGTGCGGGCCGCAGTCGACGGGGTCGTGACCCGCCGCCTTCAGCCACTCGACGAGGTGGTTCTTGAGTTCGTAGCCCGCATGGTCCGAGCCGAGGTACACGCGCATGGGATGAGTGTGACACGGGTGTTTCGGGGAAGGCGCGCGGGGTGGCGCTCACAAAAACCTGAGGCGAATGTGAGCCCCATTACGGAACCTCAGGAAAACCTCAAGTAACAATCTGGATTCAAAGGTTCTCCTATCCGTTCGCCTCCGATTCACTGGACCGGCTCGTACACCGCTCGTACGGGCCACCCGTACACCGTCATGCCCCGACACACCCCGTTCGTGCGGCTCGGGCGGTTCGTACGGAAGTACAGCTCCCCGGCGCAAAGGAAATCCGTTCCATGACCTCGCAGCCGACCATGAACAAGACCGGAAACGACCCCGGAGGGCCCGGAGAACCCGGAGTCGAGGGCTCCGGGCTGCAGGCCGGACTCAAGAACCGGCATCTTTCGATGATCGCCATCGGCGGTGTCATCGGCGCCGGCCTCTTCGTGGGGTCCAGCTCCGGTATCGCCACCGCCGGTCCCGGCATCCTGCTGTCGTACGCCCTCGTCGGCACGCTCGTGGTGCTGGTGATGCGGATGCTCGGCGAGATGTCGGCCGCCAACCCGACCTCGGGTTCCTTCTCCGCGCACGCCGACCGGGCCCTCGGGTCCTGGGCCGGGTTCTCCATCGGCTGGCTCTACTGGTTCTTCTGGGTCGTCGTGCTGGCGGTCGAGGCCACCGCCGGTGCGGTGATCCTGGAGGGCTGGATACCGGCCGTGCCCCAGTGGGGCTGGGCCCTGATCGTGATGCTGGTGCTGACCGCGACCAACCTGGTCTCCGTCGGCTCCTACGGTGAGTTCGAGTTCTGGTTCGCGGGCATCAAGGTCGTCGCGATCGCCGCGTTCATCGTCATCGGCGGACTGGCCGTGTTCGGCCTGCTCCCGGGTGTGGACAGCGAGCAGGCCGGGATCAGCAACCTCACCGCGCACGGCGGCTTCCTGCCCAACGGGGCCGGCGCCATCCTCACCGGTGTGCTGCTCGTCGTCTTCTCCTTCATGGGCAGCGAGATCGCCACCCTGGCCGCCGGTGAGTCCGAGAACCCGCGGCAGGCCGTCACCAAGGCCACCAACAGCATCATCTGGCGTGTCGCCGTCTTCTACCTCGGTTCGATCGCCGTCGTCGTGTGCCTGCTGCCGTGGGACAGCAAGTCCATCGCCAAGGACGGTTCCTACGTCGCCGCGCTGGACTCCCTCGGCATCGCGCACGCCGGTCAGATCATGAACTTCATCGTGCTGACCTCGGTGCTGTCCTGCCTGAACTCCGGCCTCTACACCGCCTCCCGCATGGCCTTCTCCCTCGGCCAGCGCGGTGACGCGCCGAAGGCCTTCGCCCGCACGACCTCCAACGGCGTGCCGCGCACGGCGATCCTCGCCTCCGTCGCCTTCGGCTTCGTCGCCGTCTTCTTCAACTACAAGTTCCCGGACTCCGTCTTCCTCTTCCTCGTGAACTCCAGTGGCGCGGTCGCCCTGTTCGTGTGGCTGGTGATCTGCTTCTCCCAGCTGCGCATGCGGAAGATCATCAAGGCCGAGGCGCCCGAGAAGCTCGTCGTGAAGATGTGGCTGTACCCGTACCTGACCTGGGCGACTGCCGCGCTGATCGTGTTCATCCTCGGTTACATGCTCACCGACACCGAGCACGACGGGCGTCAGACCATCCTGCTGTCGCTGCTCGTCGCGGCGGTGGTGCTCGCCATCGCCTTCGTGAAGAAGGGGCTGCGTGGGGGACGTCCGGCCGCCGACGCCCCGCAGGTCCAGGGTGAGGAGCGCAGCGAGGTGTCGGCCGGCTGATCCTCCGGCCGCTCGCCGTTCGTCGTGGACGGGGGCCTGTGGTGCGTGCGTCGGCACGCGCCACAGGCCCTTTCGTTTGCCTGCCGGTGCCTACAGCACCGTGAAACCGTCCTTGACCTTCTCGTAGACGGCGAGCGCCTCCTGCTCGGTCCCGGCCTCGTACCACGTGTTGACCTGGTACGACTTGCCGGTCACGTTGAAGCCGAGCAGGCGGGCGTGCCAGTGGACGCCCCTCAGCGTGAATGTGTACTCCCAGACCACCGCCGGGTGGCCGCGGAACGTCGTCTCCTCCAGGCGGATCTTGCGGTAGCCCTGGCCCTGGTGGGCGTTGCGCTCCGAGGTCTGCCAGGTCTCCAGCAGGTCGCCCCTGGCCAGGGACGACTTGCCGACCAGTTCCTGGGAGCCGTCCGGGGAGGTGTAGTGCACCTCCGCACCCGTCTTCACGTCCCGCCGCCAGCCGTCGGGTGTCGCCCAGGCGAACCCGCCGGCCTCCCGGTGTGTGCCGGGCGGCAGCGTCTGCGGCCTGGTGGTGCCCTCGACGGTGGGGGCGGGAGTGCCTGCCTTCCCGGGATCCTCGGCGGGGTCCACCGAGGCGTCCCCGGTGGTGGGCTGCGCGGACGCCGAGGAGCCCGCTCGGGGAGTCCCGTCGCTGCCGCCGGGTGGGCCCGACGACGTCGCCAGCAGGATGGCTGCGACGGTGCCGGCGGCGGCGAGGGCGGCTGCCGCAGCGGTGAGCACCGCACGGCGACGAGTGCGGGGACGGCGGGTGCGGGGAGCGGCAGGGACGGCCGGTCCGGGGAGCTCGCCCGGCGGCATCGGCGGGGGCGTCGGATGCGGACGGCGTTCGGTCTCCGCCTGGGCACGGCTGAGGGAGACGCGGCCGGGGCCCGCGTGCTGGGTGGTGCCGACGGCCCGGCCTTCACCCGGGGTTGCCGCCGGCTGGGCCTTCGCTGCGGCGGCAGCGGGTGTGGTGGAGATCGGGGGTGTGGGGTGGTGGTGCGGGCCCGGGGTGGGGGCGGGTCGGCGGGGGTCCCGTGGCGCCGGGTGAGGCGGAGCCGGGAGGTGGGCGGGGGTGGGTGATTCGGGCTCCGGCGAGGTGGCGGGGAGAGGCGCCCGCGACCGCGGTGGTGGGGCCGGCGGTCGTCCGCCGAGGGTGGTGTCCAACTCGGGGGCGGGCGCCGGCTCCGGCCTCGGCGGGTCCGCCCCGTCCACCAGAGGCGTCCGCTCGGGGCTCGGCGGCGATTCCCCACCGGCCACCGCACTCGGCCCCTGGCTCAGTGCCGACTCCCCACCCGCCACCGCACTCGGCCCCCGAGTCGGCGGCAACTCCCCGTCGGGCGGAGGCTTTCGCTCGAGCCCCGGTGACGGTCCCCGGCCCGCCACAGCCTCCGGCTCCCGGTCTCCTTCCGGCTCCGAGTCGCTCAGTCCCTCCCCCACCTCTGCCGCTGCGGGCACCGCCACCGTCGGTGTCGGGGCCGGGAACGCCACCGGCTGCAGCGCCGTCTCCAGTGCGTCGAGGTGCGGGCGCGCCGACGGTTCCTTGGCGAGCAGGGACGTCAGAATGTCCCGCAACGGCCCCGACGTGGCGGGCAGTTCGGGCTCCTCGTACAGGACCGCGTGCAGGGTCGCCAGTGTGGTGTCGCGGGAGAACGGGGAGCGGCCGCCCAGGGCCGCGCAGAGGGTCGCGCCGAGGGACCAGATGTCGGACGGCGGCCCCTGGGGGCGACCGGAGATGCGCTCGGGGGCCATGTAGTCGGGCGAGCCGACCAGCATGCCGACCATGGTGAGCGCCTTGGCGTCCTGGATCGCCGCGATGCCGAAGTCCGTCAGGACGACGCGTCGTGCGGGGCCGGAACCGTTGCCGTTGGCGCGTGCGGATCCGGCCACCCCGTCCACGTGCTCGACCAGTACGTTTCCGGGCTTGATGTCGCGGTGCAGGACGCCCCGTTCGTGCACCTGCCGCAGCCCGGCGACCAGACCGAGGCCGAGGCGGGCCGTCTCACCGGGGCTCAGCGGCCCGGCCTCCGCGAGGATCCGTTCGAGGGAGCGGCCCGCCACCAACTCCATGACGATCCACAGGCGTTCTCCCTCGTCCACCACGTCGTAGATCCGTACGACGTTGGGGTGGTCGATCCGGGCCGTCGCCCTGGCCTCGCGCAGGGTGCGTTCACGACGGGTCCTGCTGTCCTCCGCGTCGAGTCCGTCGATCCGCATTTCCTTGACGGCGACCTGCCGGTCGAGAATTTCATCGGCGGCTCGCCACACCCGCCCCATTCCCCCCTGGCCGATACTCTCGACCAACCGATAGCGTCCCGTCACCAATATCCCTGGAACACCGCCGCTGTTCGCATTCCCCGGCAATTCGCTGCACCCCCTCCACGACCCCGCGACCGACTCCAGTGAAACACAACGGTCACACTTCGCGCCGTACCAGGATAGTGCGGCGAAATCTTGTGGTAACTCTTTCAGTGCTGCGAATTCAGGCGCAGCCCAGGGGGACGCAAGGGGGACGAACATGAGTTCTCGTCGTACGACAGTGGTCACGGGATCGCTGGTCATGGCATCTTTCTCGGCGGTGTTGATCCTTTCCGGAACGGCCGGCGCCGAGGACGACGGGCCTGCGAGCGGCAAGGGGGGAAAGGTGGTAGACGCCGCCCCGGCAGGCGTGAAGCTCACCACGACACTGCCCGGAAAGATCTCAGTGGACAACAGTTCCGAAAAGACGGCGATTACCGCCACGGCGAAGAACGAGGGGAGTAAGGACAGCGGGCGGATCAGGCTGTTGGTCGTCGGTTTCGACGGGCTTGTCGTCAAGAACGTCGAGGGGTGTTCGGCGATACCCGAGAAGGGACTGCCCGAGGGTTCGAACAGTGGATTCGCATGCCCGATCGACAATCTCGCCGCGGGGGCGTCGAAGTCGTACGCCGTCGACGCGACGTTCGACCTCGGCAAGACCGGGAAGATCTGTCTGCCCGTGCAGAGCGGCGACGGGAAGAAGACCTTCTGGCAGCAGGGCCCGGTACCGTTCGGCACGAGCAACCCGTCGCCGGACGCCCCGGCGACGCCCCTGCTGCTCGGCACCGACAACGAGCCGGCGGGACCGGGTGGCAAGGAGCTGCCGAAGACCGGCCCGGCCCGCGATCTGCTGCCGTTGGGCGCGGCCGGGGCGTCGCTGCTGGCGGCGGGCATGGCCGGAATGTGGTGGTCGCAGCGGCGGCGTCCGGGGGCTCAGGGGGGCTGATCCGGCCCCGCTGTCGCGTCTCGCGTACGCGCAGAGGCCCGCCGGGGGCAGTACGCCCCCGGCGGGCCTCTCGGCAACGCCCTTGGTGTCAGCGCTTGTTCGCGAACTTCCAAGCCGTCGGCAGGGCGCCCATCGCCAGGGCGGCCTTCAGTGCGTCGCCGATGAGGAACGGCGTGAGTCCGGCCGCGATCGCCGCGGTGGCGGACATGCCGGTGGCCATGGCCAGGTAGGGCACGCCGACGGCGTAGATGATCGCCTCGCCCACCAGCATCGTGCCGGCCGTGCGCAGCACCGAGCGGTCGGCACCGCGGCGGGCCAGGGCGCCGACGACGGTGGAGGCGAGGATCATTCCGAGGATGTAGCCGAAGGAGGGGGCGACACCGGAGGTGCCCTGCGCGAACCACGGCACGCCCGCGATGCCCGCCAGGGCGTACAGGGCGAGCGCCAGGAAGCCGCGGCCGGCACCGAGGGACGTGCCGACGAGCAGCGCGGCGAAGGTCTGGCCGGTCACCGGCACCGGGGAGCCCGGCACGGGCACGGAGATCTGGGCGGCGAGGCCGGTGAGCGCGGCGCCGCCGAGCACGAGGGCCGCGTCCCGGACTCGGGAGGAGGGGAGCAGGTCGGCGAGGACCTGTCCGGTGCGGGCGGGTGTGGCGGCAGCGGTGCTCATGGGGACTCCGCGGAGGTGAGGGCCGGTGGGACACGGTGACGCTATCCCAGCGCCCTCGCGCCGATCACCGTCAGCCGTCCACAAAGGCCGGGACCGGCCGTTGGTCGGCTTCACACAAAGGATGCGGGTTACAGCGAGTCAGGCGTGATGCCGGTCACGGTGATGGGGTGCCGTGCGACACGGGAGCGGGAAAACGGGCCTCTGTAGGTTTCCCCCAAAGGCTCCGGGGCGGCCGTCTCGCCCGTCGGTCGCCGTCTGGGCAGCCAGGGGGCGTTTTGCTAGCGTCCCGGACATGGTTGCCCAGGCCCGGTACTTCTCGTCGCGTCGCTACGTCGACCTGCGACGCCAGGGCACGGCCACCTGTCGCCGGCCATTGTGAGGCGGGGCGGAGGGATCCGGTCCGCCGATCGAGACGACACCGTGTCGGACCGGCTTCCAGGAAGACTCCCATGCCCCGTACCGCGGCTCCCCTTCTGACATCCCCCATCCCCCGTGCCGCCGACAGCGACCGGCGCCGCACCAGCGCGAGCGTCGTGCTGCGGTCCGTGCTGGAGCACGGGCCGGTCGCGCGCAGCACCATCGCCCGTCTGACGGGCCTGTCGCCGGCGTCCGTGACCGACTACTGCGCCCGGTTGACCGAGCTGGGGCTCATCCGCGAGTCGGCCGTGCCGCGGCGCTCCCGGGGCGTGGGCCGGCCGCACCTGCCGGTCGACCTGGACGACTCCCGGTTCGTGGTGGGCGGTGTGCACGTGGCGGTGCCGCACACCACGGTCGCGCTGCTGGATCTGCGCGGCCGGGTGGTCGCCCGGCGCGAAATCAGGCACGAGGGCACGGGGCCCGGGCGGGTGCTGGCCCGGGCGGCCGACGGTCTGGCGGCGCTGCTCGCCGGTGTCCCCGGCAGCACCGTGCTCGGGGTCGGGTTCGCGGCGGGCGGCTGGGTGGACCGGGACTCGGGCACCGTCGTGGAGCATCCGCTGCTGGGCTGGCGCGAGGTGCCGGTGCGGGAGGTGCTCGGGGCGCACACCGGACTGCCGGTCCATGTGGACGGTCACGCACGGGCGTTGGTGAACGCGGAGCGGCTCTTCGGGCAGGCGCGAGGCAGCCGCAGTGTGCTGCACCTGTTCGCGGGCAACGTGGTCGACGCGGCGTTCGCCACCCATGACGAGGTGCACCACGGGCCGCGTTCCCAGGCCGGGTCCATCGCCCATCTGCCCGTGCCGGGCGGCACGGAGCCGTGCGACTGCGGCCGGGTGGGGTGCCTGCAGGCCGAGTTGAGTGAGCGCACCCTGTGCGTGCGGGCCCGTGAGGCGGGGGTCAGCGACGCGGTGAACCCGATGCACGTGGTCGGCGCGGCCGCGGCCGGTGACACGGTGGCCGCGGAACTGCTGCGGGAGCGGTCGCGGCGGACGGGGCGCGCGGTGGGGCTGCTGCTCGACGTGCTCAACCCCGAGCAGGTGGTGGTGACGGAGATCGGGGCCATGCACCGCGAGGACTGTCTGGCCGCCCTGCGGGAAGAGGCCGGGGCGGATCGCGGCGCGACCGTCGCACCGATCAGTTTCACGGATTCCGTGCCGGCCGTGGCCGGCGGTTCGGTGGCGCTCGACGTTCTCTATCGGGATCCGCTGGCCGTGTCACCTGAGGCTATTTAATTCAGAAACTCGGAATGTTGACAGGCCGGGCCGCTGACCAGGAACATCCTGTTCATGACCCCGCTCACGAGCTGTCGCACCCTCTGTTGCTGACCCGTTGACGCGCCCTGGCGCCCCGTTCACGGAGCGCCTTCTCCTTCCTTTGTGACATTCGCGTGAATTCCTTGTCCGGCGTCTTTTCCGCCGGGAATTCAGCGTGCTGTGCCGTCTTCCATACCCAGGGAGTACTCCCATGCCCTCGCCCTCCGTTGCCGGTGTCGACCGGCGCCTGTTCCTGACCTCACTGCTCGGTGTGACGGCCGCGGCGGCCGGACTGAGCGGCTGCGCGGACGACAGCGCCGCGGCCGAGGCGGCGTCCGACGCTCCCCTGGCCTCCGAGGTTCCCGCGGGGACGAGCCTGAAGATCTCCTCGTACCAGAACGCGCAGCAGCTGCAGTTCAAGCTGGCCGGGTTCCGTGATCTGCCGTTCAAGGTGTCCGACTGGCTGAACATCGGCGCCGGCCCCGATGTCATCAACGCCTTCCGCGCGAAGTCCCTGGACGTCGCCAACAACGCGGGGATCCCGCCGATCCAGGCGCACTACCAGGGCTTCGACGCGAGGATCGTGGCGATCAACATCACCCGCAGGCCCAACTACCTCTTCGCCACGAAGCCCGGCAGCGACATCCGCCGGGTCTCGGACTTCCGGGGCAGGCGGCTGGCCTTCTCCCAGGGGCAGGCGCAGGGTGTGGTCCTGTTGCGGGCGCTGAAGAAGGCCGGGCTGACGTACGACGACGTGGAGCTGGTGCCGCTGACCAGCAACCAGTTCCTCACCGCCCTGCAGTCCGGGCAGGTGGACGTCGCCCCGCTCGCCAACAGCCAGGCGCCCGCCTATCTGGCGCAGTACAGGTCCGCGCGCACGGTCACCACGGACGTGGTGGACCTGCTGAACCTGCTGTGGGCGCCGGTCTCGGTGCTGAACGACCGGGCGAAGGCCGCCGCGGTCGCCGCGTACGTCCCGTACTGGGCGAAGGGCCAGGTGTGGACGTACGAGCACCCCGACGAGTGGAACGAGCAGTTCTACGTCGGGACGCAGAACCTGACGCTCCCCCAGGCGAAGGCCATCACCGCACTGGCCAACAAGCCGCTGTTCCCGCCCCGCTGGGACGAGGCCATCAGGTGGGAGCAGGAGACCGCCGATCTGCTCGCCGAGGGCGGCTTCGTGAAGAAGTTCGACGTCTCGGAGCTGTTCGACCACCGCTTCGAGTCCCTCGCGGCCAAGGCCGTGCCCGCGGAGTACCGGAGGTGACCGCCGTGTCCACGACCACGCACACGACGACGAGCACGAGCACCACGAGCACGAACACCGGCGCACCGCTCGCTCCCCTCGCCGCGGAGGAGGGGACGCACCAGGTGCGCAGGCGCCGGCGGCTGGCCCCGGGCAGGCGGCTGCCCGCCACCCGGCTCGTCGGGCCCGCCGCCGTCCTCACGCTGTGGAGCCTCGCCTCGGCCGCCGGGCTGCTCGACCCGGGCGCGATCCCGGCTCCCTGGACGGTGCTGGAGACCGGCAGCCGGCTGTGGTCCGCGGGCACGCTGCCGGACGACATCCTGACGTCGTTGCAGCGCGCGGCCACCGGCTTCTCGATCGGCCTGGCCGTGGGGGTCCTGCTCGCCCTGGCGTCCGGGCTGACCCGGACCGGGGAGGCGCTGATCGACGGGACCGTCAACCTCAACCGGGCCATCCCCACCCTGGGTCTGATCCCGCTGTTCATCCTCTGGCTGGGCATCGGCGAGACCTTCAAGATCGCCATCATCGCGATCGTCGTCTACATCCCGATCTACCTCAACACGCACGCCGCGCTGTCCGGCATCGACAGCCGCTTCGTCGAACTCGCCGAGGTACAGGGCCTGTCGAAGCCGAGGTTCATCCGGCAGGTCGTGATCCCCGGCGCCCTGCCCGGCTTCTTCGTCGGGCTGCGGCTGGGGGTCACCGGCTCCTGGCTGGGCCTGGTGGTGCTGGAGCAGATCAACGCCACCAGCGGCCTCGGCTACATGATGTTCCAGGCGCAGAACTACGGCCAGACGGACGTCATCCTCGTCGGGCTGGTCGTCTACGGCATCTTCGGCCTCTTCTCCGACAGCGCGGTCCGTATCGTCGAACGGAGGGTGCTGTCATGGCGCCGCACACTGAGCAGCTGACCCGTCCCGCCGTCCGACTGCGCGGCCTGACACGGTCGTTCGACGGGCGCACGGTCCTCGACGGCATCGACCTCGATCTGCCCGCCGGGCAGCTGACGGCCCTCCTCGGGCACAGCGGCTCCGGCAAGAGCACCCTGCTGCGGGCGATCGCCGGACTCGACCACGGCGTCACCGGCTCCGGGCAGCTCACCGCGCCCGAACAGGTGTCGGTGGTCTTCCAGGACTCCCGGCTGCTGCCCTGGCGGCGGGTCCTCGACAACGTGCTGCTCGGCGCGGAGGGCAAGGACGCCGGCCGCAGGGGCCGCGCGGCCCTGGAGGAGGTGGGGCTGAAGGGCCGCGAGCGGGCCTGGCCGGGCGAGCTGTCCGGCGGTGAGGCCCAGCGCGCCGCCCTGGCCCGTTCCCTGGTGCGCGAGCCCGAACTGCTGCTGGCCGACGAGCCGTTCGGGGCGCTGGACGCGCTCACCCGGATCCGGATGCACGGCCTGCTGAGGGAGCTGTGGGAGCGGCACCGGCCGTCGGTGCTGCTGGTGACCCACGACGTGGACGAGGCGATCGTCCTCGCCGACCGGGTGCTCGTCCTGGAGAAGGGCCGGATCGGCCTCGACCTCACCATCGACCGCGCGCACCCGCGGTCGTACCGCGACCCCCTGCTCGGCGAGTACCGGGAGCGGCTGCTGGCCGCGCTCGGTGTCACGGAGGACCATCGATGACCCGCAGACAGCTTCACCTCAACGCGTTCCTGATGAACACCGGCCACCACGAGGCGTCGTGGCGGCTGCCGCAGAGCGACCCGCACGCGCACGTGGACCTGGCCCACTACGTGCGGCTGGCCCGGATCGCCGAGCGCGGTACGTTCGACTCGCTGTTCCTCGCCGACGGCCCGCAGCTGTGGAACAACCTCGCGCAGCGGCCCGCCGGGGCGCTGGAGCCGATCACGCTGCTGACCGCGCTGGCCACGGCGACCGAGCACATCGGCCTGATCGCCACGGCCTCCACCTCGTACAACTCGCCGTACAACCTGGCCCGCAAGTTCGCCACGCTGGACCACCTCAGCGGCGGCCGGGCGGGCTGGAACATCGTCACCACCGCCGGTGCGGAGGCCGCCCGGAACTTCGGTCTGGACGCGGAGCCGGCGCACGCCGAGCGGTACGCGCGGGCCGCCGAGTTCCTCGACGTCGCGCTGAAGCTGTGGGACAGCTGGGAGGACGACGCGATCGTCGCCGACAAGGCGGCGGGCGTGTGGGGCGACGACGCGAAGATCCACCCGCCCCGGCACCGGGGACGGTTCTTCAGCGTCGAGGGCGCGCTCAACGTGCCCCGTTCCCCCCAGGGTTACCCGCTGCTCGTGCAGGCCGGCTCCTCCGAGGACGGCAAGCGGTTCGCCGCCCGGTACGCGGAGGCCGTGTTCACCGCCCAGCAGACCGTCGAGGACGCGCGGGCCTTCTACGCCGACCTCAAGGCGCGGACGGTCGCGGCCGGACGGGACGCCGGCCACATCAAGGTGCTGCCGGGCATCGTCCCGGTGATCGGCTCCACGGAGGCCGAGGCACGGGCGAACGAGCGGCTCCTGGAGGACCACATCGTGCACGCGCACGGCGTGGACCGCCTGGAGCGGCTGCTGCACCTCGACCCCGGCACCCTGGAGCTGGACGGCCCGCTGCCCTCCGGACTGCCGCCGGAGAGCGCCATCGAGGGCGCCAAGAGCCGCTACACGCTCGTCGTCGAGCTGGCCCGGCGCGACCGGCTCACCGTGCGGCAGCTGATCGCGCGGCTGGGCGGCGGGCGCGGGCACCTCACCTTCGCCGGGACGCCCGAGCAGGTCGCCGACACCATCGGGCTGTGGTTCGCCTCGGGCGCCGCGGACGGCTTCAACATCATGCCCGCGGTGCTGCCGTCCGGGCTGGAGGCCTTCGTCGACCACGTCGTCCCGATCCTGCGCGCCCGTGGCCTGCTCCGCACCGAGTACGGCGCTGACCGCAGCACGCTGCGCGAGCGCTACGGCCTTCCGCGCCCCGCCAACCAGCACGTCGTCGCCCCCGCGCTCGTCTGATCCCTCTTCCGGTCCTCCTGAAAGGAACCCGTCATGACCATCGAGATCCACAAGGTCACCGCGCACATCGGCGCCCGCGTCGAGGGCGTCGACATCACCCGGCCCCTCGACCAGGAGACCTCCACCGCCCTCAGGGAGGCGCTCAACGCCCACAAGGCCCTCGTCTTCGACGCGCGGGGATTGGACGACGCCGGTCAGCAGGCTTTCGTCCGCCACTTCGGCGACATCACGACCGCCCACCCGACGGTGCCGGCGGTGGACGGCGCCCCGAACGTGCTGCCCGTGGACAGCGAGGGCGGCCGGGCCGCAAACCACTGGCACACCGACGTCACCTTCGTCCTCAACCCGCCGCAGGCCAGCAGTCTGCGCAGCATCACCGTCCCGCCCTACGGCGGCGAGACGCTGATCGCCAGCTCGGCCGCCGCCTACCGCAACCTGCCGGAGTCGCTGCGCGGCCTCGCCGACACCCTGTGGGCCGAGCACACCAACGACTACGACTACGCCGTCCCCGAGGAGGACGTCGACGAGGAGCAGGCCGCCCGACGCGCCCAGTTCACGTCGATCAAGTACCGCACGGTCCACCCGGTGGTCCGGGTGCACCCGCTGACCGGTGAGCGCGGGCTGTTCATCGGCGGCTTCGCACAGCGGATCGTGGGCCTCTCGCCCGGCGAGTCCCGCAAGATCCTCGACCTGCTCCAGGCGTACGTCACCCGGCCGGAGAACATCCTGCGCCACCGCTGGTCGCCGAACCAGCTCGTGCTCTTCGACAACCGCATCACCCAGCACTACGCCGTCGACAACTACGACGGCCGGCCGCGGCGCCTGCACCGGGTGACCGTGGCCGGGGACATCCCCGTGGGGATCGAGGGCAAGGAGAGCTACGTCATCGAGGGCGACGCCACGCACTACTCACCGGTCGCCGCCTAGCCACACAGAGCGACGCGACTGTCCGGATAGTGGGATGCCTCTTCGTGTATGCGGAGAGGCGTCCGAGACTGGCGGCGTTTTTGCCCTCGTACGTCTCTCACGCATAGGACGAGCCGCGCCCATGCCCAGCAGCACCACCACGGGGACCCCGCCCGGTACGGACGACACCTCCCTGTCCCATGGCCTGAAGCAGCGCCACCTGTCGATGATCGCCCTCGGCGGGGTGATCGGGGCCGGTCTGTTCGTCGGTTCCGGTGCCGGTATCGCCGCGGCCGGCCCGTCGATCGTAGTCGCCTACGCCCTCTCCGGAGCCCTCGTCATGCTGGTGATGAGGATGCTCGGCGAGATGTCGGCCGCGTATCCGTCGTCGGGGTCGTTCTCGGCGCACGCCGAGCGGGCGATCGGCCCATGGGCCGGGTTCACGGCCGGCTGGTCCTTCTGGGTGCTGCTCTGCACGGCCGTCGGCCTGGAGGGCATCGGTGCCGCGAAGATCGTCAGCGGCTGGCTGCCGGGCACGCCGGAATGGGCGTGGGTCGCGCTGTTCATGGTCGTCTTCTGCGTCACGAACCTGGCCGCCGTGAAGAACTTCGGTGAGTTCGAGTTCTGGTTCGCGGCGCTGAAGGTCGGTGCGATCACCCTGTTCCTGGTGCTCGGCGTCCTGGCGATCGCGGGGGTCCTGCCGGGCACGGACTCGCCGGGCGCGAGCCACCTCACCGACTTCCTGCCGAACGGCGGTGAGGGCCTGGTCATCGGCCTCCTCGCCTCGGTCTTCGCCTACGGCGGCCTGGAGACGGTCACCATCGCGGCCGCCGAGTCGGAGAACCCCGTCAGGGGCGTCGCGAGCGCCGTCCGCACGGCGATGTGGCGCATCGCGCTGTTCTACATCGGCTCCATGGCCGTCATCGTCACGCTCGTCCCCTGGGACTCCAAGGCGGTCGTCGAGAAGGGCCCGTACGTCGCCGCCCTCGACGAACTCGGCATCCCGGGCGCCGGGCAGCTGATGAACGTGGTCGTCCTGGTGGCCCTGCTGTCCGCCATGAACGCCAACATCTACGGCGCCTCCCGCATCGCCTACTCGCTGGTGGAACGCGGGCAGGGCCCGAAGGGTCTCGGCCGGGTCTCGGGCGGGGTGCCGCGGATCGCCGTACTGGCGTCCTGCGTCTTCGGATTCCTGTGCGTGCTGCTGAGCTACTGGCGGCCCGACGACGTCTTCGCCTGGCTGCTGAACATGATCGGCGCGGTGATCCTGGTCGTCTGGATCTTCATCGCGGTCTCGCAGCTGCGCCTGCGCCGCCGCCTGGAGCGTGAGGCACCCGAGAAGCTGGCCGTGCGCATGTGGGCGTTCCCCTGGCTGACCTGGGTGGCCCTGGCCGGCATGGCCGCGGTCTTCGTCCTGATGGCCCGGGAGCCGGACACGCGCGTCCAGCTGTACTCGACGGGCGGGATGATCCTGGTCCTGGCGGCGGTCGGGTACGCGTGGCAGAGGGCCCGCGCCCGGCAGTAGCAGACCCACCACCGAAGGCCCCCGCGACACACGCGGGGGCCTTTCGCGTACCCGGACCACCCCTCGGCGCCTTTCTGCTGCTAGCGTGCAGTTGCAAGACTATTGCAATAAGAGGTCCGGAGGGGATCCCGCCCATGCCCGTCTACACATTGCCTGAACTGCCCTACGACTACTCCGCGCTCGCCCCCGTGATCAGCCCCGAGATCATCGAACTGCATCACGACAAGCACCACGCCGCCTATGTGAAGGGCGCCAACGACACGCTGGAGCAGCTCGCCGAGGCGCGGGACAAGGAGACGTGGGGGGCGGTCAACGGGCTGGAGAAGAATCTCGCCTTCCACCTGTCCGGGCACATCCTGCACAGCATCTACTGGCAGAACATGACCGGCCCCAAGGACGGTGGCGGTGAGCCGCTGGCCGCCGACGGTGTGGGGGAGCTCGCCGACGCCATCGTCGAGTCGTTCGGGTCGTTCGCCGGCTTCAAGGCCCAGCTGACCAAGGCCTCCGCGACCACGCAGGGTTCGGGCTGGGGCGTGCTCGCCTACGAGCCGCTGAGCGGGCGGCTGATCGTGGAGCAGGTCTACGACCACCAGGGCAACGTCGGGCAGGGCGCCACCCCGATCCTGGTCTTCGACGCCTGGGAGCACGCCTTCTATCTCCAGTACAAGAACCAGAAGGTCGACTTCATCGAGGCGATGTGGCAGGTCGTCAACTGGCAGGACGTGGCCCGGCGTTACGAGGCGGCCAGGTCCCGGACGGACGTGCTGCTGCTGGCGCCGTGACGGCGGCCGGCTGAAGCGTCCTGCCTCGTGATCGTCTTCTCACCCTTCACGGCGGCAGGCGGAAAGAAGGAGACCCCCGCGAGGACGTGACTCGCGGGGGTCTTCCCGTGCCCGGCGGGCGCGGGGTTTGCGGCCCGGCCCGCCGTGCACGCCGATCGGCTCGGCCGGGTCGCCGGTGCCCGGTGGGCCCAGGGCGGCTCAGGGCTTGCGGGCCAGCCCGCCGTGCTGGCCGATCGGCTCGGCCGGGTCGCCCGGCTCGGGACGCCACAGCGGTACCGGGACCACGCCCGGTTCCACCAGCTCCAGACCCTCGAAGAACGCCTCGATCTGCTCGACCGGCCGCAGGAAGTACGGGACCGCGCCCGTCTCGTTGTAGGCGTCCTGGGCCCGTTCGTAGGCCGGGTCCGTGCCGCGGGAGCCCTCGTTGAGGGAGAGGTGGCTGCCCGCGGGGAGACCGGCCAGGAGGTGGCGCACCAGGTCCCGGGCCTGCTCGTAGTCGGCCACGTGCCCCAGGATGCCGCTGAGGATCAGGGCCGTGGGGCGGGTGAGGTCGAGGGTCTTGCCGGCGGCCGCGAGGATCTCCTCGGGCTCGAAGAGGCTGATGGGCTCGTAGGCCGTCGCGCCCTCGGGGGTGGAGGTGAGCAGGGCGCGGGCGTGCGCCAGGACCATCGGGTCGTTGTCGACGTAGACGATCCTCGCCTCGGGTGCCAGGCGCTGGGCGACCTCGTGGGTGTTGTCGACGGTCGGCAGGCCGGTGCCGACGTCGAGGAACTGCCGTACGCCGGCCTCCTGGACGAGGTACCGGATGCTGCGGCCCAGGAAGGCGCGGCTGCCGCGGGCGATGGTGACGATGCCGGGGAAGACGGCGGTGTACGCGTCACCGGCCGCCTCGTCCACCGGGTAGTTGTCCTTGCCGCCCAGCCAGTAGTTCCAGATCCGGGCCGAGTGCGGCACCGATGTGTCGATCTGCGTCATGTGCCCATGGTGCTACGGCACTTCGGTCCCGCACGGCACATTGAGTGAGAGGAGTGCGGCGGAACCGTCGGGGTTCATGCGCAGCTCGCTGATCGCCGCGTTCCGCAGCCGCGGGAGCACTCTGCGGTACTCGGCGACCGGGATCGACAGCAGGGTGCACAGCACCAGCCGCAGCAGGGTGTTGTGGGCGACGACCAGGACGCGTTCGCCGGCGTGGGCCGCGGCGATGTCCCGCAGGGCGCGCACGCCCCGGGCCGCCGCGGCCAGCGGGTCCTCGGCGCCGGGGAAGGAATGCTCCACCGGGTCGGCCCGGTAGGCCGCGGCCCACTCCGGGTCCTCGGCCTCGAACTCGGCGAGAGTCCGGCCCTCCAGGACACCGAAGTCGCATTCGCGCAGGTGGGGTTCGCTCTGCGGAGTGATACCGAGGGCGCGGCAGGCGGGCTCGGCGGTCGCGACGGCCCGGGACAGCGGGGACGTCCAGATCGCGTCGACGGGATGGGCGGCGGCCCACCGGCCGAGGGCGTCGGCCTGGGCGCGGCCGGTGTCGGTGAGGTCGATGTCGCTGATGCCGGCGTAGCGGTTCTCGGCGTGCCAGACGGTCTGCCCGTGGCGGACCAGCAGGAGGGTCGTACTCATGAGGCGGAAGTATCCCGGTTCAGGCGGCCGTGTGCGTGCGCGGCGACCGGCGCGGGCAGCCAGCCGCGGTCCCGCAGGGCGTCGACCAGACGCGCGTACGGCTCGGCGAAGACCGCCGTGCGGCCGGGGCGGGGTTCGACGACGGTCCGGACGCGGACCATGCGTGCGGTGACGTCCGCGAGGGCGCCGGTGCCCAGCACCCCGTAGGCGGCCAGCGCCGCCATGCCCAGGGCCGGTTCGGTCTGCTCGGGGACGCGGGCCGGGCGGCCCAGGATGTCGGCGCGCAGCTGGTTCCAGTACGGGCTGCGGGCGCCGCCGCCGGTGAAGGTGAGCGGGCCGGTCAGGGGCGCGCCGAGGTGGTGCAGGTAGTCCAGGCACAGGCGTTCGGTGAAGCCGACGCCCTGGAGCAGCGCGGCCCACCGGTCCGCGTCCCCGGTGGGATGACCCAGGACGAGCCAGGTCGCCTCCGGCGCGCGGAACGGGAACCGCTCCCCCGGTGAGACGAGGGGGTAGGCGATCGCACGCGACGGCTCGAACGCCGCGGCCCGTGCGTCCATGGCCGCCGGGTCGGCCTCCGGGAAGTGCGCTGCGAGCGCCCCGGCACCGACGCTCGACGCCCCGCCGGGCAGCCAGGTGCCGTCCGGCGCACGGTGGTTGTAGACCACGCCGGACGGGTCGCGGACGGGGTCGCGGGCGGCGCCCTTCAGCACGAGCGTGGTGCCGAGCACGGAGTTCCAGGAGCCGGGCCGCAGCGCGCCGGAGGCGATCTGCGCGGCACAGCCGTCGGTCATCCCGGCGAGCACCGGCGTGCCGGCGGGGATGCCGGTGGCGTCGGCGGCGGCCGGGCCGACCTCGCCGAGGCGGGTCCCCGGGCGGACGACGCCGGGGAACAGGCCGTCGGGCACGCCCAGTTCGGCCAGGGCGGCGGTCGGCCAGCGGTCGTGCTCCACGTCGTAGCCCGTCTTGAGGGCGTGGCTGGAGTCGGCCGGGGGCGGCTCGCCGGTGAGGCGGGAGACGATCAGGTCGGGCTGGTGGGTCAGGCGCAGCGAGGAGCCGCCGTACTCGCCGAGCAGCCACAGTGCCTTCGGCAACGCCCAGGTGTCCTGGACCGCGAGCCCCGCCGCGCGGGCCCGTGCGGCCTCGGCCTTGGCCCGCGCGTCGTCGTACATCAGCGCGGGGCTCACCGGACGGCCCGACCCGTCGGTCAGCAGGACCGTGCCGGACGTGCCGCACACCGCGAGTCCGCCGACCGGCAGACCCGGGGGCGCGGAGCCGAGGGCGGTCCTCGACGCCTCGCACAGCGCCGCCCACCACCGCAGCGGGTCCTGTTCGTGCCGCGGTCCGTTCCGCCGCCCGGTCAGCGGGGCCGAGCCGCGGCCGAGGACCGTGCCGTCGGTGCTGACGAGCAGCACGCGGACGCTCTGCGTGCCCAGGTCGACGCCCAGCCAGCCCGCACCCTCGCCCGCACCGTCGTCCACCATCCGGAACCTCCCACACCGTCGCAGCCGGATCTGTGAACTTCTCACTGTGCCCCGATATTTTCCCGTGCGCGAGGGATTGACGCCCAACTTCAGCCGTTCCACCCTCTGTTAACGAGTCGACTCGACGTGTTAACCAGCTTCCAGGTGGAGGTACGGATGGACACGCACGTGCACGACCGCCGGAGGTTCCTCGCGCTCGCCGCCGGGGCTGCCGCGGCGCCCCTGCTGACGGCGTGCGGGGCCGGGTTCGGGGGGGACGACGGCAAGAGCGAGGGGTCCGCCGCGGACGACGTCACCGGCTCCTTCGACTGGAAGCGGGAGAAGGGCACCACCGTCAAGGCCCTGCTCAACAAGCATCCGTACACGGACGCGCTCATCGCCGACCTGAAGTCGTTCACCGCGAGGACCGGCATCGAGGTCGAGTACGACGTCTTCCCCGAGGACAACTACTTCGACAAGCTCACGGTGGACCTCTCCAGCGGGCGGGCGTCCTACGACGTCTTCATGCTCGGCGCGTACATGGTGTGGCAGTACGGGCCGCCGGGCTGGCTGGAGGACCTCGGGCCCTGGATGCGCAACTCCTCGGCGACGGGCGCCGAATGGGACCAGGCGGACTTCTTCCCGAACCTGCTCCAGGCCGACCAGTGGTCCCTGAAGGCGGGCGCGCCGCTCGGCCGGGGCGGGCAATACGCACTGCCGTGGGGCTGGGAGACCAACGTCGTCGCCTACAACACCGAGGTGTTCCGCAAGCTCGGCGTGAAACCGGCCGAGACGTTCGACGAGCTGACCGAACTCGCCGGGATCATCAAGCAGCGGGCGCCGGGTGCGGGCTTCGACGGCATGTACGGCATCGCCGTACGCGGGTCCCGCAGCTGGGCCACCATCCACCCCGGCTTCATGACGATGTACGCCCGCAACGGGCTGAAGGACTTCACGGTCGACGGAGGGAGGCTCATCCCCGTCATGAACAGCTCCGACGCCGTCGCCTTCACCGAGGACTGGGCCGCCATGGTCAAGCGGGGCGGGCCGCCGTCCTGGACGTCGTACACCTGGTACCAGTGCTCCAGCGACCTCGGCGCGAAGAAGGCGGGGATGCTGTTCGACGCCGACACGGCCGCCTACTTCCAGGCGGTGAAGGGCGCGAGCCCCGCCTCCGGGAAGATCGCCTTCCACCCCGGGCCGAAGGGGCGGGACGGCTCGCTCGCGACCAACATGTGGATCTGGTCGCTCGGCATGAACGCCAAGAGCAAGAAGAAGAGCGCCGGTTGGCTGTTCCTGCAGTGGGCTACCGGCAAGGAGCACCTGCGCAAGTCGGCGATCACCCACAACCACATCGACCCGGTGCGCAGGTCCGTCGCCGAGGACGCCGCCTACAAGGACAAGATGAGGCACCTGCCGGGCTTCCTGGAGACCTTCGAGACGGTCGTCGACCAGACGAGGATCCAGTTCACCCCGCAGGCGCAGTTCTTCGACGCGACGACCAGCTGGGCGGCGGCCCTCCAGGAGATCTACGGCGGCAAGGACGCCAAGCCGGTCCTGGACGGGCTGGCGGACGACCTCGCCGGCAAGGTGGGCTAGCCATGCGGCTCGCGCTGCGGCCGTACCTCCTGATCGTCCCGGCCCTGCTGCTGACCTGCGGGATCCTCTACCCGTTCGGACTCGGCCTGTACTACACGCTGTTCGACTTCTCGGCGACCAAACCACAGCCGGACATGGTGCGGTTCGAGAACTACAGAGCCGTCTTCACGCAGGAGGCGTTCTGGAACTCGGCGTGGGTGACCGTGCTGTACGCGGTCGGGGCGGCCCTCGCCGAGACCGTGCTCGGTGTGGCCGTCGCGCTGCTGCTGCACCGGTCGACGATCGTCGGCCGGATCCTGGAGAAGATCCTGATCCTGCCGCTGATGATCGCCCCGGTGATCGCGGCGATTATCTGGAAGCTGATGCTCCAGCCGTCGGTCGGGGTGGTCAATCACCTGCTCAAGCCGTTCGGGCTGGGCGGGGTGCAGTGGACCGACACCCCGACGGGGGCGCTGCTGTCGTCGATCGCGGTGGACGTGTGGGTCTACACCCCGTTCGTGGCGATCCTCGCCCTGGCCGGGCTGCGGTCGCTGCCCGCCTCCCCGTTCGAGGCGGCGGCCGTGGACGGCGCGGGGTGGTGGTACACCTTCCGGCGGCTGACCCTGCCGATGCTGTGGCCGTACGTCCTGGTCGCGGTGATCTTCCGGTTCATGGACTCGCTGAAGGTGTTCGACATCATCTACGCCCTGACCGAGGGCGGGCCGGGTGACGCGACGGTCGTCCTGCAGATCCGGGCGTATCTGGAGGCCATCCGCTTCCAGCGGTACTCCTTCGGGATCTCCTACACGATCGTGCTGTGGGCCGTGGTGTACCTGGCGGCGATGGTGCTGGTGAAGCACCTGGGGAAGATCCAGCGGAAGGCCGCGGAGGTCACCACATGAGGAAACGTGCCCTGGGGTGGCTGGGGGACGCCGCCCTGATCCTCTACTTCGTGTTCGCGTTGTTCCCGATCGCCTGGATGGTGATCCTGTCCCTGAAACCGGCCGACCAGCTCTTCTCCACGTACTTCGCCTTCTCCCCCACCCTCGACGGCTACCGGACGGTCCTCGGCGACAGCGAGGGCATCCCGTTCGTGCGGTTCTTCGTCAACAGTTTGGTGGTGTCGGTGGGGGCGGTCGTGCTGTCGCTGGTGGTGGGCCTTCCGGCGGCGTACGCCTCGGCCCGCTGGCGGTTCAAGGGATCCGAGAACCTGATGTTCACGCTGCTGTCGTTCCGCTTCGCCCCCGAACTGACGGTGATCATCCCGCTGTTCGTGCTCTACCAGAAGCTCGGCCTGTTCGACACGTACGTCGGCATGGTGTGGGTGCTGCAACTCGTCACGCTGCCGCTGATCGTGTGGATCATGAGGTCCTACTTCGCCGACCTCACCCCCGAACTGGAGCAGGCGGCCCTGCTGGACGGCTACACCCGCAAGCAGGCGTTCTTCAAGGTGGCCCTTCCGCTGGTCAAGCCGGGCATCGCGGCCGTGTCGCTGCTGGCGTTCATCTTCGCCTGGAACAACTTCGTCTTCCCGCTGATCCTCACCTCCAACGAGGCCCAGACGGTGACCGTGGGCGCCCTGTCGTTCCTCGGCGGTGACCGGCCCAAGTACAACCTCACGGCTGCCGCCGCGCTGGTGTCCGTCGTACCGCCGCTGCTGCTGGCGCTGACGATCCAGCGGTATCTGGTGCGGGGACTGTCGTTCGGGGCGGTGAAGTCATGATCCGGCTCAGCGGCATCCGGAAGGCGTACGGGCGGACCGTCGCGCTCGACGAGCTCGAACTGGAGGTCCGCGACGGCGAGTTCTTCTGCCTGCTCGGGCCCTCCGGAGCGGGCAAGACGACCACGCTGAAGACCGTCGCCGGGCTCGAACAGCCCGACTCCGGCACGGTCCTGCTGGACGGCGAGGACATGCGGGGTGTCGAGCCGTACGACCGGGGGGTGGCGATGTGCTTCGAGAGCTACGCCCTCTACCCGCACCGCTCCGCCTACGACAACCTGGCCTCGCCGCTGCGTTCGCCCCGCTACCGGCTGCCCGCCGCCGAGGCCCGGCAGCGGATCGGCGCCGTCGCCGAGCTGCTGGGCATATCGGGGCTGCTGGACCGGCCCGTCGGCCGGCTGTCCAACGGCCAGCGGCAGCGCGTGGCGCTCGGCCGGGTGCTGGTCCGCCCGGCCCGGGCCTTCCTGCTCGACGAGCCGCTCTCCCACCTGGACGCCAAGCTCCGCCAGCAGATGCGGGCCGAGCTGAAGGCGATCGGGGCCGTGCAGCACACCACCACCCTCTACGTCACCCACGACTCGGTCGAGGCGCTGGCGCTCGGCGACCGGATCGGGGTCATCCGGGAGGGCCGGATCGTGCAGACGGGCACCCGGGAGGAGATCTGGTACGAGCCGTGCGACACGGAGGTCGCGCGGGCCTTCGGCCGGCCGCGGATCAACCTGCTGCCGGGGACCGTGACGGAGAACGGGGTACGCGCGGACGGCGGCGTCCTGCTGCCGGTTCACGCCCGGGCCGCCCCCGGCACGGACGTCCTGGTCGGTCTGCGGCCCCGGGACGTCACTCTGCACGGCGAGGGCCACGAACTGGCGGGGACCGTGTACGTCACCGAGGTGCTCGGCCGGTCCGTCGAGGTCACCGTCCGGCTGGGCACCGACGAGCAGCGGGTGTCCCTCGTCGCGCCCCGGGCGGACGCGGCGTGCCTTCGTCCGGACGATCCGGTACGGCTCGTGGTCCGGCCTGAGAACCTGCTGCTGTTCGAGGCCGACCGGCCGGAGCGACCGGGACGACGGATAGAGACAGAGTCATGAGCAGCAGCAGTGGTGGACAGCAGGGGCCCGCGGCACGCCAGGCCGCCATGGCCGAGCAGGTGCTGGCCGACGGTTCGGCGACGGCGGCGGAGCTCGCCGAGCGGTTCGGGGTGAGCCTGATGACCATCCACCGGGACCTCGACGAGCTCGAACGGCAGGGCATCGTACGGAAGTTCCGCGGCGGGGTGACCGCGCAGCCGTCCGGGGTCTTCGAGTCCAACGTGCAGTACCGGCTGAAGACCATGCGGGCCGAGAAGGCCGCCGTCGCCGAGCACGCGCTGCGCATGGTGGAGCCCGGCATGGCGATCCTGCTGGACGACTCCACGTCCACGCTGGAGATAGCCAGGCGGCTGCGCACGGCCGAGGTCACTCCGCTGACGGTCGTGACCAACTTCCTGGAGGCCATCAATCTCCTGTCCGACCAGCGGGGCATCCACCTGATGGCGCTCGGCGGCGACTACGACCCGCTGCACTCCTCGTTCCTCGGGGTGTCGTGCGTGGAGGCGGTCGAGCAGCTCCGGGTGGACGTGTGCTTCGCGTCGACGTCGGCCGTGCACGGGGGTTACGCCTACCACCAGGAGCAGCACATCGTGTCGGTGAAGCGGGCGATGCTCGACGCGGCGGCCCGCAACGTCCTGCTGATCGACCACACCAAGCTCGGCCGGGTCGCCCTGCACCGGGTCGTCCCGCTGTCCCGCTTCGACACCGTCCTCGTCGACGACGGGGCGTCGCCGGAGGCACTGCGGGACCTGGACGAGCACAAGGTCCGTTACGAGGTTTGCGGCACGAAGGGCGGCCATGACGGGAACGGGACTGGAGCTACGTGAGCTGCGCAAAACGTACCGGTCGCGGAGGCGGCCCCCGGTCGACGCCGTCCGCGGCATCGACCTGAGCCTGCGCTCGGGGGAGCTGCTGGGGCTGCTCGGCCCCTCCGGGTGCGGCAAGTCGACCACGTTACGGATGATCGCCGGTCTGGAGTCCGTCACCGGCGGGGACATCCTGGTCGGCGGGACCTCGGTCGTCGAACGGCCCGCCCGGCAGCGGAACATCGGGGTCGCCTTCGAGAACTACGCCCTCTATCCGCCGCTGTCCGTCGCGGAGAACCTGGCGTTCGGCCTGAAGGCCCGGCGCAGGGCCGCCCGGGGTTCCAGGGGGGACGTCGAGCGCAAGGTGAAGGACATCGCCGAACGGGTCGGTCTGAGCGACCTCCTCGGCGCCCGCCCGGCCGGTCTCTCCAGCGGCCAGAAGCAGCGGGTGTCGCTGGCCCGCGCCCTGATCCGCGAACCGGACGTGCTGCTCCTCGACGAACCGCTGTCCCACCTGGACGCGGCCCAGCGCGACACCACCCGCCGCGAACTCAGGCGCATCCAGAAGGACCTGGGCCACACCACGATCCTGGTCACCCACGACCAGGAGGAGGCCCTCTCCCTCGCCGACCGGATCGCCGTGATGAAGGACGGCGTGATCCAGCAGCTCGGCACCCCCTACGAGATCTACGACAGCCCGGCCAACCTGTTCGTCGCGGACTTCGTCGGCGAACCCGCGATCACCCTGCTGCCCGGCATCTCCGGCGGCGACGGCCACGCCCGCCTCTCCGACGCAGTGCGCGTCGCGCTGCCCGTGCCGGTGGAACGGGGGCGGGAGGTGGTGGTCGGTATCCGTCCCGAGGACGTCCGGCTCACCGGCGAGGACGGTCTGCCGGCCCGGGTCGTCGCCCACGAGCCGCTGCTGGAGTCGGGCCTGGCGACCCTCGCCCTGGACGGGGTCGAACGGCCGCTGGTCGTCCTCACCGACCCCGAGGTACGGCTCGCCCACGACGAACGGATCCGGGTCGCCGCCGACCCCGGTCACACCCATGTCTTCGACGCCGAGACGGGAGCTTCCCTGCGATGAGTGACGTGAACAGCGTGCGTGTCGTGGCCGCCGGTGACCACTTCGTCCTGCCGTCGCTGATCGCGCGGGCGGTGCGGCGCGAGGTGGCGCGGGCCGACGTGACGGAACTGAGGCTCGGCTGGCCGCTGGAGCCGTTCGGGCCGGTCGCCGAGGTGCAGGAGGCCAGTGACGCCGAGGACGCGGTGATCGAGGCGCTGGCCGGGGCGGAGATCCTGGTCACGCAGATGGGCCCGGTCACCGAGAAGGTACTCGCCGCCTGCCCGGATCTGAGGCTGGTCGTGGTCTGCCGGGGCGGACCGGTCAACGTCAACCTGGACGCGGCGAAGAACCGTGACGTGCGGGTCTGCTTCGCGCCGGGCCGCAACGCCGCCGCCACCGCCGAGTTCACCGTCGGGATGATGCTGGCGGCCCTGCGCCGCATTCCCCAGGCCCACGATCCGCTCGCCCGGCACGGCAGCTGGGAGGGGGCGACGTACTACACGTACGAACACAGCGGCCTGGAGCTGGAGGACCTGCCCGTCGGTCTGGTCGGGTACGGGGCGGTCGGCAGCCGGGTCGCGCGGGTGCTGTGCGCGTTCGGGGCGCGGGTGATGGTCCACGACCCGTATGTGCACGGCGAGATCCACGGCCTGCGCATGGCCTCGCTGGACGAACTCCTGGGCCGCTCGCAGGTGATCACCCTGCACGCCCGGCTCACGCCCGAGACGCGGGGGCTGATCGGCGCCCGGGAGCTGGGGCTGCTGCCGCCCGGAGCGGTGGTGGTGAACGTGGCCCGGGGCCCGCTGCTGGACGAGGGCGCGCTGTGCGACGCGCTGGAGAGCGGCCGGGTGTCGGCGGCGGCGCTCGACACCTACGAGCGGGAGCCGCTGCCGTCCGGGTCCCGGCTGCCAGGGCTCGCCGACCGTGTGGTGCTCACCCCCCACCTGGGCGGGGCGTCGCGGGCGGTCGCTGAGAAGGCCGCCCGGATCGCCGCCGAAGAGGTGGGCCGCTGGGTGCGCGGGGAGCCGCTCGCGCACTGTCTGACCTGAGGACCGGACCGGGAGGAGAACCGCATGTACGTCGGTATCGATGTGGGGACGTCCATGGTCAAGGCGGCGGCCTTCGACGCCACGGGCCGTCAACTGGCCGTGGAGTCCCGCCCGGTGGGCCTGACGCTGCGGGACGGCGTCGTCGAGCAGGACATGGAGGAGGTGTACGGGGAGGTCGTCGCGGTGCTCCGGGCCCTGACCTCCGCCGTGGCCGAGCCCGTCGTACTGGCCGGGCTCACCGGGCAGGGCGACGGGGTGTGGCTGGTCGACGGCGAGGGCCGCCCGGTGCGCCCCGCCGCCTCCTGGATGGACGGGCGGGCGCACGAGCTGGTCGACCGGTGGCTGGCGGACGGCACCTTCGAGACGGTGTTCCGGCGCACGGGCAGCGCGATGTTCCCCGGCTGCCCGGGACCGCTGCTGGCGTGGCTGGACCGTCGTGAACCGCGGGCACTGGACGCGGCGACGGCCGCCCTGTACTGCAAGGACATGGTGTTCCAGCGGCTGACGGGAGCCGCGCCGACGACGGATGTGTCGGACGCGTCGATGCCGTTCCTGGACCCGCGGAGCCGGACGTACGACGACCGGGTCGTGGAACTGCTGGGGCTGACCCACCGGCGCGACCTGCTCGCCCCGGTCAGCGACCCGGTCGCGACCGCCGAGACGCGGGGCGAGGGCCTGCCGCCCGGGACCCGGCTCGCGAACGGGCCGTACGATCTGCCGGCCTGTGCTCTGGGTGCCGGGGTGACGTCCCCGGGCGACGGTCTGCTGATCGTCGGCACCTGTCTGGCCAGCCTGGTCGCCACCACCGAACTCGACCTGAGCGGCGAACCTGCCGGGCTGTACATCTCCACCGACCGGCCCGGCCACTGGCTGCGCGCCATGCCCGCGATGGTGGGCACGGCGGCGCTGGACTGGGTGCTGTCGACGACCGGGGTGCGGCACGACGAGGTGGACGGCCTGCTGGCCGGGACCCCGCCGGGCGCGCACGGCGTCCGGGTGCTGCCGTACTTCGCGCCCTCCGGGGAGCGCGCCCCTTTCGTCGAGCCGCGGCTGCGCGCCGAACTCACGGGCGTCTGCCTGGAGTCGACAAAGGGCGACCTGGTCCGCGCCACCTGCGAGGGCATCGGGTACGCGGCCCGGCACTGCCTGGATGCGGCGGGCCTCACCGGGAGCCTGGCCGTGTGCGGCGGCGGCACCCGCAGCCCCGCCTGGATGCGGCTGCTGGCCGATGTGCTGGGACGGCCGCTGCGGGTCGTGGAGGGCGAGGTGGGCGCTCGCGGGGCGGTCCTGGCGGCGGCCGAGCGGTACGGGGTGCCGCTGGACGCGGTGGCCTGGACGAAGCCCACGGCGGTCGTCGAGCCGGACCCGGAGCGGGCCGCGTCCTACACGAAGGGTTACGCGGAGCACCTGGACCGGCTGGCGCAGGCCCGGGACCGGGCCCGCAAGTGAACCTGCTTTCTGCAAAGGGGAGTTGCATGCAGCTCGGACGGAGATCCCTCCTGCTCTCGGCGGCCGCGGGAACCGCCGCGGCCACCGCGCCCGCCCCCGCGGGGGCCGCACCCCGGGGCGGCGGCCCGGTGGTCATCGGCCACCGCGGCGCGGCCGGCTGGCGCCCGGAACACACGGCGCCCTCGTACACCTACGCGGTGCAGACGGGCGCCGACTGGATCGAACCGGATCTGGTGCCGACGAAGGACCACGTGCTGGTGGTCCGGCACGAGAACGAGATCTCCCAGACGACCGACGTGGCCCGGCACCCGGAGTTCGCGGGCCGCCGAGCGACGAAGACGGTCGACGGGCGGGCGGTCACCGGCTGGTTCACGGAAGACTTCACCCTGGCCGAACTGAAGACGCTGCGGGCGGTGGAGCGGCTGCCCGCGGTCCGCAACCGCAACACCGTGTTCGACGGGCGCGCGGAGATCATGACCTTCCAGGAGGTCGTCGATCTGGCACGGCGGCTGTCACGGCGGCACGGCCGGACGGTCGCGGTGTTCCCGGAGACCAAGCACCCGACGTACTTCCGGTCCATCGGCCTGCCGCTGGAGCCGAAGCTGACCGCCGCGATCCGCCGCAACCGGCTCGGTGGGCGCGAGTGCGTGGTGCAGTCCTTCGAGCCGACGAGCCTGAAGCGGATGACGGACCTGGGCGTACCGCTGTGGCAGGCGCTGGGGACGACGGGCGGCCCCTACGACCTGCCCTCGACGACGTACCGGGACATGATGACGCCTCAGGGGCTGGCGGGTATCGCGGAGTACGCGGGCTGGATCGGGCCGGACAAGTCGTCGCTGGTCGGTACCTCGCTGGTCGCGGACGCGCACGCGGCGGGGCTGCGGATCGGCCCGTACACCTTCCGGGCGGAGAACCAGTTCCTGCCGGAGCGGTTCCGGCGCGGGAGCGGAGCGAACGATTTCGGGGACGCGTTCGCCGAATACGCGCTGTACTACCGCATGGGGGTCGATGCGGTCGTCACCGACTTCCCGGACCTGGCGGCGATCGCGAGGAGGGGCTGATGACGGTGAGCCGGGCGTGCCGGACCTGCGGCAGCATGCAGGAGTTCCGGATGTTCAACGCGGCCGAGCGGGCGGCGGTCCGGGCGGAGAAGGGAGCCGGGCACTTCGTGGACGACTACTGGCGCTGCACGGCCGTCGGCTGCCGGTGGTACCAGCGCTACCTCAACCGCGGCGAGGACGGCCTGCTCCCGGAGGAACTGAAGATCCAGGCCGTCCCCGCCGAGTGAGCCCTACAGGTTGGAGAAGTCCGGGCCCTTGGTGCGGGTGCGCTTGATCTCGTAGAAGCCGGGGACCGACGCCACGGCGAGGGTGCCGTCCCAGAGGCGGCCGGCCTCCTCGCCCTGCGGGGCCGGGGTGACGACCGGGCCGAAGAAGGCGATCTGCTCGCCGTCGGGTCCGGGTACGGCGATGACCGGGGTGCCGACGTCCTGCCCGACCTTGTCGATGCCCTCGTTGTGGGAGGCGCGCAGCTCCGCGTCGTACGGGGTGGAGTCCCAGTGGTCCAGGAGTGACTCGGGCAGGCCGACGTCCTTCAGGGCGGCGGCGACGGTCTCCTTGCCGGGGCCCTCGGCCCGGTTGTGGATACGGGTGCCGAGCGCGGTGTACAGGTCGCCGAGCACCTCTGGGCCGTGCTCCTGCTGTGCCGCTATGACGACCCGGACAGGGCCCCACGCCTTGGTCTCCAGCAGCTCGCGGTACTCCTCGGGCAGCTCGTCCAGCCGGTTCTCGTTCAGGACGGCGAGGCTCATGAGGTGCCAGCGGACCTCGATGTCCCTGACCTTCTCCACCTCCAGCACCCAGCGGGAGGTCATCCAGGCCCAGGGGCACAGCGGGTCGAACCAGAAGTCGACGGGGGTCTTGTCCGACATGTCTCTCCTCGTGAGGCAACCGTTTCTCCGGCAACGCCGGTATGCGCTCGCCTCATTCCCGGCTGCCCCGTGTCAGGTGCGCGTGGCAGGATCGGTCCTGTTCAGCCGTACCCCACGACATCTGAGGAGTGCCGCCCGTGCCCGGTGAGAATCTGTCCCGCGACGAGGCCCGCGAGCGGGCCGCCCTGCTGAGCGTCGACGGGTACGAGGTGTCCCTCGACCTGCGTTCCGCGGTCGGTGAGGACCGGGGGGACGGGCCCCGCACCTTCCGCTCCGTCACGACGATCCGCTTCCGCTGCAACGAGCCCGGGGCGAGCACCTTCGCGGATCTGATCGCGCCGAGTGTGACGGCCGTCTCGCTCAACGGCCGTGATCTGGACGCCGGGGAGGTCTTCGACGGCTCCCGGATCACGCTGGAGGACCTGGCCGCGGACAACGAGCTGGTGGTCGACGCCCAGTGCGCCTACTCGCGCACCGGCGAGGGCCTGCACCGCTTCGTCGACCCCGAGGACGGCGAGGTGTACCTGTACACGCAGTACGAGCCGGCCGACGCCCGCCGGGTCTTCGCGAACTTCGAGCAGCCCGACCTCAAGGCCCCCTACCGCTTCGAGGTGCGGGCGCCCGAGGGCTGGACGGTGTGGAGCAACGGGGCCGGTGAGCAGGCCGACGGGGTGTGGCGGTTCGCCGAGACCAAGCCGATCTCGACGTACATCACGTGCGTGGTGGCCGGGCCGTACCACTACGTCACGGACTCCTACACGCGCACCTTCGCGGACGGCACGACGCTGGAGATCCCGCTCGGGGCCCTGTGTCGCAAGGGCCTCGCGCCCCACTTCGACGCCGACGACGTGTTCCTGGTCACCAAGCAGGGCCTGGACTTCTTCCACGACCACTTCGACTTCCCGTACCCGTTCGGGAAGTACGACCAGGCGTTCGTGCCCGAGTACAACCTGGGCGCGATGGAGAACCCGGGCCTGGTGACGTTCCGGGAGGAGTTCATCTTCCGCGGGAAGGTGACCCAGGCGTCCTACGAGGGCCGGGCCAACGTCATCCTGCACGAGATGGCGCACATGTGGTTCGGCGACCTGGTCACCATGGAGTGGTGGGACGACCTGTGGCTGAAGGAGTCGTTCGCGGACTTCATGGGCGCGTTCTCGCTGGTCGGCGCGACACGCTTCGCGGGCGGCTGGATCACCTTCGCCAACCGCCGCAAGGCCTGGGCCTACCGGGCGGACCAGCTGCCCTCGACGCATCCCATCACGGCGGACATCCGCGACCTCCAGGACGCCAAGCTCAACTTCGACGGCATCACGTACGCCAAGGGCGCGTCGGTGCTCAAGCAGCTCGTGGCGTATGTCGGTGAGGAGGCGTTCCTGGAGGGCGCCCGGCGCTACTTCAAGCGGCACGCCTACGGCAACACGCGCCTCGGTGACCTGCTGTCGGTGCTGGAGGAGACCAGTGGCCGGGACATGAGTGCCTGGTCGCGGTCCTGGCTCCAGACGGCCGGGGTCAACGCGCTGACGCCGCAGGTGCTGCTGGACGCGGACGGCCGCGTCGAGGAACTGGCGGTGGTCCAGGAGGCCGCCGAATCGCATCCCGAACTGCGTCCGCACCGGGTGGCCGTGGGCCTGTACCGGGTGACGGACGGCGGCACGCTGGAGCGGTACGCGCGCGTGGAGACCGACGTCGACGGTGCCCGCACGGTCGTGGCGGACCTGGCCGGCGCCGAGGCTCCCGACCTGGTCCTGGTCAACGACGACGACCTGACCTACTGCAAGATCCGCTTCGACGAGACCTCGCTGGCGACCCTGCGCGAGCACCTGGGCGCGATCACCGACCCGCTCGCGCGGGCCCTGTGCTGGTCGGCGCTGTGGAACATGACGCGGGACGCGCTGCTCCCGGCCCGTGACTTCGTGGACCTGGTGCTGCGCTTCGGCGGGCGCGAGTCCGAGATCGGCGTCGTGCAGATGCTGCACGCCTGGGCCGAGTCGGCGGTCACGCACTACACGGCGTCCGCCCGGCGGGAGACGGCCGCCCGGCTGCTCGCCGAGGGTGCCCGGCGCGAGCTGTACGCGGCCGGGCCGGGCAGCGAGCACCAGCTTGCCTGGGCGCGGTTCTTCGCCCGGACGGCCGCCGCCGAGGCCGACTTCGAGCTGCTGCGGGACCTGCTCGCGGGCACGGCGGCGGTCGAGGGCCTCGATCTCGACCAGGAGCTGCGCTGGGTGTTCCTGGAGCCGTTGGCCGCGCACGGGTTCGCCGACGAGAAGGCGCTGGCCGCGGAGCTGGCCCGGGACGACACGGCCTCCGGCAGGCGGCACCAGGTGCGCTGTCTGGCCGCCCGCCCGTCCGAGGCGGTCAAGGCGCAGGCGTGGGCGCAGGTCGTGGAGTCGGACGCGCTGTCCAACGCCATGGTCGAGGCGACCATCGCGGGCTTCGCCCAGGGCTCGCAGCGGGAGCTGATCGCGCCGTACACCGGGAAGTACTTCGCGGCGATCGAGCGGGTGTGGGCCGAGCGGTCGATCCAGATCGGTATGCACGTGGTGCAGGGCCTGTTCCCCTCGCTCCAGCAGTCGCGGGAGACGCTGGACGCCACGGACGCATGGCTGGACGCCCACAAGGAGGCGGCTCCGGCGCTGCGCCGGCTCGTGCTGGAATCCCGTGACGACCTGGCACGCGCGTTGCGTGGACAGGCGTGCGACGAGGCCGCTGACCAGTAGCTTTGGCCTGAGATCGGGGCGTTCCGCCTTCGTTACGAGATGAATGCCCCGCGAGCCGTAACCCCTGGTCCGCACCCGAACGGACCAGGGGCTTTCGACATCCGAACATCCGTCCTTTAGCGCTGGGTTGTCCGTGTTTGTCGACGGACTTGTAACAGCGGTTCAAGAGCGGTCCGGACGCGGGAAATTGCGGGGCATGACCCACAACGCCCCGCTCTCCCCCCGCCCCCTGCACGAGCTGTCGGGCGGCGGCCGTCCCCGTGTGATGACGGCGGCGCAGCTCCGCCGGCACGGGGTGTCCACGACCGAGACGAACGACCGGTGCCGTGCGGGCGGCCCCTGGCAGCGGATCCTCCCGGGTGTGGTCCTGCTCCACCCGGGGCCGCCGACCAGCGAGGAGCGGCTGCACGCGGTGCTGATGTACGCGGCGCGGGAAGGCGGCACCGGGGTACCGGCGCAGCCCGGGGCGAGCCGGCCGCACGCCCCCGCCTGTCCCGAGGTGATGATCACCGGCCTGGCCGCGCTGACTCTGCACGGCTTCTCCTCCACTCCCCCGCTGCCGTCCCTGGACGCGATCGACGTCCTGGTCCCGCGGATGCGGCGGTTGCGCTCCACGGGCTGTGCGCGCATCGTCCGCACGCCCGTCATGCCCGAACCCGAGCAGGTCACGGGGGTGCCGGTGGCGCCAGTGGCCCGCGCCCTGGCCGACGCGGTGGCCGGACTCGAGGACGCCGTGATCGTCCGCCGGCTGCTCACGGAGGCGGTCCGCGGCGCCCACTGCGACCCGGCGACCGTGGTCCGCGAACTGAACCAGGCCAGGCTGCTGAGCCGCGCGCACGTCGTGGACGCCGTGGAGTCACTGCTCGCCGAGGGGCGGGCCCGGGCCGAGGACCGGCTGTACCGGATGATCGCCGAGTACGGCCTGCCCGACCCGGTCTGGAACGTCGACCTGCGCCTGCCGGGCGGCCCCTATCTCGGCGGCCTCGACGCGTACTGGCCCGAGCAGGCGGTGGCGGTGGAACTCGACACCCGGGCGCCCCGGCAGGACGACGACGCCCTGGGGTCCGAGTACGCCCGCAAGCGCGAGCACTTGGAGCGGCTGGGCATCACGGTCGTCCACATCACCCCGAGGAAGCTCCGCGACTCCCCCGAACAGCAGGCGACGGTGCTCCGCACGGCCCTGATGGCCTCGGCCGACCGCGAACCGGCGGCGTACGTGCTGGTGCAGCCCCGTTAGTGACCACCTGCCGGGCGTCGCTCACGGCCGCAGAACTCCGCCTCGATGATCGCGTCGGTGCTCCCCGACCAGTCGCCGTTGAAGTTGACCGCGAGGGAGTGCCGGCCGTCCCCGGTGGTCACCGCGTCCGATCTCGATCCGTAGATCCCGCCGTCGTGGCCCCAGACGTGGGTACCGCAGCCGAGCTTGTGGTCGACGAGGCCGAGGCCGTAGCGGTTGGTGCCGCCGGAGTCGACCGTGGTCTTCATCTCCTTCAGCTGCTCGGGCGGGAGCAGCCGACCGCGCAGGAGCGCCGAGAAGAAGCGGGTCAGGTCCGCGGAGTCGGAGACCATCTGGCCCGAGCCGTAGGCCAGGCTCGGGTTCAGCTCCGTGACGTCGTACGTCGGGCCCGTCGCCTCCCTGGCCAGTTTGGAGTAGCCCCGGCTGCCGGGCCGGGGCAGCGTCACCCGGGTGGTGGGGACCGACGTGGAGGTCAGGTGCAGGGGGGCGATGATCCGGCGGTCGATCTCGTCGCCGTAGCCGTTGCCGGTCGCCTTCTCGATCACCCGCGCGGCCAGGAGGTAGTTGGTGTTGGAGTACGCGAACGACGCACCGGGCTCGGAGTACGGCCGGTTCCTCATCGCGATGGCGAGCATGTCCTCGGGGACCGCCTCGTCGAAGCGGTGTTTCATGAAGCCGTCCGGGGTCATGTAGGTCTGCTGGAAGCCCGGGTCCTCCAGGTAGTCGAAGATGCCGCTGGTGTGGTTCAGCAACTGCCGGAGCGTGATGCGGCGGCCGTCGTTGCCGTTGCCCCGGACCGCGCCCGGCAGCCACTTCTCCACCGTGTCGTCGAGCGACAGCCGCCCCTCCGCCTCCAGTTGGAGGACGACCGTGGCGACGAACGTCTTGGTGATGCTGGCGATGCGGTAGTGGTCCCGGGCCGAACGCGGCTTGCCCGTCCTGAGGTTGCCGACCCCGGCCGTGGCCGCCCAGGTGCCGTGGCCCTGCCGTACCGTCAACGTCACGCCCGGGACCCCGTCGGCGACCGCCGCCCGGACGGCCCGCTCGGTCGCGTCGTGGCCGCCGGGTGCGGCGACCGGGCCCGCCGCCACCGCCGGAGCCGTGAGGGCCGCCGCCAGTGCCACCGCCGTCGCCGCCGTCAGGGCCGCCGTACGCGCACGTCTGTTCATGTCCCCGTTTCCCCCTGTCATGTCCTGTCACGTCCTATCGAGTTGTATCGGGAGAGGGGACCCCGGACCGCCCGGCCGGGGTTGACCGGCGCCGGGCGGTTGAGCGATTTTCAGCCCTTCTTGAGCACCAGTTCGGTGTTGCGGTCCTTCGGGCCGCCGCCGAGGGTCGTCCTCGCGCCGGGGGCGTTGAGGGACAGCTCGCGGTAGAGGGCGGCGAGGCCGGTCTGGGAGAGGTCGGAGAAGTCCGTGCGGTGCGGGGCCGAGGATTCCACCAGCGTGGTGAACAGGGAGATCGTGCCGTCCTTGTTGTCGGTCAGCTCGATGACGCGGGCGAGCTGCGGGAAGTCGACGTGGGATGCGGTGGAGATCTCCCAGAAGGTGCCGCCGCCGGACATCGAGTGCGGGGTGACGACGTTCTTGTGGATGTGACCGTTCACCCAGGCCAGCACCCGGGGATGGCCGCCGAGCAGGGCGAGGACCTCCTGGCCGTCGTGGCGGCGCTCGCCGGGCCTCGCCGGGTCGCTGCGCAGGTTGGTCATCGTCCCGCTGGTGTGATGGCTGAAGATCACCGCGTAGGAGTCCTTGTTCTCCCGCAGTGTCCTGTCGAGCCACTTCAGCTGGGCCGTGCCGATCGACCCCTCGTAGTGACCGCCGGCGTCGGTGGTGTCCAGGCTGACGCCGATCACGTCGTCGGAGATGCGGAAGGCGTAGTACTGGGTGCCGGCGTCCAGATTGGCGGCGGAGTAGCCGTGTCCGGCCGGGCCGACGCCCCGGTGGGCCGGGTCCAGGTGGGCCTTCAGGTACTCGGCCGGCGTGCAGGGCGCGCGCCGCTCGTCGGGAGTGACCGAACGCATCGAGCGGGCATGGGACTTGAGGAAGTCGTGGTAGCGCACGCCCTGGGGGTCCCGGGCCTTCTTGATCTGCGCCTGGAGCTGCCGCGCCTCGGCCTCGGTCACGTTCATCAGCTTCTTGCCGCCGACGGCCAGTTCGGTGAGGTAGGAGTCGCCGTGCGAGGCGTAGCAGCCCATCGGCAGGGAGTCGTGGTTGCCGACCGTGGAGTACCAGGGCAGGTTGAGGCCGGGGCTGCGGACCTCCCGGACGGCGGCCTTCAGGAAGCCGTCCAGGTGCGGGAACCCGGCCTGCTTGTCGCGGTCACGGACGGTGGCGTCGGGCTGCCAGTACTGCTTGAGGCCGCTGTTCTGGACGCCTTCGTAGCGGCGCGGGTCGCCGGTGTTGGGTGTGATGCGTCCACCACTCATGATCTTCAGGTACCAGTCCAGCTCGGACCTGGCGTTGTTGTCCGTGTTGTCGCCGGTGGTCATGGCGAAGTGCAGCGGTGCGCCGGTGACCGGGGCGCCCCGCAGCGCGTTGATCCGCTCCACGAGCGCGATCGCGCCCTGCACGGTCAGCGCCTCGTGCGGCCGCCAGGCGTGGATGTCCGCCGAGCGCAGGTACTCCAGTCGCAGCGGGTGCTGGGTGTCGATGATGTGCAGGTCGGTGAGCTGCACGAAGGCGGCGAGCGCGGTGCGGCGCCCGGCCCGGCCCGGCTTGGGCGCGGCCAGGTCGGAGCGGACGACTCTGCTCCAGCCGGGGCCGTCACCGAGGCGCCGGTAGCCGGAGGCACCGTGCGGGGTGGCGACGTTCGCCACGGTGGTGCCCTTGGTGTAGGGGGCGAGCGGCGCGGCGGGTGCCTGCCGCGAGGAGGCGGCGACGGCCTCGGTGGCCTGCCGGGTGCCCGTGGCGGCCTGGCTGTCGCTGGGCCGCAGGCCGTAGCCGGCGCCCGCGGAGAGGGCGACCGCTCCGGTGGCCGCGAGGACGGAACGACGGTGGATGCCCCGGCCGGAGCCGGCGACTGAGCGTGTGCGCGACATGCGCTTCTCTCCCCGAGTGCGAACGCGTCGGCAGTGGTCGCGGGGTGTTCTCGACGTGAACACCCCGCTCATACCGGATCGTTGGCAGCGGGGATGACCTGCGCGTGAACGAGGTGGCAACGCGCAACACCGATCGCCGTACGTGGATCTTGGACCACCCGGTGAGTCGTCGCGCGCTCCGGATACGGCCCGGTGCCGGTCACGCGGCGTTCATCTTGCGGGGTAATGCACCTGATTCGGGGTCGGGATCCGGGTCACGGCACGTGGTTCGGGATCCGGGTCACAGCACTTGGCCCGGGTGACGGGTCACGGCATCTGGTCCGGGTGACGGGTCACGGCATCTGGTCCGGGGTGTCGGCCAGACGTCCGGTGGCCGGGCGTTCGCGCCACAGCCGCAGTGCGATGTCGACCAGGGACACCCGGACAAGGCCGGGGACCGCGTCCAGGTCCTGCCAGGCGGCGAGGTCGGTGGAGCCGTTCACCTCGTTGCGCAGTTCGCCACCGATGACCCGGCCCTCGTAGACGAGCCGGACGCCGTGGTGGTCGACGGGGGCCCCGAAGCCCTTGCGGAAGACGTGATGCGAGGAGTTCACGCCGAGCAGCCCGGTCACCTCGATGCGGTACCCGGTCTCCTCCTCCACCTCCCGCCGGACGGTGTCGTAGGGGTCCTCGCCGTGCTCCATACCGCCGCCCGGGACGACCCACTCGGGCGTGCCGTCCTGGGCGGGCGAGCGAGCGAGGAGGATCTGTCCGTCCCGGACGCATATGGCGTAGGCCGCCACCCTCAACTTCTGTCGCACTCCGGGACGTTAACCGATTTCTTCGCCACCTTCGGGACTGATGTCCACAAATCGCATCGCGGGTTTTCCCCATACATCCATTTCGTTTGGGTCAACCCTCCCCAAAGGACTTCCCCTTGCGTAAGGCTGTGCGATCGTCCGGGCCTGCCGTTCGGACCGTGTGCGACCAGGGCTGATCGGCCCCGGCCGCTTCCCGCTCGTTCCTTTACCTACAAGGGATGCCGATGACCCCTCCCACCCCGCGCGATCAGATATCGGGCCCAAGACGTGTGGCCCGCATCGCCGTGGCCGCCGGTCTCGTCGCCGCGCTCTCCGCGGCCGGGCCGATCCCGCTGGCCTTCTCCGCCGACGGCCCGGGCGCGGACGCCCCGGCCGACCCGGGCGTGAAGTCCGCACCCGCCAAGCTCGGTTCGGACGACGCGGACCTGCTCTCGGAGGCCAAGGCCGACGGCGACAAGACCGTCACGATGATGATCGCCACCGCGCCCGGGGAGACCGAGAAGGTCGCCGGGCAGCTGGACGCGGTCAAGGGCGGCTCGGTGGGCCGGGCCGACGACAAGCTGGGCTACGTCCGCGCCACCGTCCCGACGGGCAAGGCGGACGCGGCGATCGCCGCCGCCGCCAAGCTGTCCTCCGTGCACGGCATCGACCTGCGCGAGGAGATCCCGCTGGACGACCCGACGCCGAGCGCGGACACCGCCGAGGGCGCCGGGGCCGCGAAGGGGACGTACCCGGCGCCGGGCAAGAAGACCCCGGCCGAGAACCCGTACAACCCGTCCTTCGAGACGGGCGCGGTCGACTTCGTCGAGGACCACCCGAAGGCGGACGGCCGCGGTGTCACCATCGGCATCCTCGACTCCGGCGTGGACCTCGGCCACCCGGCGCTGCAGAAGACGACGACCGGTGAGCGGAAGATCGTCGACTGGGTGACGGCGACCGACCCGATCATCGACAACGACAACACCTGGCGCCCGATGGTCACGGCCGTGTCCGGCCCGGCCTTCACCTACCAGGGCCAGTCGTTCAAGGCGCCGGCGGGCTCCTACGCCGTCAGCCTCTTCAAGGAGTCGTACACCGCCGGCGGCGACGCCAAGGGCGACGCCAACCGCGACGGCGACACCACCGACGTCTGGGGCGTGCTGTACGACGCCGCGGCCGGCACGGTCCGGGTCGACCTGAACAACAACAACGACTTCGGCGACGACGCCCCGATGAAGCCGTACAAGGACGGCCACCAGGTCGGGTACTTCGGCACCGACAACCCGGCCACCGACGTCGCCGAGCGGCAGCCGTTCGTCGTGGAGATCCGCAAGGACGTCCCGATGGACCCGCTGGGCGGCTCCTGGGCCGGCAAGAAGTCGGACTTCGTCAACATCGGCGTCATCGAGTCCGAGCACGGCACCCACGTCGCCGGCATCACCGCCGCCAACGGCCTGTTCGGCGGAAAGATGGACGGTGCCGCTCCGGGCGCCAAGCTGGTCTCCTCGCGCGCCTGCACCTGGTCCGGCGGCTGCACCAACGTGGCGCTCACCGAGGGCATGATCGACCTCGTCACCAAGCGCGGCGTCGACATCGTCAACATGTCCATCGGCGGCCTGCCGGCGCTGAACGACGGCAACAACGCGCGCGCCGAGCTGTACACCCGCCTCATCGACACCTACGGCGTCCAGTTGGTGATCTCCGCGGGCAACTCCGGCCCCGGCGCCAACACCATCGGCGACCCGGCCCTGGCCGACAAGGTCATCTCGGTCGGAGCGTCCGTCTCCAAGGAGACCTGGGCCGCCAACTACGGCTCGGTCGTGGAGAAGAAGTACGCGATGATGCCGTTCTCCTCCCGCGGCCCGCGTGAGGACGGCGGCTTCACGCCGACCCTGGTCGCCCCGGGTGCGGCGATCAACACCACGCAGACCTGGCTGCCGGGCTCCCCGGTCGCCGAGGCGGGCTACTCCCTGCCGGCCGGCTACTCGATGCTCCAGGGCACCTCGATGGCCTCCCCGCAGGCCACGGGCGCCGCGGCGCTGCTGGTGTCCGCCGCCAAGCAGAAGAAGATCGACCTCACGCCGGCGACCCTGCGCACGGCCCTCACCTCGACCGCCGACCACATCAAGGGCGTGCAGGCGTACGAGGAGGGCGTGGGCCTCATGAACATCCCCGACGCCTGGGACGCGATCCGCGACGACGCGACCGCGCACACCTACTCGGTCAAGGCTCCGGTCGACACCGCGATCGACCAGTTCCTGAAGACCCCGGGCTTCGGCACGGGCCTGTACGACCGTGAGGGCGGCCTGAAGGCCGGGCAGAAGAAGACGTACGAGATCACCCTGACCCGTACGTCCGGCGCCGACAAGGCGATCCGTCACGAGCTGCACTTCGAGAACAACGCGGGCGGCACGTTCCGTATCGCCGGCTCCGACGAGGTGAAGCTGCCGCTGAACCAGCCGGTGACCGTCAAGGTCCAGGCCGCGCCGAAGTCCGCGGGCATCAAGAGCGCGATCCTGGAGGTCGACGACCCGAGGACCGAGGGCATCGACGAGCAGGTCCTCAGCACGGTCGTGGTCTCCGCGCCGCTGAAGCACACCTTCACCGCGAAGGACTCGGTGCAGCGCAACAGCACCCACCACTACTTCGTCACCGTCCCCGAGGGCGCGAAGACCCTCGAGGTCGCGATGAGCGGGCTGAAGGACAAGAGCCAGACCCGGTTCATCTCCATCCACCCGCACGGCACGCCGTCGGACCCGTCGTCGACGGTCAACTGCTACCCGAACTACGACAACCCGGCCAACACCTGCCGTCCGGACGTGCGTTCCTACGCCGACCCGCAGCCGGGCGTCTGGGAGATCGAGGTCGAGTCGCGCCGTACGTCGCCGCTGCTGGACAACCCGTACCAGCTGGACGTCGCCGTGCTCGGCGCGGCCTTCGACCCGGAGACCGTGACCGTGCCCGAGGCCAAGGTCGGCACCCCGGCCGCCGCCTCCTGGAAGGTGACGAACGGCTTCGCCGCGATCGACGGCAAGCTGGTGGGCGGCCCGCTGGGCTCGGCCAAGGCGACCCGCCCCTCGATCAAGCAGGGCGAGACGCAGACCACGACGGTCGCGGTGCCCGCAGGCGCCAAGTCCCTCGACGTCGCCATCGGCTCGGTCTCGGACAACGCCGCCGACCTGGACCTCGCCGTGTACGACGCGTCCGGCAAGCAGGTCGGCAGCTCCGCCGACGGTGACTCGGAGGAGTCGGTCTCCATCCCGTCCCCGGCCGCCGGCACGTACTCGATCCAGGTCGTCGGATACTCCGTGCCGGCCGGCACCACCGAGTACGACTACCGGGACGTGTTCTTCTCCCCCTCCCTCGGCAGCGTCACGGTCGACGGATCGGCGCCGGTCAAGCTCGGCACGGGCGACTCGGCGACCGTCTCGGGCAGCGTCACCGCCGCGGCGGCCGCTCCCGAGGGGCGTGAGTTCTTCGGCCAGGTCCAGCTGGTCAACGCGCGCGGCACGGCCGCGGGCGTGGGCAGCGTGAAGATCGAGAAGGTCCTGCCGTAGCGGTACCACGGCAACTGCGGGGCGGGCGTCCGGACGGGCGCCCGCCCTTGTCGTTGCTCCTCAGCGGCACGGGAAGGTGCGCGAGGCGGGCAGCGCCTCGGTGATCCACGCGCGGTCGCGGGCGATCTCCTTCTCGTCCGTCGCCCAGAGGTCGGGCTCGGCCTGCCCGCCGGAGACACCGACGAGCACGTGGTCACCGGCCCGCAGCGGGGGCTCGGCGCCGGTCTCCATGGGGAAGGTGATCCGCGCCCGGCCCCGGTCGGGCTTGTGGTAGCGCGTCACGTCCAGGGTGATGCGGTCCTGGCCGGTGCCGGGCAGGGGCTCGACCCCGGCGACGGTGCCCTCGACGACGAGCCGGGCGCAGGCGAGGTACCCGGCGTGGCTGAGCTTGGCGTCCCCTTCGGTGTGCGGCCGGCCGGCGGAGCTGTCGGAGGCGGCCGACCCGCCCTGGTCGTCCGCGGCGCCCAGGTCGCCGCTGTGGACGACGAGCCAGCCCATGCCGATCACCAGGCTGGCCCCGACGGCCGCGACGAGGCCCTTCAGGGCCACGGCCAGGGGCTCGGGCCGCCTGCGGCGCACGGACGGCGGCGTCACGCCGGCGGCGCCCTCGGTCTCGGGGCCGGGCTCCTCGGGGGGCTCGGCGAGTGCCTGCCCGATGAGGCCCAGCTGCTCGCGCAGCAGCGCCACGTCGGTGGTCGCCGACCGGTACTCGGCCAGGAAGGCGTCGTCCGCCCGGGCCTCGCGCGGTGGCGCCTCACCGGTGATCGCCGCCATGAGCGCGTCGGACCCGCCGTTCCCGGCCTTGTCGTGTGGGGCGGTCATGTCACACCACCTCGTCCTCGTGCAGGCGGGCGCGCAGGGCACGTACCGCCGTGTGCAGCCGGCTCTTGACCGTGCCCTCCGGGATGCCGAGCTGCTCGGCGATGGACCGGACCGGCAGGTCGGCCTAGAAGCGCAGGACGACGACCTGCCGCTGGGCGTCGGGCAGCTCGTCCAGGCCCTGGGCGACGGCGACGGACAGCACGCTGCGGTCCTCGCCGGAGGGATGCTCCGTCGGGCGCAGGGCGGCCAGCCGCTCCCCGAGCCGCTCCTGGCGGCGCTTGGCCCGGTGCCAGTCCATGGCGAGGTTGGAGGCGACGACGGCCGCCCACGCCGAGACGTCCCGCGGCGCCTCCCGGCCGCTCGCGGCCCGCTCCAGCAGCCGCAGGCGGACCTGCTGCACCCCGTCCGGCAGGTCCGCCTGCGGCACCCCGCCGAGCGCGAGCACCGCCCGCACCCGGCGTTCCTGTGCCGCGTCCAGCGGATCGGACTCGCTCCGGCGATCGCCCCCTCTCAGCGGAACGTCGCCGGACCCGGCGTGCGCCTCCCGGGCCCGCCGGGCCCTCCTGCGCAGCAGCACAAGCCACCCCCCTAGCCGTGTTTCTCCTACGACGCCGGCACGGCCCGGAACGTTCGGCGGTCTTTCGGCCGAGTTCAGTCGCGGTCGGCCCTGATCCGGTCGTGGAGCGGTCGAGGCGTACATCACACTTCCGTGTGGCCGGGACCGGCATGGGCAGGCGAGCTTGCGGCGCACGACCCCCGCCGGACGAATTCCTCCAGCTCAGCGGGGTCGACACCGCAGGTCCGCAACCATGGGGTGGGACAGGCCGTCCCACTCTCCGGGCAGACCGGGGAAAGAAGTGGACAGGCGGGCCGTGGTCGGCCGCATGATGGAAAAGCCTCGGCCAAGCAACGAGTACGTGAAGAGACGCAGGAGAGGGAGTCACCGTGAGGGTCGGAATCGTCGGAGCCACCGGACAGGTGGGCACGGTCATGCGCAGGATCCTCACGGAGCGGAACTTCCCGGTCACCGAGCTGCGACTGTTCGCCTCGGCCCGTTCCGCGGGGACGGAGCTGGACGGCGTGACGGTGGAGGACGCCGCCACCGCCGATTACACCGGCCTGGACATCGTGCTGTTCTCCGCGGGCGGTGCCACGTCCAAGGCACTGGCCGAAAAGGTCGCCTCCCAGGGCGCGGTCGTGATCGACAACTCCTCCGCGTGGCGCAAGCACCCGGAGGTGCCCCTGGTCGTCTCCGAGGTCAACCCGCACGCGATCAAGAACCGCCCCAAGGGCATCATCGCCAACCCGAACTGCACGACCATGGCCGCGATGCCGGTGCTGCGTCCGCTGCACGACGAGGCGGGCCTCGAGGCCCTGGTCGTCGCCACGTACCAGGCGGTCTCCGGTTCCGGTCTCGCGGGCGTCGCCGAGCTGCACGGCCAGACGCAGAAGGTCGTCGCCGACGCCGAGAAGCTCACCCACGACGGCGAAGCGGTCGACTTCCCGGAGCCGGGCGTCTACAAGCGCCCCATCGCCTTCAACGTGCTGCCCTTCGCGGGCAACCTCGTCGACGACGGTCTGAACGAGACCGACGAGGAGCAGAAGCTCCGCAACGAGTCCCGCAAGATCCTGGAGATCCCCGAGCTGAAGGTCTCCGGCACGTGTGTGCGCGTCCCGGTCTTCTCCGGCCACTCCCTCCAGGTCAACGCCCGTTTCGCCCGCCCGATCTCCCCGGAGCGCGCGGCGGAGCTGCTGAAGGACGCCCCAGGCGTCGAGCTCTCCGACATCCCGACCCCCCTCCAGGCCGCCGGGAAGGACCCGTCCTACGTCGGCCGCATCCGCCGCGACGAGACGGTGGACAACGGCCTGGCCCTCTTCCTCTCCAACGACAACCTCCGCAAGGGCGCGGCCCTGAACGCGGTGCAGATCGCGGAGCTGGTGGCGGCGGAGCTGAAGGGCTAGTCCCCCTCTTCGAACGCCCTGCGCACCTCGTAGAGGTAACAGCCGTACTCGACGGCCCGGACGTGGATCAGTGCCACGGCCGGGTCGTCGAATGCTTCCGTGAGGGCCTCCTCGAACGCGTCCGCATCCTCGACGAGCCGCCCGCCCAGGATGTGACCGTGTGCGCTGTAGCGGCGGACCGTGCGGCGGGCGCCGGTGAACGGAAGGGCCTCTTCTGCCGGGCCCGTGCACGGCTCCGCGTGGATGAAGACGGGGCCCACCTCGTCGTAGGCGCCCGGGGTCGCGTCCGTCTCCGCTGCCCAGCGGCGCAGCGGGGCGTAGGACACCAGGGCGATGTGTTCGCCCGGCTCGCTGCGGCGCAGGCAGCAGCGCAGGGGGCTGCCGCCCTCGGTGTCGGTGAAGCCGTCGGTCCTGCGGCCCGCGTCGTCCGTCGTGCGCAGTTCCCTCAGGGCGCGCGGGGCGATGGGGCGTGCGGCATACGGGATGGTCGTCATGGTCACCACACTCGCGCGTGCGTTCCACGCCCACCGGCGGAATCCGGACGTCGCGCTCGCCCGCGCGGGGCCCTGCCCGAGGGGTATCCCTAGGAGACGCCCGGGTCGTCGCCTGACGCCGAGGCGCCGTGGAAAGATGACGCAACCCACCCATAACGAGGAGATGACCGCGTGCCTGGCACAAACCTGACCCGCGAAGAGGCGCAGCAGCGGGCGCAGCTGCTCGCCGTTGACTCGTACGAGATCGAACTCGATCTCTCCGGCGCGCAGGAGGGCGGCACCTACCGGTCCGTGACCACGGTGCGCTTCGACGTGACGGCCGGGAACGGCGCGGAGTCGTTCATCGACCTGGTGGCGCCGGCGGTGCACGAGGTGACCCTGAACGGTGACTCCCTCGACCCGGCGGAGGTCTTCGCGGACTCCCGGATCGCCCTGCCCGGTCTGCTCCAGGGGCGCAACATCCTCCGGGTCGTCGCCGACTGCGCGTACACCAACACCGGCGAGGGCCTGCACCGGTTCGTCGACCCGGTCGACGACCAGGCCTACCTCTACACCCAGTTCGAGGTGCCGGACGCCCGCCGGGTGTTCGCGAGCTTCGAGCAGCCGGACCTGAAGGCCACCTTCCAGTTCACCGTGAAGGCGCCCGAGGGCTGGACCGTCATCTCCAACTCGCCGACGCCCGAGCCCGAGGACAACGTCTGGGTCTTCGAGCCGACGCCGCGCATCTCCACGTACATCACGGCGCTGATCGTCGGCCCGTACCACTCCGTGCACAGCGTGTACGAGAAGGACGGCCAGTCCGTCCCGCTCGGCATCTACTGCCGTCCCTCGCTCGCCGAGTACCTCGACTCGGACGCCATTTTCGAGGTGACCCGGCAGGGCTTCGAGTGGTTCCAGGAGAAGTTCGACTACGCGTACCCGTTCGAGAAGTACGACCAGCTGTTCGTGCCGGAGTTCAACGCGGGCGCGATGGAGAACGCGGGCGCGGTGACCATCCGCGACCAGTACGTGTTCCGCTCGAAGGTGACGGACGCCGCGTACGAGATGCGCGCGGAGACCATCCTGCACGAGCTGGCCCACATGTGGTTCGGCGACCTCGTGACCATGGAGTGGTGGAACGACCTGTGGCTGAACGAGTCGTTCGCCACGTACACCTCGATCGCCTGCCAGGCGCACGCGCCGGGGAGCCGGTGGCCGCACGCGTGGACCACCTTCGCCAACTCCATGAAGACCTGGGCGTACCGGCAGGACCAGCTGCCGTCGACCCATCCGATCATGGCGGAGATCCGCGACCTGGACGACGTCCTGGTCAACTTCGACGGCATCACGTACGCCAAGGGCGCCAGCGTCCTGAAGCAGCTCGTCGCCTACGTCGGCATGGACGAGTTCTTCCGGGGTGTGCAGGCGTACTTCAAGCGTCACGCCTTCGGCAACACGCGTCTGTCGGACCTGCTGGGCGCACTGGAGGAGACCTCCGGCCGCGACCTGAAGACCTGGTCGGAGAAGTGGCTCCAGGCGGCCGGCATCAACGTGCTGCGCCCTGAGATCGAGACGGACGCCGACGGCGTCGTCACGTCGTTCGGCATCCGCCAGGAGGCTCCGGCCCTGCCCGCCGGCGCCAAGGGCGAGCCGACGCTGCGCCCGCACCGGATCGCCGTCGGCCTGTACGACCGGGACGAGGCGAGCGGCAAGCTGGTCCGCCGGGAGCGGATCGAGCTGGACGTGGACGGCGAGCTGACGGCCGTGCCGCAGCTGGTGGGGCAGACCCGCCCGGCCGTGATCCTGCTCAACGACGACGACCTGTCGTACGCGAAGGTCCGCCTGGACGAGCAGTCGCTGGCCTTCGTCACCGAGCACCTCGGTGACTTCGAGTCCTCGCTGCCGCGCGCCCTGTGCTGGGCGTCGGCCTGGGACATGACGCGGGACGCCGAGCTCGCGGCCCGCGACTACCTGTCGCTGGTGCTGTCCGGCATCGGCAAGGAGTCCGACATCGGTGTCGTGCAGTCGCTGCAGCGGCAGGTGAAGTTGGCGATCGACCTGTACGCCGACCCGGCGGCCCGCGAGGCGCTGCTGGCCCGCTGGACCGACGCGACGCTGGCGCACCTGCGCGCGGCGGCGCCGGGCAGCGACCACCAGCTGGCGTGGGCGCGCGCGTTCGCGGCGACGGCCCGCACGCCGGAGCAGCTGGACCTGCTGGACGCGCTGCTGGACGGCTCGCAGACCATCGAGGGCCTGGTCGTCGACACGGAGCTGCGCTGGGCGTTCGTGCTGCGGCTCGCGGCGGTCGGCCGGTTCGACGAGGCGGAGATCGCGGGCGAGTACGAGCGTGACCGCACGGCCGCCGGTGAGCGCCACGCGGCCACGGCCCGGGCCGCCCGTCCGACCCCGGAGGCCAAGGCCGAGGCGTGGGCGTCGGTCGTGGACTCCGACAAGCTGCCGAACGCCGTGCAGGAAGCGGTCATCGGCGGCTTCGTCCAGACCGACCAGCGCGAGGTGCTCGCCCCGTACGCCGACCGGTACTTCGAGGTGGTCAAGGACATCTGGGAGTCCCGTTCGCACGAGATGGCCCAGCAGATCGCCGTCGGCCTCTACCCGGCGGTCCAGGTGTCCCGGGAGACCCTGGACAAGACGGACGCGTGGCTGACGTCCGCCGAGCCGAACGCGGCCCTGCGCCGCCTGGTCTCGGAGTCCCGCGCGGGCGTGGAGCGCGCCCTGCGGGCCCAGCGGGCGGACGCGGCGGCCGGGGAGTAACCCGGCGGTTCCCGTACGGCGGAAGGGGCGGCCGGTGTGCACCGGGCGCCCCTTCCGTCTGCTCTCCGGCCGCGGCGGCCGGAGCTCCCCGCCTACCGCCGCAGCGCTCCGTCCGGCACGCGTGCCGGTGCGGCGGGGACCTTCACGGTGTGGTCGGTGCGCGGCGTCCGGGTGACGAACTGCCCCGCCACCGTCGCCCCGAAGGCCAGGCCCATGCCGAGGAGCTGCACCGGTGTCAGCGCCTGCCCGAGTGCCGCCCAGCCGACGACGGCAGCGGTCAGCGGGGAGAGCGGACCGAGGAAGGTGACCTGGGTGGCGGTCATGCGGCCGATGCCGCGGAACCACAGCCAGTACGCGAGGGCCGTGTTCGCGAGGGCGAGGTAGAGGTAGCCGCCGACCGCCCGGCCGTCCAGCGCCGGCGGGGCACCCTCGACCAGGAAGGCGAGCGGCGCGATGAGCAGGCCGCCCGCGGTCAGCTGCCAGCCGGTCAGCGCCAGCGGTCCGACGCCCTCGGGGCGGCCCCAGCGCTGGGTGAGCACGGTGCCGGTGGACATCGACGCCGTGGAGGCGACGGCCGCCAGCAGACCGAGCGGGTCCAGCGCCCCGGCCGCCCGCAGGACGACGAGGCTGACCCCGAACGCGGCCACGGCCCCGGTCGCCAGTGTCCGCGCCGACGGCCGCTGTCCGAGCAGCAGCGCCGAGAGCCCGGCAACGAACAGCGGACCGGCCGAGCCGACGACCGCCGCGAGGCCGCCGGGCAGCCGGTAGGCGGAGAGGAACAGCAGCGGGAAGAACGCGCCGATGTTCAGCGCGCCGAGCACCGCCGCCTTCCACCACCAGGCGCCACGCGGCAGCACCCGGGCGAGGGCGAGCAGCAGCAGGCCTGCGGGCAGGGCGCGCACCAGGGCGGTGAACAGGGGGCGGTCGGGCGGGAGGAACTCGGTGGTGACCGCGTAGGTCGTGCCCCAGGAGACGGGCGCGAGGGCGGTGAGGGTGATGAGGGCCGGGCGGGAGAGGGCCATGGGAGACACCCTTCTGAGTAGGTCGGCAGAAAGTAGCTTACCGCTAAGCAACTTTCCGACAAGCTACTTTCTTGCGGGTGACCGAGCCTCGGCCGATACTCGTGCCATGAGCGAACGCCGCGAGCAGCGCAAGGACCCCGTCGACGCGATCATCGAGCAGTGGGCCTCGGTCCGGCCCGACCTGGACACCGCCGCCATGGAGGTCTTCGGCCGGGTCGGCCGGCTCTCGCTCGCGATGGGTGACCGAATGGAGAAGGCGTACGCGAAGTTCGGGATCTCACGCGGAGAGTTCGACGTCCTGGCGACCCTGCGCCGCTCCGGGGAGCCCTACACGCTCTCTCCCCGTCAGCTGTCCGCGACCCTGATGCTCACGACCGGCGGCATGACGGGGCGCCTGGACAAGCTGGAGCGTGCCGGGCTGCTGCGCCGCTCGCCGGATCCGCACGACCGGCGCGGCCTGCGCGTCACGCTCACCGACAAGGGCCTCGGGGTCGTCGACGAGGCGGTCGCGGCGGGTCTGGCCGTCCAGACGGAGGCGCTGTCCGTCCTGGACGCGGAACGGGCCGCCCTCCTGGCCGGCCTCCTGCGGGAACTGCTGGCGGGGACGGAGCGGCCCTGACGACGACGAGGGCGCCGCCGCGACGACCGCGACGACGCCCTCGAAGAGGAACGCTGATCAGGCCTTGACTTCGCTCTTCGCGCCGGCCTTGGTGGCGATGTTGGAGCTGGTCGGGTCCTTCTTCTTGTGCGTCTTGTCGCCGGCCATCACCAGTCCGGCGATGACCAGGTACAGCACGATCGGGGCAAAGACGAAGAGGCCCAGCGTCTCGATGACGCTCAGGCCCGTGCCGGGGTCGTCACCGTCGTCGCGCGTGAGCGCGGAGGCGGGCGACGACAGGAGCAGCATCATCAGCGTCGTACCGGCTGCCAGGGCGCCGGCGCGCAGGGCGTTCTTCTTGTCCACGGTGTCAAAATATCCAACGCCGACCGGGCCCGCGCGCCCGGGGTGCCGTAAGAGGCCCCGGCTCACGCCCCGCCGTCCCTGAGCACCTCCATCAGCGCGTGCAGCCGGGGCGAGGCCGCCAGATCCTCCAGCGTCACCGGCCGCCCCTGCGCGTCCGCGATCGGCAGGCGCCAGTTCGGGTACTGGTCCCAGGTCCCCGGGAGGTTCTGCGGACGGCGGTCGCCGACGCCGTCGGGCAGCCAGACGCCGACCATGCGGGCCGGGGTACGCAGCAGGAAGCGGTGGAGGGCCTGGATCTCCGCCTCCTCCGAGGAGGTGTCGCCGCCGCCGCTCGTGCCGTGCAGCAGGCCGAGCCGGGAGAGCAGGGAGAGCCACTCCCCCGCGTCGGCGGCGGCCTCGGCGCGCTCCTCCTCCAAGGGGCGGGTCAGCAGCCCCAGGCTGTCGCGGAGCTCGACGTGCTCGCCGGTCAGGCGGGCGGCCGTGGAGGGCAGGTCGTGGGTGGTGGCGGTGGCCAGGCAGTCGGAGCGCCAGCTCCCGGGAGGCAGCGGGTGGCCGTCGCCCTCCCAGTCGCGCTCGAACCACAGCACGGACGTGCCGAGCACACCGCGCTCGCGCAGCGCTTCGCGGACCCCTGGCTCGACGGTGCCGAGATCCTCCCCGATCACCAGCGCCCCGGCCCGGGAGGCCTCCAGGACGAGCACGGCGAGCATGGCCTCGGCGTCGTAGCGGACGTAGGTGCCCTCGGTGGGCGGGTGGCCCTGGGGGACCCACCAGAGGCGGAACAGGCCCATGACGTGATCGATGCGCAGCGCGCCGGCGTACCGGAACAGGGCGCGCAGCAGCTCGCGGAACGGGGCGTAGCCGGACGCGGCCAGCCGGTCCGGCCGCCAGGGCGGCAGGCCCCAGTCCTGGCCGCGGGCGTTGAAGGCGTCCGGCGGGGCGCCCACCGACATGCCCGCGGCGAAGTACTCCTGCTGCGCCCAGGCGTCGGCGCCACCGGGGTGCACGCCGACCGCCAGGTCGTGGACGATCCCCACCGGCATCCCGGCCTCGCGCCCGGCGCGCTGCGCGGCGGTCAGCTGGGTGTCGGTGAGCCAGGCGAGCCGGGACCAGAAGTCGACCCGGTCCATGAGGCCGTTGCGTGCCCGGGCGGTCTCGGCCGACCGCGGGTCGCGCAGGCCCGTCGGCCAGCGGTGCCAGTCCGAGCCGTGCACCTCGGCGAGCGCACACCAGGTGGCGTGGTCCTCCAGGGCCTGGCCCTGCCCGGCGATGAAGTCGCAGTAGGCGGCGCGCCGGCCGGGACCGAGGGGGACCTCGCCGAGCAGCTCCAGCGCCTCCCGCTTGAGCTCCCACACGGCGTCCCGGTCGATCAGCGCGCCGTGCCGCAGCACCCCTTCGCGCAGCCGGGCGGACCTGTCCAGCAGGGCGCGCAGGCGTCCGGGGTCCTCGACGTAGGCGGCCTCGGGGACGTCCTCGACGCGCAGGTGCACGGGGTCGGGGAAGCGGCGCGAGGAGGGGCGGTACGGGGAGGGGTCGGTGGGGGTTCCGGGTACGGCCGCGTGCAGCGGGTTGACCTGGACGAATCCGGCGCCGAGCGACCGTCCGGCCCAGCCGGCCAGTTCGGCGAGGTCGCCGAGGTCGCCCATGCCCCAGGAGCGGCGGGACAACAGGGAGTAGAGCTGGACGAGGAGTCCGTAGGAGCGCCCGGCGGGGGTGGGCAGGCGGGGCGGGGCGACGATCAGGTGGGCGGTGGCGGTGCGCCCGTCGGGGGCGGTGGCGGTCAGACGGTGCACGCCGGGTGGCAGGCCGTCCGCGTCGGTGCGGCTCTCGCCCTGCTCGGTGTCGATCCGCAGCCGCGTTCCCCCGGGGAGCGCGGCCAGGGCGGCCGGGGGGCTGCCGCCCCAGCCGACGACGGTCGGCGGCAGCAGCCGTTCGCCCAGTTCCCCCTCGCGGGCCGCGAGCGCGGCGCGGACGGCGCCGGGCGTGCTCGCGGCCACGCCGAGGGCGGCCAGGGTCAGGGTGACCGCGGTGGCCGAGGCCGCGACCGAGCGGTCCGGGGACGGACTGTAGGAAGTGGCGACGCCGTGCAGGGCGGCGAGGCGGGACAGGTCCTCGGAGGGCGGGTCGGCCGGCCGGGGTGCGGTCATCTACATCCTCGTGAAGTCCGGGACGAAGGCCGGGGGCTCGCTGGTCAGGGGGGCGGCTTCGGCGAGCGGCGGCTCACTGGTGAGGGGCTCGGCGTCGGGCAGCGGGGGCTCGCTGGTCAGCGGCAGTTCGGTATGGGTGCTCTCGGAACTGAAGACGCAGTAGCGCGGGTCGTTGTGGTGGTTGTCGTCGAGGTCGGCGGACGGGTCCGCCACGGGTTTGGACGGGGCCGGGAGCGGAAGGAAAGTCATCGCAGCCACGGGGGCCTCCTTGTCGGGTGGAACTTCAACGGGTCATCGCAGCCCTACCCAGTCGACGCGAAGGCAGACGCCCCGGACCCGACATCGTGCTCCTGCTCACATTCCGCTGCCCTCCACACAGTCAAGATTCCGGCATTTCGGTCACAAAGGCCACTCTCGTTGACACCTTCACCGGGCGAATGGTGGGCTCGTCCCGCCGGTCGAACACATCTGGAGGGGGCCTGTGGGACTGCGGCGTGGGAAGCGGACCGTGGCCCTCGCGGTGGCCGTGGTCGCCGGGAGCCTCGTCACCCCGCCCGCCGCCCTGGCGGCCCCGTCTCCCCCGGACACGGCCGCGGCACCGGCCCCCGAGACCGCCGGGGCCGACCTCTCCGTCTGGCCGCGCCCGCAGTCGCTGCGCGCGAACGGCGCACCGGTCGCGGTACCCGACGAGGTCGCGCTGATCACCGACGCGCGGGCGGACCCCCACGCGGTGGAGACCCTGCACGAGCTGCTGCGGCGGGCCGGGGCCCGCCGGATCACGGACACGGCCGGCCCGGGTGCCCTGGCCGTGCACGCGCGCACGCAGTCCGCCCGCCCGGGCGACCGCCACGCCCTGCCCTCCGGCGGGTACGAGCTGACCGTCGGCCGGGGCGGCGTCTTCCTCACCGGCAGCGGCGAGGACGGCCTCTTCCACGCCGTCCAGACACTGCGGCAACTCCTGCGCCCCGACGGGACGATCGCGGCGGCCGTCGTCCACGACTGGCCGGGCAGCGCCGTGCGCGGCATCACCGAGGGCTTCTACGGCACCGCGTGGACGCACGGGCAGCGGCTGGCGCAGCTCGACTTCATGGGGCGCACCAAGCAGAACCGCTATCTGTACGCCCCGGGGGACGACCTCTACCGGCAGGCCCGCTGGCGCGAGCCCTACCCCGCCGCGCAGCGGGCCCGGTTCCGGCAACTGGCCGAGCGGGCGCGCCGCAACCACGTCACGCTCGGCTGGGCGGTGGCCCCGGGCCAGGCCATGTGCTTCGCCTCGGACGCCGACGTGCGGGCGCTGACGCGCAAGCTGGACGCGATGTGGGCGCTGGGCTTCAGGGCGTTCCAGCTTCAGTTCCAGGACGTCAGCTACAGCGAGTGGCACTGCGGGGCGGACGCCGACCGGTTCGGCTCCGGCCCCGAGGCGGCGGCGCGGGCGCAGGCCCGGGTGGCGAACGCGGTGGCCCGGCACCTGGCGCAGCGCCACCCCGGCGCCGCCGGCCTGTCCCTGATGCCGACCGAGTACTACGAGGACGGCACGACCGACTACCGGCGCGCCCTGGCGAGCGAGCTGGCCGCGCGTGTCGAAGTGGCGTGGACGGGCGTCGGGGTGGTGCCCCGCACCATCACGGGCGGCGAACTGGCCGAAGCGCGTGAGGCGTTCGGCCACCCGCTGGTCACCATGGACAACTACCCGGTCAACGACTACGACCCCGGGCGCATCTTCCTCGGTCCGTACCGCGGCCGTGAACCGGCCGTCGCGACCGGTTCGGCCGCCCTGCTGGCCAACGCGATGCAGCAGCCGGAGGCCTCCCGCATCCCGCTGTTCACCAGCGCCGACTACGCCTGGAACCCGCGCGCCTACCGACCCGGGGAGTCCTGGCGCGCCGCGATCGCCGACCTCGCGGGCGGGAACAGGCGCCGCGAGCAGGCCCTGGCCGCCCTCGCCGGCAACGACGCCTCGTCGGTCCTGGGCGACGGGGAGTCGGCGTATCTGCGCCCGCTGACCGAGGCGTACTGGGAGTCCCGCACGGCGGGCGGCACGGACACCGGCGACGACGCCGAGCGGCGGCTGCGCGAGGCCTTCTCCGTGCTGCGCGAGCTGCCCCGGCGGCTGTCGGGGACCGGCCTCGGCACCGAGGTGGCCCCCTGGTCCGAGCAGCTCGCCCGCTACGGCGAGGCGGGCACGGCCGCGCTCGGCATGCTGGACGCGCAGCGCGCCGGGGACGCGGCGGCGGCCTGGGACGCGTACCGCAGGCTGGGCGAGCTGCGGGCCCGGCTGGAGTCGGCGCCGGTCGAGGTAGGCACGGACGTGCTGGACCCGTTCCTGCGGCGGGCGCAGAAGTCGTACGCCGCCTGGTCGGGCATCCACAACGAGCCGCCCCGCTCCCCCGGCGACGGCCGCACCCTGCGCCTGCCGCGGGCGCGGGCGCTGACCGCCGTGACGGCGCTGACCGAGCCGGGCACCGAGGGGGCCGTCGAGGTGCACGAGCCGGGGCGGGGCTGGCGCGAGGCGGGCCGGCTGGACGCGTCCGGAGCGACCGAGGTGCGGATCGCGGCACGGGCCGACGCCCTGCGGGTCACCGGCCCCGCCCCGTCCCGCGTCCACCACCTCGTCCCCTGGTTCACCGGATCCCCCGCCACCTCCCTGGCCCTGCCCCGCGACCGGGCGGACGTCGGAACCGGGCGGACCGAGCGGCTGACCGCCCGGCTCGGGTCGCTGCGCCCCGCCGACGTACGCGGCACGCTCACCGCCGAGGCGCCCGACGGTGTCCGGGTCCGGGTGCCGAAGGGCGAGCTGACCGTGCGACGCGGCACGACGGTGGAGGTCCCGGTCGAGGTGACCGTCGAGCGCGGCACCCCGATGCGGTCCTACGAGGTGCGGTTGGGGTTCGCGGGGACGGACCGCACGCTCACCGTCCGGGCCGTCCCACCCACGGGCGGCCCCGACCTGGCCCGCGGCGGCACCGCCCGTTCCTCGGGCGACGAGACGCCCGACTTCCCCGCGTCGGCGGCGAACGACGGGGACCCGGAGACCCGCTGGTCGTCCCCGGTCGACGACGGCGCCTGGTGGCAGGTCGAACTGGCCCGGCCGGCGCGGCTCGGCCGGGTCGCCCTGCACTGGCAGGACGCGCACCCCGCGGCGTACCGCGTCCAGGTCTCCCCGGACGGCCGCCGCTGGCGCACCGCCGCCACCGTCCGGGACGGCGGGGGCGGCCGGGAGAGCGTCCCGATGGACGAGCGGGACGTGCGCTTCGTGCGGGTGCAGGGCGACAAGCGGGCGACGCAGTACGGGTATTCGCTGTGGTCGGCGGAGGCGTACGCCGTCTCGGAATGAGCCTGCCGGGGCCCGGCGGAGAGATTCCGCGTCGATCACTATTCACTCAGTACATGTACTCAGTACATAATGATCGCCATGAGCACCCGCCACATCCTGCTGGGCCTGCTCGCGACGGGTCCGAGCCATGGCTACGACCTCAAGCGGCGCCACGACGAACGCTTCCCGCAGGCCCGACCGCTGGCCTACGGGCAGGTCTACACGACCCTGCAGCGCCTCGTGCGGGACGGACTCGCCGAGGTCGACGGCACCGGCTCGGACGGCGGCCCTGAGCGCACGGCGTACCGGGCGACCGACGAGGGGACCCACGAACTGGCCCGGTGGGCCGGGGAGATCGCACCGCCCGCGCCCTTCGTGGCCAACGAGATCTTCGCCAAGGTCGTGGTCGCGATCCTCTCCGGCGGTGACCCGGCCCGGTACCTGAGCGACCAGCGCGCCGCGCACATGGAGCGGATGCGGGAGCTGACGGCGGTCAAGGCGGCCAAGGGCGCCGATCTCGCGACCGTGCTCTCGGCGGACTACGCCCTCAACCACCTCGACGCCGACCTCCGCTGGATGAGCACCACGGCGGCCCGGCTCACCACCCTGACCGCGGAGGTCGACGCAGCATGAGCAGACCCGTGCCCCTTCTCACGGCCGCCGGGCTCACCAAGGCGCACGGCCGGACACCCGCCCTGCGCGGCGCGTCGGTCGAACTGCACGCCGGCGAGATCCTCGCCGTGACCGGCGCGAGCGGCAGCGGGAAGTCCACGCTGCTGCACTGCCTGGCCGGCATCGTCCGCCCGGACGCGGGGGCGGTCACCTACGACGGCCGGAGGCTGGAGGACCTGCCCGAGAAGCGGCTGAGCGAGCTGCGGCGCACCGAGTTCGGCGTGGTGTTCCAGTTCGGCCAGCTCATCCCCGAGCTGACGGTCCTGGACAACGCCGCCCTGCCGCTGCTGCTGGCGGGCACCGGCCGGGCCGAGGCCCGGGCCCGGGCCGGTGAGTGGCTGGAGCGGTTCGGGGTGCGGGGCCAGGAGGACCTGCGGCCGGGCGAGCTGAGCGGCGGCCAGGCGCAGCGGGCCGCGCTGGCCCGGGCCCTGGTCACCGGCCCCCGGGTGGTCTTCGCCGACGAGCCGACGGGCGCGCTGGACTCCTTGGCAGGAGAGCAGGTCATGACGGCCCTCGTCCACACGGCCCGCGACGCGGGCACGGCCGTCCTGCTGATCACGCACGACGCCCAGGTGGCCGCGTACGCGGACCGCGAGGTCCAGCTGCGGGACGGGGCCGTGGCGGCGCTGGGGGTGACGGCGTGACGTCGCTGAGGGCCGATCTGCGTCTCGCCTGGGACCTGACCCGCGGTTCCGACCGCGGCGAGTGGTGGCGGGTGACCCTGACGGCGTCGGGGGCGGCGCTCGCGACCGGGTTCGCGCTGGCCGCCGTCGCCCTGGCGTCACTGCGCGGCGGCTACGACGTGCCCGTCGCCGCCGGGCTGCTGGACGAGCCGGGCACGCGGTCGGGCGTGATCGCCGGCCTCCTGCTCCTGCTCGTTCCGGTGCTCGGGTTCCTCGGCCAGTGCGCCCGGATCGGGGCGGTGCACCGCGACCGGCGGCTGGCCGGGCTGCGGCTGGCCGGGGCGACGCCCTGGCAGGTGCGGCGGATCGCCGCCCTGGAGACCGGACTTGCCTGTCTGCTGGGCTCCTCGGTCGCCACCGTCTTCTCCGTGCTGCTCCTGCTGCGCCTGTGGCACCGGCCGACCGCCCTGGCCTGGGCGGGGATCGCGCTGGTCGCGGTCGGTGTACCGCTGCTCGGGGCGGCGGCGGGCGCGCTGGCGCTGCGCCGGGTGGTGGCCTCGCCGCTCGGCTGGGTCCGCAGGGTCGGGCCGCGTACCGGGCGGGGACCCGGGCTGCTGTTCCTGGCCGGGGTCGTGCTGGTCGGGGTCGTGGCGCTGCTCGCCGTGCTCGGCACGTCCTCGCCCGCCGCCAACCGGCCGCATGCCGGGCCACAGCCGGCGATGGTGGGTGTGGTCCTCACGGCCGGCTCGGGTGCGGTGTGGCTCTCCGGGGCCATGGCCAAGGTGACCGGACGGATCCTGGCGGCCCGGGCCCGCTCCGCCGCACCCCTGATCGCGGCGGAGCGGCTGCGCGACGACCCGTGGGCTGCCGCCCGTACCCACGCGGCGGTGCTGCTGGTGACGATCGTCGGGGGCGGATTCATGGGCGTGCGAGAGGTGCTCCTCCACGAGCTGCACTCCGGCAAGCCGCTCGCCGCGAGCCCCGACTACTACCTCACCGGCCTCGACCTCACGGCGGCCGCCCTCGCGGTCGCCTTCGCCATCACACTGTCGGGCCTCGCCGTCGGCACCGCCGAGTCCCTGGCCACCCGGCGCCGGGGCCTGGCCGCGCAGGTCGCCGCCGGGGTGCCGCGAGCGGTGCTCGGCCGGGCCCTGCTGCTGGAGACCGCGCTGCCGCTGGCGCCGGCGGTGCTGCTCGCGGGCCTGGGCGGGACGGCCGTCGCCGCCTGGTACGCGCTGCTCGGCCACAGCCCGTTCCCCTGGGCGGCGGCCCTGGTGCCCCTCGCCGTCTACGCCGCCTGCCTGCTCGCCGCCGCGACCTCGCTGCCGCTGCTGGGCCGCTCGGTGCGGCCGGCGGAGCTGCGGTACGCGTGAGCGCCGCCATGGCCGGCCCGTGACCGGCCGGCCCCGGGGGAACAGGGGACTCCCGGGGCCGGCTCACCGCACGCGGCAATACGAAGGCCCGGATCCTCGTCAGGCGGAAATGCCGTCGATCCGGGCCATGGCGTCGTCCGCGCCGTACGGCTGCAAGTACGGCAGCCAGCGCGGGTCCCTGTGGCCGGTCCCGATGATGCGCCAGGCCAGGCCCGACGGCGGGGCGGGTTTGTGGCGCAGCCGCCAGCCGATCTCGAAGAGGTGCCGGTCGGCCTTCACGTGGTTGCAGCGGCGGCAGGACGCCACCACGTTGTCCCAGACGTGCTTGCCTCCGCGACTGCGCGGGATGACGTGGTCGACGCTGGTTGCGACGCCACCGCAGTACATGCACCGGCCCCCGTCGCGGGCGAACAGCGCCCGGCGGGTGAGAGGAACGGGCCCCCGATAGGGAACCCGGACGAATCGCTTGAGCCGGACCACGCTGGGTGCGGGGACTGTGACGGTTGCGCTGTGCAGATAGGCGCCGGACTCCTCGAGGCAGACGGCCTTGTTCTCGAGGACGAGGACGAGCGCGCGGCGGAGCGGTACGACGCCGAGTGGCTCGTACGACGCGTTGAGGACCAGGACATGCGGCACGGATGCCTCCTTGGACGCCGGCGGCGCGTGGCTCGCGCCGGGACGATTCGTAGCCAGTCTCCCCTCATGCCTGGTGGAAGCGCCACCATGTCCCCGTAACGGGCTGGGAGTGTTTTCGACCACATCCCATTCATCCCCCGGATCATGGCCTGTTCAAGCCCAGGTGAGCACGGTCTCTCCTTCACACATTCCGCGATAGCACACACAATGCCCCGTTAGTGTGGTGGTTCTGCCCCTTCGGTGACCCTGTCGTGACCTTGACCCCCTGAACCACCGCACCGGGGCGGACCGCTGCACCTGGAGGTACCTGCCGTGTCCCTGTCCCTCGCGGACGCCGTCCTGATGGCCGCCGACCCGTCACCGTCGCCGACCCCCTCGGAGACCCCGTCCCCGAGAGTGCCTTCGCTCCAGGATGCCCAGGAGAGCGCGACGAACGCCGCCGGCTGGGTCGAGCAGAACTGGTCGACGTGGCTGGCGATCGGACTCCGGGTCCTGCTCATCGTGGTGATAGCCGCGGTGCTGAGGGTCTTCGTGCGACGGGCGATCACCAAGCTGATCGACCGTATGAACCGGACCGTCCAGTCCGTGGACGGCAGCGCGCTGGGCGGACTGCTCGTGAACGTCGAGCGCCGGCGGCAGCGCTCGCAGGCCATCGGCTCGGTGCTCCGCTCGGTGGCGTCGTTCCTGATCATCGGCACCGCGGCGCTGATGATCCTCGGCACCTTCCAGATCAATCTCGCCCCGCTGCTGGCCTCGGCCGGTGTCGCCGGTGTCGCGATCGGCTTCGGCGCCCGCAACCTCGTCACGGACTTCCTGTCCGGCGTCTTCATGATCCTGGAGGACCAGTACGGCGTCGGCGACACGATCGACGCGGGCGTCGCCTCCGGTGAGGTGATCGAGGTCGGCCTGCGGGTGACCAAGCTGCGCGGCGACGGCGGTGAGATCTGGTACGTCCGCAACGGCGAGGTCAAGCGCATCGGCAACCTCTCCCAGGGCTGGGCCACGGCCAACGTCGACGTCACCGTGCACGCCGGCGAGGACCTGGACAAGGTCAAGGCCACCCTGGACGAGGTCGCCGAGAAGATGAGCGCCGAGGAGCCCTGGAACGAACTGCTGTGGGGCCCGATCGAGGTCCTGGGCCTGGACAGCGTGCTGCTGGACTCCATGGTCGTGCGCGTCACGGCCAAGACCATGCCCGGCAAGTCCCTGACCGTGGAGCGCGAGCTGCGCTGGCGCGTCAAGCGGGCCTTCGACGCGGCGGACATCCGGATCGTGGGCGGCGCCACGGCCCCGGTGGAGGAGCAGCCCGTCGACCCGACGGCGGGGATGGCCGCGCCGTCGGTGTACGCGAACTCGGCGTCCCCGCAGTCGGCGGCGGCGTCCCCGCTCGCTCCCCCCGCACCGACGAGCACCACGAAGTAGCGGCACACCCCGCGAAGGAGGGCGGTGTCCGGTTCTGCCGGACACCGCCCTCTCGGCATGTCCGGCAGGCGTGCCGGGCAGGCAGGTCCGGCCCGCGACGGCCCCTCCCCTCTTGACGCCCGTGTGACACCGGGCCTACCTTCCTCCCACCGATAGGAAACTTTCCTAACAATGATCTCCAGGCAGGGCCGTCCGATGGACTTCCGCGCCTGATCACTGAGAAGCTGAGCAGCCGAAGGGCAGGTGTGGACACGCATGGCAGGAACCGCCGGCACGCCGGGCACCCCACGCGTCCTGCGCGCCATGAACGACCGGGCCGCCCTCGACCTGCTGCTGGAGCACGGACAGCTCTCCCGCACCCGGATCGGCAAGCTCACCGGCCTGTCCAAGCCGACCGCCTCCCAGTTGCTGGCCCGCCTGGAGGCGGCGGGTCTCGTCCTGGCCACCGGCACCACCGAAGGCCGGCCGGGGCCCAGCGCCCAGCTCTACGAGGTCAATCCGGCGGCCGGGTACGCAGCCGGACTCGACGTCACCCCCCAGCGGATCCTCGCCGCCGTCGCCGACATCACCGGCCGCACGGTCGGCCGCCACGAGCTGCCCACCCCCGGCAGGCGCACCGGCACCCCGGTCGTCCAGCAGGTCACCGACGCCCTGGACGGGGCGGTGAAGGCGGCGGGCCTCGCCCGGGACGACATCCACCGCCTGGTCATCGGCACTCCCGGCGCCTTCGACCCCGCCACCGGCCGGCTGCGCTACGCCTCCCACCTCCCCGGCTGGCACTCCCCCACCCTGCTGGACGAGCTCGCCGCCGCGCTGCCGATGCCGTTCGAGTTCGAGAACGACGTCAATCTGGTCGCGCTCGCCGAGCAGCGCCTCGGCGCGGCCCGGGGCCACACCGACTTCGTGCTGCTGTGGAACGAGGAGGGCCTGGGCGCCGCCCTGGTGCTGGGCGGCCGGCTGCACCGCGGCTGGACCGGCGGCGCCGGCGAGGTCGGCTTCCTGCCGGTGCCGGGCACCCCCCTGGTCCGCCAGGTCACCAAGGCCAACAGCGGCGGCTACCAGGAACTCGCCGGATCGCAGGCCGTTCCCCGGCTGGCCGGCGAGCTCGGCATCCAGGACATCCCTCAGGGGCCGTACGCCGAGGCCGCCGCCGAACTGCTCGCCAGGGCGGCGCGGTCGGACGACGACGCCCACCGGCATCTCCTCGGGACCTACGCGACCCGGCTGGCCACCGGCCTGGCCTCGCTGGTCTCGGTCCTCGACCCCGAACTCGTCGTGCTGAGCGGCGCCTCCCTCACCTCGGGCGGCGAACCGCTGCGCGCCCTCGTCCAGGCCGAACTGGAGGAGCTGGCCGCCTCCCGCCCGCGCCTGGTCGTGGGCGACGTCCGTGAACACCCCGTGCTGCGCGGCGCGCTGGAGAGCGCCCTCGCGACGACGCGCGACGAGGTCTTCGACACCTCCCGCTGACCCCACCCCTTTTCCGTACCTCCCGTCTCCCCCTCTTTCCCGTCCTCGTGGAGCTCCGCCATGCCCGGAATATCCAGAAAAACATCCATCTCACTCGCCGCCTCGGCATCCCTCGTCCTCCTCGCCACCGCGTGCACCGGCCAGTCCGGCGCCGGTGCGAGCGACGACGCGTCCAAGGAGACGACCATCACCTTCTGGCACGCCTGGAGCGCACCGTCGGAGGTGAAGGCCGTCCAGGACCTGGTCTCCGGATTCGAGAAGGCGCACCCCAACATCCACGTCGACGTCGTCGGCAACATGACGGACGACAAGATGAACCAGGCCCTGCGCACCGGTGGCGCCAAGGCCCCGGACGTCATCTCGTCGTTCACCACGAACAGCGTCGGCAAGTTCTGCTCCTCGGGCGCCCTGGTGGACCTCAACCCGTTCTTCGAGAGGTCCGGCGTCGACCCGGAGAAGACCTTCCCGAAGGCGATGAACGAGTACACCCGGTTCGACGGAAACCGCTGCGCGGTCCCGCTGCTGGGTGACGCCTACGGCCTCTACTACAACAAGACGGCGTTCGAGAAGGCCGGCATCACCGCCCCGCCCAAGACCTGGTCGGAGTTCGAACGCGTCGCGAAGAAGCTGACGATCCCCCAGGGCGACTCGTACAAGCAGCTCGGCTTCATGCCGAACTACCACGGCTGGGAGACCACCACCGAGCACTACCTCGGCCAGTTCTCCCCGACGTACTTCGACAAGGACGGCAAGTCGAACGTCGGCAAGGACCCGGCGTTCGCCCAGGCCTTCACGGTGCAGAAGAAGCTCGTCGACACGCTCGGCGGCTACCGCAAGCTGGAGACCTACCGCTCCAAGCTCGGCGACGAATGGGGCCCCAAGCACCCCTTCCACACCGGCCAGGTCGCCATGCAGCTCGACGGCGAGTGGCGCCTGGGCATGGCCCTGGACGCCAAGCCGACGTTCGACATCGGCGTGGCCCCGCTGCCCGTCCCCGACGACCAGGCCGGCCAGTACGGCAAGGGCTACATCACCGGCACCATCGCCGGCATCGCCGCGACCAGTAAGAAGCAGAACGCGGCCTGGGAGCTGGTGAAGTACATGACCACGGACACGGACGCGGTGGTGAACTTCTCCAACGCCATCCACAACGTGCCCTCGACGCTGGCGGCGCTGAAGTCCCCCAAGCTGAAGTACGACCCGCGCTTCAAGACGTTCCTGGAGATCGCCGCGAACCCCCACTCCACCACCGCTCCCGCCTCGGTCAACGGCGGCGTCTACCTCACCACCGTCCAGGAGTTCGGCTACGCCTACGAGAGCGGTAAGGAGACCGACCTGAAGAAGGGCCTTCGGGAGACCGCCCGGCAGATCGACACGGACATCGCGCAGGCGAAGTAGGCCATGAGCACTCTCACCTTGCGCGCGAAACACCGCCGCTCGACCCTGCGCACCTTGGCGTTCCTGTCGCCCTGGCTGATCGGCTTCTCGGTCTTCTTCGCCTATCCCCTGATCTCCACCGTCTACTTCTCGTTCATGCGGTACGACGGCTTCAAGCCGCCGGTCTGGGTGGGCACGAAGAACTGGGCGTACGTCTTCGAGCATTACTCCCTCTTCTGGCCCGCCCTGCGCAACACCCTGTGGCTGGTCGTCGTCATGGTCACGCTCCGGGTCGCCTTCGGCCTGGGCGTGGGCCTGCTGATCACCCGGATCAAGACGGCCACGGGTGTCTTCCGCACCCTCTTCTACCTGCCCTACCTGGCCCCGCCGGTCGCGGCCACGATGGCCTTCGCCTTCCTCCTCAACCCCGGCACGGGCCCGGTCAACTCGCTCCTCGACAGTGCCGGCCTGCCCACCCCCGGCTGGTTCAACGTCCCCACCTGGTCCAAGCCGGCCCTCACCCTGCTGGCCCTGTGGGGCATCGGCGACCTGATGGTCATCTTCATGGCCGCCCTGCTCGACGTGCCGAAGGAGCAGTACGAGGCGGCCGAACTGGACGGCGCGAGCCCCTGGCAGCGTTTCCGCTACGTGACGCTGCCGAACATCTCGCCGATCGTCATGTTCGCGGTCGTCACCGGCGTGATCCAGACGATGCAGTACTACACCCAGCCACTGATCGCCGGAAAGGTCGCCTCGGGCGTGATCCAGGGCGCGGGCACGCTGTTCGAGCCCGGCTACCCCGACAAGTCGACCCTCACCCTCCCCCAACTCGTCTACAACCTGGGGTTCCAGCGCTTCGACTACGGCTCGGCCTGTGTCGTGGCCCTGGTCCTCTTCGCCCTCTCCATGGCCTGCACAGCCCTTCTGATGCGCCGCCGGGGCGGCCTGATCCAGGCAGGTGAACGATGACGCAGGTGCTCGACAAGCCCCTGGAGCTGAAGACACCCCCGTCGCCGGCGGAACGCACGGCCCACCGCAGGGCGTTGCTGGAGTGGATCGCGATCCACTCGCTCGGCATCGCGGCGGCCCTCTTCTTCACCCTCCCCTTCGTCTTCGTCCTCCTCACCTCCCTGATGAGCGACAGCCAGGCGCTCAGCCGCGACCTGATCCCGCACACCTGGGAGTGGGGCAACTACGCCAAGGTGTTCGACACCCCCGGCTTCCTCACCTGGTGGAAGAACACCCTGATCTACGCGGGCCTGGGCACGGTCCTCACGGTCGTCTCCTCGATCCCCGTGGCCTACGCCCTGGCCAAGTTCCGCTTCCGGGGCCGCAATCTCGCGCTCATGCTGGTCATCTCGATGATGATGCTGCCGCCGCAGGTGGTCGTCATCCCGATGTACCTGTTCTGGGCGAAGCAGCTGGACCTGTCCGGCTCGCTCTGGCCGCTGATCATCCCCATGGCGTTCGGCGACGCGTTCTCGATCTTCCTGCTGCGCCAGTTCCTGACGACGATCCCCGACGAGTACGTGGACGCGGCCAAGGTGGACGGCTGCGGCGATCTGCGCACCCTGCTGAGAGTGGTGCTCCCGATGGCGAAACCGGGCATCGCCGCGGTGGCGCTCTTCCAGTTCTTCTACGCGTGGAACGACTACTTCGGCCCCCAGATCTACGCCTCGGAGAACCCCGGTGCCTGGACGCTCTCCTACGGCCTGGAGTCGTTCAAGGGTGCGCACCACACCGACTGGAACCTCACCATGGCCGCCACCGTGCTGGTCATGGCCCCCGTGATCCTCGTGTTCTTCTTCGCCCAGAAGGCGTTCGTCGAGGGTGTCACGCTCACCGGAGTAAAGGGTTAGACCTGTATGAAACTCACCGTGGTCGGCGGAGGCTCGACCTACACCCCCGAACTCGTGGACGGCTTCGCCCGCCTGAGGGACACCCTGCCCGTCGAGGAACTGGTCCTCATGGATCCCGCCCGGGACCGTCTCGACCTCGTCGGCGGTCTGGCCCGCCGCATCTTCGCCCGTCAGGACCACGCGGGCCGCGTCACCACGACGACCGACCTCGACGCGGCGGTGGACGGCGCGGACGCGGTCCTGCTGCAACTGCGCGTCGGCGGCCAGGCGGCCCGCGAGCAGGACGAGACCTGGCCCCTGGAATGCGGCTGCGTGGGTCAGGAGACCACCGGTGCCGGCGGCCTGGCGAAGGCCCTGCGCACGGTCCCGGTCGTCCTGGACATCGCGGACCGCGTCCGCCGCACCAACCCCGGGGCCTGGATCATCGACTTCACCAATCCGGTGGGCATCGTGACCCGCGCCCTGCTCCAGGCGGGCCACAAGGCGGTGGGCCTGTGCAACGTGGCGATCGGCCTGCAGCGCAAGTTCGCCGCCCTGCTGTCCGTGGAGGCCTCCGAGATCCACCTGGACCACGTCGGCCTCAACCACCTCACCTGGGAGACGGCCGTACGCCTCGGCGGCCCGGAGGGCGAGGACGTCCTGCCGAAACTGCTGGGCGAGCACGGCGACACGATCGCGGCCGACCTCCGCCTGCCCCGCCCCCTGCTCGACACCCTGGGCGTGATCCCCTCCTACTACCTGCGCTACTACTACGCGCACGACGAGGTCGTACGGGAACTGGGGACGAAGCCGTCCCGGGCGGCCGAAGTCGCGGAGATGGAAAGCCGGTTGCTGACCATGTACGCCGACCCGGACCTGGACGAGAAGCCCGAGCTGCTCGCCAAGCGGGGCGGTGCCTTCTACTCGGAGGCCGCGGTGGACCTGGCGGCGGCCCTGCTGGGCGGCGGCGGCTCGCCGTACCAGGTGGTGAACACGTACAACCGGGGCACGCTGCCGTTCCTCCCCGACGACGCGGTGATCGAGGTCCAGGCGGCCGTGGGGGCAAAGGGCGCGTCCCCGCTCCCCGTGCCACCCGTGGACCCGCTCCACGCGGGCCTGATGGCCGGCGTCACCGCCTACGAGGACCTGGCCCTGCGGGCCGCCCTGCACGGCGGCAGGGACCGTGTCTTCCGTGCCCTGCTCTCCCATCCCCTCGTCGGGCAGTACGCGTACGCCGAGACGCTCACCGACCGGCTGATCGCACACAACCGGGAGCACCTCGCGTGGGCGTGAGCGCACGAGTCCTCGCGATCGACGCGGGCAACAGCAAGACGGACGTCGCGGTCGTGACGGCGGACGGGGACGTCCTCGCCACGGCACGCGGGGGCGGCTTCCGCCCGCCGGCCGTGGGAGTGGACGCGGCGATGGACGACCTGGCCGAGACCGTGACGAAGGCCCTGGCCACCGCGGGGCTCACCTCGGTCACGCACGTCTCGGCGTGCCTGGCGAACGCCGACTTCCCCGTGGAGGAGGACCGGTTGGCGGCGGCGCTGCGGGCCCGCGCGTGGGGCGCGACGGCGACGGTCCGCAACGACACCTTCGCCATCCTGCGGGCCGGTGCGACGCAACCCCGGGGCGTGGCGGTCGTCTGCGGGGCGGGCATCAACTGCGTGGGCATGCGCCCCGACGGCCGCACGGCCCGCTTCCCGGCACTGGGCAGGGTCTCGGGGGACTGGGGCGGCGGCTGGGGCCTGTCCGAGGAGGCCCTGTGGCACGCGTCCCGGGCGGAGGACGGCCGCGGTGTTCCCACCGCCCTGTCCCGCACCCTCCCCGCCCACTTCGGACTGCCGTCGGTGTACGCCCTCGTGGAGGCGCTGCACCTGGAGCGCATCCCGGTGCTCCGGCGCCACGAACTGACCCCGGTCCTCTTCGCCACCGCCGCCGACGGCGACACGATCGCCCGCGCGATCGTGGAACGCCAGGCCGAGGAGGTGGTCGCCATGGCGGTGGTCGCCCTGACCCGCCTGGACCTTTTGGACGAGCCGGTCCCGGTCCTCCTGGGCGGGGGCGTCCTGTCGGCCCGGCACGCCCGGCTGAACGACCGCATCGAGCACCTGCTGTCAGCCCGCGCCCCGAAGGCGGTGCCGCAGGTGGTGACGGCCGCCCCGGTCCTGGGCGCGGCACTGCTGGGGCTGGACACCGTCGGAGCGCGGGAGGGGGCGCAGGAGAGGCTGCGGACGTACTACGGGGTGTGAGCCGGGCGGGCTTCGGCGGTGCCCTTCCCGAAGGGCACCGCCGACAGGCCCGTCAGCCCCCGTACGTGGCCTCGGATTCACCGAGCACGGTGGCGAAGTCCGAGGCCAGCCGCACCGCCTCGGCCGGTTCCAGGCACGCGGTGGAGATCCGCACGCCGGCAGGGGCCGACAGCCTGAACCGTGCTCCGGCCGCGACCCACCAGCCGTGCGTGCGCAGCCCGTTGACCACGGCCGATTCGTCGCGCACCGGCACCCACACGTTCATGCCGCTGCTTCCGTGTCCGGTGAGGCCACGTGTGCGCAGTTCCCCGATCAGCGCGTCACGGCGTTGCGTGTACGCCTGCCTCGCCCGGTTCACCAGCGCACGGGTGCCGTCGTCGGTGAGCAGCTGGTGCACCGCCTCCTGGAGCAGGTGACTGACCCAGCCCGACGTCAGCAGCAGCCGCCCGTCGTGGCGCGCCAGTGTGACCGGGTCGCAGGCCGCCGCGGCCCACCGCAGGTCCGGGCCCAGGAACTTGCTCACCGTCCGCACGTGCACCCAGCGCGTCAGCCCCCCGGCGGCCAGCGAGTGCAGGGGCGCGTCGGCGACCGCGGAAGCGTGGTCGTTCTCCACGACCAGCACATCGGGTTCCTTCCGGAGCAGGTCGACCAGCGCGGTGCGGCGCTCGGCGGAGAAGCAGCCGCCGTACGGATTCTGGGCCCTGGGGCTGCACACCACCGCCCGCACACCGGCCCGCAGCGCCGCACGCAGGGCGTCGGGACGCAGGCCCTCGTCGTCCACGGCCACGGGCACCGCCCGCAGTCCCAATGCCGTGACCAGGTCCAGCAGATGGTGGTAGCCGGGGTCCTCCATGGCGACGGCGTCACCGGGCCGCAGCTCCACGGACAGCAGCCGCGCAATCAGGTCCAGGGCGCCGTGGGCGAAGGTCACGTGGTCCACCGGCACACCGTCCGGGCTGAGCCACTCCCGCACGGTCTCCTCCAGCCGCGCCGTCCTGGGCGCGGAACGGTGCCACCGGGCCGCCGGGGTCACCGGCGCCGACGGCAGGTGGCCGGGGAGCAGGTGTGGATCGGGGAGCAGGCGTGGATCGGGGTGACCGCCCGCCAGGTCCCGCAGGCCGGCGGGGACCTTCGGCGGTCTGCGGGACGCGACCGCGGGCGCGGAGGCCACGACCGTGCCGCCCCGGCCGCGGGTCATCACGATGCCGCGCCGGCGCAGCTCCTTGTAGGCCGCGCCGACCGTCCCCGGGCTCACTCCGAGTTCGTCCGCCAGCCGCCGCACCGGGGGCAGAGCGGCCCCCGGTGCCAACGCCCCCTCGGCGACGCCGTGTTCCACGGACGCGGCAATTCCCTTGGCCGTCGTACCACTGATCCCATACTGTGTTGCCACATTGGAAATTATGTACCAGTACATAACTTCTCGCAAGGGGGAGCAGTGCCGACGACGCGCCGCGCGAAGGCCTGGACGACACGCATACCCGGGGGCCCGGACGGACGCAGAATCGTCGCCGCCGCCCTCGTCGACCGCATCGGCAGCGGCCTGTGGGCCTCCGTCTCCGTCCTCTACTTCACCTACGTCTGCGACCTCACCGTCGGCGAGATCGGCACCCTCGCCGCCACCGCCGGAGTCGTCGGCATCGCGGGCACCCCACTGGCCGGCCGCGTGGCCGACCGGCTGCCCCTGACCCGCGTCCTGATCGCCACACAGCTCCTGCGGTGCGCGGCCTCCCTCGCCCTGCTGACCACCGACCACTTCGCCCTGCTCCTGGCCTACTCCGCCCTCGGCAGCCTGGGAGACCGGGCCTCCAGCACGCTCACCAAGCTCTACGCCGTCCGTGTCGCCGGAACCGAACGCGTCCGCTACCAAGCGCTGCACCGCACCGTCGCCAACGCCGGCTGGGCCCTGGGCGGGCTCGCCGCCGCCTCCGCCCTGGCCGTCGGCTCCGCCGGCGCATACCGGTGGCTCCTCCTCGGCGACGCGCTCTCCTTCCTCGCCTGCGCCCTGATCACCCTGCGCTGCGGCGAACCGCCCTCCCCGTCCAGGACGGTCACCGCCTCCGGCGACACCCCTGCACCGGCCCGGCCGCCCGGCCCCTGGCGCGACCGCACCTACCTCGCCTACGTCATCACCGAGACCGTCCTCTTCATCGACGACGCCGTCTTCAAGGTCGGTCTGCCCCTGTGGATCGCCCACGCCGGCGACGTCCCGCACGGCCTGGCACCCCTGCTGATGGTCCTCAACAACGTGATGGTGGTGGGACTTCAGGTCCCGCTCGCCCGTCTCGGCGCCACGACCGCAGCCGCCCGTTCCCTGCTGCTCCCGCTCTCCGCCACCTTCGCACTCGGCGGAGGCGCCATGGCCCTCTCGGCGACGGGGGGCTCCGTCAGCGCCGTACTGCTCATGACCGCCTCGGCCGTCCTGTTCACCCTGGCGGAGATGCTCCACGCCACCGTCTCCTGGGAACTGTCCGTCGCCCTCGCACCCGACACGGCGCAGGGCGCCTACCTCGGAGTCCACGGCATGGCGCAGTCCGCCCAGCGCAGCGTCGGACCACTCGCGGTCTCCGCAGCCATCGCCACCGGGCCCCTCGGCTGGGCGGTTCTCGGAAGCGCCGTCGCCCTGGTCTGCCTCGGCCAGCACCGCCTCGTCCGGGGCCGCCTCGACAAGCCCCTGGACGCCGTCGCACTCCCGGCCGCGGCCGACCGGACCAGCCGGCCGGGAAACCCCAAGGGAACCGAACCCCCTCGCCGTACGTGTTCCTGAGGGGGACGAGGGGCGGTGCGCCACGCTGCGATCCGATCAAGATCAGGGCAAGGCCGGTGCGGATGTCGGCCCCGGCAGCGATACTTGCGGCGACGGATGACCATGGGGGAGGTCACAGTGACGTACACGCCGAAGAGCAGCCCGCCACCACCGGGCCCGGGCCTGCCCGTCCTGCCGGCGGTCCCGGCGCAGGCAGCACCCCCCACCCCGCCCCCCGGAAACGCCCCGGCGACCTCCACTCCCCCGACGGGCCCCCGCCGCACCGCCTTCGCCGAGGGCCTGGACCAGCTCCGCTCCGCCGCGACCACCGAGCCGGGCCGTCTGCGCATCATCGGCGCCCTCCTGGCCCTCCTGGTCCTCGCCTTCGGCACCGTCACCGCCTGGCAGATGACCGAGCGCGCGGCCGCAGCCGACGACGTCCTCACCCGCAGCCAGCCCCTCAGCTCGGACGCCGCCGACATCTACCGCTCCCTCGCGGACGCCAACACCGCCGCCTCCAGCGGCTTCCTCGCCGGCGGTCAGGAATCGGCCGCCACCCGCGACCGCTACGAGCGCGACATCCGCACGGCCGCCGAGAAACTCGTCAACGCCGCCGCGAACGCCGACCCCGACTCGCCGTCCACGGCCACGATCGGCAAGCTCAACAGACTCCTCCCGGAGTACAAGGGCCTGGTGGAGCGCGCCCGCACGTACAACCGGCAGGGCTTCCCGGTCGGCGGCGCCTACCTCCGCTACGCCAACGAGAAGATGCAGCAGCAGATGCTCCCGGCGGCGGAGGACCTCTACAAGAAGGAGAACCAGCGCCTCGCCGCGGACTACGCGGCCGCCACGCCCTACCCCTGGGCGGCCATCGCCCTCGGCGTCGCCGCCCTGGCCGCCCTCGCCTGGGCCCAGCACCGCAACTACCGGCGGACGAACAGGGTGCTCAACCACGGCCTGGTCGCCGCGACCGCCACGGCGACGGTCGTCCTGCTCTGGCTGGTCGTCGGCCACACCCTCGCCCGCGCCGGCCTGAACGACTCCTTCGACCACGGCGTCCGCTCCCTGAACGTCCTGCACGACGCGCGCATCGCCTCCCTCAAGGCCAGGGGCAACGAGAACCTGACCCTGGTCGCCCGCGGCGCGGAGACGAAGAAGGTCGGCGAAGAGACCTACGACGCCTACGACTACGACTTCGGCACGGACATCAAGGCCCTCGCCACTCACCTGGCGGCAGCCGAGAAGCTCGCCGACGACGCCTCGGGCGAACGCCCCGTCACCGCCGCCCTGGGCAACATGCAGGAGTGGAAGAAGCGCCACGGCGCGGCCCGCGAGCAGGACGAGAACGGCAACTACCAGCAGGCGCTGGACAGGGTCATCGGGGCCAAGGACGCGACCGGCGAGTGCTTCGACGGCGTCGACGAGAACCTGCGTACGGCACTGGCGCACGAGGAGACGGAGTTCAAACGCGCGGCGGGCGACGGCCGGGACGCGCTGACGGGCATGCCCGCGGGTGTGGCGGCACTGGCGGTGCTGGGCGCGGCGGGCGCGGTCCTGGGCATCGGCCGCAGGCTGTCGGAGTACCGATGAACGGGCCGGGTGCGAAGGGAGGAACGACCGTGCGAGACACGCTCAGGGGCTGGGGCGGAGTGACCGCGATGGCAGTCGTCTGCGCCCTGGTGGCGCTGGTGGCCCTGTGCCTGCCGCTCACCACGACCACGAAGACCGCCCAGAACACCACCGCGACCACCCGCACCGCCGAGGCCAGGGCGGAGGAGGACTGTGAGGCCCCCGAGAAGCAGACCCTTGCCCCCTCGTCCGCCGACGGCGACACCATCCGGGCGATCAAGGACCGCAAGGGCGAGAAGCGCAAGCTGGTCGTCGGCGTCGACCAGAACAGCTACCGGTGGGGCTATCGCAACCCCAACAGCGGCAAGACCGCGGAGCTCGAAGGCTTCGACATCGACCTGGTCCACCGCATCGCCGAGGACGTCCTCGGGGACCCCGACGCCGTCCAGTTCAAGGCGATCCCCACCAACCAGCGCATCCCTGCGATCCAGGACGGCAGCGTGGACATGGTCGTCCGCACGATGACGATCAACTGCGCCCGCATCGCCGACGTCGCCTTCTCCGCCCCCTACTTCAAGACGGGCCAGCAGGTGCTCGCCCCGAAGTCCTCGCCCGTCACGGGCTACGACGACACGCTCGCGGACCGCAAGGTCTGCACGGCGGCCGGTTCCACGGCGTACTCCACGCTAGAGGCGGACCAGAAGGCGGGCGAACTGCCCGCCAGCACCGACATATCCACCACCGTCCCGAACCAACTCGACTGTCTGGTGCGGCTCCAGCTCGGTGAGGTCGACGCCGTGGTCACCGACGGCGCGCTCGCCGCGAGCCAGGCGGCACAGGATCCGACGGTCCAGCTCAAGGGCGACGCCTTCACTGCCGAGTACTACGGCGTGGCGATGAAGAAGGACGCGGACGATCTGGTACGCCGGGTCAACCAGATCCTCGTGGACTACCGCAAGGACACCGCGAACGGCTGGCAGGCGTCGTACGACCAATGGCTGTCGGCGACACTGGGCAAGGATGCGAAGAAGTCGGAACCCCCGGCACCGCAGTACCTCCGCACGAGCTGACGACCGGCACACGACCGGACCACGACGACAAGCCCCCCGACGGGCACGACCGCAGCGAGAGGTGATCGATGGGCGTCACGGGACCCACCGGGCCGGTGATGGACCGGGACGAGGTGGACCGTGCGCTGGCGCGGCTCGGCGCGGAACACGAGGCGATCGAGACCTCCCTCCTCGCCCTCCAGGACCACGCGGGCCGCAGACTCCTGGAGGGCGCCGAGCTGACCGGCGTCACCCAGGAGCGCTGGACGTCCACGGAGGCGTCGATCACGCTGCTGTGGACGTACTTCGACGCGTACACCGACGCGCTGCGCTCCGCCCGCGACATCCGCTCCCGCCGCCGCTGGTCCAGCCGCGAGGACCTCGTGGAACTGACGGAACTGCTGAACGGCGAGTCCGTCACGGTCGCGGGCAGCGCCACGGCGACGGCCAACGCCCCGACGCTGCACGGCAGTCCGACGAAGCTCAGCGAGCGCTACTCGCTCGGCACCCTCGTCGACCGGATGAACGAGCTGTACGCGGCGAGCCTGGACATGGTGGTCGCCGCGGACGCGGTCTGGTCGGCCCTGCCGGCCCGGATCGACCTGCTCGCGGCCGAACTCCAGCGCACCCGGCGGCTCGCGCACTCGGTCGGCGTGCGCCCCGGCGAGCACCCGGCCGGTGACGACCTGGAGCGCATCACGCGGATACTGAGCAAACTGCGCGAGCAGGTGGTCTCGGACCCGCTGGCGTTCTGGCTGGCCGCGGAGGGCAGTTCGGCGCCCGGCGGCGGCCGACCGGACACGACGGTGTACGACCGCGAGGCACGCGCCCTGGAGGACGTCCGCCGCGAGATCGACGCCGTGCTGACGGTCCGGCAGGACGCCGAGAAGCGCATCGTGAGGCTGCGGGACATCCTCAGCCGCGCGGACCGTACGCTCGCCGAGGCGCGCACGGCACGCGGCGAGGTCCTCGCGAAGATCGCGGCGACGGAGGTGCCGGTCGTCAGCGGACCGCCGACCGTGCTGCAGGAGCAGCTGGCGGCTGCCGCCGAGTACCGCAGGCAGGCCCAGTGGCACCGGCTGTCGCCGCTGCTGGAGTCGCTGGAGCAGAAGGCCGAGGACGAACTGCTGCGGGCCCGCGAGTCGCTGACGGCGGTCACCGCCCCGCTGGCGGTCCGCGCCGAGCTGCGCGGCCGTCTCGACGCGTACAAGGCGAAGGTCGCCCGGCACGGCTTCGCCGAGGACGCGCTGCTGGTGGAGCGGTACGAGAAGGCGCGCCGCATGCTGTGGAGCGCCCCCTGCGACCTGCGCGCCGCCGAGCAGGCGGTGCTGCGCTTCCAGCACGCGGCCGCGGAGCTGCTCGGCGGCCCGCGGGTGCCGGGGCAGGACGCGGCCGAGGACGACCGGAGGGGGCCGGGCGCATGAGCGACGAGGGGGAGTCCATGACTCAGGCACCGCAGGAGCCCGCCGGCGCGCCGCCACGCGCCTGCCGGCGCCCCGGCTGCGAGGGCGCGTACGAGGACATGGGCGGCGGCGAACTGTACTGCGACACCTGCGGTCTGGCCCCGGTCGTCCCGGCCGCGGCGCCGCCACGCGCCTGCCAGCGCCCCGGCTGCGAGGGCGCGTACGAGGACATGGGCGGCGGCGAACTGTACTGCGACACCTGCGGCCTGGCCCCGGTCGTCGCGGCCGGGGGTCCCTCCTCCGGGGCAGGCATGGTCGGTTCGCCGCCCACCGGCGTCACCGCCGGGGGCCGGAACGGCTCGCGCGGGTCCGGCAGTGGCGGTTCCCGCTCCAGCAGCCGCAGTTCGCGCACGTCCTCCCAGTCGTCGAAGTCCCGCCGCTCGGTATCGGGGCGGCTGTCGCGGTCCCTGTCGGGGAAGTCGACGGGCCGTTCGGTGTCGGTGCGCAGCTCCGGCTCGACCGCGGGTTCCGGATCCCGCGGGCGGCTGGGCGCGGGGCTGGTGCAGGTGCCGCCGATACCGCGCCCCGCCCCGCGCGAGATGGTCCTGGACAACCCGGAGGTGCCCGAGCGTAAGCGGTTCTGCTCGCGCGCGGACTGCGGCTCCCCGGTGGGCCGGGCGCGCGGCGACCGGCCGGGCCGCACGGAGGGCTTCTGCACCAAGTGCGGCCACCCGTACTCCTTCGTGCCGAAGCTGAAGTCCGGGGACGTGGTGCACGGCCAGTACGAGGTGGTCGGCTGCCTCGCGCACGGCGGGCTGGGCTGGATCTACCTCGCCGTCGACCGGGCGGTCTCCGACCGCTGGGTGGTTCTCAAGGGCCTGCTGGACACGGGCGACCAGGACGCGATGGCGGCGGCGATCTCCGAGCGGCGGTTCCTCGCGGAGATCGAGCACGCCAACATCGTGCGGATCTACAACTTCGTGGAGCACCTGGACCAGCGCACGGGCTCGCTCGACGGCTACATCGTCATGGAGTACGTCGGCGGCAAGTCCCTGAAGGAGATCGCCAACGCCCGCCGCACCGCCCAGGGCAGACGCGACCCGCTGCCGGTGGAGCAGGCCTGCGCGTACGGCATCGAGGCGCTGGAGGCGCTCGGGCACCTGCACAGCCGCAACCTGCTGTACTGCGACTTCAAGGTCGACAACGCCATCCAGACCGAGGACCAGCTCAAGCTGATCGACATGGGCGCGGTGCGCCGGATGGACGACGAGGAGTCGGCCATCTACGGCACGGTCGGCTACCAGGCTCCGGAGGTGGCCGAGGCGGGCCCGTCGGTGGCGAGCGACCTGTACACGGTCGCCCGGACCCTCGCGGTCATGACCTTCGACTTCCAGGGCTACACGAACGTCTACGCCGACTCGCTGCCCGACCCCGACCACATCGAGGTGTTCCGGCAGTACGAGTCGTTCTACCGGCTCCTGGTGCGCGCCACGGATCCCGACCCGGCCCGCCGGTTCGCCTCCGCGCAGGAGATGACCGAGCAGCTGACGGGCGTCCTGCGGGAGGTCGTCTCCCTCCAGACGGGCCGCGCCCGCCCCGCCCTGTCCACGCTGTTCGGTCCGGAACTGCGGGTGACGGACACCGAGTTGTTCCCGCGGCTGGACGGCGAGGTGTCCCGCCTGGGCACGCGGGTGGTGCCCGCCCGGGCTCGCGCCGGCGCTCCGGCCGTCCTGCCGCACCCGCGGGGGCCCGAGGGCACGCACAGCCTCGTCAGGCCCGTCGACACCCCGGCCGCCGCCTTCGCCCTGCCCGTCCCGCGCGTCGACCCGACCGACCCCAACGCCGGTTTTCTGGCGGGCCTGATGACCTCGGCGCCGGGCGAGCTGCTCGGTGCCCTGGCGGCCGCGCCGGCCCCGTCGATCGAGACGCGGCTGCGGCAGATCCGGGCCTGGCTGGAGACCGGTGACCCGGCGGCGGCTCTGCGGGAGCTGGCCGCGTTGGAGGGTGAGCAGCCCGACGACTGGCGGGTGGTCTGGTACCGGGGCGTTGCGGCGCTGGTGACGGGCGACGACGAGGGCGCCGCCCTCGCCTTCGACGCGATCTACGACGCCTTCCCGGGCGAGATCGCGCCCAAGCTGGCGCTCGGCCTGTGCGCGGAGGTGCTGGGCCAGCTCGACAACGCCGCCGAGTACTACCGGCTGGTGTGGTCCACCGACCCGAGTCATGTGAGCGCCGCGTTCGGCCTGGCCCGCGTCCAGCTGGCGACCGGGGACCGGCACGGTGCCGTGCGGACGCTGGAGTCGGTCCCGGAGTCCTCCATCCACTACACGGCGGCGCGGGTCGCGGCCGTCCGGGCACGGCTGCGGCAGCGCACGCCGACCGCCGCCGACGCCGCCTTCCTGGGGGATCTGACGGCGGCCGCCGCGCAGGTCGAGGCGCTGGAGGCGTACGGGCTGGATCCGGCGCGCCGGGAGCGGTTGTCGGCCGAAGTCCTCGGTTGCGCGCTGGACTGGGTACTCTCCGGGGGCCAGGGTTCCGCCCCTCCCGCCGCCGGGGGACGGACGCTGCTCGGCAGCGGCCTGGACGAGCGGGGCCTGCGTTTCGGTCTGGAACGCTCGTACCGCACGCTGGCCCGGCTGGCGCGGGGCGGCGAGGAGAGGATCGACCTGGTGGAACGTGCCAATCGTTACCGCCCCCGGACGTGGGTGTAGTTGATGTCGCAGATGCCCCAGTTGTCCGCCTGCCCGAGTTGCGAGGAACCCCTCGAGTCGGGTGACCGTTTCTGCGGCGCGTGCGGATACGACCTGTCCGCCGTGCCGGAACGGCCGCAGGACAACCCGACCATCGCCCTGAACGGCTCGGTGCCCGCCCAGGGCCCTCCGGCAGGCGCATATCCCGAGCCCCCGCCGGCGCCCCCCGCCGGCGCGGCCTGGCCCGCTCCCGGACCGGACGGCGCGGGCGCCCCGGAGGCGGTGCACCTGCCGTCGGACCTCCCGGGAAGCGACTCGGGCGGCTCCGCCCTGCCGCCGGAGGTGCCTCCGCCGCCGAGCGCCCCGCCCGCCGCGGCCGGGGGCGTGCGCTTCGACCGGCCGCCGCGGCCCGACGAGCCCGCCGCTTCACCTGAGATCTACCAGACACAGCCCGACGAGTACCTCCTCCAGGCACCGGACCCACGGGTGTCCGCCGACCCCGCGGCGCAGGCCGCGGACGCCGGCGGCAAGGTCTGCGTCGCCTGCCGGGCCGGCCGCGTGGACGACGACGGCTACTGCGAGAACTGCGGCCACGCCCAGCCGCGCGAACGGGACCACATGGAGCAGGAGTCTGGCCCGGTGGCCGCGGTCAGCGACCGCGGTCTGCGCCACCACCGCAACGAGGACGCGTTCGCCGTCGGCACCGCCACGCTGCCCGACGGCTCGCCCGCCTCCGTCGCGATCGTCTGCGACGGCGTCTCCTCGGCGACCCGTCCCGACGACGCGTCAGCGGCGGCGTCCAAGGCGGCGAGCGAGACCCTGCTGGCGGCGCTGCCGCGCGGCACGCACCCGCAGCAGGCGATGCACGACGCGATCCTCGCCGCCTCCCGTGCCGTCAACTCGCTCGCCGCGGAACCGGCCACGGCCCGCGAGCAGGCCCCGCACCAGAACGCCCCCGCGTGCACCATCGTCGGCGCCGTGGTGACGTCGGGCCTGCTGATCGTCGGCTGGGTCGGCGACAGCCGCGCCTACTGGGTGCCGGTCGACCGGAGCGCTCCCCCCGCCCGGCTCACCGAGGACGACTCCTGGGCCGCGCAGATGGTCGCCGCGGGCCTGATGAACGAGGCGGAGGCCTACGCCGACGAACGCGCTCACGCGATCACCGGCTGGCTCGGCGCCGACGCCTACGAGCTGGAGCCGCACACCGCCGCGTTCAAGCCGGACCGGCCCGGGGTGGTCGTGGTCTGCACGGACGGCCTGTGGAACTACGCGGAGGCGGCCGAGGAGATGGCCCGGGTCGTCCCCCTCGACGCGACCGCGCATCCGCTGCACAGCGCCCGGGTGCTCGTCGGTCACGCCCTGGACGGCGGGGGCCACGACAACGTAACAGTGGCGCTCGTGCCGTTCCCGGCCGTGCCCCAGGGGGCAGGATCGGCCTGAGGCCACGTACGGGGACGCCTCGGCGGACCGGAGGGGACCGGTCCGCCTATCGTCATCACCCCGCCGCGGCGGGGGCTTTGAAGGGGGATCGAAGCAGGCATGGCCAATTTCTCGAAGTCGAACGTGCCCCAGTTCTCGGTGGACGTCTACCAGAACGAGTACCTGCCGGAGGGCGCCGGCGAGGTCAACGCCATCGTCACGGTGACGGCGACCGGCGGCGGCACGATCGGCAGCGCGGTCGCGGCGCCCCACCTCTACGCGCCCGGCCAGGGGCCGTCGGCGGCCGTGGCGATCATGGTCGACTGCTCGGGGTCGATGGACTACCCGCCGACCAAGATGCGCAACGCCCGGGACGCCACCGCGGCGGCGATCGACACCCTGCGCGACGGGGTGCACTTCGCGGTGATCGGCGGGACGCACGTGGCGAAGGAGATCTACCCGGGGGGCGGGCGCGTCGCGGTCGCCGACACCACCACCCGGGAGCAGGCCAAGCAGGCGCTGCGCACGCTCAGCGCGGGCGGCGGCACGGCCATCGGCACCTGGCTGAAACTGGCGGACCGCCTGCTCTCCTCCGCGGACGTCTCGATCCGGCACGGCATCCTGCTCACCGACGGCCGCAACGAGCACGAGTCGCCCCAGGACCTCAAGGCCGCACTCGACACGTGCGCCGGGCGTTTCACGTGTGACGCGCGCGGCGTGGGCACCGACTGGGAAGTGAAAGAAGTCACAGCGATCGCCTCCGCCCTGCTCGGCACCGCCGACATCGTCGCCGACCCGGCCGCGCTCGCCGCCGACTTCACGCAGATGATGGAAACGGCGATGGGCAAGGAGGTCGCGGACGTCTCGCTGCGGCTGTGGACCCCGGTCGACACGACCGTGAAGTTCATCAAGCAGGTCGCCCCGACGGTCGAGGAACTGACCGGCCGGCGCACCGAGGCGGGCCCGCGCGCCGGCGACTACCCCCTTGGTTCCTGGGGAGATGAGTCGCGTGACTACCACGTCTGCGTGCGCGTCCCGGTGGCGAACATCGGGCAGGAGATGCTGGCGGCCCGGATCTCACTGGTCGTTCCACAGCCCGACGGCAGCGTCCACAACCTCGGCGCGCAGGGCCTGGTACGGGCCGTGTGGACGGACGACATGGTCGCCTCGACGTCGATCAATCCTCAGGTCGCCCACTACACCGGGCAGGCCGAACTGGCCCAAGTCATCCAGCAAGGGCTGGATCTTCGCAAGTCGGGCGATATGGATGGAGCGACGGCCAAACTGGGCCGGGCCGTTCAGCTCGCGAGTGCCTCCGGGAACGCCGATACTGCGAAACTGCTTGCGAAGGTGGTGGACGTGGTCGATGCCGCGACCGGTACTGTGCGACTGAAGGCGAAGGTCGCGGAGGCTGACGAGATGACGCTCGAAACCCGTTCCACCAAGACCGTTCGCGTCAAGAAGTGACCTAGAAGAGATCGAAGGAGGGACGCGCCGACATGCCGACCTGCCCGAACGGACACCAGTCGGGTTCCGACGACTGGTGCGAGGTCTGCGGTCACCGCATGGCGGGTGCCGTGCCTCCGCCTCCTCCCCCGCCGCCGCCCGGCGGCTACGGCTTCCCGCCCCCCGCCGGCCAGGGCGGCCCGCAGGGCCCCGGCGGCCAGCCCGGTGGACGCCCGCCGCACCTGTCCGCAGTGCCCAGCGCCGAGCCGGAGCTCTGCCCGCAGTGCCGTACGCCCCGTGAGGGCGGCGCGCCGTTCTGCGAGGAGTGCAGGTGGAACTTCCTGACCAATACGGCGACGTCGTACACCCCCGCGGCCCCGCCGTCCGGTCCCGGGGCGCACTTCCCGCCGCCGGGCAGGCAGGGCCCGCCCGGTCCGTCGTACGGCGGCGGTGACTCCTACGAGTACCAGGGCTCCCGCCCGTCCCAGGTGAACCGTCCGGCCGAGCCGATCCCGCCGTTCGGCGGCGACCCGTCCGGCCGCCCCGGCCCCGGCGGCCCGCAGGGCGGCTACGGCTACCCGCAGCCCGGCGCTGCCCCGACCCCGCCCGGACCCGGCGGCCCCGGTGGCCCCGGCGGCTTCGGCGGTCATCCCGGCCCGGGCGGACCCGGTGGTCCTGGCGGTCCCGGTGGCCCTGGCGGCTTCGGTGCCGACCCCTCGCGGCCGGTCCCGCCCGGTCCCGGCGGCCCCGGTGCCCCGCAGGCGTTCCACCAGTCCGGCCCCCCGGCCCCGCCCGGCTTCCCCCAGGAGACCCAGCGGCCCCCGCAGCCGGGCGGCCCGTCCTTCGGCGGCGGTGACGACGACTGGGTGATCTCCCCGCCGACCTCCGGCCCGGGCGGCCAGGGTGGTCCCGGCGGCCCCGGTCAGGGCGGCTACGGCTACCCGCAGCCCGGCGCGACCCAGGCCCCGCCCGGCGCAGGCGGCTTCCCGCAGCAGCCCCAGGCGCCGCAGGGACCCGCGACGTGGACCGCGACCATCGGCCCGGACCGCGACTACTTCATGGCGATGATGCAGCGCTCCGGCCCCGAGGCGGCCGGTCTGAACCTGCCCGCGTACTCGCCCGAGCAGCAGCGCACGCTCACCGGCAACCAGCTCACGATCGGCCGCCGCCGGCACTCCACCGGCGACACCCCCGACATCGACCTGTCGACGCCGCCGGAGGACCCGGGCGTCTCGCACCAGCACGCGGTGCTGGTCCAGCAGCCGGACGGCAGCTGGGCGGTCGTCGACCAGAACTCGACGAACGGCACGACGGTCAACGGCTCGGACGAACCGATCCAGCCCTTCGTCCCCGTGCCGCTCCAGGACGGGGACCGGGTGCACGTGGGCGCCTGGACGACGATCACCATCCGCCGCGGCTGAGGCCGTTCACCGGGATCGTTCACGACGGGAGGGGCCAGGCATACGGCCCCTCCGGGTCGTCGAGCCAGGCCCACTCCGCCTCCTCGCCGACCGTGATGCCGTAGCGCTCGCGCTGCGGTCTGCCCTCCTGCTCCCACAGAGCGTGGGCCTCCTGCGGGTCCAGGCTGCCCCGGGTCAGGGCCAGCAGGAACCGGAACAGGTCGTCCTCCCGGGCCCGGTGCGGCACCCCGCCCAGTTGCAACGGCTCGCCCCCGGGCCGGCCGGCGCCGCGCAGCGGCACGAAGTAGGCGGGCGTGTGCAGGAAGCGTCCCTCGGCGTGCCCCGCACCGGTCACCGTCAGCAGGATCAGACCGGTGGCCAGCGGCATGAGGATCCGGCCCCCGGGGCGGCTCTGGGTCACCCAGGCGCGCGGGACGCAGCCCAGGGCGCAGGTGGCGATGATCCGGTCGAACGGCGCGCGCTCGGGAACGCCCCGGGCCCCGTCGCCGGTGACGACGACCGGGTGGTACCCGGCGGCCGCCAGGTGCCGGCGGGCCGACTCCGTGATCTCCGGGTCGAGGTCGACGGTCGTGACCTTGTCGTCGCCCAGCCGGTGGGCCAGCAGCGCCGCGTTGTACCCGGTGCCGGCGCCGATCTCCAGGACCGTGTGACCGTCCCGCACCTCCAGCGCGGCCAGCATGTCCGCCATCAGGGACGGCTGGCTGCTGGAGGACAGCAGCTCGCCGTCGCGCAGCCGGGTGGCCAGGGGGGTGTCCTCGTAGGCGCCGCGCAGCCATCGATCCCGCGCCCCGGGGTCGGCGCTCTCGCCCCAGCGGCGCTCGTAGCCACCGGCGACACCGACGTAGTAGTACGGCACGAAGAGGTGCCGGGGGACGGCCGAGAAGGCCTCCCGCCAGCCCGGGTCTCCGGCCCAGGCCCCGCTCGCCTCGATCCGCCGCACCAACGCCGCCCGCGCGGCGGCCGCGAGACCGTCGGGTTCCCTGCCGGGTGCGTGACCGCCCATGTCTCCACAGTAGGGGCAGGGTCCAGAGGGCAGGGGCAGCGCAGGGGCCGGGTCCTAGGTCTTGAGTCCTATGCCGGGGCGTCTGAGACCATGGATCGCGTGAATGAGATTCGGCGCGGCACGCTTCAGGAGCAGACCTTCTACGAGCAGGTCGGCGGGGAGGAGACCTTCCGCCGGCTGGTCCACCGTTTCTACGAGGGAGTCGCCGAGGACCCGCTGCTGCGGCCCATGTACCCCGAGGAGGATCTGGGCCCGGCCGAGGAGCGCCTCGCGCTGTTCCTCATCCAGTACTGGGGCGGCCCGACGACGTACAGCGACAACCGCGGCCACCCCAGGCTGCGGATGCGGCACGCGCCCTTCACCGTCGACCGGGCGGCGCACGACGCGTGGCTGAAGCACATGCGGGTCGCCGTCGATGAACTCGGCCTGTCCGAGGAGCACGAGCACACGCTGTGGAAGTACCTGACGTACGCGGCGGCCTCGATGGTCAACACCGCGGGCTGACGGCCGTCGAGGGCCGGGTCAGCGCACGCTGACGTCCAGCGCCCCGAGCCCGGCACGTCGTACGGCGACGGACCCGTACGGCGTGCGCAGCCTCAGCCACGCGCCCGACGAGAACAGTCCCAGCGGCACCCCGGGCCGCAGGAAGCCGAGGGACTGCGCCGCGTGCACGGCCCGGACGGGCAGTTGGGTGTCCCCGACCATACGGGACCAGATGTCCGCCCCGATCCGGTCCAGCTCGGTCCGGGTCCGCCCCTCGGGCGGCAACTCCTGCGTACGCGAACGGAACTCGGCGACGACGGCGGCCACCAGCTCGCGCAGCGCGTCCGGCGCCGGCAGCCCCGGCTCGGCCCGCCAGCCGCCCCGGGGAGGCAGCACACCCGCCCACGGAGGCCCGGTCACCGCGCCGGGCACGACGGCCGTGCAGGCCTTCTCGTCCACCGTCTCCAGGAACTCACCGGCGGACACGGTCACGTCCAGCGTGACCTCAAGACCCTTCTCGTACGGCTTCGCCAGCCGCACCGCCCGCACGGCGAGCACCTCGAAGGACGGCGGCCGTCCGAAGACGGCCAGTGTGCCCGCGGCCTGCAGACGCACCGCGGCCCCACGGTCGTAGTGGAGCAGCCGGGAGAGGAAGGCGGCGAGATCCGCCGCCTCCCCCTCGTCGGCGAGGTGGAGCACCGTCATGCGGCGACGGCCTCCTCCTCGGCGTCATCCATGTACTCGCGCAGGAACTCCCGCTCCTCGGCGGTGATCCGGCGCGGTCGCTGGGCCTCGAAGTCGAACGGCACGATCACCGTCGAGGCCCGCACATAGACCTGGTCGTCGTCCTTCACCTCGTAGGTGAGGGTGAAGGACGCGGCCCTTATCTCCGTGACCCACAGCTCGATGTCGACCGGGTGGTGCCGGTGGACGAGCTGGCGCTTGTAGTCGATCTCATGGCGTGCCACCACGGACCCCTGCTTGAAGTCCTTCTCCGGGCGGAACAGGAAGTCGATACGGGCCTCCTCCAGGTAGCGGAGGAACACCACGTTGTTGACGTGGCCGTACGCGTCCATGTCCGCCCAGCGCAGCGGGCAGCGGTAGATGTGCCGCAAGATCGATCAGCCCCGGGTCAGCTTCTTGTAGGTGGCGCGGTGCGGACGGGCGGCGTCCGGGCCGAGCCGCTCGATCTTGTTCTTCTCGTACGACTCGAAGTTGCCCTCGAACCAGAACCACTTGGACTCGCCCTCGTAGGCGAGGATGTGCGTGGCGACGCGGTCCAGGAACCACCGGTCGTGGGAGACGACGACGGCGCAGCCGGGGAACTCCAGCAGCGCGTTCTCCAGGCTGGAGAGGGTCTCGACGTCGAGGTCGTTGGTCGGCTCGTCGAGGAGCAGCAGGTTGCCGCCCTGCTTGAGGGTGAGCGCGAGGTTCAGCCGGTTGCGCTCACCACCGGAGAGCACGCCGGCCGGCTTCTGCTGGTCCGGCCCCTTGAACCCGAAGGCGGAGACGTAGGCGCGGGACGGCATCTCGACCTGACCCACGTTGATGTAGTCGAGCTCATCGCTGACCACGGCCCACAGCGTCTTCTTGGGGTCGATGTTCTCGCGGCTCTGGTCGACATAGGAGATCTTGACCGTGTCGCCGACCTTGATGGCGCCGGAGTCCGGCTCCTCGATGCCCTGGATCATCTTGAACAGGGTGGTCTTGCCGGCGCCGTTCGGGCCGATGATGCCGACGATGCCGTTGCGCGGCAGCGTGAAGCTGAGGTCGTCGATGAGCAGCTTCTCGCCGAAGCCCTTGGTGAGGTTGCTGACCTCGACGACGACGTTGCCCAGGCGCGGGCCCGGCGGGATCTGGATCTCCTCGAAGTCCAGCTTCCGCATCTTGTCGGCCTCGGCGGCCATCTCCTCGTAGCGGGCCAGACGCGCCTTGGACTTGGCCTGCCGCCCCTTGGCGTTGGAGCGGACCCACTCGAGCTCTTCCTTGAGCCGCTTCTGCCGCTTGGCGTCCTTCTGGCCCTCGACCTTGAGGCGGGCGGCCTTGGTCTCCAGGTACTTGGAGTAGTTGCCCTCGTAGGGGTAGAGGCGACCGCGGTCGACCTCGCAGATCCACTGGGCGACGTTGTCGAGGAAGTACCGGTCGTGGGTGACCGCGACGACGGTGCCCGGGTACTTGGCGAGGTGCTGCTCCAGCCAGTTCACCGACTCGGCGTCGAGGTGGTTGGTGGGCTCGTCGAGCAGCAGCAGGTCGGGCTGCTCCAGCAGCAGCTTGCACAGCGCGACGCGGCGGCGCTCACCACCGGACAGGTTGGTGACGGGCCAGTCGCCGGGCGGGCAGCCCAGGGCGTCCATGGCCTGCTCCAGCTGCGCGTCGAGGTCCCACGCGTTGGCGTGGTCGAGGTCCTCCTGGAGCTTGCCCATCTCCTCCATGAGCTCGTCGGTGTAGTCGGTCGCCATCTGCTCGGCGATCTCGTTGAACCGGTCGAGCTTGCCCTTGATCCCGGCGACGCCCTCCTGGACGTTCTCCAGGACGGTCTTGTCCTCGGTCAGCGGCGGTTCCTGGAGCAGGATGCCGACGGTGTAACCGGGGGTGAGGAAGGCGTCCCCGTTGGACGGCTGCTCGATGCCGGCCATGATCTTCAGGATCGTCGACTTGCCGGCGCCGTTCGGGCCGACGACGCCGATCTTCGCTCCCGGGAGGAAGCTCGTCGTCACGTCGTCGAGGATCACCTTGTCGCCGTGCGCTTTGCGCGCCTTGCGCATGGTGTAAATGAACTCAGCCAAGAGAAACCGTCCGGCAGCTTGAAACTGGCAGTGGGCAGATACACCCCATCTTGCCGTACCGCCACCCCTGGTTGGAAACGCGTATGACCGTGGGCGGCTGACCTGGTTCTTTGTAGGGGCGGCTGAGACTTGCCTGTCACTGCCGGTCACCTTCGGCCGACCTTGATCGTCCTCGCGCGGCCCGGAGACGGTCCGGAGGTGACCACCAGGCCGCCCGCCACGGGATGGCGCTTCACCACCGCCGCGTGGATACTGCGCGCCCGCCGCCCGCATTGCCGACGTCGCACCCCGCTGACCTGCGCTTTCAGGCCTTCGACTGCACCCCGCGCGCCCCGGTGCCGACCGTGATGAACTGGACATATGGGAGGTGTGTCATGTCAGGTCGCGCTGGAAGAACCCGGAACATATTTCTCGTCTGGCTGATTTGGCCGCTGATCACGCTGGGCATCTACCACCTGGTCTGGTACTACAAGATCAATCGCGAGGCCCGGGACTTCGATGATCGGATCGAGGTCAATCCGGCCATGGCGGTCGTGGCGATCACCCTCGGCTGGCTGCTGATCGTTCCGCCCTTCATCTCGGTGTACAACACCGGTCTGCGCATCGCCCGCATGGAGCGGTCCGCCGGGATGGAGCAGGAGTGCAACCCCTGGATCGGCCTGATCCTCTTCATCGTGGCCGGTCTGTACCCGCTCTACTACCAGCACGAGTTGAATCAGATCTGGGCTCACTACCAGATCCCGGCAGAGGGAGAGCAGGTACCTCTCGCCGCCTGATGTGCACCGTCAGGCGCCTTCTCACCGCCTGACGGGCACCGCGACGGAGCAAGGACCCCCCCCCGGGGGGGGGAGCCAACGGCGTTCGCCGCGGTCACTCCCCCGCTGTCTGGTCCCTGCGTCGCAGCAGGATCAGTGTCGCCCCGCCGATCACGACCAGGCCGATGGCCACGCCCGCGATCATGGGAGTGATGGCCGAGCCGCCCGTTTCGGCGAGGTTGGTGTCCGTGGCCGTACCGCCCACCGTCGCCGGGCTGGGTTCGCTCAGGGTCTGGGTGGTGGTACCGGTGTCGCTGCCGCGGGTCAGGCAGTCCAGTAGACCGGTGAAGCGCTTCTCGAAGCCGCCCGGGCCGTGGATGGTGAAGTCGTAGGACTGGTCCTCCTGGAGCGGGACCGTCACCGTGCGGGACTCGCCCGCGGCGATGGTGTGCTCCAGACCGGCCAGTTCGAAGGTGAACGGCTCGTCGCCCTTGTTGGACGCGATGATGTCGACGCCGCCCTCGGCGCAGTTCTTCGCCGCCGACAGGGCCGGGACCGGGCCCTGCTTCGCCCATGTCGCCCCGGCCGTCGCGGACACCGTCGACTCGCTGGAGCCGGCCAGGATCTGCGTCTGGCTGCGGCCCTCGGAGGCGAAGGCCCGGCCGACCGGCACGGTGGTCGAGGCCTGCACGGTCAGTTCCGCGGTGCCCGCCGCCGCGTCCTCCGGCACGTCGAAGAACACCTGGCCGCCGTCGGTCGTGGAGGTGACGGCCTTGCCCTGCTTGTCGACGACCCGCACCCCGCTCGTGGCGGCGTCCGCGGGCGGGGTGACCGTCGCCGCGCCTCCGTTGGTGCGCACCGTCACCGGCCCGAGCAGCTCCCCCGGCCTGCCGGAGACCGCGGGGGGTTCGAGAGTGAGCGACGCCCGGGGCTCGGGCAGGTTCCGGGCGTGCTTCTCCAGGTAGTCCGCGAGCTGCTCGGCCTGCGGGTCGAGGGCGTCGACGGCCGCCTCGTCCGAGTAGCGCCAGATCGCCACCTGCGTACCGGCCGCGGCGTCCTGCTCGGTCAGAGGGCCCCGGACTCCCGCCTTGCGCGCCAGCGTCGCGAGGTCGTTCACCTGCGGGTAGGAGTTCTGCAGGATCCAACGGATCTTTCCGGCGTCCTCGTTGGCACCCAGGGACGTGCTGCTCCAGGACGTCTCGTGGTACTTGGCGTCCCGCTGCGTGGGGCTGTGGAGATCGACGCAGTACGTCTGCAGCATGCCGCCGCCGTCCACGGACATCTCGAACAGGCCCGCCGGGATGTCCTGGTCGCCGGCGCCAGCGTGTATCACCGCCGCGCCGAACGTCTTGAGGCCGCCTATCGTCGCGGCCGCTCCGCCCCGACTCTGCGTCGTCTCGTCGGCGACCGCCCGGCCGGCACCGGCCAGCCCGCTCGCGGCGACCAGCCCGGACACCACCGTCGCGGTGGCGAGGCGGGCCGCGCCTCGCCTGTGTACGAACAGCTCAGAGAACGAAGCAAACACCAAATTCCCCTTCGAGCAGGACCCGTTGACGTGGGGGGGTGGGTCCCACCTGCAGAATCAGAGGCCTCACCGGACACAAGTGTCCCGAGAGCCATGTCCGGCATCCTAGGGACGCGGGGGACGCCGCCCGCCAGTCAGACGGTCGGACAAGCGATCCGACTCGGAATCGTTATCGCCAAGATCTCCGGCGAGCAGGGCTTATCGACAAATCCACCCCTGGTAGCCGGTGCGCACTCGCCGATAAGCCACAGTTCGGGCAGCTTCAGGAGGTGACTGACGTCACGTCAGAGCAGGTTCTGCCGCCGCGGGTTGAGCCGATTCTGACGAACCCTCGGGAGGCGTTTCCCAATGGGGCTCGGGTTCTGTCGGCGACGGGGCTGTCTCCGTCTTACCCGCGCGCCTGAAGGCTGCGGTGCCCCACGCCAGATCGTGACCGATCGCGACGGCGTCGATGTCCGCCGACGTCCAGCTCTGCCCCTCGCGCACATCGGTCCGCACCTTCAGCCTGCCCTGCACGATCACGGGCTCACCGACCGTCAGCGACGCCGCCGTGTTCGTGGCCAGCTGGCGGTTGGCCCATACCGTGAAGAAGTTGGTGTGCCCGTCGGTCCACGTGTTCTTCTCTCGGTCCCAGTAGCGCGCGGTCACCGCCAGCCGGAACCTCGCCGAAGGGCCGGACGCCGTCTCCCGGTACACCGGCTGCGTCGCCACCCTGCCCACCGCGCAGACCATCGTCTCGTTCATCGTGAACCCTCCCTCGCCCGGACAGCGTCAACGCACCGGGCCGACATGCGTACGGGCCCGTCCCGTACGGCTGCGTCTTCGCCTCCAGACTGCCGCCGCCGGGCCGGGCCCGCTGAGCGCTGTGGAACACCGCTGACCTGTGGACAATGCCGCCACCCACACGAGTGACGAGGGGTGGTGGCAGGCAAGGGTGGTGGCAGACGAGGGTGGGGCAGACGAGTGATGGCAGAGGAGCAGGCACGGCGCCGACGACCCGTCACTGCCCCGAAGTCACCGGCCCCACCGCCACGGCACCGCCCCGCCCGGCGCCCCCCCTGTCGCAGCGCCACACCACCCGGCGCTCAACCACCGCGGGCACCGCAGCACCACCCCACAGTCGCCGCAGCACCCCCCACCGGCACCGAAGCACCACCCCACCGTCGCCGCAGGCCATGGCCCCGGCACTTCACCGCCCCGCTCCCACCACCCTCCCGTACTGCTCCCGGACCTCCTGGTAACGCAGCAGCTCCGCCGCCACCGGGTCCAGTACCCGGGCCCTGCCGCAGCCGGACGCGGCTTCCCGCAATCGGCGTTCCGCCTCCAGGCCGTAGCGCCGGGCCGGGCCGCGGGCCGCCATCCGGCAGCTCCACTCGATGAGCGGGCCGCCCACGATGCCGATCACCATCAGCAGCACCGGCACCCCCAGGTTGGGCGCCATGACCCCGAGGATCTGGCCCAGCAGCCACAACCCGCCCAGGAACTGCACGATCGTCATGGACGCCTGGATCAGCACGGCCAGCGGCCACCAACCGGGCCGCGGCGGCCGCCCCGCCGGCACTCCGGCACGCACGGTCAGCTCGTCCAGTGCCTCCGGCAGCCCCTGGGAGCCACGCACGGCGGCCTCGCGCACCGCCTGCGCCCAGGGAGCGGGCAGCCCGGCCGAGGCTCGGTCGGCCACGGTCCGCACCGCCTGCTCGACCCGCTGACGGGCGGTGGCCTCCTCGTCGGCCTGTGTGCGTGAGGGGAGCCGGCCCGTGGCGGGCTCGCCCCGGTCCTGGTACCAGCGCCACAGCCGCAGCCAGGGCGTGCCGCAGGCACGGTTGGCGTTGCGCAGCCACGCCCGCTCGGCCGCCTCGCCCGCCGCCGTGGCGCCCACGGCGTCCGCGAGCCGGTCGGAGAACTCCTCCCGCGCCTGTTCGCTGAGCCCGGTCCGCCGCTGGGTGGCGTAGACGGGCCACAACCGGGCCGCGGCCATGTCCACATCGGCCGAGATGCGACGGTTCGGCGCGCCCCGCTCGGAGACGAACTGACCGAGGGCCTCCCGCAGTTCGCCCATGCCGTCCCCGGTCAGCGCGGACAGCGCGAGCACCGTCGTGCCCGGTTCGCCGTACTCCCCGAGGGCGATGCCGTCCTCGTCCAGCAGCCGCCGCAGGTCGTCGAGGACCTGCTCGGCGGCCTCCCCGGGCAGCCGGTCGATCTGGTTGAGGACGACGAACATGACCTCGGCGTGGGCCGCCATCGGCCGCAGATAGCGCTCGTGGAGAACGGCGTCGGCGTACTTCTCCGGGTCGACCACCCAGATGACCGCGTCGACCAGCCCCAGGATGCGGTCCACGTGCCGACGGTGCTGCACGGCGGCCGAGTCGTGGTCGGGCAGGTCGATCAGGACGAGTCCGCGCAGCGGCGACTCGCCGTCCCCCGTCGGCAGCGGGCGGCGGCGCAGCCGGGGCGGGATGCCGAGCCGTTCGATGAGGCCGGCCGCCCCGTCGCTCCAACTGCACGCGATGGGCGCGGCGGTGGTGGGACGGCGTACGCCCGTCTCCGAGATGGTCACCCCGGCGAGCGCGTTGAACAGCTGTGACTTGCCGCTTCCGGTGGCGCCCGCGATGGCCACGACGGTGTGCTGACCGGAAAGCCGCCGCCGCGCGGTCGCCTCGTCGAGCACCCGGCCGGCCTCGGACAGCGTCCGGCTGTCGAGCCGGGTGCGGGAGAGCCCCACCAGTTCGCGCAGCGCCTCGAGCCGGTCGCGCAGCGGCTCCTCGTGCACCAGGGGGGTCACCGTAGCCGGGGCGGCGGAGCGGCTGTCCGTCACGGGGAACCGGCCTCCTTCGGCTGTCTCGCTGACCCGGCGCGCGATGAGCCCGTCGTCCCAGGTCTCCGCGGAGTCGGTACGCGCCGCACGTTCGCCGTCCCGCGCGCCCGGGTCGGGTGCTCTGCCCGCCTTGTGGGCATCGTCGTCCGGCTGGTCGGAGTGCTCGGTGGGGTCCTGGTCGGTGGCGGCGGTCACCGGTCACCTCTCCTTCTGCAGTACGGACAGCGCGGCGATGAGTTCGGCCTGGGGCTCGGGGTGGACGTCCAGCGCGTCGAGCGGGGCGAGGCGGCGCTCGCGTTCGGCGTGCAGGACGCGGTCCACGTGCTCGGTGAGCAGCCGCCCTGCCCGGTCGCGCAGTCTGAGCGCGCCGTGCGCGCCGATCCGCTCGGCGAGTCCCTCCCCGGCCATCCGGCCCCGGCGGCCGCCCAGCAGGGCGGTGGCGACGAGGGCGGCGACCAGTTCGGGGTCGGGTGCGAGGCTGCGGTCGAGTTCGCGCACCTCTTCCTCGGCGTGTTCCTCCAGCTCCCGCCGCCATCGCCGTACGGCCAGGCCGATGCGTTGCTTGGCGCTGTCCGCCCCGGAGTCGCGTGCGGCGAGTTCCGGTGCGGCGGACGCCGGTTCGCGCCGCCAGGCGTCGTCGACGCGCTCGTCGGCGGCGGTGACGGCGCACAGCAGCAGCGCGCCGAGGCTCTCCACGAGCGCGTCGAGCAGTTCACCGGCGGTGCAGTCCAGGGGGAAGGCGCGCCACCGCTTGAGCGCGTCCCCGGCGAGGACCGCCCCGTTCTGCAACCGGCCCCGCACGCGCGCGTGCTCGCTGTCGTACGCCCCTTCGACGGCGGAGGTGAGGCGCAGCGCGGCGGCGTACTGTGCGGCGGCGGCGCCGGCCAGTTCGGGCATCCGGGACTTGAGGGAGTCGAGGACGCCGTACGCCGTGCGGGCGAGGACGTGCTGCCGGGCGGCCGGGTCCTGGGCCTGGTGGAGCAGCCAGGTGCGCAGCTGGGCGACGGCGGAGGCCGGCAGGAGCCCGCCGCCCCAGGCGGACTCGGGGAGTTCGGGCACGGTGAAGCGGGGCACCTCGCCGAGCCCGGCCTTGGTGAGCAGGGCACCGTACTGGCGCGACACCTCGTGCACGACCTGGTGGGGCACGCGGTCGAGCACGGTCACCAGGGTGACGTCGTACTCCTTGGCGAGGCGCAGCATGTGCCAGGGGACGGCGTCGGCGTAGCGGGCGGCGGTGGTGACCATGACCCAGATGTCGGCGGCGCAGATGAGTTCGGCGGCCAGGACCCGGTTGTCGGAGACCAGCGAGTCGATGTCGGGCGCGTCGAGGAGGGCGAGACCGGGCGGCAGCGTCTCGGCGGTCTCGACGCGCAGCACGCGCGCGGGGTTCTCGCCGGGGAGCAGCAGGTCGTCGGTGGAGTCCTGCTGAGGCACCCACAGGCGGGTGAGATCGGGCAGCACTCTCATCCCGCTGAACCAGTGGTGGTCCTCCGGATGGCAGACCAGCACGGGGGTGCGTGTCGTCGGCCGCAGCACGCCGGCCTCGCTGACCCGCCGCCCCACAAGGGAGTTCACGAGCGTCGATTTCCCGGCTCCGGTGGACCCGCCCACGACGGCCAGAAGCGGCGCTTCGGGCTCCCGCAAGCGGGGCACCAAGTAGTCGTCGAGCTGCGCGAGGAGTTCGTCGCGGTTGGCACGCGCGCGTGGGGCCCCCGCCAGGGGCAGCGGGAAGCGTGCGGCGGCGACACGGTCGCGCAGGGCGGAGAGTGCGTCGAGCAGCTGAGGCCGTACGTCCAAGGTCACCACATGTGAAGAATGCCCAATTTTAGGGGAATTCTGAAGCATATGAGCATGTCTGCGCGCCGACGGAACACAAGGGATGGAAGGGACGACTGGGACACCGGTCCACTCCAGGCATAACGAGTGCACAACACCCGATGCCTGTGACGGCAAAAGCGGTGCACGATTCGTACCTGCCTGCGATTATCAGGACCGCTTCACCGAACCTCCACATCGAGCCACGGAGGCGAAGCAACAGGGACAAGGACGCAGGAGCCCTATCCTTGTCCCCGGCACGTCACGGATCGGCCCACACCAGGGCACCAAGACAGAGGCCACCACACCCGGCCCCCGTAGCTCAGTGGATAGAGCAGGCGCCTTCTAAGCGCTTGGCCGCAGGTTCGAGTCCTGCCGGGGGCGCACACACCCTCTTCCTGCGGAAACGCGTGAGGGGTTCTTTGATGTCCGGGTGCACATCGCTGTGAGACCAAGCGCCTTGGCCGCCCACGATCGTGGACTACCCCGACATCGGGGTTGCAGTTCGCGCCAACGGACGCCTGGCTACCCTTCCTCGTCGTCCAGCACCTGGGCGGCCGCGCTTGGGTCCATGAGGTTGGACCACGCCTGTTCGGCCGGGAGCAGGTCCCGCTCAGGCAGGGCGTACTCCGGATACCAGCCTTCAGCCTCGCAGCCGGGGACGTTGCGCAGGATCAGCACGGTCAGGTTCGACGGAACGGAGCCGGTGATCCGGACGGCGAGGTAGGTCTCGTGGCCGTCGTCCGCCCGCACCTGAAGGCCGAGCGTGAAAGTGTCGAACTCGCGCGTGTGCTCTCGGCCGTCGCGCAGAGTGGCGCGCGCCAGGTCCAACAGAGTCGCCCGCAACCGGCGCACGAAGCGGACACCTGCCTCGGCGCGGTACCGGACGTGGTCCTCGCGCGCGGGCAGGAGATAAGCGGTGTGCGTCGTGGTCTTCAGACCGTCGGAATGTTCCGCGTTGTAGCGCGCCCGGGCGGCGCGGCCATCACTCTCAAGGGCTGCATAGAAGTCATCGCTCGAGCCGTCCTCTCGCCGACCCGCCGCGACCAGCCACGGCAGGTCGGCGTCCAGCCATACCGCGCCGCGCCACCGCTGCACCTTGACCTTGAACAGCACCTGGTCATCCACGGACCGGATGCGTTCGTGCTTGCACTCCTCGTCCGCGAATTGCTCGGACGCTTTGGCCAGCACCGGGTGGTCGATCTCGTCCAGCGGCGCCGTGACCGGCGGCACCTCGAGGCACAAATCCTCGCGTAAGCAGCGCAGCGTCGGGCGGGCCGGGTGCAGCGGGCTGGGTCCGCTCATTCCTCGATTCCCCCGACCGCGTCGATCTCCTCCGCGGTCAGCCCGGTCAGCAGCATCACATCCGACTTCAGCGATCCGTCCAGCACGCTGAGCGCCTCCACCATGCCGGACCTCAGATCCTCACGGCGCTGCTCCAGATACGCCCGGACCGCCTCGGCCACCAGGTCCTTCTTCGTCAGCCCCAGGAAATGAGCGCCCTGGCTGATCAACTTGTCCGTCGCCGGGTCCACCTTCAGCGGGGACTGGCGTACCGGCTTCGCCGCTGTCGTCATCGATGAGACACCTCCGCCACCATAATACCTAAGTACCTCACGGTGGTCCTTCTACGCGTCACCGGACTCGAACCGCCCCCTGCTCCGGTCGGCGGCACGCGCCTTCCCCACCAGAGACGCCCATCGAGCAAAGATCCCGGAATCGACAGCAAGCGCTTTGACGATTTCCGTTCGTGGACGACCTGCGAACACGCAGGTGAGCACATCGCTCGGGCCCACGCACCTTCTAAACGCTTGGCCGCAGGTTCGAGTCCTGCCAGGGGCCGGCAGTACTGACGGCAACGACCGCGTCACTCGCCGGTCGGTGGGCCTCCCGGCTTGTCCCGGGGCAGCCCGGTCGTGGGTTCGATCCCGCCATCCGAAACGCCATCCGATACCGCCACCCGATGCCACCCGATCTGCCACCCGATCTGCCACCCGATCTGCCACCCGGGCAGTGACGTACCAGGTCAGGGTCTGATCCACTGAGTGGAGCAGACCCTGACCAGTTGTTTGTGGGATCGACGGGTGCGCTGTCGGCGTTCGGTCGTGCCCGCCGCCTATTGCCCCTCGAAGAAGCCGGACTTCAGGTCCCCGATGACGGCGTTGAGTGGATGCCCACTCACGATGAACGGTCCGCCCCATGGCGCGCTGAGTGCGAAGAGCAGCGCCAGGCTCAGCCCGACCACACTCGCAACGCCCACGATGAGCAGCGACGTTCGCAGGCTGCTGCGGAAGACCAGGGCGCCGGAGTTGACGATCAAGGCCAGTCCGCTGACCACAAGGGTGACGACGTAAAGCGACGGAACATCACGCGAGGCGGCCGCGACGCGGGCGCGACGACTGCTGGTGACACCGTCCAGGGAGGACAGCAACTCCGTCCCTGCCGCGCTTCCCACCGCGGGCCGGGCTGCCTCGGCGCGAACGCTGCGCTCCATCCGTGCGATCGCGCGAGCGGTGGCCGTGTCATCACCGGACGCCGCTGCCGCGCCCTCCCACTCCCTGGCACGCGTGGTCTGCAGGTAGTCCAGAAGGGCCCCATGGATCGGCACGGACTGGACTCGCGGGCTTGTCGCCGCCCATGCCAGGCGGGAGGCCGCGGCCGCCTCGTCACTCACCAACCCCTCGGCCGCACGCAGGTAGCCGGCCTCGCTGGCCAGTGAGAGTGCCGCAAAGATCGCGAACGCGGCACCGAGTGTCGGCATCAGAGGTGTGGCGATCTGCGGTACCCGATCCCGTTCCCCGACGGGTACGAGCATCCGGACGCCGATACGCGCTGCGGCCGCGACCAACAGGGCAAGCAAAAGCCCGCCCACAACCAGCACCACGGCCGGCAGCGAGGTCAACCAGTTCATCAGATCACCTACAGCGTGTTTCAACAAGCGCCCCACGGCGGCGACGCTTCGCCCGTCGCGACCAGGAACTTCTCGTCGATCACTTTCAATGAACGCCCCATGATCACAGGTCGAGGCCGTTTGACGATGTCGACGCCCGGCACGGGCATCTCGTTTCGCTGGCCGAACAGCCGAATATTCGTTCGCGAGCGACCGGCGAAGGCACAGGAATCTCTCCTCCAGGGCGTTTTCGCGTCTCCGACGGGAATGCCGACGGCAAAGGCCCCGCCGTTCCCCGGACAGCTGGCGGTCTCCTTGTTTGTCGAGAGCGGCCCGCTTCTCGGTCGTCTCGGCGCGCGCGTGGATGTGCCGGCGACGTCTGACCAGTGTTGCCCGAGCAGTTCGCGCAACGCTCTCCGCCGGGGCCCCTCCTCCCGCCCACTCGTTCCACGTGGCACAGGACACGTTCATGACAGGATTGCGCCGGGGAAGGGTCAGGGAAGCCATAGGGGCGCCCACGATTGCCGCGAAGGGATGACCCGTGACGTCCGCTGCGCCTCTCCCCATACCTCGGGCTGCCGGATCGCTTCCGTTCATCGGCCACGCGCTGAGAATGCGCGACAACCTCGGCTTCATCGACTCGCTGCGCGACACCCGGGAACCGCTCGTCGAGATCGTCCTGCAACCCGGAACGCGCACCGTCGTGGTCCAGGACCCGGCCCTGATCCACCAGATGCTCAAGGCCCTCGCGCCCTCCCTCGACAAGGGCCGGCTCTACGACAAGCTGGGCCAGCTGCTGGGCGACAGCGTCGTCACCGCCACCGGCCGGCCTCACGTACGCAAGCGCCGCCAGCTGCAACCGGCGTTCGCCCACACCGAGATCAGCCGGTACGTCGACATCATGCGCACCGAGGTCACGGCCACGGTCGCCGGCTGGGAACCCGGTCGGCTCCTCGACGTACGTGAGGCGATGGTCGGACTCAGCCTCGACATGCTGGCCAAGACGGTGTTCGCCGGCAGCCTCGACGACGCCGTCTTCCGCCGGCTGCGCCGCGACCTGTCGGTGGTGATGAACGGCGTCGGTGTGCGCCTCATGCTGCCCGACTGGGCCGAGCGCCTGCCGTTGCCCTTCAACCGCCGCTTCGACCGGGCCCGGGCCGGCGTACGCGCCACCGTCAACACCGCCGTCGAGGAGTTGCAGGCCTCCGGGCACGACACCGGAGACATGCTCTCCATGTTGCTGCGCGCCATCGACGAGGAGACCGGCGAGCCGTTGACCGGGCATCAGATCTGCTCCGAGATCCTCACCCTGGCCGTGGCGGGCACCGAGACCACCGCGTCGGTTCTGTCCTGGGCCCTGTACGAACTCGCCCGCCACCCCGGCATCGAGGCCCGGGTCCTGGCCGAGTTGGCCGAGGTCCTCGGCGAGCGGCCCGTCACCCTCGACGACGTGGCCCGGCTGCCGTACCTGAATCGGGTGATCACCGAGACCCTGCGGCTGCATCACCCCGGCTGGCTGGTCACACGCCGTACCACCGAGGAGACCCGTCTCGGCGAGTGGACGCTGCCCGCCGGTACCGAGCTGGCCTACTGCCAGCACGCTCTGCACCGCGACCCCGAGCGTTTCCCCGATCCGCTCACCTTCGACCCGGACCGCTGGAACGACGCCGCGCAGGAGCCTCCGCCGGGCGCGTTCCTGCCCTTCGGGGACGGCAAGCACAAGTGCATGGGGGACCGCTTCGCCCGCACCGAGATGGTCACGGCGCTCGCGACGATGCTGCGTTCGGTACGGCTGGAACTCGCCGAGGACCAGGCCGTCCGCCAGGTCGCCCGGCTCACCGTACGACCGCGCGCCCTGCGGATGACCGTCCTCCCCCGCGACCACGCCCGATCCGGGGCCCGCCACTAGCGCATGTCTCTTAGTTCATGGTCACAATGCACTGGAGCCCTTCACTCCTTTGCCGCGCATCCGCAGCATTAGTAGTGCGTTATGCCAGGCATGGATCACGAGAACAAGGTGCGGAACTCTGTCTTGCCCGGCAAGCAGTGCCTTCCCGTGCGCCGCAAGACGTTTCCGGCGACGCACTTTCCGCGCGCCGCCATGACCAGCAGGGTTGATGACCTTCGGCGATTGATGAACGACCTGATCCGCCTGGAGAAGGCTCTCGCCAAGCGTTGGGACGGAAGTAAGAGCGCAGCCCCCGGGCAGGCGGACTGATCTTCTTACCATGTCATTCCAGGCTTATTACCAACCCTCGCCCTCTGCTCGAAACCCGCTGTATCCGGTGGACTTCGATGCCGGTCAATATGACCCTCAGAGCCAATGGGACGGGCTTCTCACCGCCTCCGGTGGCTGGGATCCCGCCCAGGAACTGACGTACCTGGTGCCCGAGCCGCCCTTCGAACCGCAGGAGGCGGACCCCCTACGCTGCGACCCCTTTTCGGGCGAACCGTTCGAACCTTTGGCAGGCCCGCAGGAGACCACCGCGGAGATGGCTCCGCTGACAGACACTCGGGTGAGCCATCGCAAGGCGCGGCCGTCGCTCCGCGCTCGTGGTTTTCGAGCAGCCAGTATGAGCCTGGGCGTACTGATCGCGGTGGCCGCGTCCTCGGTCAGTCTCCTCGGAGCGGTGGTGGCCTACGAACCGCTCGTGCTGGCCGCTGTCTTCGGCCGGGGGAAGACCCCCGCGGCCTGGTGGCCCCTGCTCGTGTACGGCCCCTATGCGGTGGGCGCCCTGTCCGTGGTGCGAGCGTCACTGCACCGGCGGCGTGCCTTCCATTCCTGGGCCGTGGTGCTGCTGTTCTCGACCCTGGCGATGTTGCTCTGTGTCGTCCAAACCCCCCACAGCATTGGTGCCATGGCAGTCGCGGCGCTGCCCGGTCTGGCGTCACTGGTCTGCTTCCAGCAGGCCGCCCGCCAGATCACTCTCACCCGCCCACCGCGACGCGCGTTCCCCCGGCGCCGGCACGGCACCTCCCCGCACACCGCTCACACGGCCGGTGCGCTCAACGGCTCTGCTCACCCCCTCCGCGCCGACGCGATTCCCTCTCCGCCCGCGGCAACCGTCCAGCGCTAGGCCGCTTCTTGCGATTCACCGCACCGACCGGATGAAGACGGTGCCGACGTGGAGCCGCCGCGGTAGAGGTTGGCGACGTGGAGCCGCCGCGGTAGACGGTGGCGACAAGGAGTCCGGCGCGGTAGACGGTGACGGTCGTGAACCCCCGGCGCGGCGACACCTCACCGGGCAGCCGCACGCGACGGTCCGGCCCGAGGTGCGGCTCGTCGGTGATGTGTCGCTTGCCGAACACGGCACCGCGAGAAGGACAAGCCCGTCGGGACTCTCGTGAAAGGACTCGCCGGTCATGCGTACCTCGCATGTGCCTCGCTCGCTCTTTCGATCGGCCACCCCAGGGGGGAGCACGTTCTGCCCCGCCCAGCCGTGCGGTGGTGACCGGTGGGCGTCCGGCTCGTTGGCCAGCGGGACGCGGTGTGCGCCGGCGCGCTCCGCGGCGCCGTCGGCACCCGGCAGCCAGGCGCGTTCCCGCCGTCCCGAGCGCCGTCCCTGAGCGAGGAAAACCGCGCATGCACCTGTCACCGACTGACCCTCCGCCACGGGTCCTGCACCTCACCCAGCCCGTGGACGGCGGCGTCGCCCGCGTCGTGACGGACCTGGTGGGCGCCCAGCTCGCCGACGGCCTGCGGGTCACCGTCGCCTGCCCCGACAGTCTCTTCGCGGCCCGGCTGGGGGAACTCGGCGCGGACGTACGGCACTGGGCGGCGACGCGCGCACCCGGAGTTGCCACCGCCGGAGAGACGCGCAGGCTGGCCCGGATCGTCGCGGAGGTGCGTCCTGAACTGGTGCACGCGCACAGCGCGAAGGCCGGCTTGGCCGGGCGGCTCGCGCTGCGCGGCCGGATCCCGACGGTGTTCCAGCCGCACGCCTGGTCGTTCGAGGCGGTCGGCGGTACGGCCGCGGCCCTCGCGCGCGGATGGGAGCGGTGGGGCGCCGGCTGGACGGCCCGGCTGCTCTGCGTGAGCGAGGCGGAGCGCCGGCTCGGTGAGGCGGCCGGGGTCCGTGGGCGGTGGAGCGTCGTACCCAACGGCATCGACGTCGAACGCTTCCGTCCGGCCGACACCGACACCGTACGGGCGGCCCTGCTGCCGCACAGCGGCCCGCGAGGGCCACTCGTGGTGTGCGTGGGGCGGCTGTGCCGGCAGAAGGGCCAGGACCTCCTGCTGACGGCGTGGGAGTCGGTGCTGCGGCAGGTGCCCGGGGCGCGGCTGGTGCTGGTCGGCGAAGGCCCCGACCACGGCAGGCTGCGGGCCCTGGCACCCCCGTCCGTGCGGTTCGCGGGGGACGTCGCCGACGTCGTGCCCTGGTACCAGGCGGCGGACCTGGTCGTACTGCCCTCGCGCTGGGAGGGCATGGCCCTGGCCCCGCTGGAGGCCATGGCGTGCGGGCGGCCGGTGGTGGTGACGGACGTGGGCGGGGCCCGGGAGAGCCTGCCGCCCGGGCTCGCGCCGCACTGCCTCGTTCCCGCCCTCGCCCCGGCGGCCCTGGCCCGGGCCGTGGCCGGTCTGCTGCTCGATCCGCCGCTGCGGCGATCCCTCGGCGACCGGGGACGCCGGCATGTCCTGTCCACGCACGACGTGCGCCGCACGGCCCGGGCGGTCGCGGACGTGTACCGCGAACTCCTGGGCGCGCGCGCCGAGTCCACCGAGCGCAGGGAGACAGTCGTCTCGTGACCGCGGAAAGCACCGTCCCACCTCCCACCGGGCAGCCCCGCCTGCTCGGAAGCCCGCCGGTGTCGCTGCTGCCGCCGCGCGGCACCGCGGCCGGTTTCCGCGTCCCCGAGCGGCGCCCCCCGGTCCGGGCCGTGTCACCGCTGCCGCTCCTCGCCGCCGACGGTACGGCCGCCGTACTGGGCGGTTTGGCGCTGTCCGGCACCCAGCGCCACCCGGTGCTGCTGGCGGTGCTGGTGACCGCGTCGCTGCTGCTGCACTCCCACCGGCCGGCCCGGCTGCCCGCGCTGCTCGACGAACTGCCCGCCGTCAGCGGGCGGATCGCGGTGGCCTGGCTGGCGCTCGGGGCTTTCGCGGCGGCCTGCGTACCGCGGCACACGCTGTCCCTGTCCACCCTGGCGACCGGGATGCTGTTCCAGACGGCGGTCTGCTGCGCCGGGCGCGCCGCCGTACACGCCTGCCGGCGGGCCGAACTGCTGCATCAGCCGCAGGCCGCGCTGGTGGTCGGACCGGCCGCGACCGCGCAGCGCGTGGCCGCCGCCGTCCTGCGCCACCCCCGCTACGGGGTGCGGCCGGTGGGTGTCGTCACCGACGAACCCGACGGCAGCGCGGGACTGCCCGTGCTGACCACGGACGAGGAGGTGCAGCGGGCGGTCGTCCAGAACGGGGTGCGCGAGGTGCTGGCCGTGCGCACCTCCACACGGACCTCGCAGGGGCCGCTGTTGCGGGCGCTGGCCGAGTCGGGCTGCTCGGTGTGGGAGATCGACCCCGACGTGCCCTCCAGCTGGTCGGGGGACCGGCTCGCCGGCTTCCCCTGCCGTCCCCTCGACCTCGGGACCCGGCTGCGCGGCAGCGCCGGCAAACGGGCCCTGGACGTCGTGGCGTCCGGCGCGCTGCTGCTGCTGGCCGGCCCGCTGCTGCTGGTGTGCGCGGTGGTGCTGCGGCTGACCGGCGGGCCGGGGGTCGTTTTCCGGCAGGAGCGCGTCGGCAAGGACGGCCGGCCCTTCACGCTGCTGAAGTTCCGCACCCACCGCCCGGCCGACGAGAACGAGTCGGCGACCCGGTGGAGCGTGGCGGGTGACCGCCGGATGCCCTGGTTCTGCCGGTTCCTGCGCCGCACCTCCCTCGACGAACTGCTCCAGTTGTGGAACGTCCTGCGCGGCGACATGAGCCTGGTCGGCCCGCGACCCGAACGCCCCTACTTCGTCGCGCAGTTCGGTCAGATCTACCCGGGCTATGCCGCCCGCCACCGGGTCCGGGCCGGCGTGACGGGCCTGTCCCAGGTGCACGGGCTGCGCGGCGACACCTCGATCGAGGACCGGGCCCGGTTCGACAACGCGTACATCGACGACTGGTCGTTGTGGCAGGACGTCTGCATCCTGCTGCGTACGGCGGCGGCGCTCGTGCGTCCGACGGGGAGCTGAGCGCGCATGACCCGGGTCGGGGCGTACGCGCCCGTTCTTCCCCTGCCGGCCGTCGTCGCCCTGCTCGCCCTGCCCGTGGGGCCGGGCGGGGAGGGCGGCGCCGGCCCGGCGGACGCCGTGTCCGCGCTGGTCGTGCTGTACTGCGCGATCCGTCTCCTCCGGGACCGCAAGCGGCCCCTGTCCGCCACGGCGGCCCTGGTGCTGGGGCTGCCGGTGCTGGGGGTCACCGTCGCGGCGGCCGGGGCGCTGTCGCCGGGCGACGGGCTCGTCGGCTTCGGCCGCTATCTGCAGGTCTTCGTGCTGGTGCCGCTGGCCGTGCTGCTGCTCCTGCGGGACCGGGACGATTTCCGGCTGCTGGCGTGGTCGTTCGTGGGGCTGGCGGTGTGGCAGGGAGCCGTCGGCGTGCACCAGTACGCGACCGCGACCGGCGCCTCCTATCAAGGCCGCCCGGTGCGGGCCGTGGGGACGTTCGGGGCGCAGGACGTGATGGGCATGGCCACGGTCGTCTCCCTCGGCCTGGTCTGCGCGGTGGGGCTCGCGCTGGGCAGTGCGCCGGTGCGCCATCGGTTGACCGCCCTCGCCTGCGCGTTGCTGCTGCTGCCGCCGCTGGCGGTGTCGTTCAGCCGTGGGGCGTGGATCGCGACGGCGGTGACGTGCCTGGTGCAACTTCTGCTGTCCGGGCTGCGGCGGGCACTGTCGGCCGCGGCCGTGGTGGTCGCGGCGAGCGTGGTCCTGGTGGGCGGTTTCGGCGTCGGTACGGCGATGCTGCAGGAGCGGGTCAGCAGCATCACGCAGGTCACCGACGCGCCCGACCAGTCGGTGACCGACCGGTACACCATGTGGGCGGCCGCGAAGGGCATGTGGGGCGAGCACCCGCTGACCGGGGTCGGCCTGAAGGGCTTCCCCGAACACCGCGACGGGCACTCCTCGCTGGCCCTGTCCGCGGGCAGCGACACCGAGGGCGCGGGGGCGGCCTACCGCAAGCAGCCGCTGCTGTCGCCGCACAACATGTACCTGCTGGTCCTGGCCGAACAGGGGCTGATCGGTCTGCTGGCCATGACGGGCAGCTGGCTGGCTCTGCTGCTGTGCGCGGTGCGCGCCCTGTGGCGCACCCGCCGCACGGCCGGACCCGGCCTGGACTGCGGCCTGGTCGCCCTCGGCCTCCTGGTGTGGCAGCTGACCGACTTCGCCTACGCCGACATCGGCGGGCCGTCGACGGTCCTGACGGCGATGTGCTTCGGCCTGGCGGCGTGGTGGGGGCTGTCGGACCGGACGGGCCTCGCCTCGACCGGACCGGCCGTCGCCGCGCCGGACGCCCGGCACTCGGCACAGGAAGCGCCGGCACGATGACGGTGACGCCAGACCGATCGTCCCAACCCGCGACGGCCCCCGCACCAGAGGCACCGCCCGTGCCCGAGCCGCCGATCGCCCCCGTCCCGCCACCGGTCGGGGCGCCGTCCGCACCCGAGACACCCCCCGTCCCGCCACCGGTCGGGGCGCCGTCCGCGCCCGAGACACCCCCCGTTCCGCCACCGGTCGGGGCGCCGTCCGCACCCGAGACGCCCCGCGCTCCGGAACCCGGGGCCTCTCCCCGGCCCGCGGACGCGCCCGTCACCCGTGGGTTCCTCGCCCGGGCCGCCCTGCTCACCGCGGTGCTGTCGGCGGCGGGTGCACTGCTGGGGCTGGTGCGGGACCAGACGCTGGCGCGGATGTTCGGGGCCGGGAGTGCGACGGACGCGTTTCTCGTGGCGTGGACCGTGCCGGAGTTCGCCGCCACGCTGCTCATCGAGGACGGGCTGGCGATCGCCCTGATCCCGGCGTTCAGCATGGCCCTGGCCCGGCGGGCCGGGGGCGCGTCAGGGGACCCCGTCCGGTCGCTGGTGGCACACACACTGCCCCGGCTGGCCCTGGCCTTCGCCGCCGTGGGCGCGCTCCTGGCCGTCCTCGCGCCACAGGTGGTCGGGGTCCTGGCCCCGGGCCTGCCCGACCCCGGGCTCGCGGTCGACTGCACCCGGCTCACCGCCACTTGTGTGCTGTCGTTCGGGCTCGCCGGCTACTGCAGCGCGGCCCTGCGCGCCCACCGCCGGTTCCTCGCCCCGGCGGCGATCTACGTCGCGTACAACGCCGGCATCATCGCGGCCGTGCTCGTGCTGGGCGGGCGGTGGGGCGTGCGGGCGGCGGCGGCCGGGGTGGCGATCGGCGGCTGTCTCATGGTGCTGGTGCAGATGCCGGTGCTGTGGCGGGAGTTGCGTCACAAGGGCGTACGGGTCGCGCAGCCGGGCGGCGGGTCGGGCGACCAGCGGGCGATGGGTGTCGCGCTGCTGGCGGCGGTCCTGCTGTTCGCGCTGTGCCGCCAGGCCCAGGTGCTGATCGAGCGGTTTCTCGGCTCCACGCTGCCCGCCGGTGCCATCTCGCACCTCAACTTCGCGCAGAAGATCACCCAGATCCCGATGACGCTGTCGCTGATGCTGTGCACGGTCACGTTCCCGGTGGTCGCCCGGGCCTTGGCCGAGGGGGACACCGAGCGGGCCCGCGACCGGGTCGAGCGCGACCTCGCACTGGCCGCCTCGATGGTGCTGGCCGGCTGGGCGGTGGTCGTGGCCTGCGCACCACAGATCGTCGAACTGCTGCTCCAGCGGGGCGCGTTCACCGCCCAGGACACCGCGGCGACGGCCGGGGTGATGCGCGTCTATGCCCTCGGTCTCCTCGCGCACACCCTGGTGGGGGCCCTGATCCGCTCGTACTTCTCGGCCGGGCGGGTCAGCTGGTTCCCGCTCGGCGCGATGGCCGCGGGCCTGGCCGTCACCGCCGTGGCGGGTGTCTGCGCGGTGGGGCCGTGGGGTGTGCGGGGGATCGCCGCCGCCAACGCGGGCGGCATCACCGTCACGGCCGTACTCCTCCTCGCCGGGCTGGCCGGCCGCGGTGTCCCGATCCGCACCCGGCGGGTCTGGGCCCAGCTGGCCGGGGCGGTGGGCGCGGCAGTGCCCGCGACGCTCGCCGGTGCCTGGGCAGCGGGCCGGGCCGGTTCCCCCCTGCTCGCCCTCGCCGCCGGTGCCGTCACCGTCGCCGCCGTCTTCCTCCCGCTCGGCCGCGCCCTGGGCGACCAGGGCTGCGTCACCGCGCTGCAGTCCCTCCGTTCCGTCTCACGAAGGCTTCCTCATGGCCGCACCCGTTGACTCCCCCGACGCCGAAACCGGTGCCGAATCCAACGCCGACGCCCGGACCGGCACCGACGCATGGACCAGCACCGACGCGCACACCAGCACCGCCGCACACAACGATCCCGGCGTCCTGACCAGCGCCGCCGCACACACCGGTCCCGGCGCCCGGACGTCCGTCCGGGCCACCGGAGCCGGATCCGGCCCGGCACTGTTCGTGGCGATGTACCACTCCGTCGGCGACCCCACCGACGACCCGTACCGCGTGACGGTCTCGCCCGAGCGGCTGGACCGGCAGCTGGGCTGGCTGCGGCGGCGCGGTCTGCGCGGGGTGTCCATGACCGAACTGCTGGCCGCCCGGGCCCGGGGCGCGGGCCGCGGCCTGGTCGGGCTCACCTTCGACGACGGGTACGCCGACTTCGTCGCCGAGGCTCTGCCCGTGCTGCGCCGGTACGACTGCGGCGCCACCCTGTTCGTGCTGCCGGGCCGGCTCGGCGGGGAGAACGCCTGGGACCCGCTGGGCCCGCGCAAGCGGCTGCTGACCGCGGAGGGCGTACGGCAGGCCGCCGCCGAGGGCATCGAGATCGGCTCGCACGGCCTGACCCACGTCGACCTGACCCAGGCCGACGACGTCACGCTGAAGTCGGAGACCGAGGGCAGCAGGACCGTGCTCGCGGAGCTCACGGGCACCGCGCCCGCCGGCTTCTGCTACCCGTACGGCACCCTCGACGCCCGGGCCGTCGAGGCGGTGCGGGAGGCGGGCTACACCTACGGCTGCGCGATCGACCCCGGCCCGCTCGGCGGCCCGCACGCCCTGCCCCGGGTGCACATCGGCCAGAACGACACCGGCGTACGGCTGTTCCTGAAGTACCGGCTGCACCGGTTGCGCCGCCGAGCCGTCCAGGAGCCGCGGTGAGGGCCCTGCACATCATCACCGGCCTCGGCGTGGGCGGCGCCGAGCAGCAACTGCGGCTGCTGCTGCGGCACCTGCCCGTCGACTGCGACGTGGTGACACTGACCAACCCGGGTGCGGTCGCAGCCGGGCTCGCCGCCGACGGGGTGCGTGTGCACCACCTCGGCATGGCGGGAAACCGTGATCTGGCCGCCGTGCCCCGGCTGGTGCGCCTCATCCGCCGGGGCGGCTACCAGCTCGTGCACACCCACCTGTACCGCGCGTGCCTCTACGGCCGGATCGCCGCGCGTCTCGCGGGGGTCAGGGCGGTCGTCGCCACGGAGCACTCCCTGGGCGACTCGCAGATGGAGGGCCGGCCCCTGAACGCCGGGGTGCGGGCCCTGTATCTGGTGGGCGAGCGGTTCGGCCGGACCACGGTCGCCGTGTCCCCCACGGTCGCCGAGCGGCTCGAGCGCTGGGGCGTGCCCGGGCCCCGCATCGAGGTCGTGCCCAACGGCATCGACGTGGCCCGCTTCCGCTACGACCCGGCCCGGCGCGCCGAGACCCGTCGCCGGCTGGGCCTGCCGGATGACGCGTACGTCGTCGGCGCGGTCGGCCGCCTCGCCCCCGGCAAGCGCTTCGGGACGCTGATCCGGGCGCTGGCCCACCTGCCCGCCGACTGCCGGCTGCTGCTGGTGGGCGCCGGCCCGGAGGAGGACGTGCTGCGCCGCACCGCCCGGGCGGCCGGGGTCGCCGACCGGGTGCTGTTCACCGGCGAACGCCCCTACGTCCCGGACGGCACGCCCGGCCCCGACCTGCCGTCGCTGACCTCCGCGATGGACGTCCTGGCCTCCCCGTCCCCGGAGGAGGCGTTCGGCCTGGCCGTCGTGGAGGCACTGGCGGCCGGACTGCCGGTGCTCTACGCCTCCTGCCCGGCCTTGCAGGACCTGCCCGCGTCCGCCGCGCCCAGCGCCCGGCACGTCACCGGCGGCCCGGGCGCGTACGCGCGGGCCCTGGCGGACGTACGCCGTCAGGGGCCCGGGCCGCGCACGGTGCCCGAGGCCGCCCGCCACTACTGCATCACCCGCAGCGCCGCACGGCTCATGGACGTCTACGCCGCCGCGGTCTCCCGTCCTTTGTCCGCCCCGTCCCAGGAAGCCCGCGCCTCATGACCGACACCCCCGCACGGCAGCACCGCCAGGTCTCCGCCCTCGCCCGGTCCCTGCCCCCCTGGTCCCTGCTCGCGGCCGGGGCCGTGGCAGGCGGTCTGCTCGGCGGCGGCTACGGAGTGGTCCGGACACCCGAGTACACGGCGACCAGCTATGTCGTGGCCGTGCCGACGGCGAAGTCGGACACCGCCACCGCCCTCGGATTCGCCCAGGCCTATGGCCGGGTCGCCACCCAGCTCGCGGTGCTCGGGGACGCGCAGGTGCAGGCCGACGTCCCCGTGTCGGCCCTGCGGCGCGGTGTCCGGACCGCGACCTCGCCGGACGCACCGATGGTGTCGGTCACGGCGACCTCCGAGCGCCCGGAGCTGGCCGCCGCCATGGCCAACGCCGTGGCCCGGGCGCTGACCCGGCACGCCGAGGACGCCGAGCCGTCCACCCACGTCCAACTGCGGCCGTTCGCTCGCGCGGTGACCCCGGACGAGCCGTCCTCGGCGTCCGCTGTGGTGACCGGCCTGGTCGGGGCGAGCGCGGGCGGGCTGCTGGGCGGGCTGGCGCTGCTGGTCCGGCCGCGGCGGGCCGACGCGAGCCCCGGCCGTCCGGCTTCCGTGCCCGCTCCGGCCTTCGCCGCCGACACGCAGCGGCAGCTGTGAGGTACAGCGCCGAACTGGTCACCGACGAGCGGGGCTTCGCGGGCCTGGCCCGCGACTGGAACCGGCTGTACCGGCACTGCGCCTGCGCCACCCCGTTCCAGAGCCACGCCTGGCTGCACTCGTGGTGGCGGTCCTACGGCCGGCACGCCCGGCTGCGGCTGGTGCTGGTGCGCGCCGCGAGCGGTGAACTGGCCGCGGCTGCCCCGCTGATGCGCGTACGGCATCCGCTGCCGGCGCTGGTGCCGCTCGGCGGGGCCATCTCCGACTACGGTGACGTCCTGCTGGCCGACGAGCACGGCGACGAGCCGCTGACGGTGTTGTCCGACGCGCTGTCGGACGCCGCCCGGGGCGCGCTGATCGACCTGCGCGAGGTACGGCCGGGCGGGGCGGCCGAGCGGCTCTACGAGCAGTGGCCCGGGTCGCGGCGGCGGGTGGACGACTCGGTGTGCCTGGAACTGCCGGCCGCGCCCATGGGTGAACTGCTGGCCCGGCTGCCGACGAAGACCCAGCAGCGGCTGCGCGCCAAGCTGCGCAAGCTGGACGCGCTCGGCGTCCAGCGCCACGTCGTGCCCCCGGACGAGGTCGAGGCCGCTCTGGTGCGGCTGCTGGAGCTGCACCGGCTGCAGTGGCAGGGGCGGAAGGTGACGTCGGAGCACCTGCGGCCGCGGTTCCGCGAGCACCTGGTGCGGGCGGTCGGCGCGATGGTGCGTTCCGGGGACGCGGTGGTGACCGAGTTCCGGCTCGACGACGAGGTCGTGGCGGTCGACGTGACGCTGCTCTCGCTTCGCCTGGCGGGCGGCTATCTGTACGGCGCGCACCCGGCGCTGCGCGAGCGCAAGGCCGATGTGGCGGCGATGCTGCTGGACTCGACCGCCACGCACGTCAAGGACGGCACACCCGGCACGCTCAGCCTGCTGCGCGGCAACGAGCCCTACAAGCACCACTGGCGTCCGCGTACGGTGGTGAACCAGCGTCTGCTGCTGGCCCGCCGGCACTCGGCGCCGCTGCTGGCCGCGGCGCTGTGCGACGCGGCGGCACGCCGGCACGGCAAGGGACTGCTGCGCGGACCGCGTGAACGCGAACGCGGCGGCCGGCCCTGACCGGGCCCGCCGCCGCGGGAGCACGACCCCTCCGGGCTACTGCGCGTGGCGCGACCACCAGTCGAGGCGCATGCAGAGCTTCCCGCCGATCCAGTACTCCGCCCAGTCGCCGAGGTCCAGCGGTGAGCAGCCCTCCGGCCGCGGCAGGGCGGGCTGACTCGGCTGCGCTGTGGGCGTCGGGGACGGAGCCGGCATCTGGGCCGGTGCGGTGGACGTGGAAGGCGTGCCGGGGACCGGTGCCGGGTCCTTGCGGCCGAAGAGGAACGACCGGTAGACCTCGGACGCCCGGGGGTTGGACCCGCACTGCCACACGCCGTGCGGGCAGTAGTCCGTCAGCGTCTGGTAGAGCGGCTTGTGCTCGTCCATCCAGGCGAGCATGCGCCTCATGTACTCGGGGTTGTCCCCGTTGCGGAACAGCCCCCACTCGGGGAACGAGATGGCCTTGCCGTGTGCCTTGGCGAAGTCCACGTGGTGCTGCAGCCCGTACGGCTCCGACACCTGCTCGTCGAACGACATGCCCTGCGGCTGGTCGTAGGCGTCCATGCCGATGATGTCGACGGTGTCGTCGCCCGGGTAGCACTCCGTCCAGGGCACGGCGTCCCGGCCCCGGCTCGGTGTGAAGTCGAAGCGGAACTTCTGGCCCGGCACCGCGCGCATGGTGGTGACGATCCGGTTCCAGTACTGCTTCCAGGCCTCCGGGTCGGGCCCGCAGCGGTGGGTGTAGGTGATGCCGTTCATCTCCCAGCCGAGCACCAGGACGGTGTCCGGCACGCCCAGCTCGACCAGCCGCTCGCCGAGCGCGCGGAAGTGGTGGTCGAATCGGCCGGCCGCGGCCTCGCGCAGCAGTGCGCGCACCTCGTGGTCGGACACGCCCTCTTCGTTGCGCTCCATCATCGGCACGTTGAGGACGAACAGCCGGTCGGCCTTCCCGCGGCGCCAGTTGGCCCATACGTCGAGGAAGCCGGGGTGGCCCTCGATGTTGCTCCAGAGATCGCCCGGCAGGTAGGTGTGCCCGACGCGCACTTCAGCGCCGCCGAGCCAGTTGCTCAGCTGGGCCATGCGGGCCACGCCGCTGGGGCCGTAGTCGAGATAGGCGCCGAACGAAGGGGTGGTGAACGCGGGCAGGGTCGACGGTGTGGGCGTCGCCGCCGGTGGTGCCGCTTCGCCGGACCGTGCCGTTCCCGCGTCCGCCGCGATCGTCTGGCCGGACGCCAGGACCGCTGCCGCGGCCACCGCCGCCGCGACGAATGCCAGCCGCCGGGACCGTGCGCGTCGCTGCCGTGTGGCCATGGACGTACCTTTCGCTCGTCTCCGCTTACTGACACTGAGTCACGTGGAACGGATTCACGCCACCGCCGCTGGGGCTTTCGAGTGGCCCCTTCGGCCGCACCGGTGACCGGGTGCGAAGGAATGAGTCCGTGTCGCCGCTCGACGGGCGGCTTCGCGGACGACCGTGTCGGCGTGGTCACCGGGGATGGCGGCTGCTAGGCGTATCGATAGATCCGGCTGTGGTCTTCCAGGTCCTGAGGTGTCACGTTCCACGGCGGCAGCTTCTGCTTCCGCGCGATGATCCGCCCCCGCTGCGCGTCGCCGCGGGCGGGCGGCTTGGCGGGGAGGTACCGGGCGCCCGGATGCCGCCGCTGCCAGCGGGACCACAGCAGGTCCACGAAGGCATGGTGGAGCCAGAAGACAGGATCGTTGACCGAGGCACCGCCGACCATGTGGCCTCCGACCCAGCGGTGGACCCGGTTGTGGTTACGCCATGATCCCGGCGGACGCCCGGGCCCCCAGCCTTCGATCTTGTTGCGGAACCCCTTGGTGGAAGTCGAGTTCCAGGGCGCTGTGTCGTACAGCGGTTCAGCCAGTGCCGCCGCGACGTCCTTGGCCGTCGGCAGGGTGAGGGGCTGTCGGACACGACTCAGGTCACGCATGAGGAACTCGGCGTCCGTCACGCTCACCCTGATTCTCCAGGCGCCGTTGCGGAAGGCGAAGGGACCGGTCATCACCTGCCGGTCAGAGCGCCGCCCGGTGCCTCCCAGCAGGTCGTCGGTCCACGGTACGCCCGTGCGAGAGCGGTCACGCGTCCAGTCCCAGTACGGCAGGGTCACCGAATCGTCCACGCGGCGCAGCGCGTTCTCCAGGTCCAGGAGGAACCTGCGATGCCATGGCAGAAAAGAAGGCGCCATGTGAGCCGCGCGCAGGCCGCTCTCCCCGTCGGGTGCGTAGTACCGCAAGTGCCTGCGTACGAACTCGTCGTACTCACCGCGACGTTTGACCTCGATCAGCGCGTTGACGAACCGACGCCTTTCGGTTCGGGTCAGCGTGCTGACGTCTTTACGTGTGTAGACCATGGGGATGGTCCTCCCGGAACTTCGTTCCCGCGCTCGCACCACGGCTTTCGTCCGCGTCCCCGCCGCCGTCCCACGACCCGCCCAGTTTCGTGCCCGGAGCCAGCTCGTCGACCGCCGCACGCGCGGCGGCGAGCGGGGTCGGGTACGACTGGTAGTGGTCGATCATGGTCATCCAGCTGCCGTCCGCACGCCGCATCAGGTGCAGCGCTTCCCCGTCGACGGTGACGTGCCAACGGACGAGGTTGCTTTCGGACCCGGCGGAGGTGGGGTAGCTACCGCCTACGATGCGCCGCCCTTTGTACGTTTCGTTGAACCGCTCCGCCCAGACGCTTGCGGCCGATTCCCTCTTCGAGAAGACCGGGGCGATCACCGCCCCCGTTGCTGACGCGAGCAGTGATGCCAGCAGCCACCGCCGGTTCCTGAATCGTGCGTTGGCGACGGAGGCGAACCACCCGCCGGCAGGCGGAGTGGCGCAATCGGGTGAGGACGCGGGGCGGGCCGGAGCAGACGACGATTTCATTCCTGGTCCCACAATCTGATAGAGCCGAGGACTCAGTCGACGGGCAGACCGCCAAGCAGTGAGAAACGCGTCTCCTGGGTCACGGGACGACCCGAACCCTGCATCACCTCGGCGAACCGTCCTTCGTCGTGCGTGCCGACGAGGTGTGCGGGCCCCTCGTGCGCTCCGCTTTCGAGGGCCCCCGCCCCGATGCGCTTCGTCGCATCGGTGACGCCGTCGGCAGCACTTTCCGCACTCCCCTGCGCGACGGCCGACGTGGCTGCAAGGGCCACGACAACGGGCCCGGCAAGGACGGCTACAGCTTTCAAAGGGTTCATGGTCCTGACCTCTTTCTACAACCGCTCACATTGGTGACGTTACCTACTGTGCACAGGCCCACAGGGCCGGTCGGCAACCCGACGAGTAATCCCTGAGGGCCGATATGCAGAGGCCCTGAAGGCCGACTCCGTACGGCGCGAAATCGGCCTGTGGGGCGGTCCCTGACCCACCCGCAGCAGTGGGTCAGCGGCGTTCTCAGCGATTTACGGGCAGACCGCCCAGCAGAGCGCCGGAGTTGTTGAGGTTCTGGGCCGAGTTCTTCAGCGTCTTGCCCACGCGGCCGTCCTTCGTGAGGCCGAGCTTTTCGGCCTTCTGCTGCAGCGGTTCGCCGTCACCGGCCCGCTCCTCAACAGTCTCCGTGACGGTGCTCAGGTCAACACTGGCAGCAGCGTCCGCCTCGTTGGCGTACGCGGGCGCGGCAGCGCCGGCGGCGATCATGGTCCCAGCAACGACGGCGACGGTCTTGAGAGTCTTCATCGGTTTCCTTTCCTCGGCACGTGTATGCCGGAGTTATGACACCGTGCCTAACGATTCCAGGTCACTCCGGTATCGGCTCACAGGAGATCGCCGAGTCTTCATATGAGACCTTAGAAGTAGCTAAGAAACGAATTGCAATACCCGAGCGGAAAAGGGGATCAAGAATCCCATCGGTGCCGGACGGCAGCGGCCGTCCGGCACCCGGAGGGGCGTCGCTACTTGCAGGACATGGCGCGGCCCCGGCGGTACAGGAGCACACCACCGGTCACGAGCGCCGCAGCGATTCCCGAGTTCACAAGGGTCCCTCGACCCGCACCCGTTTCAGCCATCGACGGCGGCTGGTGCGGGTGGTGCGAGGGCGGCGTCACCGGGGGCGTGCCCTCGGGCGGCGTCACCGGCGGCGTAGTGGAGGGCGTGGGGCCAGGCGTTTCCCCGTAGCCGCCACCCGTGTCACCGTCGTCACCGTAACCGCCACCCGTGTCACCGTCGTCACCGTAACCACCCCCCGTGTCCCCGTCATCGCCGTAGCCGCCACCCGTCTCGCCGTCGTCCCCGTAGCCGGCCTCCTCATCGAGGCGTTCGCCGGGTCCGGAGGAGAGGCCTTCGACGACGCGCTCCGCCGCTTCGGCCCCTGGGCGGCTGGAGGACAAGCTCGCCGCGTCGTTCAGGTGCCGGCCGATGCTGCGAACCACGTCATTCCGGGGAGCACCCCGCAGCGCCTCGGCGTTGCCCGGTTGAAGAGCCCCCTCGGTGCGTCGAGTGCCTTCCTCTCCCGTGCCGCTGTCGTCGCCGTAACCACCGGCGGCGGCGCGCTGATCACTGGTGACGCTCGCGTCGCACTCGCGAGGAGCGACCTCGCCCGCGCAAGTGTCTTCCTCCGAGAAAGCGGACGCGCTGCGGGCCGGGGTGCTGAGCCTGTCGCCCGTGGCCTCCTCAGCGCCGGAGTCCGCAAGGGCGGGGACGGCCCACAGGGACAGGATGCTCGACGCGGCGCTCGCCACGATCATTCCCTTGCTGAAGTTTCGTCGCATGTCGTATTTGTCTTTCTGGTTTGAGGAAGGCCGGGATATTCGATCAGGACCGGGTCAGGCGCCTCAGTTCCTTTGCCACTTGATTCGTTGACGATTCCAAGATCGTCACCATGAACATTCCTCAAGCCGGCGCACTTTCGACCGAATACTGGGAAAGATCAAAAGCGGCCATCGGAGCGATGACCGCTTGGCTATTCGATTGTGCCCGTTTGCGCGGTCACCGGCTTTCAGGCGTCAGGTCGCGCACACGCCACTGGGCCCGATTCAGCGGCCAAGCAACGTACGTGTGGTGCGATCAGCTTGCGGGCGCAGTCGTCTGCGTGCAGAAGTTGCCGATGTTGGTGACACTGTCACCGAGGACGCTGATCGGCGCGTTGACCGTGAGGAGGGAACCCCCGTCGAATTCCTGCTCGCAGTGCAGAAGCTGGGCGTTCTCGACGGTGGGACGGGGCGCGGGCGGGTCACCCGCGCAGTCGGCGTGGGCGGCCCCGGCGGCGACGAGACCGACACCGCTGATCGCACTCGTCATGAGCATTACCTTGTTGAACCTGCGCACCCGTGTCTCCTAGTAGCTTTTGGCCGATGTGGCGCTGTGGCCCCGATCGGCATGGATAGGGCGTGGCGTATTACCCGCCGACGCCCGCTGAACGTTGGCTGCCCGAACCGAGGAGCGGGTCTCGCATCGCGCACGAGACCCTGCCACTCGGCATTCCGCGGGTCAGTCCTCTACGGCGACCTGCGCGCAGAAGTTGCCGGTGTTCTGGCTGTTGTCGTCGCCGACGGTCACCGGGTTGATCGGGGCGAAGGCAAGCCCACCGTCGAACGACTGCTCGCACTCCATGATCTGCACGTTGTCGACGAGGATCGGGCCGTCGCCGGCGCTGGCGACACCGCTGCCGACCACACCCAGGCCGCCGACCATGACCGCCACGGCCGCGACCGTCTTGAGCTTCTGCATTGTTTCTCCGATTCATTCACGAACACGGCATCCTTACGCACCGTGTTTGATTCGTCACAGACGCTAGCATGCGCGCGCGCTTAATCACCATTCCCGACACACCCATTTGGGCGCACCCATTCCGGCTATACGGCTCGGAAAAAAATGCAGAGCGGAGGGAATCACACTCGGTGACGGAGAGCAGGGATTATGAATACAAACCAGAAAACAGATAGAGGGCCTCGCACCATTCATGCGAGACCCTCTTTTGAAGCTGTGGGGACAATCAGTCCTCTACGGCGACCTGCGCGCAGAAGTTACCGGTGTTCTGGTCGTTGTCACCGGTGACAGCGCCGGTCACGGGCGCGAAGGCGGCACCAGCGTCGAACTCCTGCTCGCACTGCAGCACCTGCAGGTTGTCGACGGCAACACCCGGGAACGGGTCGGAGTAGCCGCCGTTGGCGCTGGCAACTCCACCGCCGGCCAGGCCAATGCCACCGACCATGACGGCCAGGGCCGCTGCCTTCTTGAACTTGTGCATGGTGTCTCCATTTTTCTCACGCACACGACCCTCCTTACGGGCCGTGTCCGACTGGTTACAGAACATAACACAGGACTCACCTACCGCCCCATTTCCGGCACACCCGATGGAGTGGCCGCAATCGGACAACTCATCATCTTTTCTTCCATAGGACTACCTTCCGAACCTGCGGGTCGCGCAGGTGGCGTTGCGGCGAGGTGCCTACGTGAGCAGCGGGAAGGCAGTGATCGTCAGCGGCCGGAAGCACTGTCGACCGACGTGGTCACCGAACTCATCGCGGAGAAGGGCCCGTCAGGGCATGAACGACACCAGGGGCGGCTTGCCGGTTCGGCCGGTGGAGTCCTGCGTCGACCTAGGAGACGACGTCCTTGCGGGCGAAACCGCGGAAGGCCAGGGCGAACAGCACGAGCGCGTACGTGACGGAGACCGACGCGCCCTGGATCATGTCCGTCCACTCCAGCTGCGGCCGGACGGCGTCCAGCCAGGCGTACTGCCAGTGCGCCGGCAGGAAGTGGCGCCAGTCGCCGAGGGCCGTCACCTCGTCGAGGACACTGCCGATGATGGTGAGGAACACCGCCCCGCCGACCGCGCCGAGCGGGGCGTCGGTGCGGGTCGACAGGCAGAACGCGAGGGCCGCGGTCACCAGTTGGGACACCATGATGTACCCGACGACGATCAGCATGCGCTGCACCGCGGTGCCGGTGGGCAGGCTGCCGCCGGTGGGCAGTTCGAGCGGTCCCCAGCCGTAGGCGGCCGTGCCCACGGCGAGGGCGACGACCGGGAGCAGCACCAACGCGGCCAGGCTCAGGGTGAGTCCGACCGCCAGCTTGGACCACAGCAGCCGGGCCCGGGGCACGGGGGCGGCGAGCAGATAGCGCAGGGACGACCAGCTCGCCTCCGAGGCGACGGTGTCCCCGCAGAACAGGGCGACCGGGATGACGAGCAGGAAGCCCGCGGCGGAGAAGAGGTTGACGGCGGCGAAGTTCGCCCCGGACGCGGTCGCCGTGTCCATGAGGTTGACGCGGTTGTTGTTGCCGCCCGGGTCACCGCCGACCTGGAAGGCGATCAGCAGGATGATCGGCAGGGCGAACAGGACGCCGCCCATCACCATCGTGCGGCGCCGCTTCAGCTGCCGGACCAGCTCGACGCGGAAGGGCAGGGTGCGGCCCGCGCGGTAGCCGTCGGCCACCGCGACGGGCGGCTCGGCGAGCTTGCTCATGCTTCGGCTCCGATCAGGGTGAGGAAGGCGTCCTCCAGGCGGCGGTGCGGGCCGACCGACGTGACGGCCACGTCCAGCCGTACGAGCTCGGCGACCAGGCGCTGCGGGGTGCCGTCGGCGTCGAGGCGGACCAGGAGGCCCTCGTCGACGCGTACGGCGGAGGCGACTCCGGGCAGGGCCGCGACCTTCTCCACGACGGGCTCGTCCACCGGCGTGGCCGTGCCCACCAGGAGGGTGTCGCCCGAGCCGACGATGTCCGCGACCGGGCCCGCCTGGACGAGCTGTCCGTGGTCCATCACGACCAGGTGGGTGCAGGTCTGCTCGACCTCGGCGAGGAGGTGGCTGGAGACGATGACCGTACGGCCTGCGGCGGCGTAGCGGATCATCACCTCGCGCATCTCGCGGATCTGGGGCGGGTCCAGGCCGTTGGTCGGCTCGTCGAGGATGAGCAGATCCGGCAGGCCGAGCATGGCCTGGGCGATGGCCAGGCGCTGGCGCATGCCCTGGGAGTAGGTGCGCACCGCGCGGGCGAGGGCGTCGCCCAGGCCCGCGATCTCCAGGGCCTCCTCCAGGTGCGCGTCCTCGGCGGGGCGGCCGGTGGCGCGCCAGTACAGCTCCAGGTTCTCGCGGCCGGACAGGTGGGGGAGGAAGCCCGCGCCCTCGACGAAGGCGCCGACCCGGGAGAGGACCGGGGCGCCTGCGCTGATGGCGTGGCCGAAGACGCGGATCTCGCCGCCGTCGGGCCGGATGAGTCCCATCAGCATGCGCAGGGTGGTGGTCTTGCCCGCCCCGTTGGGGCCGAGCAGGCCGAGTACCTGGCCCTGTTCCACGCGGAAGGAGAGGTCCTTGACGGCGTACCGGTCGGCGGACTTCGCGTACCGCTTGGTCAGATCCGTGATCTGGAGGGGGACTTCGGCCAGGGCCGGGTCCGGCGGGGCGGGGGCGGTCGTGCGGCGGCGGCCGGTGAGGATCAGCACGAGCGCGACGCCGGCGCCGGCCGGCGGCAGCCACCACACCCAGGCGGGCAACCCGTCCTGGGTGTCGCGCTGCCCGAGGGCCGAGGGGACCTTCAGGTCGCCCTCGAGGGAGACGGTGTAGGTCGCCGGGGTGGCCGGGGAGGCGTAGCCGAGGTCCGTCGAGGCCAGGACCAGGCGCAGCCGGTGGCCGTCGTCGACCTCGTGGTCGATCGCCGGGAGGGTGACGGTGACGTCCTTGCCGGCCTTGGCGCCCTCGACCCGGACGGGTGTGACGAGCTGCGAGGGCAGTACCGGCTGGGTGCGGCCGCCGGGGCCGACGTCGTAGAGCTTCGCGAAGAGGACGGCGTCGTCGCCGGTGGACTTCACGCGGACGGTCGCGGTGGGCGAGCCGGTGATCTGGAGGTCCTCGCGCAGCGGCGCGGACTCGAACGCGGCGAACTGGCCGGGGAAGTCCAGGGAGACGCCGATGCCGAGCGTGGAGAGCCGGCTGAGGCCTCCGGCGCCGCCGAGGCCCGGCAGGGCGGACACGCCGGGCGGGCTGGCGCCGGGAGGGTTGTCGAAGCTCTGTTCGCGGCCGGCCAGGGACAGGGAGCGCTGCTTGCTCTCCAGGCCGGGGTAGTGGTCCGACGTCACCCCGGTCAGGCGGGGTTCGCCGTCGCCGGAGCCCTGGCCGAGGGTGCGGCTGACGCGGAAGGCGGGGCCGGTGTCGGTGCCCTTGTCGTCCTTGAGGTAGCGGTCGAACCAGGACGTCACGCGGCCTTCGATCCGGCCGGTCTCCATGTCGCCGCCGTCATGGCCCCCGGCGATCCAGTCGACGTCGACGGGGGCGCCGTTGGCCCGGATGGCCCGCGCGGCCCGGTCGGCCTGGCCGAGCGGGAAGAGGGAGTCGGACTGGCCCTGCGACAGCAGGGTCGGCACCTTGATGTTCTTGCCGACGGCGGACGGGGAGCGTTCGCTGAGCATCTTCCGCGCCTCGGCGTCCGGCTTGCCCGACTCCGCGACCCGCTCGTACATCCGGCACAGTGCGGGCTCGAACTTCTCGCAGCCGCCGCCGGAGTTGACGAAGATGCCGGCCCAGAGCTTCTTGAACACGCCGTTGGGGAAGAGGGCGTCGGCGAGGTTCCAGTAGGTGATCGCCGGGGCGATGGCGTCGACACGGTCGTCGTGGCCCGCCGTGAGCAGGGCGATGGCGCCGCCGTAGGAGGCACCGGCCATGCCGACGCGGGGGTCGCCCTTCTTGTCGAGTTCGACCTGGGGCTGCTCGGCCAGCCAGTCGATGAGCTTCGAGACGTCGGCGACCTCGCCCTCGGGGTCGTTCAGGCCGATCTTCCCGTTCGACTTGCCGAAGCCGCGGGCCGACCAGGTCAGGACCGCGTAGCCGTCCCGGGCGAGGTCCTGGGCCTGCCGGCGTACGTCGTTCTTGCTGCCGCCGAAGCCGTGCCCGAGCAGGACGGCGGGGCGGCGGTGGTCTCCTCCTGTGGTGAAGAAGGAGGTGTCGATGCGGATGCCGTCGCCGGTGGGCAGGGTCCGGTCCTCGCGGTGGACCGGGGGTGTCTCGTCGTTCGCGACGGCCGTCCACGTTCCCGCGCCGGCCAGGACGGCGACGGCGGCTCCGGCGGCCAGGAGCCGCCGGGGCCTCCGCAGCAGCCCGGGGAGGCCGGGCAGTCGAAGATCCATGCGTCAACGGTACGGGGTGAAGCTGTCGAAGAGTTGTCGACCGGAGGCCGAAGTGCGGGGCCTTCCAGGGGTGTACACGGAGTTTTCGGCGTACTGCGGGTGGTGTACGGGGGGCGAGCTCGGGAGGTTCCGTGCTTGTACCGGGTGCGGGTGCGTTGGGGTTGTTCGCGCAGTTCCCCGCGCCCCTGAAGGGGCCCTTATGCCTCCGGCACCGACACCAGCCAGCGGGTCTCCCTGCGCGGGCGGAGGTACAGCGCCCAGTACAGGGTCGCCGCCGCCGTGATGCCGCCCGTCCAGAGCAGGTACGTCGTCTCCTGCTGGATCAGGATGTAGAGCAGGACGACGATCAGGAGGAGGGGGGCCGTCGGCCACAGGGGCATGCGCCAGGCATGGGTGTGCTTGTGGTGGCCCCGGCGGGACAGCAGCGCGGCGATCGCGACGAGCAGGTACATGCCCGTCACCGAGACGCCCGTGACGCCGTACAGGGTGTCCAGGTTCACGAAGCACAGGGCCGCGCCGGGGACGCCGACGGCGAGGGTGGAGACCCAGGGGGAGCCGAAGCGGCCGAGGCGGGAGAAGAGGGTGTTGACCGGTCCGGGCCAGGCCTTGTCGCGGGCCGAGGCGAACAGGACGCGGGAGTTCTGGATGACCATGACGATGCCCGCGTTGATGATCGCGAGGGCCACGCAGAGGCTGACGAACGTACCGACGGCCGAGTTGGACCAGGCCGTGACCATGGTGCTGATGTCCCCGCTCGTCAGGGCGGCGAGGTCCGGGGCGCCCAGGGTGATGGCGGCGACCGGGACCAGGATGATCACGGTGGAGAGGGCGAGGGTGGCCAGGACCGTGCGGGCCACCGAGCGGCGGGGGTTCTCCAGTTCCTCGGAGAGGTAGACCGCCGTGGAGAAGCCCTGCGTGACGAACAGGGCGATCGCGAGGCCGGAGACCACCAGGAGGGCCGTGACGGCGTCCGGGGCGCCTTCCGGACCCGCCACCTGCATCGAGACCAGGCTGCCTGCGCCGCGCTCGGCGTGCGTGAAGCCCAGGACCGCCACCACCGCCGCCGCGATGACCTCCAGGACCAGGAAGACGCCGGTGATCCAGGCGTTGGCCCGCAGGTCGAGCAGACCGGCCAGGGTCGCCAGAAGCATCACCGAGGCGCCCGTCCAGGACGGGTCGAGGTGGACGAGGGGGGCGAGGTAGTCGGCCGTGCCCATCGCGATGACCGGCGGGACGATCAACACGACCAGCAGGGAGAGGACGAACACCAGCCAGCCCGCGAGCCGTCCGGCCATCGTCGAGACCATGGCGTACTCGCCGCCCGCGCTGGGGACGAGGGTGCCCAGCTCCGCGTAGCAGAAAGCCACCGCCACGCAGAGCAGCGAACCGATGGCGATGGTGAGGGCGGTGGCGGTGCCGAGCGAGCCGAACAGGTCGGGGACCACCACGAACAGGGTGGAGGCGGGGGTCACGCAGGACAGGGTGAGGAGGGTGCCGCCGACGACTCCGATGGAGCGCTTCAGCTTCTTGGGGCCGCCCGCCGCCTGCGCGACGGCGGCCTCGACAGGGGTGAGGGTGTCGGTCACGTGGGGGATGCAACATCGACGGAAACCGTCACGTCAATGGGTACTGACCTACGAAATCCGTAGCAAAATGATCTCCATGGCGCGGTTTAGCGTTGCTTCCGCGCTTCTGCGCCACGGATCCGCCGGGTGCGGGAACCGTAGGCGGGGCGCGCAAAAAAGTGGGGCCGTCCGCGATGCGGACGGCCCCGGCACCCGTGTCAGTGGTTGCGCGGGAAGCCCAGGTCGACGCCCGCCGGGGCGTCGGCCGGGTCCGGCCAGCGGGTGGTGACGACCTTGCCGCGGGTGTAGAAGTGCGTGCCGTCGTTGCCGTAGATGTGGTGGTCGCCGAAGAGCGAGTCCTTCCAGCCGCCGAAGCTGTGGTAGCCGACGGGGACCGGGATCGGGACGTTCACGCCGACCATGCCGGCCTCGACCTCCAGCTGGAAGCGGCGGGCCGCGCCGCCGTCCCGGGTGAAGATCGCGGTGCCGTTGCCGAACGGCGAGGCGTTGATGAGGTCCAGGGCCTCCTCGTACGTCTCGGTGCGCAGCACGGTCAGCACCGGGCCGAAGATCTCGTCCTGGTAGGCCTTCGCGGACGTGGGCACCTTGTCGAGCAGCGAGATGCCGATCCAGTGGCCGTCCTCGAAGCCGTCGACGGTGAAGCCGGTGCCGTCCAGGACGACCTCGCAGCCCTCCGCTGCCGCGCCCTCGACGTAGGAGGCGACCTTGTCGCGGTGGACCTTGGTGATGAGCGGGCCCATCTCGGAGGCCGGGTCGTCGCCGGGGCCGATCTTGATCTTCTCGGCGCGCTCGCGGATCTTCTCCACGAGCTCGTCGCCGATCGAGCCGACCGCCACGACCGCGGAGATGGCCATGCAGCGCTCGCCCGCCGAGCCGTACGCGGCCGAGACGGCGGCGTCGGCGGCCGCGTCGAGGTCGGCGTCCGGGAGGACCAGCATGTGGTTCTTGGCGCCGCCCAGGGCCTGGACGCGCTTGCCGTTGGCGGAGGCGGTGGTGTGGATGTAGCGGGCGATCGGGGTGGAGCCCACGAAGGAGATGGCCTTGACGTCCGGGTGCTCCAGGAGGCGGTCGACGGCCACCTTGTCGCCGTGGACGACGTTGAAGACACCGTCGGGCAGGCCCGCCTCGGCGAGCAGCTCGGCGATCTTGACGGACGCCGACGGGTCCTTCTCGGACGGCTTCAGCACGAACGTGTTGCCGCAGGCGATGGCGATGGGGAACATCCACATCGGCACCATCGCCGGGAAGTTGAACGGCGTGATGCCGGCGACGACGCCGAGCGGCTGGCGGATCGAGGACACGTCGACGCGGCTGGCGACCTGTGTGGACAGCTCGCCCTTCAGCTGCACGCTGATGCCGCAGGCCAGGTCGACGATCTCCAGGCCGCGGGCGACCTCGCCGAGGGCGTCGGAATGGACCTTGCCGTGCTCTGCGGTGATCAGCTCGGCGATCGCGTCCCGGTTGGCGTCCAGCAGGGCGCGGAACTTGAACAGGATCGAGGTGCGCTGCGCCAGCGAGGACTGGCCCCAGGTCAGGTAGGCCTCCTTGGCGGCGGCGACCGCCGCGTCCACCTCGTCGACCGAGGCGTACGCGACCTTCGTCGTCACCTCGCCGGTCGCCGGGTTGGTCACCGGCCCGTGCGTGCCCGAGGCGCCTTCGACGGTCTTGCCGCCGATCCAGTGGTTGACGATCTTCGTCATGGCCGGGAACTCCTTCACAGATGGCGGCGTCGGGTGGAGACGTGCCGTTCGTACAGCTCACGTGCCTTGACCGCGGACGGCCGTGTCGCGGTCTCGGCCACAGGTACATCCCACCAGGCCTGCGCGGGAGGCGCGCCCGACACTGTGTCTGCCGTTTGGGTCTCGACGTAGACACATGTGGGAGTGTCGGCCGTCCGGGCCTCGGCGAGGGCCTCGCGCAGGTCCCGGACGGTCTTCGCGCGCAGGACGCGCATGCCGAGGCTGGCCGCGTTGGCGGCGAGGTCGACGGGCAGCGGCGCCCCGGTGTGGGAGCCGTCCTCGGCCGGGAAGCGGTAGGCGGTGCCGAACCGCTCGCCGCCCACCGACTCGGACAGACCGCCGATCGAGGCGTAGCCGTGGTTCTGGATGATCAGGACCTTGATCGCGATGCCCTCCTGCACGGCCGTCACGAGCTCCGTGGGCATCATCAGGTACGTGCCGTCGCCGACCAGCGCCCAGACGGGCCGGTCCGGTGCGGCCATCTTCACGCCGATGGCGGCCGGTATCTCGTAGCCCATGCAGGAGTAGCCGTACTCCAGGTGGTACTGGTCGCGCGACCGCGTCCGCCACAGTTTGTGCAGGTCGCCGGGGAGGGAGCCGGCGGCGTTGATCAGGATGTCCGACGCGTCCGCGATCTCGTCCAGGGCACCGAGGACCTGGGGCTGGGTCGGCCGGGTGTCGGGTTCGTCCACCTCGTAGCAGGCGTCGACGCGCTGCTCCCAGCGCTCCTTGTCCTCCGTGTACTCGGTGGCGTACGTGCCGGCGACCCGGTGGGCGTGCAGGCGGAGGGCGCCGGTGAGCTCCTGCAGACCGCTGCGGGCGTCCGCGACCAACGGCTGACCGGCGAGCTTGTGGCCGTCGAAGGGCGCGATGTTGAGGTTGAGGAAGCGGACGCCGGGGTTGCCGAACAGCGTGCCGGAGGCGGTGGTGAAGTCGGTGTAGCGGGTGCCGACGCCGATCACCAGGTCGGCGGTGCGGGCGAGTTCGTCCGCGGTGGCGGTGCCGGTGTGACCGACACCGCCGACGTCCTGGGGGTGGTCATGGCGCAGGGAGCCCTTGCCGGCCTGGGTGGAGGCGACCGGGATTCCGGTGGCCTCGGCGAACTCGGCGAGGGCCTCCTCGGCGCGACTGTGGTGGACGCCGCCGCCCGCGATGACCAGGGGCCGCTTCGCCGCCCGGATCGTCTGCACCGCCTCGGCGAGTTCGGCCGGGTCCGCGCCGGGCCGCCGTACGGTCCAGACCCGCTCGGCGAAGAACTCCTCGGGCCAGTCGTACGCCTCGGCCTGCACGTCCTGGGGCAGGGCGAGGGTGACGGCGCCGGTCTCGACGGGGTCGGTGAGCACGCGCATCGCGTTCAGCGCGGACGGGATCAAGGCCTCGGGCCGGGTGAGCCGGTCGAAGTACTTCGACACCGGGCGCAGGCAGTCGTTGACCGACACGTCGCCCGCGTACGGGACTTCCAGCTGCTGCAGGACCGGGTCGGCGGGGCGGGTCGCGAAGACGTCGCCGGGCAGGAGCAGCACCGGAAGGTGGTTGACGGTCGCGAGGGCGGCGCCCGTGACGAGGTTGGTGGCGCCCGGGCCGATGGACGTCGTCACCGCGTGGGTGGACAGCCGGCCCGACTGGCGGGCGTAACCGACCGCCGCGTGCACCATGGCCTGCTCGTTGCGGCCCTGGTGGTAGGGCATCTCCTCGGTGTGTTCGAGGAGGGCCTGGCCGATCCCGGCGACGTTGCCGTGGCCGAAGATGCCCCAGGTGGCGCCGATGAGCCGCTGCCGGTCGCCGTCACGTTCGGTGTACTGGGCCGACAGGAAGCGCACGAGCGCCTGTGCGACCGTCAGTCTCGTCGTCGAGGTCATCGGTGTCCCTCCCTGTGGGTGGTCACGGATACGCGACGGTCACCACGAACGTTCACACGGCGGGGCGGTGTGCGCCTCGTGCGGGAGACCTCCGGCGCGGGGCCGTAGCGGGCGGGGAGTCGTCGCTCGCACTTCGCTCCTGCCAAAGCAAAGCGGCTTCCCGCGCCGGAGGCGATCTGGACCCGGGACCTGCCCGGGATGGGGAACGGCCGGGCTTCCGGGCCGCACGGAAGAGGGACCTGCCGGACTTCCGCGCCTCCACCCGGGCGCGGAAACTCCCGGTCTTCCGTGCCGTCGGCCGTGGTGAGGGCGTGGGTGGTCATGAAGCGGCCCTCACAGCAGTCCGACGGCGGTGTCCACGGCGGCGGCCACATCGCCGTCCGCCGGATACAGCAGCGAACGGCCGACCACCAGCCCGCGCACGGTGGGCAGTTGCAGGGCGCCGCGCCACTTCTCGTACGCCCCGTCCTGGTCGTCCCCGACCTCCCCTCCGAGCAGTACGGCGGGCAGGGTGGAGGCCGCCATGACCTCGGCCATGTCGTCGGGGTTCTCGGTGACCGGCACCTTCAGCCAGGTGTAGGCGGACGTGCCGCCCAGGCCCGAGGCGATGGCGATCGACTTGGTGACGGCCTCGGCGGAGAGGTCGTTCCCGAGCTTGCCCTCGGGGGTGCGGCGGCTGAGGAACGGCTCGACGAAGACGGGGAGTCTCCGGGCGGCCATGTCGTCGATCGCGCGGGCGGTGGACTCCATCGTGGTGAGGGAGCCCGGGTCGTCGTAGTCGATGCGCAGGAGCAGCTTGCCCGCGTCGAAGCCGAGGCGCTCGATGTCCTCGGGGCGGTGGCCGGTGAAACGGTCGTCGAGTTCGAAGCTCGCGCCCTGCAGCCCACCGCGGTTCATCGAGCCGAGGACGACCTTGCCGTCCAGGGCGCCGAGCAGGAGCAGGTCGTCGAGGATGTCCGCGGTGGCGAGGACGCCGTCGACCCCCGGTCGGGACAGGGCCAGGCAGAGGCGTTCGAGGAGGCCGACGCGGTTGGCCATGGCCATGCTGCGGCCGCCGACCCCGAGGGCGCCGCGGGCCGGGTGGTCGGCGGCGACGACCATCAGGCGGCCGTCGCGGTTCAGCAGTGGCCGGCGGGTGCGGCGGGCGGCGGCCTCGGCGATCGCCTCCGGGCGGTGGCTGCGCAGGTTGACGAGTTCGGAGATGTCCACGCTCACCGCACGGCCCCCGCGGTGACGGCCGCCTCGATCTCGGCCGGGGTGGGCATCGCGGAGGAGCACTCCAGGCGGGAGGCGACGATGGCGCCGGCGGCGTTGGCGTGCCGCATGGTCTTCTCCAGGTCCCACCCGGCCAGCAGGCCGTGGACGAGACAACCGCCGAAGGCGTCTCCCGCGCCGAGTCCGTTGAGGACGTTCACCGGCAGCGGCGGGACCTCGGCGCTCTCACCGGCGCGGTTCACCGCGAGGACGCCCTTGGGGCCCTGCTTGACGACGGCGAGTTCGACGCCCGCGTCCAGGAGGGCCCGGGCGGCGGCGTGCGGTTCGCGTACGCCCGTGGCGACCTCCACCTCGTCGAGGTTGCCGACGGCGACAGTGGTGTGGCGCAGGGCCTCCGCGTAGAAGGGACGGGCGGCGTCGGGGTCGGTCCAGAACATCGGACGCCAGTCGAGGTCGAAGACGGTCGTGCCGGCCTTGCCGCGGTGGGCGAGGGCCGCGAGGGTCGCCGTACGGCTGGGCTCCTCGCTCAGGCCCGTGCCCGTGACCCAGAAGACCCGGGCGCCACGGACGGCGTCGAGGTCGAGTTCGTGGGCGTCGATCTCCAGGTCGGGGGCCTTGGGCCGGCGGTAGAAGTACAGCGGGAAGTCGTCCGGCGGGAAGACCTCGCAGAAGGTCACCGGGGTGGGCAGGCCGGGCACCGGGGTGACCCAGCGGTCGTCCACGCCGAAGTCCCGCAGGGCCTGGTGGAGGTAGGTGCCGAAGGGGTCGTCGCCGGTGCGGGTGATCACCGCGGTCCGCCGTCCCAGGCGGGCCGCCGCGACCGCGACGTTGCTCGCCGAGCCGCCGAGGAACTTGCCGAAGGACGTGACCTGCGGCAGCGGGACGCCGGTCTGCAGTGGATACAGGTCCACTCCGATCCGCCCCATGGTGATCAGGTCGTACGTCATCGGTGTCCCCTCGATGCTCGGCTCTCCCCGGCTTTCTAGCCCCCTCTCGAAGCCCTGTCAATGTTTTGTCCAGACATTCGGACCAGATCGTGACAGCGCTTTCCGTCTGTCGCCGTCCGTTGCGCGCCTTCCGAGGTCCGCGTCCGCGTCCACGGGCGCACCCGGTCCCGCGTTCGTGCCCTCACAGTTCCGTAGTCTTCAGCCCCGCGCCCCGGCCCGCCTCTCCGGACGGCCTGCGACCGGCGGCGTGTGCGGCGTCAAGGCGCCCCGCCGCCGACCCCGCGCGCGTCTTTGCCCCGGCTGTGTCACAAACACTCCGGCCCTGTCACACATGTCGCGTGTACGCGGGTCTTCCGTCACACCCGGCCCACAGGGCCTGCCCCGTCTCACCATCGCGTCGTTGACCGGACACAGGCTTGTTGATCGCCAGCGCAGCGCCCGGCTCCCCCGGACGGCCGTCCACGGCCGCCGCCGTGGTGCGCGCGGGGAGGTGCACGTCATGACCGACCGCAGACTCTGGTCCTACAAGGAGATCGCAGCGCACATCCGGGTGCAGCCGGACACCGTGCGGTCCTACCGCAAACACGGGCTGCTGCCCCCGCCCGACCACGTCGAGGGCGGCAAGCCCTACTGGTACGCCGACACGGTCCGGGCCTGGGTCGCCTCCCGGCCCGGCAACCGCGGCCGAAGAGCCGACTGACCGCCTCGCCCGGCCCCGTGCCCCGTCCTCGCGTGGGGCACGGTCGTCCGCCGGTGCGTCAGCTCCACGGCTCGATGACCGTGGCTCCCGCACCCGGCGCCGTGCCCATCGCCGACAGCGCCGCCGGGGCCTCGTCCAGCGCGATCGTCGACGTCACCAGCAGGTCGGGGCGCAGCACACCGCCGCGGACCAGCTCCAGCATCGGCGGGTAGCCGTGCGCGGCCATGCCGTGGCTGCCGAGCAGTTCGAGCTCCAGGGCGATCGCGCGCGCCATCGGCACGGGTGTGGTGCCGTCCGGCGAGGGCAGCAGACCGACCTGGACGTGCCGGCCGCGGCGGCGCAGGCCGTTCACCGAAGCGGCGCAGGTGACGGGTGAACCCAGGGCGTCGAGGGAGAGGTGGGCGCCGCCGCGGGTGACGTCCCGGACGGCCGCCGCGGTGTCGGGTACGGACGCGGCGTCCAGACACTGCGCCGCCCCGAACGTGCGCGCCAGGTCCAGGGCCGCGGCCGACACGTCGACGGCCACGACCCGCGAGCCCGACGCCGCCGCGATCATCACCGCCGAGAGGCCGACCCCGCCGCACCCGTGGACCGCCACCCACTCCCCCGCCGTGACCCGGCCCTGCTGCACCACCGCCCGGTACGCGGTGGCGAACCGGCAGCCGAGCGAGGCCGCCGTCGCGAAGGACAGTTCCCCGGGGAGTGCCACGAGGTTGACGTCGGCGTGGTCCAGCGCCACGTACTGGGCGAAGGACCCCCAGTGGGTGAAGCCGGGCTGGGTCTGGCGCTCGCACACCTGGTGGGCTCCCGCCGCGCAGGACGGGCAGGTGCCGCAGGCGCAGATGAACGGCACGGTGACCCGGTCCCCGGGCCGCCATCGGGTCACCCGGGCGCCTGTCGCCTCGACGACCCCGGCGAGTTCGTGCCCGGGTACGTGCGGCAGTGTGATGTCCGGGTCGTGGCCCTGCCAGCCGTGCCAGTCGCTGCGGCACAGCCCCGTGGCCTCCACCCGCACGACGACTCCGTGCTCCGCGGGCTCGGGATCCGCCACGTCCCGCACCTCGGCCGGCTCCCCGTACCGCTCGAACACCACGGCCCGCATGACTACCGCCTTCCGTTCGCACCCGGGGACCGGGCCGCCCGCTGTGCACGCGCGGCCCGGTCCGGCCCGCCTCGGGGGCACGCTAGCCCGTGGCACGGACCGGTGTCGGGCGGGCCCCGGGCGGCGGGGCGTCATCTCCGGGACCCGACCGTGTCCCTGGCTGATTCCCCGCCCTTCGCCGGCCCCCCGTCCGTGCCCGGTCCCCCGTCCGTGCCCGGCTCCCCGTCCATGCCGGGTTCCCCGTCCGTCACCGGTCCCCCGTCCGCCGCCGGTTGCTCTTCTGCCTCGCTCAGTCCGAAGCGCGCGTGGAAGCGGCGCAGCGGGGCCGGGGCCCACCAGGTGGCGCGGCCCGTGAGGCGCATGACCGCGGGGACCAGGAGGCTGCGGACGATCATCGCGTCCATCAGGACCGCCAGGGCGATGCCCAGCCCGAGCATCTTGGTGTTGGTCACCCGGGAGGTGCCGATCGCGACCATGACCACGGCCAGGATGACCGCCGCCGCGGTGATCAGCCCGCCCGTGCGCTGCAGGCCGTGCCGCACGGACCGGTCGTGGTCGCCGGTGTGGTCGTACTCCTCCTTGATCCGGGACAGCAGGAACACCCCGTAGTCCATGGAGAGGCCGAACGCCACGCAGAACATCAGGACCGGCAGGGTCGTCTCGATGGAGCCGGGGGTGGTGAAACCGAGCAGGCCGGACAGGTGGCCGTCCTGGAAGACCCAGACGACCGCGCCGAACATGGCCGTGAGGCTGAGCGCGTTCAGCACGACCGCCTGGATCGGTATCAGCACGCTGCCGGTGAGGAGGAAGACCAGGAGCAGGGTGACGATCGTGATGAAGACGGCCGCGAGGGACAGACGCTCCCCGATGGCGTCCTTGGAGTCGACCAGTACGGCCGCCGTGCCGGTCACCTCGGTGCGGAAGGGGGCGTCGACGTCGCGCAGTTCGCCGACGAGACGCTGCGCCTGATCGCCGACCGCCTCGCCCTTCGGCAGCACCGTGAAGTACGCGGAGTCGCCCTTCACCAGCGGACCGTCCACCCGCAGCACATCGGGAAGCCGGGCGATCCGCTCCCGGTAGGCGCCGTACCGGGCCTCGGTCGCAGGGCCCACGGCCAGCACTTCGAGGCCGCCGCCGGGGCTTCCCGGGAAGCCCTCCCGGATGTGCTGCTGCACGACGTGGGACTCGGAGACCGCCGGCAGCTGACGGTCGTCGGCGGTGCCGAACTTCACGCCCAGGAAGGGCAGTCCGAGCAGGACGAGGACGGCTGTGGTGCCGAGCGCGAAGATCGGGGCGCGGCGCATGACGAGCGTCGCCGTACGCGCCCAGGCGCCGCTCTCCTCCCCGGCCGGTTCCGCCCGGTGGCCCCGCCGGAACACACGGCGCAGGTCCCAGGAGTTGACCCGGTGCCCGAGCAGCGTCAGCGCGGCCGGGAGCAGGATCAGCGCGGCGGCCGCGGCCAGCAGGACGACCGCGATCCCGGCGTAGGCGAAGGAGCGCAGGAAGTACTGCGGGAAGACCAGCATCGCGGCCAGGGACACCGCGACGGTGAGGGCGGAGAACAGCACGGTGCGGCCCGCTGTGCGCAGCGTGGTGCCGATCGCCGTCACGGGTTCGGCGCCCGTCGACAGTTCCTCGCGAAAGCGGCGGACGATGAACAGGGCGTAGTCGATGGCGAGGCCGAGACCGAGGGCCGTGGTGAGGTTGATCGCGAACACGGACACGTCGGTGAATCCGGTGAGGCCGCGCAGGATCGCGTTGGTCCCGAGAATGGCGACGATGCCGATGCCGAGCGGCAGCAGGGCCGCGACGGCGCTGCCGAAGACCATCACGAGCAGGACGAGTGTGATCGGCAGGGCGATGAGCTCGGCCCGGGTCAGGTCCTCCTGGATGATCGTCTGCATCTCGTGCCGTACGGCGACCGGGCCGCCGACCGTGACCTCCGCCGGGCCGTGTGCGCCGCGGTAGTGGGGCGCGAGGCGCTCCAGGGTCTCGCCGGCGGTCTTCTCGTCGCCGGTGATGCGCGCGGCGATCAGCGCCTCGTGGCCGTCGCGCGAGCGCAGGGCCTCGGCGCGGGACTGCCAGTAGGAGCCGATGCCGGTGACGCCCCGCTCGCCCGCCAGCCGCTCGGTGAGCCGCTCGGCCTCGGCGGCGACGGCCGGGTCGTCGACCGAGGCGTCACCCGCGTCGACGAGGAGGAGCAGATTGGGCTGGGAGCCGGGGAACTCGCGCTCCAGGGCCTTGGTCGCGTGGGTGGACTCGGCGGCCGGGTCCTCCCAGCCACCGGCACCGAGCCGGTCGGCCACGCCGCTGCCGGCCAGCACCGCGAGCGCGGTGAGCACCAGCGCCACCAGCAGCGACAGTCTGGGCCGGGCGGTGACGAAACGGGTCCAGCCCCGGACGCGCGGTGGTGTGTTGACTTCGGTCATCGTGCGGTGTCCCCTTCACCGAGACCCGTGTCCAGGCGCAGCCTGACAGCATGGAACTGCCAAGAACCGGCAAACACGAGAGATCGCTCGCATTTCTGGGTCCAGAATGCGAGTGACCGCTCGCGTTTGTCAATCACGTGATCAGACCTGGGGATAACGCGTGCCCGAGAAGCCCGAGAAAGCCGGTACCGAGACGACGGCGGCGACCACCGAAGACCGGCCGCGCCGCCGCCAGGCCCGCGGCGAGCGCCGCATCACCCAGCTGCTCGAGGCCGCCGCCGCGGTGTTCTCCACGACCGGCTACACGGCCGCCAGCACCAACGCCATCGCCCGCGAGGCAGGCGTCTCCCCGGGCACGCTGTACCAGTTCTTCCCGAACAAGGAAGCGATCGCGATCGAGCTGGGCAGCCGGCTCATGCACGAGATGCGGCAGTCGTACGACGAGGTCCTGACCCCGATCGATCCCGCGGCGACCCCGCTGGAGGAGGTGATCACCGGGGCCGTCGACCGGTTCATCGAGTTCAACGGCCGCCACCCGGCGTTCTTCGCGCTGATGCACGGCCCCGACATCCCGGGCCGCATCGCCGAGGAGCACGACGCGCTGCACACCACCCTGGTCGCCCGGGTCGAGGCACTCCTCACCCCGTTCGTGCCCGACGCGTCCGCCCCGGCCGTCACCCGTACCGCCCGGATGTGCGTCGGCATCTACAAGGCCGGGCTGGAGCTGATCCTGGCCCACGAGGGCGCCGAGCGGGAGGCCTACGTACAGGAGCTGAAGGAGGCCCTCCTGCGGTATCTGCGACCGCTGGCGGGGACGTCGTGCACCGATACCCCCTAGGGGTACAGTGGACGGTGCGGGTCCCCAGCGGGCCCCACAGCCCCACCTGCCTCTGCGAGGAGTAACGACATGACCGCCCAGACCGACACCACGGGCCCCGTCACCACCGTCTTCAAGGTGAGCGGCATGAGCTGCGGACACTGCGAGGGCGCGGTGTCCGGCGAGATCTCCCGGATCCCCGGCGTGAGCTCGGTGACGGCCGTCGCCAAGTCCGGCGAGGTCACCGTCGTCTCCGCCACCCCGATCGACGACGAGGCCGTGCGCTCCGCCGTCGACGAGGCCGGCTTCGAACTGGCCGGCCGGGCCTGAGCAACCCGAGTCCGGCGGCCGGCGAGGTCTGAAACGCACCGGTCCTGGCACTCGTACCCGTGTACGGGCCGTACGCCGCCGCCGCGGCCCGTACGGCCCGTCGCGCTTCCCGGGCGCGCGCATCACTGGAGTGAGGACATGACCAGCACCACCGCCCCGGCACCGGCCGACCGTGAGCCGGCCCTCGCCGAGGTCGAGCTGCTCATCGGCGGGATGACCTGCGCCTCCTGCGCGGCCCGCGTCGAGAAGAAGCTCAACCGCATGGCCGGCGTGACGGCCACGGTGAACTACGCGACGGAGAAGGCCCGGGTCGCCTACCCGGAGGGCACCGAGGTCGCCGACCTGATCGCCACCGTGGCGAAGACCGGGTATACCGCCGAGGAGCCCGCGCCCCCGCGGGAGGAGACCGCCGAGGCCGACGAGGACCCCGAGCTCTCCGCCCTCCGGCGGCGCCTCACCGTCTCCGCCACCCTCGCCCTGCCCGTGATCCTGCTGGCGATGGTCCCGGCCCTGCAGTTCGACAACTGGCAGTGGCTCTCGCTCACCCTCGCCGCACCGGTCGTGGTCTGGGGCGGACTGCCCTTCCACCGGGCCGCCTGGACGAACGCCCGGCACGGCGCGGCCACCATGGACACGCTGGTCTCCCTGGGCACCCTTGCCGCGTTCGGCTGGTCCCTTTGGGCGCTGTTCCTCGGTGACGCGGGCATGCCCGGCATGCGGCACCCGTTCGAGTTCGCCATCGCACGCGGGGACGGCGCCTCCACCATCTATCTGGAGGTCGCCTCCGGCGTGACCGCCTTCATCCTGCTGGGCCGCTGGCTGGAGGCCCGTTCCAAGCGCAGCGCCGGAGCCGCGCTCAGGGCGCTGATGGAGATGGGCGCCAAGGACGTCGCCGTACTGCGGGACGGGCGCGAGGTGCGGATCCCGGCGCAGCGGCTGACCGTCGGCGACCGGTTCGTCGTGCGGCCCGGGGAGAAGATCGCCACCGACGGCACGGTCGTCGAGGGAACCTCCGCGGTGGACGCCTCGATGCTGACCGGCGAGTCGGTGCCGGTGGACGTGACGGCCGGGGACGCGGTCACCGGCGCCACGGTCAACGCGGGTGGCCGGCTGGTCGTCGAGGCCATCCGGGTCGGCGCCGACACGCAGCTCGCGCGGATGGCGCGGCTGGTGGAGGACGCGCAGAACAGCAAGGCCGAGGCACAGCGGCTCGCCGACCGGGTCGCGGGGATCTTCGTACCGGTGGTCCTGCTGATCGCCGTCGCGACGGCCGGGGCCTGGCTCGGGCTGACCGGGGACGCTGTCGCCGCGTTCACGGCGGGCGTCGCGGTCCTGATCATCGCCTGCCCGTGCGCCCTGGGTCTGGCGACGCCGACCGCGCTGATGGTCGGGACCGGGCGCGGCGCCCAGCTCGGCATCCTGATCAAGGGCCCGGAGGTCCTGGAGTCCACGCGCCGGGTCGACACCGTCGTCCTGGACAAGACCGGCACGGTCACCACCGGCCGGATGACCCTCCAGGGGGTCCACGTCGCCGAGGGCACCGACGAGAAGGAGGTGCTGCGGCTCGCGGGCGCCGTCGAGCACGCCTCGGAGCACCCCGTCGCCCGGGCGATCGCGAGGGGCGCCGAGGAGAGTTCGGGGCCGCTGCCGGACGTCGAGGGGTTCGAGAACGTCGCCGGACGGGGCGTACGGGGGCGCGTGGAGGGCCGTGAGGTCGCCGTGGGGCGGCTCTTCGACGACATACCGCCCGAGCTGGCCCGCGCGCGGGACGAGGCCGAAAAGGCCGGGCGCACGGCCGTCCTGGCCGGCTGGGACGGGACGGCACGGGCCGTGCTGGCCGTGGCGGACGCGGTCAAGGAGACCAGCGCCGACGCCGTGCGGGAGCTGCGCGCGCTGGGGCTCACTCCGGTGCTGCTGACCGGCGACAACCGGACGGTGGCCGAGGCGGTGGCGGCCTCCGTGGGGATCGGGCAGGTGATGGCCGAGGTCCTGCCCGAGGACAAGGTCGCCGCAGTACGGCGGCTGCAGGCCGAGGGGCGGGTCGTCGCCATGGTGGGCGACGGCGTCAACGACGCGGCCGCGCTCGCCGCCGCCGATCTGGGGCTGGCGATGGGCACCGGCACGGATGCGGCGATCGAGGCGGGCGATCTGACACTGGTCCGCGGCGATCTGCGGGTGGCCGCGGACGCGATCCGGCTGTCCCGCCGGACGCTGGCCACGATCAAGGGCAATCTGGTGTGGGCCTTCGGCTACAACGTGGCCGCGCTGCCGCTGGCCGCCGCGGGTCTGCTCAACCCGATGATCGCCGGGGCCGCGATGGCGTTCTCGTCGGTCTTCGTCGTGACGAACAGTCTGCGGCTGCGGACATTTCGGTGAAGTCGCCCGAATTCCCCCTAAGTTCACGGCGAACATGATTTGAGCCCCTCTGGAGTCCCGGGCCCGGCTCACATAAGCTCTTCACAAGGCTCGCGCATCATCCTTACGCTTGGGTTTCGGACGAAATATCCGGGCTCTTGCGTATCTAACGGACATATGCAAGAGACGCAGATCACAGTGATGTGAACGTAACCATCTGAGGGGTTCGACGGTCTAAGTTGACGATGTCGGGGAGCGTCTTGGGGGGCGCCACCTGGCATCTGGAGATGTCTTGGGGGACTTCTCCAGTTGGGGGTACCTCCCGGCTCGAACGAAGTTGAGAGCTTGGGGGCGCGTAGCCGGGGCACGTACGCCGGGAAGCTTTGAGCGGCCCTCCCGGGCGTGCGCTGTCCCGGCAGATCGCACCTCACAGAAGTACGGCGAGTTCTGCTCGTTCTGCTCAACAGCGGTTCAGGCGCTGTCCTCACAGACGCCCGGCCGGATCCCGTGGGGGGAATCCGAACCGGGACTGGGAAGGCGCCCTGGTCGTCGGCCCGTGGGGGGACCGACGTCGGGGCGCCTTCTTCATTGCGTAAGAAATCCCGTGAGAGATCACACGACAGCACGCTCCGCCGCCGCCGGTGCCGCCCCTCCCACCTCCCCCCCCCGCCCCGCCCACGCAAAAGCCCCCGCATCCGGCCGGCGGATACGGGGACTGACGCGCTACTGCTCCTGCGCTCAGCGCTCCTCGACGGGAACGAAGTCGCGCTCGACCACGCCCGTGTAGATCTGGCGCGGGCGACCGATGCGGGAGCCCGGCTCCTTGATCATCTCGTGCCACTGGGCGATCCAGCCCGGCAGCCGGCCGAGGGCGAACAGGACCGTGAACATCTCGGTCGGGAAGCCCATGGCCCGGTAGATCAGGCCCGTGTAGAAGTCGACGTTCGGGTAGAGGCTGCGCGAGACGAAGTAGTCGTCGGAGAGCGCGTGCTCCTCCAGCTTCAGCGCGATGTCCAGCAGCTCGTCGGACTTGCCGAGGGCGGACAGCACGTCGTGCGCGGCGGCCTTGATGATCTTGGCGCGCGGGTCGAAGTTCTTGTAGACCCGGTGGCCGAAGCCCATCAGGCGGACGCCGTCCTCCTTGTTCTTCACCTTGCGGATGAAGGTGTCGACGTCGCCGCCGGAGTCGCGGATGCCCTCCAGCATCTCCAGCACGGACTGGTTGGCGCCGCCGTGCAGCGGGCCCCACAGCGCGTTGATGCCGGCGGAGATCGAGGCGAACATGTTCGCCTGCGAGGAGCCGACCAGGCGGACCGTGGAGGTCGAACAGTTCTGCTCGTGGTCCGCGTGCAGGATCAGCAGCTTGTCGAGCGCGGAGACCACGGTCGGGTCCAGCTCGTACTCCTGCGCCGGGACCGAGAAGGTCATGCGCAGGAAGTTCTCCACGTAGCCGAGGTCGTTGCGCGGGTAGACGAACGGGTGACCGATCGACTTCTTGTACGCGTACGCGGCGATCGTCGGGAGCTTGGCGAGCAGACGGATCGTGGAGAGGTTGCGCTGGCGCTCGTCGAACGGGTTGTGACTGTCCTGGTAGAACGTGGACAGCGCCGAGACGACCGAGGAGAGCATGGCCATCGGGTGGGCGTCGCGCGGGAAGCCCTTGTAGAAGTTCTTGACGTCCTCGTGCAGCAGGGTGTGCTGCGTGATGTCGTTCTGGAACGCCGAGAGCTCGTCGACGGTCGGCAGCTCGCCGTTGATCAGCAGGTAGGCGACCTCCAGGAAGGTGGAGCGCTCGGCCAGCTGCTCGATCGGGTAGCCGCGGTACCGCAGGATGCCCGCTTCGCCGTCCAGGTACGTGACAGCGGATTTATACGCGGCCGTGTTGCCGTAACCGCTGTCCAGCGTCACCAGACCGGTCTGGGCGCGGAGCTTTCCGATGTCGAAGCCCTTGTCACCGACGGTGCTGTCGATCACCGGGTAGGTGTACTCGCCGTCGCCGTACCGCAGTACTACAGAGTTGTCGCTCACGTCTTCCCTCACCGACGTTGTGCCTCATCTTCGAGGTTGCCCTGACTGTCTCTACCATCCCCCACTTGGCTCAGGAGAGTGCACTCGGGGTCGACCATCGGGCCTATTGGCGGCACTGAGTGCCGTCAACTTGCTCATCCTGCCCCCTGCGCTCCCCTTCTGGAAGTGGCTTGTGACCTTCACGACTCATTTGATCGATCATTTTTTGCTGAACCGAGCCGGAAGTCGAGTGCCGTGCACCGCCGACCCGCCGAAACGGTGCGCACCGCCTGGCCGATCGCCTTGCGCGAACCGACCAGGACGACCAGCTGCTTGGCCCGGGTGACGGCTGTGTAGAGCAGGTTGCGCTGGAGCATCATCCAGGCGCCCGTGGTGACCGGGATGACGACGGCCGGGTACTCGCTGCCCTGCGAGCGGTGGATCGTCACGGCGTAGGCGTGGGCCAGCTCGTCGAGCTCGTCGAACTCGTACGGCACCTCCTCGTCCTCGTCGGTGAGCACCGTCAGGCGCTGGTCGACCGGGTCGAGCGAGGTGACCACACCGACGGTGCCGTTGAAGACACCGTTCTTGCCCTTCTCGTAATTGTTGCGAATCTGGGTGACCTTGTCGCCGACACGGAACACCCGTCCACCGAATCTCTTCTCGGGCAGGTCGGGACGGCCCGGGGTGACGGCCTGCTGGAGCAGGCCGTTGAGGGTGCCCGCGCCGGACGGGCCGCGGTGCATCGGGGCGAGGACCTGGACGTCACGGCGCGGGTCCAGCCCGAACTTGGCCGGAATGCGCCGGGCAGCCACGTCGACGGTGAGCCGGCCGGCGGCCTCCGTGTCGTCCTCGACGAAGAGGAAGAAGTCCTTCATGCCGTCCGTGACCGGATGCTGTCCGGCGTTGATCCGGTGCGCGTTGGTCACCACACCGGACTGCTGGGCCTGCCGGAAGACCCGGGTGAGCCGGACCGCCGGGATCGGGCCGCCGTCGGCCAGCAGATCCCGCAGCACCTCGCCCGCGCCCACGCTGGGCAGCTGGTCGACGTCCCCTACGAACAGCAGATGCGCCCCCGGCGGGACGGCCTTCACCAGCTTGTTGGCGAGGAGCAGGTCGAGCATGGACGCCTCGTCGACCACCACCAGGTCGGCGTCCAGCGGGCGGTCCCGGTCGTAGGCCGCGTCGCCGCCGGGCTTGAGCTCCAGCAGGCGGTGGACCGTGGAGGCGTCGGCGCCGGTGAGCTCGGACAGGCGTTTGGCGGCCCGGCCGGTCGGGGCGGCGAGCACGACCTTGGCCTTCCTTGCGCGGGCCAGTTCCACGATCGAGCGGACCGTGAAGGACTTTCCGCAGCCCGGGCCGCCCGTGAGGACGGCGACCTTCTCGGTCAGCGCCAGTTTGACGGCGGACTCCTGCTCGGGGGCCAGATCGGTGCCCGTACGCCCCTTCAGCCAGGTCAGTGCCTTGTCCCAGGACACGGTCCGGAAACCGGGCATGCGGTCCTCATCGGTGCGCAGGAGGCGCAGCAGCTGGGCGGAGAGGGACAGTTCGGCGCGGTGGAAGGGGACGAGGTAGATCGCGGTGACCGGCTCCCCGCCGTCCGGGCCGGGGACCTTCTCCCGTACGACGCCGGGGTCCTCGCCCTCCTCCGGGGGCTCGGCCAGCTCCGCCAGGCATTCGATGACCAGGCCCGTGTCGACCTGGAGGAGCTTCACCGCGTCCTTGATCAGCTGCTCCTCCGGGAGGAAGCAGTGGCCCTGGTCGGTGGACTGGGACAGGGCGTACTGGAGGCCCGCCTTGACGCGCTCGGGACTGTCGTGCGGGATGCCGACGGACCGGGCGATCTTGTCCGCGGTGAGGAAGCCGATGCCCCAGACGTCGGAGGCGAGCCGGTAGGGCTGGTTCTTCACGACCGAGATGGAGGCGTCGCCGTACTTCTTGTAGATGCGGACGGCGATGGATGTGGACACCTCGACGGTCTGGAGGAAGAGCATGACCTCCTTGATGGCCTTCTGCTCCTCCCAGGCGTCGGCGATCTTCTTCGTCCGCTTGGGGCCGAGGCCCGGGACCTCGATGAGGCGCTTGGGCTCCTCCTCGATGATCCGGAGGGTGTCCATGCCGAAGTGGTGCGTGATGCGGTCGGCGAAGACCGGGCCGATGCCCTTGACCAGGCCGGAGCCGAGGTAGCGGCGGATGCCCTGGACGGTGGCCGGCAGGACGGTCGTGTAGTTCTCGACGTGGAACTGCTTGCCGTACTGCGGGTGGGAGCCCCAGCGGCCCTCCATGCGCAGGGATTCGCCGACCTGCGCACCGAGCAGGGCACCGACGACCGTGAGCAGGTCACCGGCGCCTCTGCCGGTGTCGACACGGGCGACCGTGTAGCCGTTCTCCTCGTTGGCGTACGTGATGCGTTCGAGTACGCCTTCCAGCGTGGCCAGTCGCCGCTCGCCCGCCTGGGCGGCCCCCGCCTGATCGGTCATGATCCGACGGTACCGCCCGGGTACGACAGCGCGGCCGGAAGCGGAACCCGGTGACGCGCACATAAAGCGACCGATCAGTATGCGCACAGGGGTTCAGATTTCACCGTGAATCCACAAGAGGGCCCGAAGCTTTACCGTTCAAGCATCCTTGCCGTCCCTTTTGTGATTCCTTCCCGTGGAAGAATTCAGGCGTTCGGAGAATGGGGGGCGGACCCGATTCCGGAGCGACCGTGATGCCGATGCGTCCCCCTGGCCCGGGCACCCCCGGGCGCGCCCGCACCGCGGGCACGCTTCTCGTCGGACTGTGCACCGTCGGCACGTTGACGCTGCTGGTGACGGCTCCGGCGATTTCCGGACAGCACGCGATCGTGGCCCCGGGAACTTCCGCGCCGCACGGGAACCCGCCCGGCCCTCCGGCGCAGCACCGGGCACCCGCACCGGAATTCCGGCCCCTTCTCAGCCCCGGCCCGGGTTGATTACCGCCCCGCCTGTTCTGTTCCACCCGGCCCCGAATGACGACGAGGAACGATGTCACCCCAGGCTCAGAGCGTCGCCCTGTGGATCATGTCCCTGGCCATCAACATCACGGCGGCGTGCGCGGGCATCGTCTGGGGCTGGGAGGCCTTCGCGCAGTTCCTGCTGCCGGCGTTCGGATCCGTGGTGGGGGCGTCGATGGTGAGCTACAGCCTGCGGCGATGAGGGCGCCGGCCCGGTGGGCCCCGGGGCGGCCGGGGAGGCGGTCGCCCCCGGGTGGTGCGAAAGTCGATTGCCGCTCGGCCGCGCGCCTGGCTAGCGTCCGCCCCATGCCTGTGGCCCTGCACACCGTCCGCCTTCTCCTCGACCCCTACACCCCCGACGACGAGGAGGATTTCGTCGCCCTGTTCCAGGACGCCAGGGTGTCCCGGTGGATGGGGGACGGGCCCTGCGACGAGGCGGACGACCGGGCCCTGTTCGGGCGGATCTTCAGCAAGGTCTACGCGCAGGACCTGTTCGACGTGTGGGCGGTCCGGCGCCACGGACGGCTGGTCGGGCACGCGGAGATCAAGCGGACCGACGCCGTGGAGGGACACGAGATCGTCTACGCCCTGGCGCCCGAGGCCTGGGGAAGCGGACTCGGCACCGAGCTGGCCGAGGCGCTCGTGGCGTACGGCTTCGGGACACTCGGGCTCACCGAGGTGCACGCCACCGTCGCCGCGGAGAACGGGGCGTCGCTGCGTCTGCTCGGCCGGATCGGCTTCGGGCACGTCCGCGACATCGAGGAGGACGACGGTGGTCTCACCCGCGTGCTCACCGTCTCCCGGGGCACACGCCGCGCCGGATCCGGCCCGCTGTGAGCGCGTAGCGCGTACCGGCCGCCCGTTCCTCGCCTGCCTGACAGCGGGCCGGTGCGGGCCCTGGCCGGGCTGCCCAAGAAGCGGGCAAGAATTTCTTACTCCGCCGTGCAACCCTTCGCGGCCCATGGGGGTCGTACTAGGCGTCAGGACTTCTGGAGGGGGATCCGGGGGGATCGCGGGGGTTCTGACGGGAGGGGAAAAGCCGAGGGGGCCCGGTCGACGGACCGAGCCCCCTCGAAACCGTTCGGAGGCGTTGCGCGGGCGTCAGAAGAAGACACCGCACCGCAGCAGGACGTTCGCGTACGGCCGTGCCTCGCCCGTGCGCACCACCAGCCGGGCCCCCGCCGACAGTTCCTTGAGCCGTTCGTGCGACACGAGGTCCAGCCCCGGGAACAGCCCCTCCAGCAGCGACGACGCCTCCGGGTTGGCGTCCCGGACCTCCCGCGCCGCCGTGGCGCCCTCGACCACCAGCTCGGCCAGCAGCCCGTCCAGCACCTCGGCGAACGCGGGCACCCCCGCCCGGAAGGCCAGGTCCACCACCCGGGGCCCGCTCGGGATGGGCATACCCGCGTCGCACACCAGCACCCCGTCGCCGTGGCCGAGTTCGGCCAGCGCACCGGCGAGGTGGCGGTTGAGTATCCCGGTCTTCTTCACGGTGCGGGGACCTCCGCCGCCGTCGGGAAGGACGCCTGCGCGCCCTTCCTCGTCACGGTCGCGGCACCCACCCTGGCCGCGTACGCCGCCGCATCCGCCAGCGACTCGCCCGCTCCCAGCCGGCAGGCCAGCGCGGCGGTGAAGGAGTCGCCCGCTCCGGTCGTGTCCACCGCGTCCACCTTCAAGGCGGGCACGCGCGAGACCCCCTTCGACGACGCCACCAGCGCGCCCCGACCGCCCAGCGTCACCACCACCGACCTGGGGCCCTTGGCGAGCAGGATCCGCGCCCAGTCCTCGGGACTGTCCCCGACGGCGGAGTCACCCAGGATGACCTTCGCCTCGTGCTCGTTCACGATCAGCGGGTCGCACGCCGCCAGCACCTCCCGCGGAAGAGGACGGGGCGGTGAGGGGTTCAGCACGAAACGGCTCCGGGGCGCCAGGTTCCGTACGGCCTCCACCACCGTCTCCAGCGGGATCTCCAGCTGTGCGGACACCACCCGGGACCCCTGGAAGAGGCACCCCGCGGACCTGATGTCCTCGGGCGTGAGGCGGCCGTTGGCGCCGGGTGAGACGACGATGCTGTTGTCCCCCGACGGGTCGACCGTGATCAGCGCGACGCCGGTCGGCGCCCCGCCCACCAGGACTCCCACCGTGTCGACGCCCGCCGCGCGCTGCGAGTCGAGCAGCAGCCGGCCGTGCGCGTCGTCGCCGACCCGGGCCAGCAGCGCCGTGCGGGCGCCGAGCCGGGCGGCGGCGACCGCCTGGTTCGCGCCCTTGCCGCCCGGGTGGACGGCCAGGTCGGAGCCGAGCACGGTCTCGCCGGCCCCGGGCCGGCGCTCCACTCCGATCACCAGGTCGGCGTTGGCCGACCCCACGACCAGGAGGTCGTAGTCGTACATGAGTCGTCTCCCCACGTGAGTGACATGGGCGGGCGGTCCGCACGCCGTGCGGCCGCCCCGCCGTTCCCCGATGTCAGCCGCTGAAGCCGGCCACGTTCTCCTTCGTGACCACCTTCACCGGCACCTTCACCGTCTCCCGGACCTTCTTGCCCTGGAGCGCCTTCAGGGCGTTGTCCACGGCGATCTTCCCCAACTGGGAGGGCTGCTGCGCCACCGACGCGTACAGCGTGCCGCCCTCGACCGCCTTCAGGCCGTCAGGCGTGCCGTCGAAGCCCACGACCGAGACCGACTTGCCGGCCTTGGAACCCAGCGCCTTGATCGCGCCGAGGGCCATCTCGTCGTTGGCCGCGATGACGCCTTGGACGTCCGGGTGGGCCTGGAGCAGGTTCGACATGACGTCGAGGCCCTTGGTGCGGTCGAAGTCGGCCGGCTGCTGGGCGACGACCCGGATGCCCGGGTAGGCCTTGAGGCCGTTCGCGAAGCCCTGTGCGCGCTCACGGGCCGCGGAGGTGCCCGCCTGGCCCTGGAGGATCACGATCTTGCCCTTGCCGCCCAGCTTGTCGGCGACGGTCTTCGCCGCGAGCTCACCGCCGGCGACGTTGTCGGAGGCGACCAGGGTGTCCACCGCCGCCTTGTTGACGGTCCGGTCCACGGCGACGACCGGGATGTCGGCCTTGCCGGCGGCCTTCACGGAGTTGCCCGCCGCGTCCGAGTCCACCGGGTTGACGATGATCGCGCCCAGCTTGGAACTGGTGAAGTTCTGCAGCTGGTTGGCCTGCTGGGAGGCGTCGTTCTGGGCGTCGGTGACGGTCAGGTCGACGCCCAGCCTCTTCGCCTCGGCCTGGGCGCCGGCCCGGATCTGTACGAAGAAGGGGTTGTTGAGGGTGGAGAGCGACAGGCCCATCTTCGGCTTGTCCGAGGAGGCGGAGCCGTTGTGCAGGAAGGACGTGGCGCCGACGATCGCGACGGTGACGACGGCCGCGAGCCCGTACGTCGCCGCCTGCTTGCCCTTGGGGCCGCCGGCACCGGCCGCGACCGGGGTCGCCCCCGCCTTGCGCCGCAGCGTGTCGAACAGCACCGCCAGCGCGATGACCACACCGATGACGACCTGCTGCCAGAACGCCGAGACGTTCAGCAGGTTCAGCCCGTTGCGCAGCACCGCGAGGATGAGAGCGCCGATCAGCGTCCCGGAGGCCTTGCCCGTACCGCCGGCGAGGGAGGCGCCGCCGATGACGACGGCGGCGATCGCGTCCAGTTCGTAGCCGTCGGCGGCCTGCGGCTGCGCGGAGGAGAGCCGGGCGGCGAGCACGACACCGGCGACGGCGGCGAAGACGCCGGAGAAGGCGTAGATGGCGAGCTTCTGCCGCCTCACTCGCAGGCCGGACAGCCGGGCGGCCTCCTCGTTGCCGCCGATCGCGTACATGGACCGGCCGATGTAGGTCCGGCCGAGCACGAGGGCCGCGATCAGGCCCATGACGATCATCACCAGGACCGGCACCGGCAGCCAGCCGCCGAGCGTGTCGCCGAGGTGGGAGACGGAGTCGGGGAGGGCGATCGGGGAGCCCTCGGAGATGACGAGGGAGAGGCCGCGGGCCACGGACAGCATGGCCAGGGTGGCGATGAACGGCGGCAGCTTGCCGTAGGAGATCAGGATGCCGTTGACCAGGCCGCAGACGATGCCCGTGGCTATGGCGAGCAGCACGGCGAGGACGACCGGGACGCCCGCCGATGTGGCGCTCCAGGCGAGGACCGTGGCGGACAGCGCTGCTACCGAGCCGACCGACAGGTCGATGCCCGCGGAGACGATCACGAAGGTCACGCCGAAGGCGAGGATGGCCGTCACGGCCGCCTGGACGCCGACGTTGAGGAGGTTGTCCGTCGTCAGGAAGTCGCCGGACAGCGCCGACATCGCGATGACGAGGACGATGAGCGCGGTCAGCGCCCCGTTGTCGAGCAGGAGGCGGCGCAGGCCCCCGGAGGCGCCACCCGCGCCCGTCGTGCTCGTGAGCGTGTCAGTGGCCACGGGAGGCCTCCGTTCCGGTCGTGGTCGTGTTCGGGGTCGTGGGGGTGCTGACGGCGAGGGCCATCACGGCGTCCTGAGTCGCCTCGCCGGCGGCGAGTTCACCGGCGATCCGGCCCTGGGCCATCACCAGCACCCGGTCGCTCATGCCGAGCACCTCGGGAAGGTCGCTGGAGATCATCAGGACGGCCGCGCCGGCGGCGGTGAGTTCGTTGATCAGCTGGTAGATCTCGACCTTGGCGCCGACGTCGATGCCGCGGGTCGGTTCGTCGAGGATCAGCACCTTGGTGTCGGCGAGCAGCCACTTGCCGATGACGACCTTCTGCTGGTTGCCGCCGGAGAGCGTGCGCACGTGCTGGCCGAGGCCGGCCATCCGCACCCCGAGCTGCTTCGCGATCCGCTCGGCGGCCTCGCGCTGCCCCTTGAGGTCGACGAGCCCGCCGCGCGTGGCCGACCGCAGCGTCACCAGGCCGAGGTTTTCCTCGACCGAGGCGTCCAGCACCAGGCCCTGGCCCTTGCGGTCCTCGGGGATGAGCCCGATGCCCGCGGTCATGGCCGCGTTGATGTCGAACTTGGCGACCGGGGCGCCGGAGACCTTCACGGTGCCCTTGTCGTAGGTGTCGGCTCCGAAGACCGCCCGTACGACCTCGGTGCGGCCGGCGCCGACCAGACCGGCGATGCCGACGACCTCACCGGCGTGCACCTCGAAGCCGACGTCGTGGAAGACGCCGTCCCGGGTGAGTCCCTCGACGGACAGCAACGCGGCACCTCGGTCGGCGCGTTCGCGCGGGTACTGCTGCTCGATGGAGCGGCCGACCATGAGCCGGACGAGCTCGTCCTCCGGAGTGGAGGCGGGGACCTGACCTACGCTCTTCCCGTCGCGGATGACGGTCACCCGGTCGCCGAGGGCGGCGATCTCCTCCAGGTGGTGGGTGATGAAGACGATCCCGACGCCGTCCTCGCGCAGCGTGCGCACGATCGCGAAGAGCTTGCCGACCTCCTCGGAGGTGAGCACGGCGGTCGGCTCGTCCATGATCAGCACGCGGGCGTCGAGGCTGAGCGCCTTGGCGATCTCGACCATCTGCAGACGTGCGATGCCTAGTTCGCGGACCCTCGCACGGGGCGAGACGTCCACGCCGACCCGCTTCAGCAGGACCTCGGCGTCGGCCTCCATCTTCTTCCGGTCGATCATCCCGAACCGGCGCGGCTGGCGCCCCAGGAAGATGTTCTCGGCGACGGTCAGATCCGGTACCAGGTTGAACTCCTGGTAGATCGTGGCGATGCCGAGCCGCTCGGAGTCCTGCGCACCCTGGATGCGGGTCTCCTCGCCGCCGGCCAGGATGCGCCCGGCGTCGGGGGTGTAGGCACCGGAGAGCATCTTGATGAGGGTGCTCTTGCCGGCGCCGTTCTCACCGAGCAGCACGTGCACCTCGCCCCGGCGCAGGTCGAAGTCGACGCCGTCCAGCGCGACCACGCCCGGGAAGGTCTTCCGTATGCCCTCGATGCGCAGCAACTCGTCCGGGTTGCTCACGTCGTGCTCCTTTGCACTGGGGTGGGGTTCTCGCCGCACGAGCGGCGTACGACGAGCCGGGCGGGGAGGGTGACGGACTCGCCGGGCCGCCCCTCGATGCGGTCGACCAGGGCCCGTACGGCGGTCCGGCCCAGCTCGCCCGTGGGCTGGGCGATCGCGGTGATCGGCGGATCGGTGTGCACGAACCACCGGATGTCGTCGAACGCGGCGAGCGCGAGGTCGTCGGGGACGCGCAGGCCACGCGCGCGTACGGCGTCCAGCGCGCCGAGCGCCATCAGGTTGTCGGCGGCGAAGACGACCTCGGGCGGGTCGGCCAGGTCGAGGAAGCCCTCGGTGACGCGGCGCCCGCTCTCCGCCTGGAAGTCGCCCTGCCCTATGTAGGCGTCGGGGAGTTCGAGGCCGAACACGGCCAGCGCCTCCCGGAAGGCCTCCACGCGCTCGCGGCCGGTCGTGGTCGCCGCCGGGCCCGCGATGATGGCGAGCCTGCGGTGTCCCAGCCGGTGCAGATGTGCCACGAGGTCCCGCACGGCGCTGCGCCCGTCCGACCGCACGACCGGCACATCCACGCCCGGGATCCACCGGTCCACGAACACCATGGGCGTCCCGGCCCGCGCGGCGTCCAGCATCAGCGGCGAGCCGCCGTCCGTCGGGGAGACGAGCAAGCCGTCGATACGGCGGTCGAGCAGGGTGCGTACGTGGTGGTCCTGGAGGTCGGGCCGCTCGTCGGCGTTGCCGATGATGACGCTGTAGCCGAGCGCGCGGGCCTCCTCCTCGACGGAGCGGGCCAGTTCGGTGAAGTACGGGTTCAGCACGTCGCTGATGACCAGGCCGAGGGTGCGGGTCTGGTCGGTGCGCAGGGAGCGGGCGACGGCGTTCGGGCGGTAGCCCAGGGTCTCGACGGCGGCCAGCACGCGGGTGCGTGCGTCGGCGCTGACCGACGGGTGGTCGTTCAGGACGCGCGAGACCGTCGCGACGGAGACACCGGCCTCGGCAGCGACGTCCTTGATGCTGGCCACCGCCGCTCCACCTCCTTGTGGATCAGTCGTGGGAGCACCGCGTGAGTGCCCGTGGAATCGATTACATCGACGGATGGATGGAATCGATTACACGCCGGTAAATCAAGACCCCGCCGACACGTCGCAACCGGATCGTGATGTCGCGGGAGACTCCCACGCGGTTCAGGGTGGAGGGAGGAGGTCCGTTTCCACGGCGGGTTCTACGGCGAACTTCGCGGCGGGTTCTACGGCGCACTTCACGGCGAGTTCTACAGCGAACTTCACGGCGAGTGTCACGGCGAGCGGAGGAACCATGACGGCAGCGACTCGCGACGACGTCCCCGTCGCGCTCGGAGGCGAAGGCGTAGAGGTACGCACCATGCCGATCGGGGGCGGCATGTCGATCAGCTACATCACCCTGCCCCAGGGCACGGACATGGGCCCGGCGCTCAAGGGGCTGCCCGACGACGCCTGCCAGTGCCCGCACTGGGGCTATCTGCTGAAGGGCCGGATCCGGATGCGGACGGCCTCCGGCGAGGAGGAGTACGAGGCGGGGCAGGCCTACTACTGGGGCCCCGGCCATGTGCCGCTCGCCCTGGCGGACACCGAGCTGGTGGAGTTCTCCCCGGACGCGGACTTCCGGCAGGTGATCGACCACGTCGTGGCGCAGGCCGGGTGAGCGGGTCTTCTGATGCGCCCGGCCCGGGCCGATGAGTTTCGCCGACCCGGGCGGTCTTCCTCGTATCGACCACAGGAGGAGCGCCGTGTCCCAGTTGCTGCGCGTACAGAACTTCAACGTCTCGAGTGACGGTTTCGGTGCCGGAGAGGGCCAGAGCCTGGAGCGGCCCTTCGGCCATGCCGATCCCGGCACGATCTTCGCCTGGGCCGGTGCGACCGCGAGCTGGCCCAACCGCACCGCCCCGGGCGGCAGCCGCGGTCTCGACGACTATCTGGTGCGCGACTTCCACCACAACATCGGCGCCGAGATCATGGGCCGCAACAAGTTCAGCCCGCAGCGCGGCCCCTGGGAGAACTACGACTGGCAGGGCTGGTGGGGCGACGAACCCCCCTTCCACACCCCGGTGTTCGTGATGACCCACCACGAGCGCCCGTCGTTCACCCTCTCCGACACGACGTTCCACTTCGTCGGCGGGGATCCGGCCGAGGTCCTCGCCCAGGCGCGCAAGGCGGCCGGGGGCAAGGACGTACGGCTCGGCGGCGGGGCGACGACCATCCGGCAGTTCCTGGACGCCGACCTGGTCGACACGCTGCATGTGGCGGTCTCGCCCGATGTGGTGCTCGGGTCCGGATCACGGCTGTGGGAGTCGCCCGAGGAACTGTTCGACCGCTTCCACTGCGACATCGTGCCGAGTCCGAGCGGGGTGGTGCACCACCTGTTCTGGCGGAAGTAGCGGCAGGTCAGGCGGCCTTGCCCCAGTCCAGCCGGTCGGCGAGCCCGGCGGCGGTGAAGGCCGCCTCCAGCTGCTCGCGGCCCTCGGTGAAGTGGGCCCAGCTGTCGTAGTGGACGGGGACCACGCGCCGGGCGCCGAGGATCCGCGCGGCCTCGGCGGCCATCGCGCTGTCCAGGACGAGGACCTGGTTGTCGAAGAGGACGGGGAAGCGGGGAGCTCCGGCGAAGAGCACGGCGGTGTCGACGGGGCCGAAGCGGCCGGCGATCTCGCGGACCGCGTCGAGTGAGGCGTTGTCGCCGCTGACGTAGACGGTGGGCAGGCCCTCACCGGTGAGGACGAAGCCGACGACCTGGCCGGTGAACGCCTCGACCTGCTCGCGCGGGCCGGGGCCGTGCAGGGCCGGGACGCCGGTCACGGTGACCGTGCCGCCGCCGGGCCGGTCCAGCTCGACGGACTCCCAGTCGGCCAGACCCCTGACCTTGTCCCCCAGGCTCTCACTCAGGCGCTTGCCGCCGCCGGGCGTGGTCAGGGTGAGGGGTATCCGGGCAAGCAGGGCCCGGCCGGAGGTGTCGAGGTTGTCGGCGTGCTCGTCGTGGGAGAGCAGCACCACCTCGACGCCGCCGAAGTCGGCGGGCGTGGCGGCGGCGGGCGCGGTCTTGGTCAGGAGCGGACCTCCGGGCCGGGCGTAGTCGCCGGGGGCGTCGAAGGTCGGGTCGGTCAGGAAGCGCAGGCCGCCGTACTCGAAGAAGGCCGTCGGGCCGCCGAGGACGCGGACGGGGAAGTCGGTCGGCACGGGAACAGAAGACATGAGTACCTCACGGATAGACACGGGTGAACCGTGAGACGACCGTAGCCGCTTCTCACGGATGCAGGCAAGCCGTACCATGAGAAATATGGAGGAGCCCGTGACCGAACAGCCCACCCCGCCGCCCGCGCAGGGCGAGGAGGAGCACCCTTGCCTGGCCCTCGCCAACAGCGCTCCGGCGCTGCCCGGCGGACGCACGCTCGACCTCCTGGGCACCCCCGCACAGGCGAACCACTGGCTGACCCAGCGCGGCCTCGCCCCGCCCGACGCCGGCATGCGGGAGATGTGCGCGGCCCAACTGCGGTCGCTGCGCGAGCAGATCAGGTCCCTGTTCGCCGCCCGCGTCGACGGCGTGCCCGCCCTGCCCGCCGCGGTGACGGCCATCAACGACGCGATGACCAGGGTCCCCACGGCCCCGCTGCTGCGGTGGGACGACAAGACCGGCCCCTACCGCACCACCCCGCACCCCACCACCGCGATCGTCGACCTCGCCCTGGCGACCCTCGCCGCCGACGCCGCCGACCTGCTCACCTCCCCCGCGGCCGAGCGCCTCACCGCCTGCGGCTCCCCGCCCTGCAACCGCTACCTGCTCCGCCACGGCCGCCGCCACTGGTGCTCCACCCGCTGCGGCGACCGCGCCCGCGCGGCCCGGGCGTACGCCCGCCGCACCGAGCAGCGCTGACGCCACGCCCCGGCGTCACGGCCGGGGCGGGTGGGCGAGCCGCGCTCCCCTGCTCTCCGCGACCCTCTTGACGTCCCGGAGGGACTCGCTGAGCCGGAGCGCCAGGTAGTGCAGTTCCGCGCTCGTCACCCGGCGCGCGGCGAGCAGTTCGCCGGCATGCCCGAGCAGGGCGTCCGCCATGTCGATCTGCACGTCCTCGATCTCGTCGGCCAGCCGCGCCACATAGCCGGTTCCGTCGCTCACGAGGTAGCACGGCCTGCCGTCGGCACCGGTCCACGGCAGCAGCCGCCCGGCCACGGCGCGGTCCCGCGTCCCGCCGGTCATGCGCCCGCCTCCGCCATCAGATAGGGGCGCACCAGCCGGTTGTCCTCTCCCCGCAGCGGACGCTCACCGGGACGGCAGCAGGCCGCCGGGCACACGTACGGGGGCGGGGGTGGGGGCGGCGCCGTCGATCGCCGTCGCCTGCCCCGGGGAGGGAAGAGGAAGCGGAGAAACGGTTCCAGGAGCCGGGCGATGAGGTCTACCACGCCTGTCTGCCTGCCTTCTCACCTGCGGTGACTGCGTTCTGTTTCGGATCACTCACAGAGTGGGGTCGGCGCTCGCTACGCTGCCAGGGGGTGGAGCTTGACATCGCGCTTGTCAAGAAGAGGAGTTGGCCGATGGACGAACGCCGCATGCTTCGAACACCGCGTCAGAAGTACGGCGAGGAACTGCGACTGAGGCGGACCGCCGCCCGTCTCACCCAGGAGGAACTGGGTGACCAGGTGGTGTGCTCACCCACACTGATCAGCCATTTCGAGGCAGGCCGGCGCCTCCCCAAGCCGGACGACGCGCGGCGGATCGACCGGGCGCTGGGAACGGACGGGTTCTTCGCGCGGTGGCTGGAGGACCTGGAGAACACGTACGATCCGCGTTTCGCTGCCGCCGCCGAACTGGAGCGACAAGCAACGCTGATCCAGCAGTTCGCGCTCGCGTTGGTCCCCGGCCTGCTTCAGACACCCAGCTACGCCCGGGCCGTGTTCGCGGCTTACCGACCGACCACTACAGACCAGGAACTTGACAGGAAGGTTGTCATTCGAACAGAGCGTGCCCGAATCCTTGACGGGCCTTCGGCACCGGTCATCTGGACGCTTCTCGACGAGGCCGTGCTGCGACGCGCTGTGGGTGGTCCGCAGGTCATGACGGAGCAACTGCACAAGATCGCGGACTTGGCCGAGTCGCGACGGATTCGGCTGCACGTCCTTCCGTACCGCGTCGGTGCGCATCCGCTCATGGAGAGCCTGCTCACCCTGATGAGCTTCGAGGACTCGGCCCCGGTGGCATACGTCGACGCGTTCGAGACCGGACGCCTGATGGACGATCCAGCGCTGGTGAGTGCATGCCAGACGGCCTACGCTCTGGCCCTGAGTGACGCGTTGTCGCAGCAGGAGTCACTGGCCCTCGTCAGATCGGCAGCAGAGGATCACGCGCATGACCAGCAGTGAACACACCGGGTGGTTCAAGTCCAGCTACAGCGGCGGCAGTCAGGCCGAGTGCCTCGAAGTCGCCCCCGGCCACCCCCACGTCCCCGTACGGGACAGCAAGGCCGCCCACGGCCCCGCCCTGGTCTTCTCGCGGAGCGGCTGGGCGGCGTTCGTCGGCGCCGTCAAGGACGGGCACATAGAGGGCTGAGGGGTCACGCCGATTCGTTCAGCAGCCTGCTCAGGTGCTCACGTCCGGACTCCAGCAGGTCGGGCAGGGGTGCCGCCGCCTCGTACCAGCGCTTCTCGTACTCCCAGCACAGCCAGCCGTCCCAGCCGTGGCGGGAGAGGACCTCGACGCACTCGGCCAGGGGCAGCACGCCCGCGCCGAGCGGCAGGGGGGTGGTGTCCTCGGCGGAGGCGATGTCCTTGACCTGGACGTAGCCGAGGTGGGGGGAGAGCGCCGCGTAGGTCTCGGAGGGCTGCTCGCCGCCGAGCCAGGTGTGCATCACGTCCCACAGGGCGCCGACCTGGCGGTGGCCGACGAGGCCGAGGACGCGCATCGCGTCGGCGGCGGTGCGGTGCGAGTCGTGGGTTTCGAGGAGGATGCGCACGCCCAGGTCATTGGCGTGTTCGGCGGCCGTGCCCAGGCGGCGGGCGGCCGTCGCGTCCGCCTCCTCGGGGCTCTGGACGTCGAGGTCGCCGCCGGGGAAGACCCGGACGTACGGGGCTCCCAGGTCGTGGGCCAGGTCGACGAGGGCACGGAGCTCGGCCAGGACGGGCTCGTCGTCGCCCGGCGCGGCGACCCGTACGTAGCCCGCGAGGCCCAGGAGCTCTACGCCCGCTCCCTTGAACTCGGCCGCAACGTCCGCCCGTTCGGCGGGGCCGAGGCCGGTGTGGACCGGTTCCTCGGGGTGGGTGCGCAGCTCCACGCCGTGATAGCCGTGGGCGGTCGCGAGCCGCAGGACGTCGGGCAGGGGCAGGCCTGGGACACCGAGGGTGGAGAACGCCAGCTTCATGTTGACGGAGAGTACCCGGCACCCCCGCCGCTGACTCTTCTTCGTCAGTGTGGTGTTGCGTGAAGATCCAGTCGCCAGTCCTGGCCGGTCAGGTCCTGGCCGAAGGAGTGGTGCGGTTTCTCCGCGACCAGGACGAATCCGTGGCGCTGGTAGATGCGGCGGGCCGCGCCGAGGATGTCGTTGGTCCACAGGACGACCTCGCGGTAGCCGGCCTCACGGGCGAAGTCGACGAGCGCTCCGACCAGGCGGTCGCCGATACGGAGGCCGCGCGCGTCCGGTTCGACGAGCAGGAGCCGCAGCCGGGCGGCGCCGGGCGAGTCGTCCCGTACGCACATCACGCACCCGACCGGCCCGCCGTCCAGCTCGGCGATCCAGGTCCGCTCCCGGCGCGGGTCGTGGTCCTCGCCGTAGTCGGCGACGATCCTCGCGACCAGCGCCTCGTAGTCGGCGTCGAAGCCGTACTCGGCCGCGTACAGCGCGGCGTTGCGCTGCACGATCCAGCCGAGGTCGCCGGGGGCGGGTTCGCGCAGCACGACGTCCTCGGGGCGCGGGGCACGGCCGTCGCCCAGGATCGTCCGGACGGTCCGCAGGGCCTGCGCCAGCCGCGGCCGGTCCTCGGCCGGGACGGTGTCCAGCAGCGCGCCGACCGACTGCCGCGCCCGCTCGTCGAGCAGCGCGGCGGTCTCCCTGCCGGCCTCGGTGAGCGTGATGCTGCGGCGGCGGGGGTCCGTCTCGGACGGACCGCGCTCGACGAGGCCGTCCTCCTCGAACTTGTTCAGGATGCGGGTCAGGTACCCGGCGTCCAGGTGCAGCTGGGCCCGCAGGTCGGCGGCGTCGGTACGGGGCGCGTGGGCCAGCTCGTAGAGCACGCGGGACTCGGTGAGGGTGAAGGGGGCGTAGAGCCGGCGGCCGTAGTCGAGGGCGCCGATGACGTTGGTGTAGAAGCGGTTGAAGGAGCGGATGTCCTGGACGGTCATGGCACCGACCCCCGATGTTTGACTCAGTCAGAGATGCCCTGGGTCGAGCTTAGACGTCCGGAACCCCTGGAGCCAGGCGCGGGACGCACCGGACGGTCCGGGCGGCGAATGGGAGGGCGACGGCCGATGAGTTTCCGCGCGTTCCGCAGTCGGAAGGGGTGTTCGGTGCGTCGCAGCCGCGTGTGGTGTGGAAGCGTGCAGCGACGGATTCCGCCAGAACCCGACGAGAGATACCGAGGAACCTCCCATGCGTACTCTGATCAGCACCGCTTTCATCTCGCTCGACGGCGTCATGGAGGCGCCGGGCGGCGAACCCGGTTACCGGAACTCCGGCTGGACCTTCAAGCACACCGAGTTCCTTCCCGAGGCGTTCGAGATCAAGGGACGCGAGCAGAAGGAAGCCACGGCGATGATGATGGGCCGCACCAGCTATGAGGCGTTCAGCCAGGTGTGGCCCGGCATGGAGGATTTCGCCGACTACAAGGTGATGCCGAAGTACGTCGTCTCCACCACCCTGGCCGAGGAGAACCTGGTGCCGAACTGGGGCGACACGACGATCCTGCGCTCGCTCGACGACGTCGCCGCCCTGAAGGAGACCGAGGGCGGCCCGATCATCATCCACGGCAGCGCCTCCCTCAACCAGGCCCTCTCGGACGCCGGGCTGATCGACCGCTACCACCTGCTGGTCTTCCCGCTGCTGCTCGGGGCGGGCAAGCGGTTGTTCAGCACCACCGACAAGGACGCCCAGAAGCTGCGGCTCGTCGAGCACGAGGCCTACGCCAACGGGCTCCAGAAGAACGTCTTCGACGTCGTCCGCTGACGAGGCCCGCCCGACGGCGCCGGCCCGGACAAGGCCGGTGCCGCCCCCGGGCCGCCGCAGCAACCTCCTGCGACCGGGGTGCCAGCGCCCTGAATCCCTGAGGGCGGCAGGGCCGGGGGCCCGCGCGGCCGACGCACCTCAAGAGGTCCGCGGCACCCCCGAGGACCCCCGCACCATCAACTCCCCCCGCACCGAGGCGATCCCCCCGGGCGGTGCCTCCTCACGCCCCATGGCGATCCGCCCGGCGCGGGCCCCGGCCTCCGCCAGCGGCAGCCGTACCGTCGTCAGCGAGGGCACCGCGTCGATGCTGAACGGCAGATCGTCGAAGCCCGCCACCGAGACGTCCTCCGGGATCCGCAGGCCCGAGTCCCGCAGCGCGGCGCACGCGCCCAGCGCGACGGAGTCGTTCGCCGCGACGACCGCCGTCAGCGACGGGTCGCGCCGCATCAGCTCCAGCGTCGCCTCGTAGCCGGACCGCCGGTCGTAGCGCCCGTGCACCGTCCAGCGCGGGTCCTCCTCGATGCCGTGCGCGGCCAGCGCGGCCCGGTGTCCCTCCAGCCGGTGCCGGGTGGTGGTCCGCTCCTCGGGGCCGGCGATGTACCCGAGCCGCCGGTGCCCGAGCCCGATGAGATGCTCGGTCAGCTCCTGTCCGCCGCCGCGGTTGTCGAAGGTCAGCGCGATCGCCCCGGTGTCCGGGGCCGGCGGGCGTCCGCACAGCACCACCCGGGTCCCGGCCTCCACCAGCTTCCGCACCTTCGCGTCCATGGCCGCCTGGTGCGCCGCGTCCTCGATCGCCCCGCCGGTCAGCACCACGGCCGCGGCGCGCTGCCGCTGCAGCAGCGTGAGGTACGTCAGCTCCCGCTCCGGCGAGCCCCCCGTGTTGCAGACCACCGCCAGCCGCTCTCCGCCCGCACGGCCGCCGGGTCCGCCGATCTCGGCCTGGATCGCGCTCGCCATGATCCCGAAGAACGGGTCGGCGATGTCGTTCACCAGGATCCCGACCAGGTCGGAGGTGGCGGCGGCCAGGGCGCTCGCGGGCCCGTTGAGCACGTAGTCAAGCTCGTCCACGGCCTTCAGCACCCGCTCCCGGGTGGACGCGGCCACGGGGTAGTTCCCGTTCAGCACGCGCGACACCGTCGCGGGTGAGACCTGGGCGCGGGCCGCCACGTCCGCCAGGGTCACCGTCATCTCGTCGTCCTCCGGTCGAGCATCTCGTCTCCGCCCTCGTACACACCTGGACCACCGGCCTTGGTTCCGGGTCGAACAGCAGGTCGTCCGCCCCTGTACCGCCGAACCCATGGCCAAGGTTCCGAGCAGACCTTAAGCCCCCGACCCCGTGTTGTTCGCCCCCTCGAACAACTCGTCCTGGTCACGGTCTTGTCCGGACCGCGGTTCAGAGGCTAGCTTCTCCGTATGTAGAAAGCGCTTGCTGCAACGCTCACCAGTCGACGGCCGCTCACCGGGTCGCCTGTGAAGGGTGGGGCGTACGCGGCGCGACGACCGCGTACGAAGGGAATGACGTGACACGCAAGACGGTGCGTATCGCCATGAACGGCGTGACCGGACGCATGGGCTACCGCCAGCACCTGGTCCGCTCCATCCTCGCCCTCCGCGAGCAGGGCGGCCTCGACCTCGGCGACGGCACCGTGCTGTGGCCCGAGCCGATCCTGGTCGGGCGCCGCGAGCACGCGCTGCGGGCGCTGGCCGAGGAGCACGGGCTGGAGCACGTCTCGACGGACCTGGACGCGGTCCTCGCCGACGAGACGGTCGACGTCTACTTCGACGCGCAGGTCACCTCCGCCCGCGAGGAGGCACTGAAGAAGGCCATCGCGGCCGGCAAGCACATCTACACCGAGAAGCCGACCGCCACCGGCCTCGACGGCGCCCTGGCGCTCGCCCGGCTGGCCGACGAGGCCGGCATCAAGCACGGCGTCGTCCAGGACAAGCTGTTCCTCCCGGGCCTGCTGAAGCTGAAGCGCCTGATCGACGGCGGCTTCTTCGGGCGGATCCTGTCCGTGCGCGGTGAATTCGGCTACTGGGTCTTCGAGGGCGACTGGCAGACCGCCCAGCGCCCGTCCTGGAACTACCGCGCCGAGGACGGCGGCGGCATCGTGGTCGACATGTTCCCGCACTGGGAGTACGTGCTGCACGAGCTGTTCGGCCGGGTGAAGTCCGTCCAGGCCGTCGCCACCACCCACATCCCGCAGCGCTGGGACGAGAACGACAAGCCCTACGACGCCACCGCCGACGACGCCGCCTACGGCATCTTCGAGCTGGAGGGCGGCGCCATCGCCCAGATCAACTCCTCCTGGGCCGTCCGCGTCAACCGCGACGAGCTGGTGGAGTTCCAGGTGGACGGCACCGAGGGCTCCGCGGTCGCGGGTCTGCGCAACTGCCGCGTCCAGCACCGCAGCGCCACGCCCAAGCCGGTCTGGAACCCGGACATCCCCGCCACCGAGGTCTTCCGCGACCAGTGGCAGGAGGTCCCGGACAACGCCGAGTTCGACAACGGCTTCAAGGCCCAGTGGGAGCTGTTCCTCAAGCACGTCTACGCCGACGCCCCCTACCACTGGGACCTGCTGGCCGGTGCGCGCGGTGTGCAGCTCGCCGAGCTGGGCCTGAAGTCCTCGGCCGAGGGCCGCCGTCTCGACGTCCCGGAGATCTCACTGTGACGATCCGACTCCCCGGCCCCGCAGGGGCGCTGCGGACCTACGAGCCGCGCACCGAGCCGCTCGCCGTGACCCCGGGCACGCCCTTCACGTCCCGTACGGTCTTCTCCGCGGCGCACGTCGTGGCCGACCCGTTCGCGGACGTCTCCCCCGACTCGCCCGCCGCGGTCGACTGGGACCTGACCCTCTCCTTCCGCCGTCATCTGTGGTCGCACGGGCTGGGCGTCGCCGAAGCCATGGACACCGCCCAGCGCGGCATGGGCCTGGACTGGGCGGGCGCGGCCGAGCTGATCCGCCGCAGCGCCGCCGAGGCCAAGGCCGTCGGCGGCCTGATCGCCTGCGGTGTCGGCACCGACCAGCTGACCGGCCCGGCGACCCTCGCCGAGGTCCGCGCGGCCTACGAGGAGCAGCTCGCCCTCGTGGAGGAGTCCGGCGCGCAGGCCGTCCTGATGGCGTCCCGGGCGCTCGCGGCGGCGGCCCGTGGCCCCGAGGACTACCTGGAGGTCTACGGCCATCTGCTGCGCCAGGCCGCCGAGCCGGTGGTCCTGCACTGGCTGGGCCCGATGTTCGACCCGGCCCTTGAGGGCTACTGGGGGTCGGCCGACCTGGACGCGGCGACGGAGACGTTCCTGGAGGTGATCGCCGCCCACCCGGACAAGGTCGACGGCATCAAGGTCTCCCTGCTGGACGCCCGGCGCGAGATCGACATCCGCCGCCGGCTCCCGAAGGGCGTGCGCTGCTACACCGGCGACGACTTCAACTACCCCGAGCTGATCGCGGGCGACGAGCAGGGCTTCAGCCACGCGCTGCTCGGCATCTTCGACCCGCTGGGCCCGCTGGCCGCCGAGGCGGTCCGGGCCCTGGACACGGGTGACGTGCGGGGCTTCCGCGCCCTGCTGGACCCCACGGTCGGGCTCTCCCGGCACCTCTTCCGGACCCCGACCCGCTTCTACAAGACGGGCGTGGTCTTCCTGGCCTGGCTCGCGGGCCACCAGCCGCACTTCACGATGGTCGGCGGGCTGCAGTCCGCCCGCTCGCTGCCGCACTTCGCGACGGCGTACGAACTGGCCGACGGGCTGGGGCTGTTCCCCGACCCCAAGCTGGCGGAGGAACGGATGAAGACGCTGCTGAGCGTGTACGGGGTGAACCAGTGAGCGGGACACCGGCGCGCTTCTCCATCAACCAGATGACGGTGAAGCAGCTGTCGTTGCCGGAACTGGCCGACGGTTGCGCCCGGTTGGGCATCCGAGGCGTGGGGCTCTGGCGCGAGCCGGTGCGCGAGTACGGCCTGGAGGCCACGGCCAAGCTGGTCCGGGACGCGGGGCTGACGGTGACGACGCTGTGCCGGGGCGGCTTCCTCACGGCGACCGACCCGTCGGAGCGGGCCGAGGCCCTGGCCGACAACCGGCGCGCGATCGACGAGGCCGCGACGCTGGGCACGGACACGCTAGTCCTGGTCTCGGGCGGGCTCCCCGCGGGTTCCAAGGACCTGCACGGCGCGCGGGAGCGCATCGCGGACGCCCTGTCGGAACTGGGCCCCTACGCACAGGAGAACGGCGTACGCCTGGCCATCGAACCGCTGCACCCCATGTACGCCTCGGACCGCTGCGTGGTGTCGACCCTCGCCCAGGCCCTGGACCTCGCCGAACGCTTCCCGGCGGACCAGGTGGGCGTCACGGTCGACACGTATCACGTCTGGTGGGACGACACCGCGCCCGCGCAGATCGCCCGGGCGGGTGCGGGCGGCCGCATCCACACCTTCCAGCTCGCCGACTGGACCACGCCCCTCCCGGAGGGCGTCCTCACGGGCCGCGGCCAGATCGGCGACGGGTCGATCGACATGCGGGAGTGGCAGGGTTACGTGGAGGCGGCCGGTTACATCGGCGCCATCGAGGTCGAGCTGTTCAACGACGTCCTGTGGGCACGGGACGGCCTGGAGGTCCTGGCCGAAACCGCGAAGAGGTTCACCGAGCACACCCGCTGACCGTTCCGCCGCCCCGCCCCGCCCCGCCTGCCGGAGGGGGGCGGGGCAGCGCCGCGCCCGGGCCCGCGCCGGGCGTCGCCGAGGGCCGGTGCGGGGTCCCGCACCCGGAGGGCCGGCGCGGCCCGGGCCGCTGCCGCTCCGGATGCAGCCGCCCCACCGGCGTGACACGCTTTTCCCAAGGACTCGGCCGGTCGTAGTGCTCTCTCATACCCTCGCTTCTTGATTCGGAGAGCAGCCATGGCTGATTTCCTCGTCAACACCGCCAAGGCGGGCGACCAGCACCAGCCCGCCGTCGACGCCCTGTTCGGCACCGAGTTCCTGGAGCTGTGGTCGGACGAGAGCGATTTCGTCATCAAGGGCCGGTTCCTGGGGGACGACGGCGACAAGCTCGGGGACGAATTCGCGGTCAGTGAGCAGCCCGCGGACGGGCCCGGGGTGCGGCCGTTGTGGCCGTCCGTGCTGTCCGCCGGGATCAGCGGCCAGTTCGCCGTCTGGCTGGAGACCCCGTTCGACCCGTCCGGGCCCAGCCCTTCCGTGAAGCTCCAGCGGTTCACCGAGGGCCGCAGGGCCGGCCCCGGGACGCTCGTCACGGAGGACGCGGATCCTCAGGTCAGACCCTGTCCGGCGTTCATGATCGACGGTGGTGTGCTGGTCACCTGGGCGAGCCGGCGGCCCGACCGGCGCATCCGCGCGCGGCGGTTCCACGCGGACGGCAGCCCTGCGACACCGGAGTTCACGGTCAGTACCACCGAGGGCTTCCACGACAAGCCCGCCGCCTCGATCCTCACCAACGGCAACGTGGTCGTCGCGTGGTCGACGGACCCCTCGTCGATCGGCGGTGGCCGGCTCACCCTGCGGTTCTTCGACTTCGAGAGCCATCCGCTGGGCGGGGAGATCCAGCCGGACGTCGGCGGCTTCACCGGCGTCAACGCGATCACCCTGCTCGACAGCGGACGTTTCGTCGCCGCGCACATCGTGCGCATCCAGCCCAGCGACCTGGGCAAACCGCAGACGACGATCGCGGCGAGCATCTTCCAGCCGGACGGCACGGAGACCTTCGACATCACGGCCGGCAACCCCAGGGGCTTCACCCGCAGCTCCCCGGCCCTGTCCCGGCTGCCGGGCGGGCGCTTCCTGATGGCGTGGGTCGAGGAGAGCGCGGACACGCACGACACCGTGCCGACGGTGATGGCCAAGGTCTGCTCGGAGAGCCAGGGGTCACTCGGCGCCCCGGTGCGGGTGAGCACGGCCGAACCGGGCAACCGGGCGCACACCTGCACGGCGACGGCCTTCGGCAACGGCCCGGAGAGCGCGCTGATCACCTGGGACGACGACAGTCACCTGGACGGCGACACGGGCTTCGGCGTACGCGCCCGCACGTTCCACATCAGCCCGCCGGGGATGCTGGTCGAGGCGTCCTGACAGCGGCCGCCGAGTCCTGCGACACCGTGGGCGCGGTGCCGCGCGGGGCCAGGGACGCCAGTCCCACTCCACCCACGAGCAGGGCCGCCGCACACCATCGCAGCGGGCTCACCGGCTCGCCCAGGAACAGGAACGCCGACGACATCCCGAAGACCGGGACGAGGAGGGAGAACGGGGCGACCGTGGACGCCGGATGGTGGCGCAGAAGGAAGCCCCACGCGCCGAATCCGAGGACCGTGGTGACCCAGGCGACGTAGAGGACGGTGCCCGCGCCCTGCCAGTCCAGGCCGCGCAGGGCCGCCAGGTCGCGTGCGGGGCCCTCCGTGAGGAGGGAGAGGGCCAGCAGGGGCAGGACCGGGACCGTGCTGACCCACACCATGAAGTGCAGCGCGTCGGGCGGGGCCGCCTTGCGGGTGAGGACGTTCGACGCGCCCCAGCACGCCGCCGCCCCGACGACCAGGGCGAACGCGCCGAGCGGGCCGGCGGCGCCCTCGTCCACGGCCGCCACGGCGATGCCGGCCAGGGCGATCAGCATGCCCAGCAGGCGAACGCGGGAGGGCCGTTCGCCCAGGGTCAGGGCGGCGATCGCCGCTGTGAACACCGCCTGTATCTGGAGGACCAGGGAGGACAGCCCGGCCGGCATGCCCGCGTCCATGCCGACGAAGAGGAGGCCGAACTTCGCCACCCCGAGGACCAGGCCGACCGCCACGATCCACTTCCACGCCACCTTGGGGCGGCCCACGAGGAACACCGCGGGAAGCGCTGCCGCGAGGAAGCGCAGGGCGGAGAAGAGCAGGGGCGGGAAGTGGTCCAGGCCGATCTCGATGACCGTGAAGTTGACGCCCCAGACGGCGGCGACGAGGACGGCGAGGGCACAGTGTGTCGGGCGCATGCCGTGAGCATCATCCCCCGTGACCGTGAAGCACCAGCGATGATTGCTGCATGGTTGGATGAAGCATCGCTAAGCAGAGAGGGGCATGCCGTGCTCGACCTCCAGCGGCTGCGCGCCCTGCACGCCGTCTCCGTGCACGGCACCGTCGGTGCCGCCGCGCTCGCGCTCGGGTACACGCCCTCCGCGGTGTCCCAGCAGATCGCCAAGCTGGAGCGGGAGACCCGGACCGTGCTGCTGGAGCGGGAGGGGCGAGGCGTCCGGCTCACCGACGAGGCGCGTCAACTGGTGCGCGCGGCACAGGAGCTGCTCGCCATCGTGGAGCGCGCGGAGACCGAGCTGGAGGAGCGCCGGGGCCGGCCTTCGGGACGGCTGACCGTCGCCGCGTTCGCCTCCGCGGCGCGCGGGCTGATGCCGGGCGTGCTGGCCGAGCTGGGCCGCCGGCACCCCGCCCTGGACGCCCGCCTCTCGGAGGTCGACCCACATCTGTCCGTCGACCTGGTGGCGAAGGGCGCCGTCGACCTCGCCGTCGCGCACGACTGGGACATCGCGCCGCTGCCCGCCCCGCCGGGCCTGGAGCAGTCGGTCATCGGCGACGACCTGTGCGACCTGCTCGTCCCCGAGGGACACCCCTTCGCCGGGCGGACCGCCGTACGGCGGGAGGAGCTCGGCGGCGAGCGGTGGATCTGCCAGCCGCCGGGCCGGGTCTGCCACGACTGGCTGCTGCGGACGCTGCGCACGGCCGGGCACGAGCCGGACATCGTCCATCAGGCCGACGAGAATCCCACGCTCGTGGCCCTGGTGGCGGCCGGGCTCGGGGTCGCGCTCATCCCGCGGCTCGGGCGCGGGCCGCTGCCCGCCGGGGTGGTGGAGGTGCCGCTCGACCCGATGCCGGTACGGCGGCTGTACGCCCTGTGGCGGACGGGCGCGGCCCGGCGCCCGGCCATCGCGGAATGCGTACGGGTGCTCGGCGGGCAGTGGCCGGACGTGGCGGCCCATCCGCCCCGCTGACCCTCTGGTTCCTCCCGCGTACCGACTTGCGGGAATCGGGGGCGAGTCGGGAACCTGGAGCGGACCGTGCCCGTCCCATCGCAGGCCGCCGGAGAGTCACCTCGGTGCGGTGTCGGCCCTCGCCACTGGCTGCGATCGCTGACCACCCTCTCCGCCGCACCGCGGCCGGCGGCACCCGCCGCCATCGGCGCGTCCCCCTCCAACCGCGCCGGTGGCGGCCCCTTCGTGCTTGCTGCGCGTTCCCTTGACCGGCAGAAACTTTCCGGATATTCGTGACCTCTTGGAAGTTTCCTTCAGCGGATCCGAGAGGGTCACCTCCGGAAGGAGCGCACGTGCACGACACCGGCACGGGAAGCACGGGAAACACCGCACAACCGTCCAGACGCACCGTCCTCGCCGCCACGGCCGGCGTCACCGCCGCGCTCGCGGCGGCCGGGCCCGCGCGGGCCGCCGCCCCGGACGACAGCCGGCTGCGCGCCCTCGTCGCCCGCATGACGCTGGAGGAGAAGGTCGGCCAGCTCTTCGTGATGCGGGTCTACGGCCACTCCGCCACCGCCCCCGACCAGGCCGACATCGACGCCAACCTCAAGGAGATCGGGGTCCGTACAGCCGCCGAGCTGGTGGCGAAGTACCGGGTCGGCGGCATCATCTACTTCGCCTGGGCGCACAACACCCGCGAGCCGCACCAGATCGCCGACCTGTCCAACGGCATCCAGAAGGCCTCCCTGGAACTGCCGCGCGGGCTGCCGGTGCTCATCTCCACCGACCAGGAGCACGGCATCGTCGCCCGGGTGGGCGAACCCGCCACCCTGTTCCCCGGTGCCATGGCCGTCGGCGCGGGCGGGTCGCGGTCCGATGCGCGCACCCTCGGCCGGATCGCGGGCGCGGAGCTGCGGGCGATGGGCATCCGGCAGGACTACTCCCCCGTGGCCGACGTGAACGTCAACCCGGCCAACCCGGTCATCGGCGTACGCTCGTTCGGCGCCGACCCGCGGGCCGTGTCCAAGCTGGTGGCCGCGGAGGTCGCCGGGTACCAGGGGTCCGGGGTCGCCGCGACCGCCAAGCACTTCCCCGGGCACGGGGACACCAACGTGGACAGCCACACCGGCTTTCCCACCATCACGCACAGCCGGGAGCTGTGGGAGAGGCTGGACGCACCGCCGTTCCGGGCGGCCATCGCCGCGGGCATCGACTCGATCATGACCGCCCATCTGATGGTCCCGGCCCTCGACGACTCCGGCGACCCGGCCACGCTGTCCCGCCCGATCCTCACCGGGATCCTGCGCGAACGCCTCGGCTACGACGGGGTCGTGGTCACCGACTCCCTCGGCATGGAGGGCGTACGGACCAAGTACGGCGACGCCCGGGTGCCGGTGCTGGCGCTGAAGGCGGGCGTGGACCAGCTGCTCAACCCGCCCGACCTGGACCTCGCCTGGAACGCCGTCCTGACGGCGGTGCGCGAGGGCGAGCTCACGGAGGCCCGGCTCGACGAATCGATCCTGCGGGTGCTGCGGCTGAAGTCCGGGCTCGGGCTGTTCCGTTCGCCGTATGTGAGCCACGGCGGGGTGGACCGGGCCGTCGGCACCCGGGCGCACCGGGCGGCGGCCGACCGGATCGCCGAGCGCACGACCACGCTGCTCGTCAACGAGGGACGACTGCTGCCCCTGTCCCGGCGACGGCACCGCAAGGTACTGGTCGTCGGCGCCGATCCGGCCTCGCCGTCGGGTACGACGGGACCGCCCACGGGCGTGCTCGCCGGCGCGTTGAACGGGCTGGGCTTCACGGCCACGGCCCTGTCGACCGGCACGGCCCCCTCCGCCGCGGCCGTCGCCAAGGCGGTCGCGGCGGCGTGGGAGGCGGACGCGGTGGTGGCCGCCACCTACAACGTCACCGCGAGCAGCAGCCAGCGGACGCTGGTGGAGCAACTCGTGGCGACCGGGCGGCCGGTGGTGGCGGTGGCGATCCGCAATCCGTACGACGTGGCCCAGTTGCCGTCCGCACCGGCCTGCCTGGCCACCTACTCCTGGACCGACGTCGAACTGCGGGCCGCCGCCCGGGTGATCGCCGGTCGGGCGAGACCGCGCGGGAAACTGCCGGTGGCCGTGCAGCAGGCGGATGATCCGGAGCAGGTGCTGTACCCCATCGGCTACGGACTGTCGTACTAGACGTACGCCACGGACCGTGCGCACCACCTCCAACGTGCGCAAACCGCCCCATGTGCCTGGCGTGCGCCCGCTACGGCGGGTCACGCTGGGCGAGCACACTCGGGGGGTCGGCGATGCGTGAGCGAAGTGTTGTGGGGGTGGTCTGCGGGCTCCTGGTCCTGCTCGGCGCACTGCTGACCGGCTGTCAGAGTTCCTCGGGAGGTGCCGTGGAGGACGGCCGGCTGGGCGAGCCGGCGACCGGCAGGACGGGGAGGACCACCACGGTGTCGCCGGTGCCGACCCGGCCCGCCGGGTACGGGGCGGTGTTCCTCGCGGTCGGCGAGTGCTCCTCGTTCGGTACGACGAGCTTCACCGAGGTGCCGTGCGCCGGCGAGCGGGCCGCGGCCCGGGTCGCGGCCCGGCACGACGGCACGGTGCGGGACGGGCCGCACTGCCCGCCGACCACCGACTTCGTGCTGCACATCAGCGAGCAGCGGCCCGCGTCCGACGAGGACGGCGACGGGGTGGTCCCGCAGGGCTACGCGTGCATGCGCAATCTCCAGCCGCCGCACCCCGGCGACCCGGGCGGCGGCGGCGGGCCCCGCACGATCGTCGGCGACTGCGTCTACGACTCCGGCGACGGCAAGGTCCGCGAGACGGCCTGCGACGGCACGGGCGGACGACGGCCGCAGTACGAGGTGGTCCGGGCGGTCGCCGAACGGGCCGACTGCCCCGGCTCGACCGCCCTGTACGTCCGTCTGGGCGGGAAGCGGCCCGTGGGGTGCGCCCGGCCGCTGTGAGGGGCGTGCACCCTCGCCCGCTTCACCGCAGCAGCCCCCTGCGCGACAGCCGGCGCCGGGCCTCGGCCATCTGGTCGCGAACGTGCTCGGGCGGCAGGTCCGCCGCCAGCCGGGCCAGTTCCTCGAAGGTCGACAGATAGGTTCCGTTGCTGCCCTCGCCCCGCAACGCCCGCTCCCGCTCCACGAACGGCCGCACGGCCTTCCAGACCGAGACGATCCGGGTGCGCAGGACCGTGACCAGCAGAGTCCGGTCGAGCAGTCCGAAGACCGCGAGGTTGGCGAACGACTGGTAGTAGTACACGACGCTGCAGAAGGCCGTCCTGGCCTCGGCGGGTAACCCGCGCACCCCGTTTCCCGGGTCGTGCTCGGCTCCCAGGCGGGTGCACACGTAGTCGTGCTGCTCGTGGAACTCCGCGGACCGGAACTCCCTGAGCAGGTCGACCAGCACCGAGATGTGGTTGGCGTGCTGCGCGGTGCGGGCCTGCCGTGCGCTGAACACGATGGAGGTGACCACGGCGACGACGGCGATGGCCGTGGTCACGATGTTGAAGACGACAGAACTGTCCATCCGGTCACCGTACGGAGCATTCACCGCGAGCGCAGGACCACGTGAACCGCCCCTCGGTCCCGGGACCGAGGGGCGGTTGGCGCGCGTGCGGCGGGTGGTTACGGACGCAGCGTCATCTCGCGCTGCACGTCCCGCTTGTCGAGCTTGGCGTCGAACTTCGCCAGCGGCTTGGCCGTCTGCGGGTGGGCCTGCACCGCGCCGGGGGCGACGCCCGCCCAGTCGAGGATGCGGGCGGTGGCGAGGGCCTTCTGCTCGGGCACCAGGCCCGCGACGTTGGCACCGTGGTTCATGCCGGGGGCGGTGAAGACGTAGGAGTCCTTCGCACCCTTGCCGACGCGGAACGGCTCCGCGCCCCACGGGTCGTTCTGGCCGTAGACGAACAGCATGTGGCGGGCGTTGTGCCGGACCCAGGTGTCCACGTCGCGCATCGCGTGCGGCTGGAACTTCATCGGGATGTCACGCGGGACGAAGTTCCGGGGCGGCTGGTAGCCGTAGCGGATGTACTGCTTCTCCACGTGCGGGAAGCGGATGGTCGGCGCGCCGAGCTGGGTGCCGGCCTGGTAGTAGTACGGCGTGTAGGTCGTCAGGCCCTGGTCGGCGTAGGCGGAGAAGCCGGAGATCGTGTCGACGGAGTCCCAGATCGCTTCGTCGGTGGCGTTCTTGGCGTCGGCCGGGATCCGGTCGCAGTCGGACAGCAGGCTGTACTGCCAGAAGCCCCACACGTAGTCCAGGACGGTCGCCTCGTAGGCCTTGTCCAGGCTGCCGATGGTGGTGAAGGTGAGGCCGTTCTCCGCTGCGTAGGCTGCGTACTTCTTCTCCAGCGGCTCGCGGCGCACCAGCGCCTCGCGCTGCACGGCGTTGAGCCGGTCGCGGCACTCCTCGGTGCCGACGCGGGCGAAGAAGCGGTCGTAGGCCGAGTCCTCCTTGTTCACCACGTCGTTGGGGGCGACGTAGGCGACCACGCCGTCCATGTCCCGCGGGTAGAAGCGCTCGTAGTAGGTGGCGGTCATGCCGCCCTTGGAGCCTCCCGTGGAGATCCAGTTCTTGCCGTAGATGCCCTTGAGCGCCTTGAAGACGCGGTGCTGGTCGCTGGCGGCCTGCCAGATGTCCAGCTTGGACCAGTCGGCCGGGGCGGGCCGGGACGGGGTGAAGTAGCGGTACTCCAGGGAGACCTGGTTGCCGTCGATGATCTGCGTCGGCTCACTGCGGCGGGGCGTCGTCGAGACGTTGTAGCCGCTGGTGAAGAACACCGTCGGACGCGAGACGTCCTTGTGCAGCACGGTGATGCGCTGCTGGAACGTGCCCTTGGAGGGCTTGTGGTGGTCGACCGGCTGCGTGTAGTTCAGGACGAAGAAGCGGTAGCCGGTGTACGGCTTCTCCTCGACCAGGCTCATGCCCGGTATGGAGAGCAGTCTCTCCTTGATGTCGGTGGTGCCGGCGGCGTCGGCGGCGGTGGCCGCTCCCGCCGTGCCCAGTGTGCCTATGAGCACCGTGAGCGCCAGCAGCCATCTGAGCGCCTTGCGCATGCGCACTCCCCTGTGAGACAGATGTGCGCCGGAAGCTAGCGGACCAACTCACCGGAGCACCAGGGGACATAGGGAAAACCCTGTGCGCGCGGGGCGTGTCACCGGGCGCCCGAGGTCAGCACAGGGTCCAGCCGGAGCTGAACTTCCCGCGGCCGACCCGGCCCTTGAGCCAGACGCAGCGGCGCCCGGCGTGCACCGTCACCGGGCCGGCGTGGTGGGCGTACCTGCCCGCGTCGACGACCGGCCGGTTGCCGCGCGCCTGCACGCTCACCGACATCGTGCGCTTGGTGCCGGGCTTCTTGGTGAGGGTGACGGCGCAGACGTAGCCGCCTCGCTTGTACACGAGCACGGTGCCGGTGGAGAACGGCAGCGTGCGGACCTTGCGTCCGGGGCAGAGCGCGGAGGTCGCGGCCTGGGCGTCGCCCGGTGCCACGACGGCGAGCAGCCCGGACGCGGTCAGCACGGCCAGCCCGAGCGCGAGCCGCCGGCGTATCGCTCCACTGTCCACTGTCGTCCTCCCGTACCGCGTCGTCCGCGACCATCGGCGTACGCCTGTACGGACGCATGACGTATGTCGGACGGTTGCACGAGCGTTATGAAAACGCGCTCACCGCCGTCAGCGGGCCGCGCCGACCGGCTCCTCCGGCTCGGCGGCGCCGATGAACGTCCGCCACAGTTCGGCGTACCGCCCGCCGCGTGCGAGCAGCTCGTCGTGCGTGCCGTCCTCGGCGACCCGGCCGTGGTCCATGACGACGACCCGGTCGGCGCGGGCGGCGGTGGTGAGGCGGTGGGCGACCACGAGGGTGGTGCGGCGGCCGGCCAGGCGGTCGGTGGCCTGGTTGACCTGCGCCTCCGTGGCCAGGTCCAGGGCGGCCGTGGCCTCGTCGAGCAGCAGCACGTCCGGATCGACCAGCTCGGCGCGGGCCAGCGCGATGAGCTGGCGCTGCCCGGCGGACAGGTTGCGCCCGCGCTCGGCGACCTCGTGGAGGTAGCCGCCCTCCAGGGTGGCGATCATGTCGTGCGCGCCGACCGCCCGGGCCGCCGCCTCGACCTCGGCGTCGGTGGCGTCGGGACGGCCGTAGGCGATGGCGTCACGGACGGTGCCCTGGAAGAGGTACGCCTCCTGGGGGACGACCCCCAGACGGTGCCGGTACGAGGTGAGGTCCAGCGCCCGCAGATCGGTGCCGTCGACGGTGACCCGGCCGCCGGTGGGGTCGTAGAAGCGAGCCACGAGCTTGACGAGGGTCGACTTGCCGGCGCCGGTCTCGCCCACGAACGCGACAGTCTGCCCGGCGGGGATCCGCAGGTCGACCCCGGCCAGGGCTTCTTCATCGTCGCCGTAGGCGAAGCGCACGTCCTCGAAGGCGATCTCGCCCCGCAGGGACAGGACCTCCACGGGCTCGTCGGCGGACTTCGTCGACGTCGGCTCCTGGAGCAGTTCCTGGATGCGGCCCAGCGACACGGTCGCCTGCTGGTAGCCGTCGAAGACCTGGGAGAGCTGCTGCACGGGCGCGAAGAACAGGTCGATGTAGAGCAGGTACGCCACCAGCGAGCCGATGGCGAGGGTGCCGTCGTCGACCCGGGCCCCGCCCACGATCAGCACGGCCGCCGCGGCCACCGACGACAGGAACTGCACGAACGGGAAGTACACCGAGATCAGCCACTGACCCCGGATACGGGCCTGCCGGTAGCTGTGGCTGCGCTCGGCGAACCGCCGCCCGCCGTCCCGCTCGCGCCGGAAGGCCTGGACGATCCGCAGCCCGGAGACCGACTCCTGGAGGTCGGCGTTGACGACCGACACGCGCTCGCGGGCCAGCTCGTACGCCTTGACGCTCGCCCGGCGGAAGAAGTACGTGGCGATGATCAGCGGCGGCAGCGTCGCGAAGACGACCAGCGCGAGCTGCACGTCGATCACGAGCAGTGCGACCATGATCCCGAAGAAGGTGACGACCGAGACGAAGGCCGTGACCAGGCCCGTCTGGAGGAACGTCGACAGCGCGTCGACGTCGGTCGTCATCCGGGTCATGATCCGGCCGGTCAGCTCCCGCTCGTAGTAGTCGAGCCCGAGGCGCTGGAGCTGGGAGAAGATCTTCAGCCGGAGCGAGTACAGGACCCGCTCGCCGGTGCGTCCGGTCATCCGGGTCTCGCCGATCTGGGCCGCCCACTGCACGCCCACCGTCAGCAGCCCCAGCAGGGCCGCCGCCCACACGGCGCCGAGCGCGGCCTCGGTGACGCCCGAGTCGATGCCGTGCCGGATCAGCACCGGAAGCAGCAGGCCCATGCCCGCGTCGGTGGCGACCAGGGCGAGGCTGACCAGCAGCGGCAGCCCGAAGCCGCGCAGCAGCCGGCGCAGGCCGTAGGAGTCCTCCGGCTGGACGGCCTTCGCCTCGTCGACGTCCGGCACGTCGGTCGCCGGGGGCAGCGCCTCGACCTGGGCGAGCAGCTCGGGGGTGGCGGGGCTCTCCGCGAGGGCGGTGTCCTTGCGCTCGCGGTCACCGGTCCACAGCCTGGGGGTGACGCCGCGCTCGGCGTCGAACTCGGCGTCCAGCTCGTCCCGTACGGAGGTGTCCTCCTGCGGGACGGCGGGCTGGGTGTGCCCCGGGGAGACCGCGCCCAGCTCGTCGGGGTCGGTGAGCAGGCGGCGGTAGAGGGCGGAACGCCGCTGGAGCTCGTCGTGGGTGCCGATGTCGGCGAGGCGGCCGCCGTCCAGGACGGCGATGCGGTCGGCGAGGTTCAGGGTGGAGCGGCGGTGGGCGATCAGCAGGGTGGTGCGGCCCCGCATGACGCCCTTCAGGGCCTCGTGGATCTCGTGTTCGACCCTCGCGTCCACGGCGGAGGTGGCGTCGTCCAGGACCAGCAGGCGCGGGTCGCTGAGGATGGCGCGGGCCAGGGCGACACGCTGGCGCTGACCGCCGGAGAGGGTGAGACCGTGCTCGCCGACCGTGGTGTCGTAGCCCTCGGGCAGCTCGGTGATGAAACGGTCCGCCTGGGCGGCGCGCGCGGCCTTCTCGATCTCCTCGAAGGTCGCGTCCGGGCGGCCGTAGGCGATGTTGTTGCGGACCGTGTCGGAGAACAGGAACGAGTCCTCCGGTACCAGGCCGATCGCCCCCCGCAGGGACTCCAGCGACAGCTCGCGCACGTCGTGGCCGCCGACGAGGACGGCTCCGCGGCTGACGTCGTAGAAGCGCGGCAGCAGCAGCGAGACCGTGGACTTTCCGGAGCCGGAGGAGCCGACGACGGCGAGGGTCTCGCCCGGGCGGATCTCGAAGCTCAGCCCGTCGAGGACGGGACGGTCGGCGTCGTAGCCGAAGGAGACGTCGTCGAACTCGACCGTCGCGGGGGCGTCGGCGGGCAGGTCCTTGTGGCCGTCCTCGATCGACGGCTCGGTGTCGATCAGTTCCAGGACGCGCTCGGTGCCGGCCCGGGCCTGCTGGCCGACGGTGAGCACCACCGCGAGCATGCGGACCGGGCCGACCAGCTGGGCGAGGTAGCTGGAGAAGGCGACGAACGTGCCGAGCGTGATGTGCCCGCGCACCGCCAGCCAGCCGCCGAGGGCCAGCATCGCGACCTGGCCGAGCGCCGGGACGGCCTGCAGGGCGGGGGTGTAGACCGAGTTCAGGCGGATGGTGCGCAGCCGCCCCGCGAACAGCCGGCGGCCGACCTCGCGGAGCTTGCCGGTCTCCTGCTCCTCCTGGCCGAAGCCCTTCACCACACGTACGCCGCTGACGGCACCGTCGACCACGCCCGCGACGGCGGCGGCCTGGGCCTGGGCGTACCAGGTGGAGGGGTGCAGCCGGGTGCGGCTGCGCTTGGCGATCCACCACAGGGCGGGGGCGACGGCCAGGGCGACCAGGGTGAGCGGCACGGACAGCCACGCCATGATCGCCAGGGAGATCAGGAAGAGCATGAAGTTCCCGATGGTCATCGGGAGCATGAAGAGCAGGCCCTGGATGAGCTGGAGGTCGCTGGTGGCGCGGCCGACGACCTGGCCGGTGGACAGCTCGTCCTGGCGGCGGCCGTCGAGCCGGGTGATCGTGCCGTACATCTCCGTCCGCAGATCGTGCTGGACGTCGAGGGCGAGGCGGCCGCCGTAGTAGCGGCGGATGTAGGTGAGGACGTAGACGACCAGGGCGGCGGCGATCAGGAGGCCGGCCCAGGTGGTCATGTCCCTGGTGTGGTCGCTGATGACGTCGTCGATGATCACCTTGGTGATCAGCGGGACGAGCGCCATGACGGCCATGCCCGCCAGTGAGGAGCCGAGGGCGAGTACGACGTCCTTCGGGTGGCGCCACGCGTAGGCCCACAGCCGTCGTGCCCATCCCCGTTTCGGTGTCACCCCGGTGCCTTCCAGTCGTCCTGCTCTGCCGGAAGGCACCAACACGCTCGGGGGGCGTTTTCATCCCGCCGTAACATTTTCGTTTTGCGTTCGAGTGAAGGACGGGGTGCGGAGCGAGGGCCGGCCGTCCCGGTGAGCCGGGCATCCGAGCGGCCGGCCGGTCCCTCTTGCGGCTGGCTGCCCTGGTGTGAACGACGTCCCGGCCCCCGCCCTCGTCGCCCTCCGGGCCGGACCCGTCAGCTCGCCGCCAGGTCCTTGTGGATGACCTTGGCCACGGCCTGGATGGTGGCGATGCCGTAGTTCATGGTGCTGTTGCCGTGGGTCAGCACGGTCATCACGTAGTCGTGGCCGCCCCCCTTGAACGCGCCGACGCTGTGCACCCGCCACCCGTTGGTGGAGCGCTGCAGCCAGCCGTTCTTGACGGCCACGGTGACGCCCGGGGGCACACCGTACGGAGTGCCCCAGCGCTGGGACGACACGACCTGACCCATCAGCTTGAGGATGTAGGCCCGGGAGTTGTCGCTCAGGACCGTGTTCTTCGCGGTGAGGAGCTTCAGCAGCTTCTGCTCGTCGGTGACGGTGATCTGGGTCAGGCCCCAGTAGCCGTTCGTCCCGGGCTTGGTCTGCGTCATGCCGGCGGCCGCGAGGAAGCCCTTGATCTTCGTCATGCCGAGCTGCTTCCACAGGGTGGAGGTGGCCGCGTTGTCCGACTTGGTGATCATCGCCTTGGCGAGGGTGTTCTCGCGGTCGGTGAGGTACCGGTTCGCCTTCTTCGCGTCCCACAGCAGCGTGGCGAGGACGGTGACCTTGACGACGCTGGCCGAGTCGTAGGCGGAGCTCGCGCGCAGGGTGCAGGTGGTGTTGGTGCTGCGGTCATGGAGGCCGACGGCGACCGTGCCCTTGCGGGTGGCCAGCGCGGCGGTGATGTCCTTCTGCAGCTTGGCGGCGAGCCCGGCTTCGGCCGACGTGCAGGTCACGGCCGGAGGGGCGGCGGAGGCGGGCGTGGCGGCGGCGACGAGCGGCACGAGAACGCCCGTACCCACGGCCGCCGCCAGCACTCTCGCGCGGCGGGATGTCCCAGAAGTCATGCACCCCTTGACTCGCGGACACCGTCGAAAGGTTGCACGCACTACGAAGCCTTGTACGAGTCGTTATCGGGAGCTGCCCATTCCACAGGCGGCGGCATGGGCGGTGGCGCGAGCGGTGAGCTGATCGCTTACCTGAAGAAGCACCGGGACGGCGCCAAGTGGCTGCTGACGGCGTCGAGTTCGCAGAGCGCCGCCGAGCTGATCCTGAGCAGCGGCCGGCCCGTCATCTCCATGTGGGGCTGGTCGGGCAGCACCAAGGTGATGACCCTCGCCAGGCTCGAGGAGCTCGTGAAGAAGGGCGAACTGCACTACATCCAGCCGGGAGGGGGCACATCTACCGCCTCGACCCGTCCGACGTCGGCTGATCCCCCACAATCCCGCACATACGAACGGCCTCGCGCTCTCGGCCCGGGGCCGTTCACGCGTCCCCGATCATGGACACCGGTGTCCGGCGAACGGGTGAAGGGAAGCGCTGCGGTGGGTCACTGCCTGGAGATGTGCACCGGCGACATGAGAACGGTGGTGCGGCTGCTCACGGCGGTGGAGCGGACCGAGCAGCAGGAGCGCACGCTCGCCCGGGTGCGCACGGAGTGCGAGCGGACCGACGCCCGCTTCCGGGAGCAGGGCATCGACCTCGACGTCTCCATCAGCCGGGCCCTGGACGAGCTGATCGACGGCACCCCCAGCACCGACCCGTGTCCCGCGTACAGCTACGCCTTCTACCAGGCCGTCGCGGCGCACTTCTCCGACCCCACGGACCTCGGCGCGTGGCGCCGGCCGTCGTGGTTCCGTGCCATGGACGACGAACTGGCCCGGCACGGTGTGCCGTTGGACCTGCTCCCGGGCACGTTCCTGTTCAGCGGCCCGCCGCTGCGGCTGCCGCATCCCGGCGACGCGGTGCCCGCGATCGGCACGCTGCCGGCCGGGCGGGCCGCCGCCCTGGCCGACGCCTACGCGCGCGTGCTCGACCGGCTCGATCCCGAATTCCGCGGCCCGGCCCGCCGGTTGGCCGACGCCATGCGCGCCGAGGCCCGGGAGGGGGAGAGCGCGCGGAAGACCGGGGCGAACCCTGACACGTTGCTCTTCTGGTTTCACTGACCGCTGCCGGAACTCTTGACGCCGCCTTTCCCGCCGGGATACTTGCGGTCGACAGCGCGCCAACTGCCATGCCGTACAAGGGTTTTACGCGATCGGCGGTGCCGTCTGTCCGAGATCCCGAACGTCGTGCGAAGTTTCGCGAGTTTCGCGACGACCACCCCCACTGGAGGATCCGCACATGAGTCCACGCAAGGCACTGGTGGCCGTCCTCACCGCGGCCCTGCTGACCGGCCCCGCTGTCGCCGCGCAGGCCGCGCCCCCACAGGCCCCGCCCGTCCCCGCCCGGGAACGCGCGGTGGCGGCCACCATCACCTGGTCCCTCGTCCGCGCGAGCAACCCCACCGCGGACCAGCGCTCGGCCTACGACCTGATCACGAAGGCCATGAACGCGGCGGTGGCCCGCTACAACAACCTCAGCGACCTGGGCAAGACCCTGACCGTGCGCTACGAACCGGGCGTCCCCACCGCCGACGGCAACATCAACGGGACGATCCGCTTCGGCAGCAACCGCAGCTACATGAACGAGCGGACGGCCCTGCACGAGATCGCCCACACCATCGGCGTGGGGACCAGCCCGGGCTGGTCGCGCCTCGGCGGCAGCGGCACCTGGACCGGCGGCCAGGCGACCGCACTCGTCAAGCAGTACGACGGCTCGGGCGCCAAGATCTCCACCGGCGGCGGACACTTCTGGCCCTACGGCCTGAACTACGACAGCGAGTGGTCGGGCACGGCGGCCGACCGCCATGTCCACATCGTCGCCGCGATGGTCCGCGACGGCCTGTAGTCCGCCGCCGGGACCGCGCTCAGCCCAGGTGCGTCGGCGCGAACATCCGCAGCACGGCGGGGAGCAGGACCACCGAGGGCCCGGGCGTCCCCAGCGCCTTGGCGAGGTCCTGCTCCAGGTTCTCCGGGGTCGTCCGCGCCCCGGGGACGCCGAAGGACTCCGCGAGGGCCACGTAGTCGGGCCGGGCCAGTTCCGTCGCGGTCGCCTCCCCGAACGCGTCGGTCATGTACTCGCGGAGGATGCCGTAGCCGCCGTCGTCGACGATCAGCCAGGTGACGTCGAGGTCGTACTGGCGGGCCGTGGCCAGCTCCGCGATGGAGTACAGGGCCCCGCCGTCGCCCGAGACGGCGAGGACCGGGCGGGTCGGGTCGGCCGCCGCCGCGCCGAGTGCGGCGGGGAAGGCGTAACCGAGGCCACCGGCGCCCTGCGCGGAGTGCATGTGGTTGGGGCCCTTGGCGTCGAAGGCCGACCAGGCCCAGTACGCGAGGATCGTCATGTCCCAGAAGGACGGTGAGGCGGCGGGCAGTGCCCTGCGGACCGACGCCAGGACGTCCTGTTCCAGGGTGAGTTCCTGGGCGGCGATGCGCTCGCCGACCTTGGCGAGCACCTCCCGTACGCGCTCCGGGGCCCCCGGGTCCTGTCGTTCGGACACCGTCTCCAGCAGCGCCTGCAACGCCAGGCGGGCGTCCGCGTGGATGCCCAGCGCCGGGTGGTTGGACTCCAGTTTGCCGAGGTCGGCCTCGATCTGGACGACCCGGCCGCGCGGCTTGAACGTGTGGTAGTTCGAGGAGAGTTCGCCGAGTCCCGAGCCGACCACGAGGAGGACGTCGGCGTCCTCCAGGAAGTCCGTGGTGTGCCGGTCCTCGATCCAGGACTGGAGCGACAGGGGGTGCTTCCAGGGGAAGGCGCCCTTGCCGCCGGGGGTGGTGACGACCGGCGCCCGCAGCCGCTCCGCCAGTTGCTTCAGCTTGCCCGAGGCGTCCGCCCGGACCACTCCCCCGCCCGCGATGATCGCCGGGCGGGCCGCCTCGGAGAGCAGATCGGCGGCCACGGCGGTCAGCTCGGGGCGCGGCGGCAGCTCCTCGGGGAAGGCGTCGCCGCCGGTGACGACCGGGATCGCCGTCTGCGCGAGCAGCACGTCCTGCGGGATCTCCACCCACACCGGGCCGTGCGGGGCCGACAGGGCCGACTTCCAGGCCGCCTCGATCGCGGAGGGGATCTGGGACTGGGTGCGGACGGTGTGGACGGACTTCACCACGCCCCGGAACGAGGCGGCCTGGTCCGGGAGTTCGTGCAGATAGCCGTGGCGGCCGCCACCGAGGCCGGCCGTCGGGACCTGGCTGCTGATCGCCAGCACGGGCGCGGAGGCGGCGGCCGCCTCCTGGAGCGCGGCGAGGGACGTCAGCGCGCCCGGCCCGGTCGACAGCAGCAGCGGCGCGGCCTCACCGGTGATCCGGCCGTAGGCGTCCGCCGCGAACCCGGCGTTGTTCTCCACGCGCAGGCCGATGTACCGCAGGTCCGAGCGGCGCAGCGCGTCGAACATGCCGAGGGCGTGCTGGCCGGGCAGACCGAAGACGGTCGTCGCGCCGAGCCCGGCCAGCGTCTCCACGACCAGGTCTCCGCCGGTGCGGCCGGGAGGAGGATTGAGGGCGGCCTCCGTCTGGGCGGGCGTGGGGCGGAGCACCAGGTCGTGGTCGTGAGTCACTTCGCTTCCGAGTCCTTCCGGGCCGCGGCGATCTGGCGCGACATGATCGTGGTCAGTTCGTAGGCGGTGTGGGACGCCGCCACCGACGTGATCTCCGCGTGGTCGTACGCGGGGGCCACCTCGACGACATCGGCCGACACCAGGTTGCAGGATGCCAGGCCGCGCAGGATCTCCAGCAGTTCGCGCGAGGTCATGCCGCCGGCCTCGGGGGTGCCGGTGCCGGGGGCGTGGGCCGGGTCGAGGCAGTCGATGTCGATGGAGATGTACAGCGGCCGGTCCCCGATGCGCTGGCGCAGCTGGTCGGCGACCTCGTCGGCGCCGCGCCGGTAGACGTCGGCGGAGGTGACGATGCCGAAGCCCATCTTCTCGTCGTCGGTCAGGTCCTGCTTGCCGTAGAGCGGGCCGCGGGTGCCGACGTGGGACAGGGCGGAGGTGTCGAGGATGCCCTCCTCGACCGCGCGGCGGAACGGGGTGCCGTGCGTGTACTCGGCGCCGAAGTAGGTGTCCCAGGTGTCGAGGTGGGCGTCGAAGTGCAGCAGGGCGACCGGGCCGTGCTTCTTCGCGACCGAGCGCAGCAGGGGCAGCGCGATGGTGTGGTCGCCGCCGAGGGTCATCAGGCGGGCACCGGTGCCGAGCAGGTCGTCCGCGGCGGCCTCGACGGTCTCGACGGCCTCGTTGATGTTGAACGGGTTCACGGCGATGTCGCCGCCGTCCGCGACCTGGGCGAGGGCGAACGGGGAGGCGTCCTGCGCCGGGTTGTAGGGACGCAGCAGCCGGGACGCCTCACGGATGGCGTTGCCGCCGAAGCGGGCGCCCGGCCGGTACGAGACGCCCGAGTCGAACGGCACGCCCACGACCGCGACATCGGCCCGGCCGACCTCGTCCAGCCGGGGCAGCCGGGCGAAGGTCGCGGGACCGGCGTACCGCGGGACACGGGACGAGTCGACGGGCCCGCGCGGAGTCTCGTTGCTCATGAAGAAATGCCTTCTTTCTTACGCTTCATCGCGTATGCACTGCTATGCACTGCTTGTACTACGACTCTACTGGGGAGCCGCGACCGGTTCGGACGCGAGTTCGGGGGACCGCCCGGCGAGGCGCTCGCGCCAGGCGGCGAGGACGGCGGTGTCGGTGGCCGGGGTGACCAGGGAGACGGCCAGGTAGGCGGCGAGGGAGGCGAGCAGGCCGTAGTAGACCGGCTCGTTGGCGAGGATGCCGTACGTCGCCATCAGCACGACGACCGCCAGTCCGCCGACCACCACGGAGGCGAGAGCCCCGTGGACCGTGCCGCGCTTCCACACCAGGCCGCCGAGGATGGGCACCAGCAGCCCGCCGACGAGGAGGTTGTAGGCGACGGTCAGGGCCTCCACGACGTTGTCGATGGCGATGGCCGTGACGATCACCGCGAGGCCCATGAGCAGGATGAACGCCCGGTTGCCCTTCACCTCGTCGCGTTCTGCCGCCGGGGAGTTCCCCCGCAGCCGGGACCAGATGTCGTTGTTGGCGACGGTGGCGCAGGCGATCAGCGCGCCGGAGGACGTCGACATCACGGCGGCGAGAGCGGCGGCCAGCACGAGTCCGCGTACCCCGACGGGCAGTTCGTCCTTCACGATGGTCGCGAAGGCGTCGTCCGGGCTGCCCAGCTTCGGGTACAGCACCTTGGCCGCCGTGCCGATGACGGCGCCCGCGAGGGCGTAGGCGAGGCAGTAGGTGCCGGCGACGGTCCCGCCCCACTTGGCGGTCCGGTCGCTGCGTGCGGTGAAGACGCGCTGCCAGATGTCCTGCCCGATGAGCATGCCGAAGGTGTAGATCAGCACATAGGTGAAGATCGTCTCGCCGCCGATGCCCAGCGGGTCGAAGTACTCGGTGGGCAACTGCGCCTTCATCTCGGCGAACCCGCCCGCCTTCACCACGGCGATGGGCAGCAGCAGGAGCAGCACGCCGACGGTCTTCACGACGAACTGCACCATGTCGGTCAGGGTGATCGACCACATGCCGCCGAGGGTGGAGTACGCGACGACGATCGAGCCGCCGAGGACGATCGCGACCGTGCGGGGCATGTCGAACAGGACGTCGAAGATCGTGGCGTAGGCGATGGTCGAGGTCACGGCCAGCATCAGCGTGTACGCCCACATGACGACACCGGAGATGATCCCGGCACGGCCACCGCCGTACCGCAGGTCGAGCATCTCGGAGACCGTGTAGACCTTCAGCCGGGCGATCCGGGCGGAGAAGAAGACGGACAGGGCGAGCAGTCCGAGGCCGATGGTGAACACCATCCAGGCGCCGGAAAGGCCGTACTGGTAGCCGAGGCCCACACCGCCGATGGTGGAGGCGCCGCCCAGGACGATCGCCGCCATGGTGCCGGAGTACAGGGACGGGCCGAGGCGGCGGCCGGCCACGAGAAACTCGCTCTTGGAGCGGGCGCGGCGCATGCCCCACCAGCCCATGGCCAGCATGCCGGCCAGGTACACGACGATGACGATGTAGTCGACGGCCACGGGGCCTCCTTCGATCGGTGTCGCCGGCGGGTGACGAGGACCGACCTTAGGTGGCCGGAAAGCGGCTGCGAAGTGTACGTTTCATCCATTCGAGGCGCCCCTGACGGAGGGAACGCACACCATGCCGGAGCCGGCGGTCCCGCCCACCCCGCCCGTACCGCTGACCGCGCTGCTGGCCCGTGAGGACCTGGCGCTGCGGCAGATCGCGGGGCCGTCCGCCGAGGACGTCGTCATCCACTGGGTGCACACCTCCGAGATGGCGGACCCGTATCCCTATCTCCTGGGCGGGGAACTGCTGCTCTCGGCGGGAGTGCACATCCCGGAGACGGCGGACCCGGGGACGGGGGGCGCAGCGGGTTCGGGCACCGCGCACACAGCGGGCCCGGACACCGCGCACCCGGCAGGCCCGGACATCGCGCTCTCGGCGGACCCGAGTTCCGCCTACTTCGACGGCTACGTCTCGCGGATCGTCGCGGCGGGCGGCGCGGCCCTGGGGTTCGGGGTGGCACCGGTGCACGACACCGTGCCCGGTGGCCTGGTCGCGGCCTGCGCGGCGCACGGGCTGCCACTGCTGGAGGTACCGCGCCGCACCACCTTCTCGGGGGTGGCCCGCGCGGTCTGGCAGCTCATGGCCCAGGCCCGCCTGGCCGAACTGCGCCGTGTGACGGAGGCCCAGCAGGGCCTCGCCGCCGCCGCGTCCCGCCCCGACCCGGTCCCGTCGGTGCTCCGGCAACTGGCGCAGCGGCTGGGCGGGTGGGCGGTGCTGTACGGGCCCGAGGGCACGGAGATCGCGGGCGCGGGCCGGGAGCCCGGGGACGAGGTGCGCGCCGCGCTGGCACGGCTGGCGCGGGTGGTACGCCCGGCCGACGGCCCGGGTGAGCGCCCCGCCCCCGCCTCCGCCACCGACTCCGCCGCCGGTGCCCACCTCTCCGCCTACAGCCTGGGCGCCGGACACGGTTTCGTGCTCGGCGCCGCCGCCCCCCAGCGGGACTCCGGCGATCACACCGTCGCCTCCGTCGCGGCCGTACTGCTGTCGCTGCTCACCGGCGAGCAGCAGAGCGGCACCGGAGCGGCCCGGTCCTCCGCTCTGGTGCGGCTGCTGCTGGGCGCGCCGCCCGAGGAGGTCGCGACGCTGCTCGGCGAGGGCCCGTGGACGGTCGTGCACGCCCGGCCGGACGGAGAGGGCGCCCCCGACCCCGTCGCGGCCTCCGCGCTGGGCGCCGCGCTGGGGTCCGCCCTGGTCGACCCGGCGGGCGACGTCGTCCGCGTCCTGGTCCCGGCCGGCCGCGCACCGGCCCCGCTGCCCGGCTGGACGCTGGGCGTCAGCGCCGCGGTCGCCCCGCACGACTGGCCCGCCGCCGACACCCAGGCCGCCCGCGCGCTGGCCCGGGCCCGTGCCACCCGCTCCCCGCTGCTGCGGCACAGTGCGCGCCCGGCCCTCGCCGGCCTGGTACCGCCCGGGGAGGCGGAGGCCCACGCCCGCGCCCTCCTCGCGCCCGTCACGGCCCACCCCGCGCTCACCGAGACCCTGCGCACCTGGCTGTCCCTGCACGGCAGCTGGGACCGGACGGCCGTCGCCCTGTCGGTGCACCGCAACACCGTGCGGCAGCGCGTCGCCCGCTGCGCGACCCTGCTGGAGGCGGACCTCGACGATCCGGACGTCCGGATGGAACTCTGGTTCGCGCTGCGGCAGATGTGAGCAGCCGGCGTACGTCCGAGGAGGGGCCGCACCTCTGAGCGGGTCCATTGTCTGAGTAGGTGAGCGGAGTCCCGCTGAGTACGTGACGCACGTCCCAGCGCTCGATACGCCAGGGACGCCCCCGGTCGGCTGCCTCACAATGGGTGCCATGCCGATATCCGGGACACCCAGCCGCGCCGAACTCGTCGAACACCTCGTCAGGACGCGCATCGCGGGCGACGTCGCCACCCCCCGCGAGAACAACCTCTCCCACTACCGCAAGCTGGCCAACAGCGACCGCCACTACTGGCTCGGGCTGGAACTCGGCGACCGGTGGAACGACGAGCAGGACGTCCTCGCGGTGATGGCGGAGCGGGTCGGTGTGAACGACGACCCCGAGTACCGGTACGGCCAGGACACCATCGACCCGGAGCTGACCGTCGACGGCCTGGAGCGGATGGCCGCGCGGCTGCGCAAAGCCGCGGACGGGCAGCAGCGCGTCCTCTTCGCCACCGGCCACCCCGGTGGCCTCCTCGACGTGCACCGCGCCACCGCGTCCGCGCTGCGCGCCGCAGGCTGCGAGATCGTCGTCATCCCCGACGGGCTGACGACCGAGGAGGGCTACGTCATGCAGTTCGCCGACGTGGCGGTGCTGGAGCACGGCGCGACGCTGTGGCACACCCACTCGGGCGAACCGATGAAGGCGATCCTGAAGGGCCTGGAACGCGCGGGCCGCCCGCTGCCCGACCTGGTCGTCGCCGACCACGGCTGGGCCGGGTACGCGGGACAGCACGGCGTGGACTCCGTCGGCTACGCCGACTGCAACGACCCGGCCCTCTTCATCGCCGAGGCCGAGGGCACCGTGCAGGTGACGGTGCCCCTCGACGACCACGTGGTCAGCCCCCGCCACTACGACCCGATGACGGCGTACCTGCTGGCGGCGGCCGGGCTGGACTGACCGCCGGGCGGCCCCCGGGGGCAGGCCCTAGGCGAAGTCCGCGCGGTGGGCGAGCGCCCACTCACGGAACCCGCGGGGCGGTGTCCCGGTCACCTTCTCCACGGTCGGGTACACCCGCGACTCGTCGAGGACGCCGTCGGCGTAGAAGCGGAAGAAGGCGTGGACGTACGCCTCCGGCACTCCCGTGGCGGTCATCTCGGCCCTGCCCTCCTCGTCCGAGAGGGCGTGGAAGCGCAGATCGCGGCCGAGGACCTCGGCGAGCACGGCCAGCCGGTCGGCCGGCAGCAGCGGCTCCGGGCCGCTGAGCGGGTGGACGCACTCCTCGTGCCCCGCGTCGAGCAGGGCGCGCACGGCCACGGCGGCGATGTCGTACGGGTCCACGGAGGCGACCGGGACCGAGCCGAAGGAGTCGCGCACGACGTCGCCCTCGCGCAGCTGCGGGAGCCAGCGCAGCGCGTTGGACATGAAGGCGTTGGGCCGCAGGACCGTCCAGGCCAGCCCGGACTCCCGGACGGCGGTCTCGGAGGCGATCATGTACTGGGAAATCGCGTTGCCGGTGTCCGCGACGACCGCGGCCGGGGAGGACACCAGCACCACCCGCTCCGCCCCGGCCCGCCGCAGCCGGTCCAGCAGACCGGGCATGTCCTGGTAGCCGGGCAGCAGAAAGGCACCCCGCACGCCGTCGAGGGCCCCGGTCAGGGACTCGGGCCGGTTCAGATCGCCGACGGCCTGCTCGCCCGGCAGGCCCTCCGCGGGGCGGCGCACCAGCGAGCGCACCGGCTCCCCGGCCCGGGCGAGGGCGTGGACGACCTCGCTGCCGACGTTCCCGCTCGCTCCGGTCACGAGGATCATCGCAAGGTCCTTCCGAAGTGCGCGGCCACGGTGTCGACGGCGACGCCAACCTGGGGCTCCTGGTCGTAGAAAGGCGTTCCTGCTCGGTGGTCAGGCCCAGACCGGCCAGGCTCATCGTCCCCTCCCCAAGGTCGAATACGGGGAACGCGGGCCGGCCGTGACGCATTCCTGTCAGCGGGGCACGCGCAGCGACTCAGCGGGCCTACGGCACGGCTCAGCGAGGCACGCACACCGAATCAACAGGCCCACGGCACGGCTCAGCGAGGCACGCACACCGAATCAACAGGCCCACGGCACGGCTCAGCGAGGCACGCACACCGAATCAACAGGCCTACGCACGGCTCAGCGGGGCACGCGCACGACGCCCTCCTGGATGACCGACACGGCGAGCCGGCCGTCCTGGGTGTAGATGCGGGCCTGGCCGAGACCGCGGCCGCCGGACGCCGAGGGCGACTCCTGGTCGTACAGCAGCCATTCGTCTGCCCGGAACGGCCGGTGGAACCACATCGCGTGGTCCAGCGAGGCCCCCACGACGTCCCCGACGGCCCAGCCGCCGCGCCCGTGCGCGAGCAGCACGGAGTCGAGCAGCGTCATGTCGGAGACGTAGGTGGCGAGGACGATGTGCAGCAGGGCGCTGTCGACCGGCCCGTCGAGCTTGCCGTTGGTGCGGAACCACACCTGGGAGTGCGGCTCGCGGGGCTGCCCGAACTGCCCGTAGGGAGGTTCCTCGACGTAGCGCAGATCGATGGCCTCACGGGCGGCGAGGAAGTGCTCGACGACCCGGGGATCGAGGTGGTCGTAGCCGCGGAACCGCTCCTGCGAGGTGGGCAGCGCCGCCGGGTCCGGGGCGGGCGGCATGGGCGCCTGGTGGTCCATGCCCTCCTCGTGCTCCTGGAAGGAAGCGGACAGCGAGAAGATCGGCCGGCCGTGCTGGACCGCGACCACCCGGCGGGTGGTGAAGGAGCGGCCGTCACGGATGCGCTCGACGTCGTAGACGATGGGCGCGCCGGGGTCGCCCATGCGCAGGAAGTACGCGTGGAGCGAGTGGGGCGGCCGGTCCGCCGGGACGGTACGCCCGGCGGCGACCAGCGCCTGGGCCGCGACCTGGCCGCCGAAGACCCGGGGGACCACGGCGGACCGGGACTGGCCGCGGAAGATGTTCTCCTCGATCGGCTCCAGATCGAGGAGATCGAGGAGATCCTGGAGTGCCTGGCTCATGAAGTCAGTTGTATAGGCCCGTGGTTGCGGGGACCTCACAGGCCCATGTTCTTGGCGATGATCGACTTCATGATCTCGCTCGTGCCGCCGTAGATGCGGTTGACGCGGTTGTCCGCGTACAGACGGGCGATGGGGTACTCGTTCATGAAGCCGTAGCCGCCGTGCAGCTGGAGGCAGCGGTCGATGACGCGGTGCGCGACCTCGGTGCAGAAGAGCTTGGCGCTCGCGGCCTCGGCGGGGGTGAGCTCACCGGCGTCCAGGGCCTCGGTCGCGCGGTCGGCGACGGCCTCGGCGGCGTCCACCTCGGCCTGGCAGGCGGCCAGCTCGAACTTGGTGTTCTGGAAGGAGGCGACCGTCTTGCCGAAGACGGTGCGGTCCTGGACGTACTGCTTGGCGAACCGCACGGCGGCCTTCGCCTGGGCGTAGGCACCGAAGGCGATGCCCCAGCGCTCGGAGGCCAGGTTGTGGCCGAGGTAGTGGAAGCCCTTGTTCTCTTCGCCGAGCAGGTCCTCGACGGGCACCTTGACGTCGACGAACGCCAGCTCGGCGGTGTCGGAGGTCTTCAGGCCGAGCTTGTCGAGCTTGCGGCCGACGGAGTAACCCTCGGACTTGGTGTCGACGGCGAAGAGGGAGATGCCGTGGCGGCGGTCCTCGGCGGTCGGAGCGGAGGTGCGGGCGCAGACGATCATGCGGTCGGCGTGGACGCCGCCGGTGATGAAGGTCTTGGCGCCGTTGAGGACGTAGTGGGTGCCATCCTCGCTCAGCTTGGCGGTGGACTTCATGCCCGCGAGGTCGGAACCGGTGCCCGGCTCCGTCATCGCGATGGCCCACATCTCCTCGCCGGAGACGAACTTCGGCAGGAACCGCTTCTTCTGCTCGTCAGTGGCGAGCATCTTGAGGTAGGGCAGGGCGAGCAGCACGTGCACGCCGGAGCCGCCGAACGCGACGCCCGCACGAGCGGTCTCCTCGTACAGCACGGCCTCGAACTTGTGGCTGTCCAGACCCGCGCCGCCGAACTCCTCGGGCACGTTGATGCCGAAGATGCCCAGCTCACCGAGCTTGTAGTAGAAGTCGCGGGGTGCCTGACCCGCCGCGAACCACTCGTCGTACACGGGTACGACCTCGGCCTCGATGAAGGCGCGGATGGTCTCCCGGAACGCCTCGTGATCCTCGTTGAACACCGTACGGCGCACGCCGCCACCTCCAGGACTCCACATGTCTAAGCGCTTGCTCAGCCAAAGGTACCGGCGAGTATCAAGCACCGTCCAGGGTGGGGGCGAGGAGACGCTCGTCACGCCTCGAGGGGAGGGCGTTGCCCGAGGGGGTGCGGGGCGGAACCCGAGGAGGCGGAGGGGCCAAGCCCGGGGGTGCGGGGCGGAGCCCGAGGGGATGCAGGGGGCGGAGCCGCCGCCGGGGTCCGGGGCGGAACCCGAGGAGGCGGAGGGGCCAAGCCCGGGGGTGCGGGGCGGAGCCCGAGGGGATGCAGGGGGCGGAGCCGCCGCCGGGGGCCGGGGCGGAGCCCAAGGAGGCGGAGGGGCCAAGCCCGAGGGGGTGCGTGGAGCCCGAGGGGGTGCAGAGGGCGGAGCCGCCGTCGGGGTCTGGGGCGGAGCCCCGGGGCGAGCAGGGCCCCTTGTCCGACAGTTACGGGCGGGCGGGCAAAGGTCCCTAATCGACCGCCGCCGCGAACGCCCCCCGGGCCATCCGGTGCAACAACTCCGCCGTAGCCCCCCGCCCGGGCAACGACCCCGCCCTCCCCAGGTGCGGAGTCGAGTTCAACAACCCGAACACCGAGTGCACGGCGGACCGAGCGGCCGGCTCACCCATCCCCGGGTACACCTCCCGCACCACCTCCACCCACAACTCCACATACTGCCGCTGAAGCTGCCGCACCATCTTCCGGTCACTGTCCCGGAGGCGATCCAGCTCACGGTCGTGCAGGGTGATCAGAGGCCGGTCGTCGAGCGCGAAGTCGATATGCCCCTCGATCAGCGAGTCGAGGACCGCCTCCGCCCCACCCCCGTCCGCCTCCGCCAGCCTCCGCTTCGCCCCGGTCAGCAACTGCCCGCTGATCCCCACCAGCAGCTCCGCGAGCATCGCGTCCTTGCCCGCGAAGTGCCGGTACAGCCCGGGCCCGCTGATCCCGACCGCGGCACCTATCTCGTCGACTCCGACCCCGTGGAAGCCCCGCTCGGCGAACAGCCGCGCGGCCTCCTTGAGGATCTGCTCACGGCGGGTGGGGGCGTCGGTTCTGGTGGCCATGAAATCAATTCTAGACAGCGAGGTTAGCGGTCGTTAACCTGAAGGAAATGCGTTAACGCTCATTAACAAGGTGAGGGGACCCGCAGGATGCACGAGGCACCGGAGCTCACGAGCGCGGCAGACCCCGCGTCGGAGGCCTTTCGGGCCAACGAGGAGGCGCACCACGCCCTCGTCGAGGAGCTGCGCACCAAGCTCGCCGCCGCCGCACAGGGCGGCGGCGAGAAGGCCCGCGCCCGCCACACCGCGCGCGGCAAGCTGCTCCCCCGCGACCGCGTCGACGCCCTCCTCGACCCGGGCTCGCCGTTCCTGGAGCTGGCCCCGCTCGCGGCCGACGGGATGTACGACGGGCAGGCCCCGGCCGCCGGCGTCATCGCCGGCATCGGCCGGGTCAGCGGCCGCGAGACGGTGGTGATCGCCAACGACGCCACGGTCAAGGGCGGCACCTACTACCCGATGACGGTCAAGAAGCACCTCCGCGCCCAGGAGGTCGCCCTCGACAACCGCCTCCCCTGCGTCTACCTGGTGGACTCCGGCGGAGCCTTCCTCCCCATGCAGGACGAGGTCTTCCCGGACCGGGACCACTTCGGCCGGATCTTCTACAACCAGGCCCGCATGTCCGGCGCCGGCATCCCGCAGATCGCCGCGGTCCTCGGTTCGTGCACGGCCGGCGGGGCGTACGTCCCGGCGATGAGCGACGAGGCGGTGATCGTCCGCAACCAGGGCACGATCTTCCTGGGCGGCCCACCCCTGGTGAAGGCGGCCACGGGCGAGGTCGTCACGGCGGAGGAGCTCGGCGGCGGAGAGGTCCACTCCCGCGTCTCGGGCGTCACGGACCACCTCGCGGAGAACGACGCGCACGCCCTGCGCATCGTCCGCACCATCGTCTCCACCCTCCCCGCCCGCGGATCCCTCCCCTGGGAGGTCACACAGGCGACGGAACCCAAGGTCGACCCGCACGGCCTCTACGGCGCGGTCCCGGTCGACTCCCGCACCCCCTACGACGTGCGCGAGATCATCGCCCGGGTCGTCGACGGCTCCCGTTTCGCCGAGTTCAAGTCCGAGTTCGGCCAGACCCTGGTCACGGGCTTCGCCCGGATCCACGGCCACCCGGTGGGCGTCGTCGCCAACAACGGCATCCTGTTCGCCGAGTCGGCGCAGAAGGGCGCGCACTTCATCGAGCTGTGCGACCAGCGCGGCATCCCCCTCGTCTTCCTGCAGAACATCTCGGGCTTCATGGTCGGCAAGGACTACGAGGCGGGTGGCATCGCCAAGCACGGCGCCAAGATGGTCACGGCGGTCGCCTGCACGCGCGTACCGAAGCTGACGGTCGTGGTCGGCGGCTCGTACGGCGCGGGCAACTACTCCATGTGCGGCAGGGCGTACTCCCCCCGTTTCCTGTGGATGTGGCCGAACGCCAAGATCTCGGTCATGGGCGGCGAGCAGGCCGCCTCGGTCCTCGCGACCGTCAAGCGCGACCAGCTGGAGTCCCGCGGCGAGTCCTGGCCGGCCGAGGACGAGGACGCCTTCAAGGCCCCGATCCGCGCCCAGTACGAGCGCCAGGGCAACGCCTACTACGCGTCGGCCCGCCTCTGGGACGACGGTGTGATCGACCCGCTGGACACCCGTCAGGTGCTGGGCCTGGCCCTGACCGCGTGCGCCAACGCGCCCCTGGGTGACCCCCAGTTCGGCGTCTTCCGGATGTGAGGGGACGGACGACGATGTTCGAGACAGTACTGGTGGCCAACCGCGGCGAGATCGCCGTACGCGTCATCCGGACGCTGCGGTCGATGGGCGTGCGCTCGGTGGCCGTCTTCTCCGACGCGGACGCCGACGCCCGGCACGTCCGCGAGGCGGACACGGCGGTCCGGATCGGCCCGGCTCCCGCCTCCGAGAGCTACCTGTCGGTGGAGCGCCTGCTGGAGGCCGCGACCCGCACGGGCGCGCAGGCCGTCCACCCGGGCTACGGCTTCCTCGCGGAGAACGCGGCCTTCGCGCGTGCCTGCGCCGACGCGGGTCTGGTCTTCATCGGCCCCCCGGCGGACGCGATCGCCCTGATGGGCGACAAGATCCGCGCCAAGGAGACGGTCCAGGAGGCCGGGGTGCCGGTGGTGCCCGGCGGACGCGACCCGGACCTGGAGGAGGCGGCCCGCGCGCTGGGCGCGCCCGTGCTGCTCAAGCCCAGTGCGGGCGGCGGCGGCAAGGGCATGCGCCTGGTGCGGGACCTCACCCGGCTGGAGGACGAGATCGCGTCGGCCCGCCGCGAGGCCCGCGCCTCCTTCGGCGACGACACCCTCCTGGTGGAGCGCTGGATCGACCGGCCCCGCCACATCGAGATCCAGGTCCTGGCGGACGGCCACGGCAACGTGGTCCACCTGGGCGAGCGCGAATGCTCCCTGCAACGCCGCCATCAGAAGATCATCGAAGAGGCGCCGAGCGTGCTCCTCGACGAGGAGACCCGCGCCGCGATGGGTGAGGCGGCGGTCCAGGCGGCCCGTTCCTGCGGCTACCGGGGCGCGGGCACGGTGGAGTTCATCGTCCCCGGTACCGACCCGTCGTCGTACTACTTCATGGAGATGAACACCCGCCTCCAGGTGGAGCACCCGGTCACGGAGCTGATCACGGGCCTGGACCTGGTCGAGTGGCAGCTGCGGGTCGCCGCGGGCGAGCCCCTCGGGTTCTCGCAGCAGGACGTACGGCTGACCGGTCACGCGGTGGAGGCCCGGATCTGCGCCGAGGACCCGGCCCGCGGTTTCCTCCCCTCCGGCGGCACGATCCTGCGGTTGCGCGAGCCGCAGGGCGACGGCGTGCGCACCGACTCCGGCCTCACCGAGGGCACGGAGGTCGGCAGCCTCTACGACCCGATGCTCTCCAAGGTCATCGCGTACGGCCCCGACCGCGCGACGGCCCTGCGCAAGCTGCGCTCGGCCCTGGCGGAGACGGTCACGCTCGGCGTGCAGACGAACGCCGGCTTCCTGCGCCGGCTGCTCGCCCACCCGGCGGTGGTCTCCGGCGACATGGACACGGGCCTGGTCGAGCGCGAGGTGGACGACCTGGTCAGCACGGACGTCCCCGAGGAGGTGTACGAGGCGGCCGCGGCCGTACGCCTGGAGGCTCTGAAGCCGGAGCCGGGCGGCTGGACGGACCCCTTCTCGGTCCCGAGCGGCTGGCGCCTGGGCGGCGAACCGAAGCGGCCGGCCTTCCCCCTGCGGGTGCAGGAGCCCCTGGAGTACACCCCGCGCGGCACGGCCGCCGTCACCGGCGACCGGGTGGCGGTGACCCTGGACGGTGTCCGGCACACCTTTCACCGCGCCGCCGACTGGCTCGGCCGCGACGGCGACGCCTGGCATGTGCGCGACCACGACCCGGTCGCCGCGTCCCTCACCCGCGCCGCCCACGGCGGCGCCGACTCGCTGACCGCGCCCATGCCCGGCACGGTGACGGTGGTGAAGGTCGCCGTCGGCGACGAGGTGAGCGCCGGCCAGAGCCTGCTGGTGGTGGAGGCGATGAAGATGGAGCACGTCATCTCCGCCCCGCACGCCGGAAAGGTCACCGAACTGGACGTGGCGCCCGGCACCACGGTCGCCATGGACCAGGTGCTGGCGGTCATCGCACCGCACGAGGAGGCGGAATGACGGTCCCAGGGCTCCCGATGACCGTCCCGAGCAGGGACCTCCCCACCCGCGTCCGCATCCACGAGGTCGGCGCCCGGGACGGCCTGCAGAACGAGAAGGCGACGGTCCCCACGGAGGTGAAGGCGGGGTTCATCCGCCGCCTGGCCGACGCCGGCCTGACGACGATCGAGGCGACGAGCTTCGTCCACCCCAAGTGGGTCCCTCAACTGGCCGACGCGGAGCAGCTGTTCCCGATGGTCGCCGACCTGCCCGTCGCGCTCCCCGTCCTCGTGCCGAACGAGCGGGGCCTGGACCGCGCTCTGGCGCTGGGCGCCCGCCGGGTGGCCGTCTTCGCGAGCGCCACGGAGTCCTTCGCCAAGGCCAACCTCAACCGCACGGTGGACGAGGCCCTGGCGATGTTCGAGCCGGTGGTGACCCGCGCCAGGGCCGACGCGGCCCACGTCCGCGGCTACCTCTCCATGTGTTTCGGCGACCCCTGGGAGGGCGAGGTCCCGATCCCTCAGGTGGTGCGGGTCTGCCGGGCCCTGCTGGACATGGGCTGCGACGAACTGAGCCTGGGCGACACGATCGGCGTGGCGACGCCGGGCCACGTGGTCGCCCTCCTCGCGGCCCTGGACGAAGCGGGCATCCCGCCCGCCGCGCTCGCGGTCCACTTCCACGACACCTACGGCCAGGCCCTGGCCAACACCCTGGCGGCGCTCCAGCAGGGCGTCACGACGATCGACGCCTCCGCCGGCGGCCTGGGCGGCTGCCCGTACGCGAAGTCGGCGACGGGCAACCTCGCCACCGAAGACCTCGTGTGGATGCTGCGGGGCCTCGGCATCGACACCGGTATCGACCTCGGCCGCCTCGTCGCCACGAGCACGTGGATGGCCGCCCACCTGGGCCGACCCAGCCCGTCCCGCACCGTCCGAGCCCTGTCCCACGAGGACACCGAGGAGCACTGATCACCATGGACTACCGTCTCTCCCCCGAGCTGGAGGAACTCCGCCGTACGGTCGAGGAGTTCGCGCACGAGGTGGTGGCGCCGAAGATCGGCGACTTCTACGAGCGGCACGAGTTCCCGTACGAGATCGTCCGCGAGATGGGCCGCATGGGCCTGTTCGGTCTGCCGTTCCCGGAGGAGTACGGCGGCATGGGCGGCGACTACCTGGCCCTCGGCGTGGCCCTGGAGGAGCTGGCCCGGGTCGACTCCTCGATCGCCATCACGCTGGAGGCCGGCGTCTCGCTGGGCGCGATGCCGATCCACCTCTACGGCACCGAGGCGCAGAAGCAGCAGTGGCTCCCCCGCCTGTGCTCGGGCGAGATCCTGGGCGCGTTCGGCCTGACGGAGCCGGACGGCGGCAGCGACGCGGGCGCGACCCGCACGACGGCACGCCTGGACACCGCCACGAACGAGTGGGTCATCAACGGCACGAAGTGCTTCATCACCAACTCGGGCACGGACATCACGGGCCTGGTGACGGTCACGGCGGTCACGGGCCGCAAGCCCGACGGCCGGCCCCACATCTCCTCGATCATCGTCCCCTCCGGCACCCCTGGCTTCACGGTCGCCGCCCCGTACTCCAAGGTCGGCTGGAACGCCTCGGACACCCGCGAGCTGTCCTTCACGGACGTCCGGGTCCCGGCGGAGAACCTGCTGGGCGAGGAGGGCCGCGGCTACGCCCAGTTCCTGCGCATCCTCGACGAGGGCAGGATCGCGATCGCGGCCCTGGCGACGGGTCTGGCGCAGGGCTGCGTGGACGAGTCGGTCAAGTACGCGAAGGAACGCCACGCCTTCGGCAAGCCGATCGCGGCGAACCAGGCCATCCAGTTCAAGATCGCGGACATGGAGATGAAGGCCCACACGGCCCGCCTGGCCTGGCGCGACGCGGCGGCCCGCCTGGTGACCGGCGCCTCCTTCAAGAAGGAGGCGGCCCTGGCCAAGCTCCACTCCTCCACGGTCGCGGTGGACAACGCCCGAGAGGCCACCCAGATCCACGGCGGCTACGGCTTCATGAACGAGTACCCGGTGGCCCGCATGTGGCGAGACTCCAAGATCCTCGAAATCGGCGAGGGCACGAGCGAGGTCCAGCGGATGCTGATCGCACGGGAGTTGGGGCTGGTGGGCTGAGCCAAGTCTCGGGACTTGACCAGGGTCAGGTCGCCGGTGCACATCACCGGCGCGTAAGGGCTCCCCGCCCCAAACCCTGTCCCACAAGCACTGGTTGCCGCAGGCGCTGAGCCGTTCCTGCGGCAACCGCGGGCGTTGTCAGTGCGCGACGGCACACTGACGACATGAGCGGCTCTTCGTCTGCCGCAGCCGATGCGTCCCCTACCTCCTCCGTCTGGGTGGAGTCGATGGGCGGACCCTTGATTGTCATCCCCCTTTCCGCGCAAGCCGCATGGCGCGGGTGCACGGAGACAGGGGTCATGGCGGGAGACGCCACTGCTCCTGACGACTACGACCGGGCCTGCGCGGTAGGCGATCTGGCCGGTGTGATCGCCGTCGGCGAGAGCGGTGCGCAGGCCCTGCTCCCTGCTGAAGCGTGGCCCCGGCCTCGATGCCGCTGAGCCGAATCGGCACCGATTCCTGCCGAAAGGCCACCCGACCAAGAGACCAATCGTTACCGTCCTGAAGTGACCAATGACCAAGAGGATGCCACGCGGGGAACACCGCCTGCGCCGCGACGGGTTCGCGGCGACGCCGAGTACGAGATGATTGCTGGAGCCGGCGTGGCTGCACTTGCTCTACCTCTCGGTGACGTGGGGGGAGTCGCCGCTGCGTTCCTGACCCCACCAGTCGCGCGGGCGCTGAAGTTCGCCGACGAGAAATTCCGCGGTCAGAGCAACAGCAACGTTCAGACCATGCTGGACGAAGGGGCGTCCGCCGCTCACCTGTCCGCGGAAGAGTTCGTCGAGGAACTCGCGTCGGAACCCCGCCGACTTCTCTGTCTTGTCAGTGCCGTCGAAGGGGCGAAGGCCACGGCGTACGACGACAAGATCCGGCTCCTGGGCCGTGCCCTCGCAGCAGCAGCTCAAGAGGAAGAACCCACCAGGATTGACGAAGAACAGCTCTTCATCGAAGCCGTACGGAGACTGGAAGCACCTCACGTTCTTCTCCTGAAGACCATTGAGCGCCACACCGTGGCAGGCCCGGGGGAGCTCGACGGTGCTACTGAGAGGGAGCTGGCGGAGGAGATCGGAGACTACTTCGCCGGCCGCGGCATCCTGCAACCTCTTTTGAGGCCGCTGGAGTTCCACGGGCTTGCACGTCTGCACGGCAGCCCCGGCGTCTGGGACGCAAACATCGCGGATGACATCCCCCCGGGCGCAGGCGGGGTGGGGAAGTGGGTGCCCACGCGGTTCGGCCGGCACTTCCTCCGGCGACTTGCCGAGGCCGAAAGGGCGGAAGCCACAGATCCAGCGCGTCCCGAGACGACATCGGGTTTCAACCGGGACCTTTAGCCATGCGCCTCCAGCCCGTGCTCCGCCCGTTGCCCTACAACGGGCGGCCGAGGACGTTGCGCTCAAGAAGGAAGGCCAGGACCTGACTGCAGGTCGGGCAGGCGACAAGAGAAGGCCCTGGAGGCAGTCGGCCACGGCGATGGAGACTCACCTTGGCACTCGCAGATCCTGGTGATCCGTGGCCTGCCTCGGACCATGGACCCTGCGCCTCCCCCCGCTCCCCCAGGACCTCCCACCCGCCAAATCGCGCCGCCGCGGGCTGACTTGGTGCGCCAAGCCCGCGCCCGGTCGCGGTGCGGAGTTCGTGCTGCCGGTCGCCCGCTCCTCTCTCGTCCGGGCCGTGACCGGCCGTTTCACGGCGTAGGGAGCGCGCCGAGCGGAGCCCTCGCCCTCTGGTGATGCGGATCACCGCTCCCTTCCGCATCCCCGTCCCCACCCCCGGGCACACACCCCCCGACCCCCTGGACAAGATCTCAGGTTAGGCTAACCTAAGGTCGATCTCAGCCACAGGGTTGTCGGCCATGCCCGCAGTGGCTCCGTACGCACGAAAGCAGACCCAGTCATGTCGAACGCCACAACCGCCCGCTTCTCCCGTCGCGGCCTGCTCGCCGCCGGTGGTGCTCTCGGGCTCGGCGCCCTCGTGACCGCGTGTGGCAGTGGTGACTCCAAGGACGGCGGCTCGGACGCGAAGGGTGCCGCCAAGTCCGGCCCCTGGTCCTTCAAGGACGACCGCGGCAAGTCCGTGAGCCTGGACCATGTCCCCACGAAGATCGTCGCGTTCACCGGCGTCGCCGCCGCCCTGTACGACTACGGCATCGAGGTCAAGGGCGTTTTCGGCCCGACCAAGACCAAGGACGGCAAGGCCGACGTCCAGGCCGGCGACATGGACGTCAGCAAGCTGACCGTCTTCGGCAACCGGTTCGACCAGTTCAACGTCGAGCAGTACGCGGCCTTCCAGCCCGAGGTGCTCATCACCACCACCTTCGATGCCGCCGGCAGCCTCTGGTACGTCCCGCTGGCGTCCAAGGACAAGATCGCCAAGCTCGCCCCGAGCGTGGCGATCTCGGTCTTCGACCGGCAGCTGCCGAAGCCGCTGCAGCGCATGGCCGAGCTCGCCGAGTCGCTCGGCGCCGACCTGAAGGCCGCGAGGGTCGTCGAGGCGAAGAAGCGCTTCGAGGCCGCCTCCGAGCGACTGCGCAAGGCCGCCAAGTCCCGCCCCGAGATCAAGGTGCTGGCCGGCTCCGCCTCGGACGCCATCTTCTACGTCTCGGGCTCCAACTTCTCCATCGACCTGGAGTACTTCAAGGCCCTCGGCGTGAACCTCGTCGAGCCCCCGGAGAAGGCCAAGAAGGCCAACGGCGGCTGGTTCGAGAACCTCAGCTGGGAGAACGTCGACAAGTACCCGGCCGACATCATCATGATGGACGACCGCGCCTCGACCATCCAGCCGGCCGACATCACCGAGGCGACCTGGAAGAAGCTCCCCGCGGTCAAGGCCGGCCAGGTCATCTCGCGTTCGCCCGAGCCGATCCTGTCGTACGACAAGTGCACGCCCCTGGTCGAGAACCTCGCCAAGGCGATCGAGAGCGCGAAGAAGGTCTCCTGACGCACCACCCGCAGGGCACTTGCGGGGTGCCGCGGAGACGGTCCGCCTCCTGACGCGCCACCCCTGGTGCAGTTGCCGGGAGTCGCGGACGCGGTCCGGGTGCAGCCGGCCGCGACCGCGCGGCGGAGCCGCAGGCCGACACGGCCCCGCGCCCCCGGGTGCCTCCACTCACCCCTGACGACTCACCCCTGACGACTCACCCCTGACGACTCATCCCTGACGACGTATCGGGAGTCATCATGACCACGGCCGTGGCCGCCCCGTTCCGTTTCTTCTCCCTCCAGGTCCTGCGGACGAGGCGGCTCGGCCCGTCCCTGGTCCGCGTCACCTTCGGCGGGCCCGATCTGCACGCCTTCCACTCCGACGGGCGCGACCAGTCCCTGTCGCTGTTCCTGCCGCACCCCGGGCAGCCCGAGCCGGTCGTCCCGCTCGAGCTCGGGGACGGCTGGTGGCAGGGCTGGCGTGAACTCCCGGACGACGTAAGGGCCGTGATGCGCTCCTACACCCTGCGCGGTCTGCGCCGGGACCCCGACGAGATCGACATCGACTTCGCCCTGCACGGCATCGGACCGGGCGCCTCCGTCCAGGCCGGCCCGGCCTCCCGCTGGGCCGCCCGGGCCGCCGCCGGTGACCGGGTGCTGCTCCTCGGGCCGGCCGTCGCGGACAACCGGGCGATCCGGTTCCGGCCGCCCGAGGACACCGACCTCGTCGTCGTCTGGGGCGACGAGACTGCCGTGCCGGCCGCCTCCGCCATCGTCGAGTCACTGCCGGCCGGCACCCGCGCCCGGGTCTGGCTGGAGGTCCCGCACGCCGGCGACATCCAGGACCTGGTGACGGAGGCCGACGCCGAGATCACCTGGCTGGTCAAGGAGGAGGGGAGCGCCGAGGGCTCCCCCATGGCCCTCGGCGCCCTCCGCACCACCCCGTTGCCACCGGCCGAGCGGCCGTACGTCTGGATCGCCGGCGAGTCCGGGTGTGTGAAGGAGCTGCGTCGGCACTTCGTTCGCGAGCTCGGGATCGACCGCCGCAGGGTGACGTTCGTCGGCTACTGGCGGCGCGGTGTGAGCGAGGAGCAGCTGCGGGCGGAGGCCTAGGTGTGCTGTCCCGGGACGTTGGTGACACGCGTGCTGGGTGCTTGAACAGGTGAGGGCCTTCTGGGTTCGGTGTGGATTGCGACATCTACACCCGACCGCAGGAGGCCCTCGTGTCCCACCGTAATGCCCCGCTGACCCCGACGGGGCGACTGCGTCTGGCCCGGTGTGTTGTCGATGACGGATGGCCGCTACGGCGGGCTGCGGAACGTTTCCAGGTCAGCCACACCACCGCTGCCCGCTGGGCAGGCCGCTACCGCAAGCACGGGCCCGCCGGGATGCAAGACCGCTCCAGCCGGCCGCACCACCAGCCCCGCCGCACCCCGGACGCTCTCGAGGAACAGGTCGTGCGCCTGCGGCGGGAATATCGCATCGGACCGGTTCGGCTGGCCGCCCGATG
>NZ_JBIVZM010000002.1:531094-677175 GCF_044759525.1 Streptomyces sp. NPDC101110 | reverse complement strand
GCCGTCTCGCTGGTCGAGCAGCTGCGCGGCCGGGGCGTGTCCATCTCCGTCCGCGCACTGTTCCAGACCCCCACCCCCGCAGGCCTGGCCGCCGTCGCGGCGCCGGACACGATCGACGTTCCGGAGAACCGCATCCCGCTCGGCGCCGAACACATCACCCCGGACATGCTCCCGCTCGTCGAGCTGAGCGAGGCGGAGTTGGCTCACATCGTCGAACAGATACCGGGCGGTGCGGCCAGCATCGCCGACGTCTACCCGCTCGCCCCGCTGCAGGAAGGCATCCTCTTCCACCACCTGCTGCAGACGGACGGTGGCACGGACGTGTACGCGGCCCCGCGGGTCATCCGCTTCGACTCGCGGGAGCGGCTCGACGCGTTCCTCGGGGCGTTGCAGCGAGTGGTGGACCGGCACGACATCTACCGGACCGCGATCCTGTGGCAGGAACTGCGCGAGCCGATCCAGGTCGTGGTCCGCCGGGCCGAACTCCCGGTCACATCGGTGGGGTTGACCGCAGACGGTCCCGCCGCGATGGAGCAGCTGATCGCGGCTGCCGGCCCGACCATGAACATCGGCCGGGCTCCGCTCATCGACGTCCACACCGCCGAACAGCCGGACCAGGACGGTGGATGGCTGGCGTTGCTGCGGATGCACCACCTGATCCAGGATCACACCACACAGGACGTACTGCTGCACGAGATGGGCGCGTTCCTTGCTGGGCGGGAGGACTCCCTGCCCGAGCCGCTGCCCTTCCGGAACTTCGTCGCGCAGGCCCGACTCGGTGTGACACGCGAGGAGCACGAGCGGTACTTCACCGAGCTGCTCGGGGACGTGGAGGAGACCACTGCCCCCTATGGCCTGCTGAACGTGCACGGTGACGGTAGCGGTGTCGAGCGCTCCCACCTGGACGTCGACGACGAGGTCGGCCGGCGGGTGCGTGACGTCGCCCGGTCGCTCGGCGTGAGCCCGGCCAGCGTGTTCCACCTGGCCTGGGCGCGGGTGCTGGCCACCATCAGCGGCCGCGACGACGTCGTGTTCGGGACGGTGCTGTTCGGGCGGATGAACGCCGGAACCGGCGCGGACCGAGTGCCGGGTCTCTTCCTGAACACCTTGCCCGTACGGGTCCGCGTCGGCGCCTCCGGTGTCGGAGAGGCACTGGAGGGCCTGCGGAGTCAGCTGGCGGAGCTCATGGTGCACGAGCACGCCCCGCTGACCCTGGCGCAGCAGGCCAGCGGCGTCCCCGGCGGTACTCCGCTGTTCACCTCGATCTTCAACTTCCGGCACAGTCAGCGCCCGAGCGAGGGGCCCCGCAAGGAGGGCGGCGCCGCGCCCGGGGGCATCCGGATGGTGTTCGCCCGGGACACCACCAACTACCCGGTCGCCCTCTCGGTGGACGATCTGGGGGCCGGTTTCGGACTGACCGTGGAAGCGGTGCAGTCGGTGGACGGGCAGGCCGTGTGCCGGCTGTTGCACACCTGCCTGGACAACCTGGTGGCCGTGCTGGAGCACGGCCCGGAGGGCAGGCTCGCCGCGGTGAACGTGCTCGACGAGGTCGAGCGGGAGCGCATGCTGGCCGACTGGAACGGCACCGACACGCCGGTCGGGGAGGCCACGGTGCCGGAGCTGTTCGCGGCACAGGCGGCCCGGACACCGGACGCCGTCGCGATCGTGTGCGGCGGCGCCGAACTCACCTACGGCGAGCTGGACATGCGGGCGAACCGGCTGGCCCGTCGCCTGGTGTCGGAGCACGGAGTGGGTCCGGAGTCGGTGGTGGCGGTGCTCACCGAGCGCTCCGCCGAGCTGATCGTGGCGATCGTCGCCGTGCTCAAGGCCGGCGGCGCCTACCTGCCCATCGATCCCGACCATCCCGTCGAGCGCGTCGGTTACACGCTCGACGACGCCGGGCCCGTGTGCGTCCTCACCACGTCACGCGCCGGGCGGTCGGTGCCGACGGACTGCGGTGTGCCGATGCTGGTGCTGGACGGGTCTGGGGAGCCCGACGCGGGAGACGCCCGGGACGCGGAGCTGCCGGCGCCGCCGCGCAAGCAGAACCCGGCGTACGTCATCTACACCTCCGGCTCGACCGGCCGGCCCAAGGGCGTGGTCGTCTCGCACGCGGGTTTCGCCAACCTGTCGGCCAGTCACGCGCGGTTCGGCGTGCAGCCGGGCCACAGGGTGGCGCAGTTCGCGTCGGTCGGCTTCGACAACTTCTGCTCGGAGTGGTCGCTCGCCCTGCTGTCCGGAGCGACCCTGGTGATCGTGCCCCAGGACCGGCGGCTCGGTGCGGAACTGGCCGAGTTCATGACCGAGCAGGCCGTGACCCACGCGACGCTCCCCCCTGCCGCCCTGGCGACGATGCCGGACGGGGCGATCGGGACCGGGGTGGTCCTCGAGGTGGGCGGCGAGGCATGCCCTCCCGAGGTGATGGAACGCTGGTCGGCCGGACGGGTGCTGTTCAACACCTACGGCCCCACCGAGACGACGGTGGACGCCACCGCGTGGCGCTGCCAACCCGGGCTGGAGTCGGGCACCGTACCGATCGGCGCTCCGATCGCCAACACCCGCGCCTATGTGCTCGACGACTTCCTCAACCCGGTGCCGGTCGGAGTGGTCGGCGAGCTGTACCTGGCCGGTGCGGGACTGGCCCGGGGATACTCGGGACGGCCCGGTCTGACGGCGGAGCGCTTTGTGGCGTGCTCGCCGGGCGCCGCCGGTGAGCGCATGTACCGTACGGGCGACCGGGTCCGGTGGCGGGCGGACGGCAACCTGGAGTTCGCCGGCCGCTCGGACGATCAGGTGCAGATCCGTGGCTACCGGATCGAACCCGGCGAGATCGAGGAGGCGCTCGACGGACATCCGCACCTGAGTCAGGTGGCCGTCGTCGTGCACGAGGACCCGCAAGGCGGCAAGCGCCTGGTCGCCTACGTCGTCCCCGCGGCCGGCGACGCCGATCCGAGCGCGCTGGCCGGGTCGGTGCGGGACTTCGCGGCCGAGCGGCTGCCGAACTACATGGTGCCGTCCTCGGTGACGGTCCTGGACTCCCTGCCGCTGACGCTGAACGGCAAGGTGGACCGCAGGGCCCTGCCCGCCCCCGCCTTCGCGGCCGGGACCGCCGGGGAGCCCGCGCCGGGCCGGGGTGCCACGGGTGCGCTCGAAGCCCTGGTGTGCGAGACGTTCGCCGACGTCCTGGGCGTGCGGGTGGTGGGTCCCGACGACGACTTCTTCGCCCTCGGCGGCCACTCGCTCATGGCGGTTTCGCTCGTGGAGCGGCTGCGGGGCAAGGGTGTCACCGTGTCGCTGCGCACCCTGATCACCAACCCCACACCGGCACGGCTGATGCAGACGTTCGGCCTGACGTCGGTGCAGGACGCCCTCGACGGCGTGCTGCCGATCCGGACCGGCGGCACCGCACCGGCCTTCTTCTTCGTCCACCCCGCGGGTGGACTGAGCTGGTGCTACATGCCGTTCGCCCGCTTCATTCCCCAGGAGCACCCGCTGTACGGCCTCCAGGCACAGGGCCTCGACGGCTCCGGCGATCCGGCGGTCTCGGTCGCCGACATGGCCGCCGAGTACGTGAACCGCATGCGCGCACTGCAGCCGTCGGGCCCGTACCACCTCGTCGGCTGGTCCTTCGGAGGAACTCCCGCTCATGAGATCGCGGTGCGGCTCGAGGCCGAGGGTGAGGAGGTGTCGCTGGTCCTCATGGACGCGTTCCCGCCCATTCCGGGAACCGAGGCCGAGACTCCCCGGAGCGGGGCGGCCGACGGCCCTGCACGTCTGGCGCAGCGCGTCCGTGCCGAACTCGGTCCGGTGCTGGGCGGGGTCGACGACGACGAAGTCGCCCAGCTGGTCCGCGTGTTCGACAACAACGCGACGCTGAGGGACCGGCACGCCTACGGCACCTTCGGCGGGGAGACGCTGCTGCTCATCGCGGAGGAGGGCAAGCCGGCGGACTTCTCGTTCGAGTCGCTGTGGCAGCCCTATCTCACCCGGCAGATCACATCCATCCGCCTCCCCTGCGGACACTCGGACATGGCGCGGCCCGACATGCTGGGAGCGGCATGGGAGGTCATGTCGGAGTGGCTGGCGACGCGACGGGAGCGGAGGGCCTGAGCCGTGCCGTGAGCGTCTGAGGCCTCCTCATCGGGCGGTGCCCGGGCCTGACCCGTCGTCGACGGGTCAGGCCCGGGCACCGTTTCGTGTGGGGGCATGTGCCTACCCGTCGGGTGGCGATGGCTTCATCGGTCGAGAGGCCTCCCGGAGCAAGGACGGCGGCCGGGAAGCCGAGCGATGCGCGACAGTGACGGGCGGGCGGCTGCGGGCAGGGAAACGCAAACGTCGAGGTGGGTCACCGTGAGCGGGTGACCCACCTCGACGTTCGACGGGACGGGGCCGGTCAGGACCCTGACTGGGCGCTTCCCGCGATCACCGCGGACGGCGAGGGCCGGCGGCCGACGTGCTTGCGCTCGGACGCCTGGTGGGAGAACTGCGTGTGGTAGAGATCGGCGTAGAGCCCTGCCGCCGCCAGCAGTTCGTCGTGGGTGCCGCTCTCGCAGATCCGTCCGTCCTCGACGACCAGGATCTGGTCGGCCTCACGGATGGTGGACAGCCGGTGGGCGATCACCAGCGAGGTACGGCCGGCGAGGGCGGTCTTGAGCGCCTGCTGGATCGCCGCCTCCGACTCCGAGTCCAGATGCGCGGTCGCCTCGTCGAGCACGACGATCGGCGGAGCCTTGAGCAGCAACCGGGCCAGGGCTATGCGCTGCTTCTCGCCGCCTGAGAGCCGGTAGCCGCGGTCACCGACGACCGTGTCGAGGCCCTCGGGGAGCGCGCTGATGGTGTCCCACATCAGCGCCGCCTTGCACGCCTCGATCAGCTCCGATTCATCGGCCCCGGGACGGGCGTAGGCCAGGTTAGCGCGGAGGGTGTCGTGGAAGAGGTGCGATTCCTGAGTGACGACCCCGACGTTCTCGCGCAGTGAGGCGAGGGTCAGTTCGCGGATGTCGTGACCGCCGATGCGCACGGTGCCCGCGTTCGGATCGTACATACGAGGCACCAGCTGGGTGATGGTCGTCTTGCCGGCCCCCGACGGGCCGACCAGCGCGGTGAGTTTCCCGGCCGGAGCGCGGAAGCTCAGCTCGTGGAGGATCTCCTGGGGGACCGCGTCCGACCGTTCGTGCTTGCGGCTCGCGGCGGCCTCCAGCGACGCCATCGACACCTCGTCGGCGCTGGGGTACCGGAAGGAGACCGCTTCGAACTCGATGTCCGGCGCGGACGCGGGCTGTTCCGTGTCGCCTTCGTCGTCGGCTTCGAGGCGCAGCGCCTTGGCGCCGGGGCGCTCGGTGATCAGCGGCTTGAGATCGAGAACCTCGAAGACCCGGTCGAAGCTGACCAGGGCGACCGTGGCGGTCGCCTGCATGGTCGACAGTTCGTTGACCGGGCCGTACAGCCGCATCAGCAGGGCCACCATCGCCACGAGTGTGCCGAACTCGATGGCACCGTCGATGGTGAGGGCGCCGCCCAGGCCGTAGACCAGGGCCGTGGTGAACGTCGTGAGGATGGTGACGATGATGGGCAGCAGCCGGCCCCAGACGACCAACTTGACCGCGAGGTCACGGACTTGGGCGGCCTTGCCGGCGAACAGCTCCTCCTCGTCCTGGGGACGCCCGTACAGTTTGGCCAGCATGGCGCCCGAGACGTTGAAGCGCTCGGTCATCATCGAGCTCATCTCCGCGTCCTGCTCCATCAGCGATCTGGTGATGCGCTGCATACGACGCGTCAGCAGACGTGCGGGGATCAGGAACAGCGGAATCATCACCAGAGCCGCCACGGTGATCTGCCAGGAGAGGTAGAACATCGCGCCGAGGACCAGGACCAGGGTCAGAATCGTGGAGACGGCCTGGGTGAGCAGGGTGGTCACGGCCTGCCGGGCGCCGGCGACGTCCGTGTTGAGCCTGCTGATCAGCTTGCCGGTCTGCGTGCGGGTGAAGAACGCCAGCGGCTGCTGCTGCACATGTGCGAACACCTGGGTGCGCAGTTCGTAGACGACTCCTTCACCCACCCGGCCCGAGCACCGGCTCTGGATGTAGACGACTCCGGCGCTCACCAGGGCGAGCCCTGCCAGCGCCAGGCTGAGCCAGACGACGACGTGGAGATGCCCGGGCAGGATGCCGTGATCGATGATGTACTTGAGGATCAGCGGACTGGCGGCCGCGATACAGGCGTCGACGGCGGTCACCGTCAGCAACAGCGCGACCTGCCAGCGGTATGGCCGGGCGTACGGGAGGATGCGCCGCACCGTTCCCGGTCTGACCTGCTGGCGCTGGATCGACTCGTCGCCCGGCCGCAGCCGTATCGGGCCCATGGACGGGCGGTTTAGCACGGTCACGGAAACTGCCTCGCTCTCTGTTCTTCTCGCATCGCCGCATCGGGTGGAGAGAAGACATCGGGTCAACATCCGGCGACCAGGACCGGAATTCTGCGGTGTGCTGAATCGCCGTCGCAGCATTCCATGAAGAGAAAACCGTGGCATCCACGATGCATTGCACGGTCGCCCCGATCAATACCGGACGGACCGCTCATCCGGGCGTTTGCGGGCTGCTCGGCCAACGCCCCGGGAGAGGTGCCGAGCTCGGAGAAAGAGATCGCGGCGCTTCGGGGGAGCGCGGAATGGCGTCACGCGCGTGAAGGCCCCGAAGAGGCCGGCGGGCAGTGGGCGGTGCGGGTGAGAAGGGGGGAGCCTGGGCTCCCCCCGGGCGAAGCGATCAGCCCTCGGTCCAGCCGTGGTTCTTGGCGGACTGGAGCAGTCCCGCGCGGATCTGCACGATCTGATCTCCTGTCAGCGACGGCGCGGTCGACAGGAGCACCTCGGTCACCTCGTGCAGGTACTCGTTCGCGGCTAGCACATCGCACAGCGAGTCGTCACCGTCCGCCTGCCTGGCCGGCTCCGACGCCAGGGCCGCGGCGGCGCCGGCGGGCGTCTGGAAGGCCGGAGACTTGGCGTCGGCCCCGTCCGCCAGCCGGACCGCCGACGCCTTGAGCCCGCGGTCACCCTCCTCCACCTCGAATTGGACCGAGAGGCCCGAGCGGAGATAGTGCTCGGGGATCAGGAGATCGTTCACGTGCAGGAAGACGTCGTCCCCTCCGTGATCGGGAGCGATGAAACCAAAACCCCGCACACTGTCGAACCGCACCACACGACCGGTAACCATGCCCACCAACCCCTTGCCCACCGGGCCCCTTGCCCGGATCAGCGTCATGCTGCAGAAGATAGGACAGGGGCGCCCGTGGAGGCGAGCGCACCGGCGTGCCGCCGCCACGGACCCGCCGCCGGTGGCTCATCCGGAGCCGGGACGGGGACCAGGACGGAGGCCGGGACGGGGGGCGGGACGCGGGACGGGACGGGGCCTGGAGCGGCGGTCGAACAGGGCGTTCAACCGCCGCGGTGCCGCACTTGAACGCCTTCTCGCCCCGTCGGCGGATTGGTCTTGGCCAGTTGCCCGAACCGCATGCTGGATGTAGGTTCGAATGCAGTTTCGGGCGTTCTGGAGGAGTGGCGGTGAGGTGATGAAACCGCTACCGATGTACTGGTCGCGAGTTCGACAGCATTGAGTCCGCATTTCCCTCACTGCCCGGCGGTCGCAGATTTTCTGCCGAAAGTCGTCGTCAAGAACAAGACGTTTCGTCAGTGGGGGAGCGGGAAATGAAGCGTAGCGCTGCCGACTCGAGGTATCCAGAATCCTCCGGAGAAAGAGACGACTCGGCCTGGCCCGTCGGGGCTCCCGCGCCGTCCATGCGCGGGGTCACGTCCGTTCCGGTCGCCTCGCTCCTTCCCGCGGACTCCCCGCGTCTCGAAGGCCAGGCCGCGGAGCACGTGGCCCGGTTGGCGGCGGTGGAGACCCCGCTCCCTCCCATCCTGGTGGACCGGCGCAGCATGCGCGTGATCGACGGGATGCACCGGCTGGCGGCCGCCTTCCGCAAGGGCGAGGCGACCATCCTCGTCGAGTTTTTCGACGGCACCGCCGAGGAGGCGTTCCTGCGGGCCGTCGAGGCCAACGTGACTCACGGCCTCCCCCTGTCGAAGGAGGACCGCCGGGCAGCGACCGAGCGCATCATCGCCTCGCATCCTGCGATGTCGGACCGGGCGATCGCCCGGGTCGCGGGCCTGGGAGCCAAGACGGTCGCCGCCATCCGGCGCAACTCGGCAGGCGGGAACGCCCAGTTGAGCGCACGGATCGGCCGGGACGGCAAGGTGCGCCCCCTCAACGGCGCCGAGGGCCGTGAGCGGGCCGCCGGACTGATCGCCGAGCGTCCGCAGGCGTCGTTGCGCGAGATCGCGAGGCTCGCCGGGGTATCGCCCGCGACGGTGAGCGACGTTCGCAGACGACTCCTGGCCGGTGAGCCGCCCGTCCCGGAGCAGACGTCACAGCCGGCCCCGGCCGCCGACGAGCGGCCGGAAGCCGATGCAGTGAAGCCGATCCCGCCCGGGCCCGCCACGCCGGAGGGACCACGGCCGCCGGCGCGGGGCAGCCGGCTGCCGGTCCCCGATCCCGCCGCCCTGCTCGACAGGTTGCTCAGCGATCCCTCGCTGCGGCACAGGGAGGAGGACCGGCGCCTGTTCCGGGTACTTCAGCGCAACGCCATTGAGGAGCGGGGCTGGTCCAGGCTGGCCGCCGCGGTGCCGTCGCACTGCGGAGACCTCGTCGTCGACCTCGCCCGCCAGTACGCCGAGACCTGGCTGGAGGTCGCGCAGGAACTCGACGACGGCGCCGAGTGAGCTCCGCGCGGAAACCGGAGCGGGGGTCCCGGACGTGATGCGAGCCCTGACGAATCCTGACGTGCTCTGGCGTGCCCTCGTCCGGTGGCGACACCTCTTGGCCGGCCCTCCTGAGCGGCGAGCCCCCTGGCTCCCCTGAGCGATGAGTCCCCCCGGCCTCCCCTGCGCGACGGAACGACCCTGACCCCCTGCGCGGCTGACAACCCCCACTCCTCATGCGCCGCGGACGGCCCGCCTCCTCGCGCGCCGCGCTCAGGCGCGCCCGAGGACGACGACGGCGTTGTGCCCGCCGAAGCCGAACGAGCTGCTCACCGCCACGGGGACCGGGGCGGACCTCGGACCGCCGTGCACGATGTCGACGTCGGCGATGTCGGCACCCGGCTCATCGAAGTTGGCAGTGGGCGGGACTACTCCCTGTTCGACGGACAAGGCCGTGAACACCGCCTCTGCGGCGCCGCCCGCTCCCAGCATGTGCCCCGTCACGCCCTTCGTGGAGGTGACCGCCGTGTGCGGGCCGAAGACGTCGTGGATCAGGCGCGCCTCGATGGCGTCGCCCAGCGGCGTGCCCGTCGCATGCGCGTTGACCAGCGTCACGTCCGACGCGGCCACCCCGGCGTCCGCCAGTGCGCTCCGCATGGCGAGCCGCGCGCCCTTCCCGTCCGGATCGGGCGAGGTGAGGTGGTGGGCGTCCGTGGACTCGCCGTACCCGAGGAGCGTCGCGTACGGGCGTCGGCCACGGGCCCGCGCGTCCGCCGCACGCTCCAGCACGAGCACCGCGGCCCCTTCCGCCAGTACGAAGCCGTCGCGCTGCCGGTCGAACGGCCGGGAGGCCGACGACGGTTCGTCGCGGCGCCGGGACAGCGCCTTGAGCCGGTCGAAGGCGCCGGACAGGAGCGGGGTGACAGCGGCGTCGGTGCCACCGGCCAGTACGACGTCGCAGCGGCCGGCGCGCAGCAGGTCGAGGGCGAAACCCAGCGCCGTGGTGCCCGAAGCGCACGCGGTGGCCACGGCGAGCGCGGGCCCGTGCAGGCCGAGGTCCAGGGCCACCGTGGCCGCCGCCATGTTCCCGATGGCCTTCGGGACGGTCAGCGGATTGACCGCACGCGGCCCCGTGTTCCGCAGCCGCGCCGACTGCTCCAGCCAGGTTTCCAGGCCGCCTACGGCGGTACCGATCAACACCCCGACCCTGGCGGGGTCCCAGTGCCCGCCGTCCGCCGCCGCGTCCGCCACGGCCTCGCGGGCCGCCGCGACGGCGTACTGCGTGAAGGGATCCATCCGGCGCGCGTCGGTCCCCAGTACCGCGTCCGTGTCGAACGCCGACACCGCACAGCTGAAATCCACGGCCATGCCGTCGAGCCGGGCGTCGGGAGCCGCCGTGGGCAGCCCGGCACAGGCCGCCTTCCACGCCGTCGCCGTGTCCGTACCGGCGGGCGACACCATCCCGAGACCCGTGATCACCACATCCGGGTGCTGCTGTCTTCGTCCGTTCATGCCGGTACGACCGCCCCACGAGCGTCCAGCAGCCCGGCCAGCTCGGTCACGGTGGTGGAGCCGGTCAGCTCCTCCTCCTCGACCGTCACGCCGAGTTCCTCCTCAAGATGCGCGCCGAGCTCCGCCAGGGACAGCGAGTCCACTTCCAGTTCCGTGAACGACTTGTCGGGGTCGATGACTCCGGGGACCTTGTAGACGGTGCCGAGGAGGGTGGTGAGGTAGTCGATGAACACAGGTGGCTCCTTCTTTCAGACCTCTGAGGTGACGGCGGTCAGCTGTGGCCAGATCAGTCCCGTGGAGGCCCAGCTGAGGCCGCCGCCGAAGGCGGTCAGCACGGTGCGGGCCCCGGGTAGCAGCCGGTGGTCGGCCACCGCGCCGGCCAGGGCCAGCGGGATGGAGGCGGCCGCGGTGTTGCCGGTGTGCGCGAGTGCGCAGAGCACGCGTTCCGGCGGGAGTCCGAGCCGGCCGGCCAGGGCATCGATGATGCGTGCGTTCGCCTGGTGCGGTACGAGCATGCCGAGGGTTCCCGGGCTCCAGCCGCAGTCCTTCATGACCCGGCGGGCCGAATCCGCCATACGGTCGACGGCCTGCAGATACACCTTCCGCCCGGACATGGTGAACCAGCGCTGCCCGGTGCTCTGTTCGCGGGCGCCGGGGACCCTGATCAGGTCCGCGCCCGTGCCGTCGCTGCCCAGGTCGTGGGCGAGGAGCGCCCCGGGTTCGCCGGTCGCACCGGCGCGCAGCACGACTGCCCCGGCCCCGTCGCCGAAGAGGACGGCCGTGGAACGGTCCGCCGGGTCGACGATGCGTGAGTACGTCTCCGCCGCCACGACCAGGACGCTGTCCACGGTCCCGGCCGTGATCAGGGCGCCGGCCGTCGCCAGCGCGTACAGGAACCCACTGCAGACGGCTGAGACGTCGAATGCCGGGACATGTCCCAGCCCCGTGCGGGACGCGATCTCGGGGGCCGCGGAGGGACAGGGGCGCTCCGGTGTCGTCGTGGCGAAGACCAGGCCGTCGACGGTGTTGGTCCCTGCCGACCGCAGGGCGTTTCCGGCGGCCTCGCAGGCCAGGTCGAGTACCGAAAGCTCCGGGTCGATGCGTCGGCGGGACCGGATTCCGGTACGGGTGCGAATCCATTCGTCACTGGTGTCCAGGCCTTCCGCCAATGAGGTGTTGTGGACCGCTCTCGACGGAAGGCAGGCTCCCAGTCCGGAGATCACGGCCCCGGCCCGGGGTTCGGAATCCATCCGGGCACCGATGTCGAGGCGTGACGCGCTCATACAGCCGCCTCCCGAAGTGCGTGCGCGATCGGCACGGCAGTTCCGTGGCATGAGGTGATGTGAATCGTCCGGCGACGGTATCCATTTCCGGATCCGGGCACAACCGTGGCCGGAAATGGTCTTCACTGATCGCCGGAACGGAATTTCGGCATCACCTTCCAGGAGTGAGTGCGGCTGTGAACTCGCAGGTGAGAAGGGGGGAGTTGTTCAACTGGTGCGGCGGCGCAGTTGAACGATGGGTGTGGTGCCGCCGCTGATTGATTAGCCTCCAACCGTTGCTGATCGGGGGATGGCCCTGACCGGCCGGCTGATTTGACTACTCGGAAGGGACGGCGTGGTGACGAATCCATTCGACGACCCCGATGCCAACTACTATGTCTTGGTCAATGAGGAGGGGCAGCACTCCCTCTGGCCGGTCTTCGTGGATGCGCCGGACGGCTGGAAGACGGTGTTCGGTGAGGCGGGCCGCACGGAATGCCTCGACTACATCGAGCGGGCCTGGACCGATATGCGTCCCAAGAGTCTGATCGAGGCCATGGAGAAGAAGTAGGCATGCGAAAGGCCTGTGCCCTCGGCCCGACGTCCACGTCGGGCCGAGGGCACAGGCATGTGTGCGCCGCCCTGCCGCCGGCTCGTGCTGCCGGGCGGTCCTTCAGTCCACCGGGCGAGGCGGGGGTACGGTCGCGTCCGCCCGCCGCAGGAGGTCGGGCAGAGCCTCCGCCATCCGCTCCATCGTCTGGTCCAGGACGAAGTGACCCGCGTCGATGTGATGCAGGGAGAACGCGGTGCCCGTCTCCTCGCGCCAGGCCGCCAGGTCCTCGAAGCTCACGAAGGGATCGTGCCGGCCGCCCACCGCCGTGATCGGGACGTCCAGGGGTGCCGCCTGCCGGGGCGCTCCCTCCTCGGCGATCCGGAAATCGGCGCGGAGCGTCGGCTCGAAGACATCCATGATCTCGGGGTCGTCGAGCACGGACGCGTCGATCCCGCCGTAGAGCGCGACGCGTTCGAAGAACGCCTCCCGCGGCAGCAGATGGATCGACTCCGAGGAGTGCTGGACGGGCCCCGCGATGGAGCTGACGAACAGCGCGGCAGGAAGGCGCCCCCGTGCCTCGCGGATGCGGCGGGCCAGTTCCAGCGCGACCACGCTGCCGGAGCAGTGCCCGAGGAACACGAAAGGCCGGTCGGTCAGCGGCGCGACCACGGGTTCGAGTGCGTCCACCAGCTGGTGGAGGTCGTCGAAGGGCCGCTCGTCGATCCGGTTCTCGCGGCCCGGGTAGCGCACGGCGCACAGTTCGGCCTCGGGCGTGAGGCGCCTCGCCCACGGGGTGAACGCGGCCGCCCCGGCGCCCGCGTGCGGGAAGCAGAACACCCTGATGCCCGGATCCTCGCTCCGCCGGGGGCGGACGACCCACCGCCTGGCGGACAGCAGGGCCCGCGGGTCCGGTGCCGGAGGTGGTGCCGGTACCGGCGGCGGTGCGGGTGCGGGTGCGGGTGCGGGAGAAACATCCGTCATCTCACGCCACCCGCCATGCGAAAACGGTGTGCAGATCGGTGGTGCGGTACTCCGCCGCCTGCCGGACGAAGGTGGTCATGCCCTGGCTCTCCAGAAGCGAGACCACCGCATCGAGTGCCCCGCCCCGATCGGCGACCTCGACGGCGGCGTTGGCGATCCCCGGCCACAGACGGTCGCCGATGCCCCGCAGGACGCGGAGTTCAAAGCCCTCCACGTCGACCTTGAGGAAGTCGACCCGGTCGATGCCGGCCCGCTGGGCGAACGTCTCCACGCGCCGCACGTCACAGCGCACCAGGCGTCGTTCGCCGAGGCTGTCTTCCACCAGATCCTTCGCCTCCTGGATGAATTCATCCCGGAGCTCCTCGTCGAGGGAGTCGGCGGCGCTGGTGATGAACGCCGAGGCGAGCACCCTGTCGACCGCCGGGTCGGCGTCGAAGCCCGACATCATGGTGTAGTTCGGGTAGTAGGTCAGCTCACGCGACTGGTCCTCGTCGCCCAGGGCCAGATTGTGGACGCGCACACCGGGAAGGTGGCCCGTGTTCCGCCGGAGGGCGTCGAAGACGTCGGGTGCCGGTTCGAAGGAGAACACCTGCGCGTCGGGCCACTTCTGCGTCGCGAAGAGCGTGAACAGCCCTATGTTGGCGCCGACATCGAGTACCACCGGCTTCTCGGACATGCGCCAGCCCTGCGGTGGGACGTAGGACTCGTCGTCGAAGATCTCGCCGTACAGGTAATCCGTCTCGTTGCCGTTGAGACTGAAGACGTGCAGCCCGTTCGGGAGCTTTCTCCTGACCGGAGCCGTGGGAGTTCCTCCACCTGCTGTCATCGCACCGAGATTAGGGTCCCGCCGACTCCGGCACCGGCAGTACGGGAGGCGATCCCTGAGGCAGTTTCCCCGGGCGCCGGGCCGCACCTCTCGGGAAAGGGCGGTGTGCGCGCTGCCTACGAGTCGCCGCCCGAACTGCCGTTCAGCGTGCGCGGGGCCTCGTACCGTACTCGGGTGATTCGGCGACGCTAAGGAGCGCACCCATGGTGAGGGCACAGCAGCACGCCGTCCGGCTCCGCCTGAGTGATCCCGCCCGGGTGGAATTCCTGAGGGAGCGTTTCCCGGGCGTCGGCGAGGTGCCGGGCCTTGGCGTCGTGGACGTACCACCCGCGGCGGGAGACCCCGGCGCCGACCTGTGGTGCGGACAGGCGGCGAGAGCGGGAGAAGGCACGCACGCGCTGCTCCTCCGCCACCCGGACGGATCGGCCGACCTGGTCGTCGTGGCCCCCCGCGCCGTGCTGGACACCGCCGGACTGCGGCGCCTGGTCTCCGAGCTGGCCGACGGCAACGTGGAGGCGGTGAGTGCGGAGTTCAAGCGCATCGCCGACAGCCCCGTGGGCACGCCCACGACCCGGAACGGCGCCCCACCCGGCTGGGGGTTCGGCGAGGGCGACGGCGACCGGTCCGCCACGGCCTGGGCTCCCCTGCCGTCCGACGAGCCGGCCGACGACATGAGACTGCGCACCGCTCTGGCCGTGACGCTGCGACGCTACGCGGACGACGGCACCGACGAGATCGTCCTCGGCTCCGACGACGGCGCCGTGGCCGTACGGGTGAGCGGCACCCTCGGCGAGGTGCGCCGGCAACCGCATCCGTTCGTGGACGCCCCGGTGGTGGCCGGCACACTCCCCGGCGGCAGCGGGGAACCGCTGCGCGAGGGCGAGGCGTACTTCCCCTCACTCGCGCCGGTGTTCCCCCTGACGTTCTCCCTCGTCCGCCGGGCGGACCGCAGGCTGTGGCTGCGCTGCGACCACCTGCTGAGCCACGCCGGTCCCACGACCGGTCGGCAACTGGCCCGGCACGTGGCCCATGTGTACGGGCGGTCGTCGACGGCACCGGATACTCCGGCCGCCGACGTCGAGCTGTTCGACGACGAGGAACGCGACCGCATCGTGCGCCTGGGCGGCTCGCTGCCCGCGCCGTCCGCCCCCGCGGAAACCGTGCACGGGGCATTCGCCCGGGTCGCGGCCTCCTCTCCCGATGCCGTCGCGGTCTGCGACGACGACGTGCGGCTCACCTACGCGCAACTCGACGACCTGGCGGACATGTTCGCGGCCGGCCTGCGCGCGCGGGGGATCCGCCCCGGGGACCGTGTCGGAGTCTGCCTGGACAGGTCGGCGGAACTGGTCGCCGTACTGCTCGGCGTGCTCAAGGCCGGCGCCGTCTACGTCCCGGCCGACCCGGCGTACCCCGCTGAACGGGTCGGCCACATGATGGAGACCTCGGCGGTTCACCTGCTGGTGACCCGCCGCCCCGACCTCCCGCCCCAGCACGAAACCCGCCTGGCGACTCCTGACCGGCTGCTCGAGGACGACCACGCACCCGACGCGCCCGGCGGGCCGCGCGACACGGGGGACGAGGACACCGCCTACGTGATCTACACGTCCGGTTCCACGGGGCGGCCCAAGGGCGTGGCCGTACCCCACGGCAACGTGCTGAGCCTCGTGCAGGCGACCCGCGCCGACTTCGGCCTCGGGGCGGCTGACGTGTGGACGTTCTTCCACTCGAGCGCCTTCGACTTCTCGGTGTGGGAGATCTGGGGCTGCCTGCTGACCGGTGGCCGCCTCGTGGTCGTGCCGCACCTCACCTCACGCGAACCCGACCGGTTCCGCGACCTCATGGTCGCCCACGGGGTCACGGTGCTCAGCCAGACGCCCTCGGCCCTCGCCAACCTCCTGTCCGTCGACTACGCGGGCCTCGCGGTGCGGCTGGTGATCCTCGGCGGTGAACCACTCGACGCCAGGATGCTGCTGCCGTGGTTCGACGCGTACCCCGACGACCGGTGCCGGGTGGTGAACATGTTCGGCATCACCGAGACCACCGTGCACGTCACCGCGCAGACCGTGACACGTGACCTGGCGCTCGGTGCGACGCGCTCGGTGGGCGCACCGCTGCCCGGATGGCACGTCTACGTGCTGGACCCCGAGGGGCGGCTGCTGCCGCCCGGCGTAGCGGGCGAGATCTGCGTCGGCGGCGCCGGCGTCGCCCACGGCTACGTCGGCCAACCGGACCTGACCGCCGACCGGTTCCTGCCCGACCCGTACCGCGGTGGCCGTATGTACCGCAGCGGCGACCGGGGACGGCTGCGGCCGGACGGGGCAGTGGAACACCTGGGACGCCTGGACAACCAGGTGAAGATAAGGGGGTTCCGGATCGAACTTGACGAGATCCGCACGGTGCTGCTGGAGAACGGAGCCGTGCGGGCCGCAGCGGTCGTCGTGGGCTCCACGGCAGGGGGCGGCTCGTCCGGTCTGCGTCTCGACGCCTACGTGGTGCTGGACGGCGGTGATGTGCGGGGCGTCCGCGAACACGCCGCCGCCGTCCTGCCCGACTACATGGTTCCGGCCACGGTGACTGAGGTGGATGCCCTGCCGTTGACCACGAGCGGCAAGGTGGATGTGGCGCGTCTGCCTGCCCCCGAGACCACCACGGGGGCAGCCGAGGACGCCTCGCCGACGGCGGACGACGAACTGGCCGCCTGGCTGCAGGAGTTGTGGTCACGGCTCCTGGGCTTCCCGGTCGGTCTCGACGACGACTTCTTCGAGGCCGGCGGAAACTCCATGGTCGCGGTGAAGAGCTCCGCGGCGATGCGGGCCGAGGGGATGCCCACCCTGCGCCTGCGCGAGTTCTACCGCAACCCGACCATCCGCCAGGTGGTGGCGGCCCTCAAGGCGGCGGACCGCTGACGGGGCCCACACCGGCGGCGCACGGCCCCGGCGGTCCCCGCCGGCGGCCGGCGCCGCTCACGAGGTCAGCGGCTGGACGTCACGAAGCCCGTCCCAGGCGCCGGTCACACCGCGGGGAGGGGAGGAGGACGCAAGCTCGGGGCGTACGAGGTGGCGCACCAGGTTGAGCACCACGAACCGTTGCGCGTTCCCGTGCGGGGCCGCGACGCGGCGTACGAGACCGCGGGCGCGCAACGCGTGCACGGCGCTCTCCGCATCCGTGACGGAACCGGCGAGCAGCGTGACGGCGTCGCTCACCGTCCAGGGCCGCGAGTCGGCCAGCCTGAGCAGGGCGTCGAGCTGGAACGGCGGTAGCGACGCGAGGGCGTCACGCATCCAGACGATGAGCGGGACATCGGTCCGGGACGGAGACATCACCAGCCGGGCCGGGGACGCCTGCGCCATGCGCAGGAGTTCCATGGGCTCGTAGATGAGCAGCCAGGAGGCGGCTGACTCGAGCGCCGACGGTATCCCGTCGAGAAGCCAGCAGACGCCGGTGATCGCGGCCACCGTCTCCGGGGACGACACCGCCGCCGGGTAGAACAGGGCGCAGCGCGACAGCATGTACCGCGTCACGGGGGATTCGACGGCGCGTGCCGCACCGCCTGTGCGGGAGTCCCATTCCGGGACGTCGAGGGGGAAGAGCGTGAAGGTGATCTCCCCGGCGCGGCCCGGCGCGACGTCGCAGGACTCCATCAGCACCCGCAGACCGCGGCAGAGCCGCAGCAGCGTCCGCAGGTCCCGGTGATCCCGGTCGTCGAGGTCACGGTCGTCGACGACGAGGAGGGCGTCATCCGCGGCGAGGCGGCCGGCCACCTCGTCCACCGTGGCGGCACAGCCGACCACGTCCGCGACGCGACTCACCAGCCGGCGTGCGGAGCTGTGCCGGCTGCTGCCGGGCAGCGCCTCAGGACGTTCCAGGAAGATCACCGGAACGAGCCGGGTCCGGTGCAGCTCGCTCGCGACGCACTGCACCAGCGTCGTCTTTCCCACCCCGGGCGCGCCCACCACCCGGACCAGCCGGTGACCGGTGGACCGCAGCAGTCCGACGAGCGAGGACGTCTCCTCCTCGCGGGCGAGGGGCGCGGACAGGGGGGCCGGGGGTGCCGGCAGGTCGTCGTGGAGTGCGCGCACCCCCGTCGGCCCGGCGGCGGCCTCCAGCTCCGCACGCCGTGCCCCGTTCAACCGCAGGGCATCGGCCAGCAACCGGACGGTCTGCAGACGCGGGCTGCCGGTACGGTCGAGTTCGAGGTCGCGAATGGCGCGGATACTCACCGTCGAGATCTCGGCGAGCTGCCCCTGTGTCATACCCGCGCGCTTTCGCGCGCTTCGCAGTACGGAACCGAACTGCGTCTTCGATATGCGATCGACGCTCAATGCCCCCCGCTCTCTGTCCTATCGGGCACGGCTCATCCGCTCTACCGTACGCAGGCCCGACTTCAGGTGTCAGCGGGAGCACGTCCCCGTCGGAGCGGCAGCCGTTCAAGTGAGGCGCCGACTCAGTTGAACACGCGGGGCGCCGACCTGGACCGTCTTCGAGAGGTGCTGCCACCATGGGGCGCGCCGTGGCCAGGCAGCCGGCTACCGGTCACCGGGCGAGTGGCCGCGCCGATCATGTCCGTGTCCTGATTCGCCCCGCCGACGGTCGGAAGGGACGAGCACGTCGAACTCGGCGGAATTACCGACCCCGTGGTGGGGAATTCCGGGCGCAGTACCGGGGGGTGCTGAACAGCATCCCCTCGCAGCTTTGTCATTGAGGACTGGACGGTAATTCAGCATGCCTCGACGGCGGCTGCTCTTCGCTGCTCCAGTCGATGATTCGGATCGGTTGGGGTGTGCAGGGATGGCTGCAACTGTAGGTGGACACCGGGAACTCACGGCCGGTCAGCTCGCTGTCTGGTACGCACAGCAACTCGACCCCGGGAACCCGGTCTACAACGTCGGCGAGTACGTGGAGATACGCGGCCCCCTCGACGTGGACCTGCTCACCCAAGCCCTGCGCCGCACGATGGACGACGCCGAGACGGCGCGGCTGCGCTTCCGGCTGGTGGACGGCGTTCCGCGGCAGCACCTCGGTGACGCGGACGACCACCCCGTCGAGATCCTGGACTTCACCGCGGAGCCCGATCCCCGCGCGGCCGCCGAGGCGTGGATGCTGAGCCGGATGCGCCTGCCGATGGACGTCCTCGACGGGCCTCTCACCCGCTATGCCGTGATCAAGGTCGGCCCGGACCGCCACTACTGGATGCACTGCGCCCACCACCTCGTGATGGACGGACACAGCGGCCGGCTGTTCGCCGACCGGCTGGCGTACAACTACACGGCCCTCACGAAAGGCCGCGATCCTCGGCAGGACCGGACCATGGAGCCGATCGCGGTACTCCTGGACGAGGACCGCGCCTACCGCTCCTCCCCGGCCCTGGAGGAGGACCGGGCCTACTGGACGGGCGCGCTGTCGGACCTCCCGCACACGAGACGGTCCGACGGCCACCGGCCCCGGCAGCTTCCCCGAACGCCGGTACGGCACCGGGGCGAGATCGACGCCGAGGACAGCGCCGGCCTCAAGCGGGGCGCACGACGCCTGAGGACCACCCTGGCCGGGCTGACGATCGCCGCCGCCGCCCTCTACCACCACCGCACGACCGACGCCCGGGACATCGTCGTCGGGGTCCCCGTCGTCGGGCGTTCCGGGCGCCGGGCGCTCGCGGTTCCCGGCATGACGTCGAACATCCTCCCCATCCGGGTCTCCATCGGCGGATCGACCACGGTGGGAGACCTCCTGCGGCAGATCACCGCACAGGTGCGTGCCGCGACACGGCACCAGCGCTACCGCTACGAGGACATGCTGCGCGACCTGAAGCTCCTCGGTGGCGTTCCGCTCTGCGACCTGATCGTCAACGTCATGTCGTTCGACTACCGGCTCGGCTTCGGCGACTGCACGGCGACGACCCGCAACCTCGCCAACGGCCCCATCGACACACTGAGCTTCGACGTCTACGACCGGCTGGACGGCACCGGGCTCCAGATGGACGTCGACGTGCACCGCGGCGCGCGCGACCTGGAGCCGGAAGAGCAGATCTGCCCCCGCTTCCGCCGGATCCTGCAGAGCCTCGCCACTGCCGAGCACACCGACCCCCTGGACCGGATCGACGTCCTGTCGGAGCAGGAGCGGGCGCGCGTCCTCGTCGAGTGGAACGACACGGCCTCCGAGACGGTGACGGTGCCGTCGCCGGTGCAGCTGTGGGAGGCGCGGGCGGCCCGCACGCCGGACGCGATCGTCGTCGGCACCGGCATCTCCATCGCCGAGCTGGACGGGCGGGCCGACCGGCTGGCACGCCGTCTGGCCCAGCAGGGGGTGGGCCCGGAGTCCGTGGTCGGGCTGTGCACATCACACGGCACGGACACGATCGTGGCGACCCTGGCGGTGTGGAAGGCCGGCGGCGCCACACTGCCGATCGACCCGGCCCTGCCGGCCGGGCAAGTCGCCCGACTGTTCGCCGACACCGGGACGGAACTCGTCCTCACCGGCCGCGGCGACCCGGACCACCGGCCCCCGGTCCCGCCGTCGAGCCGGGTACGAACCGTCGCCCTGGACGATCCGTCACTGGCGGAACCGCTGGACGGGCCGCACACCGGGCCGTCGGCGCTCCGCGTCACGAGCCGGACCCTCGCACAGGTGATCCCCGCGACGGACGGCACGGGACAGCCGACCTGCGCGGGGATCACCCATGGCGCACTGGCCAACTATGTCGCGTGGGCGGCGCACGCGTATGCGACGGAGGCCGGCCTGCCTCCGCGGGCGGCGGCACCGCTCGACGGGACCCTGCTGAGCGCGCTGCTGGCGCCGGCGACGACCGGGGCCGAAGTACCGGACCGCGTCGACGCCCCGGCCCCGTGGACGAGCGACGGCACCGGCGCCGAAACGCTCGTGGCCTGCTGTGTCCACGAGACGACGGGCACCGGCGACACGCGGGACGGCTCGGTCCGGCTCGGGCGACCGGTCGCGAACAACCGGGTCTACGTGCTCGACGCCGGGCTCCGGCCCGTCGCGCCGGGCGTACCGGGTGACCTGTACCTGGCCGGTGCCGGGGTGGCGCGCGGCGTCCTGGGCCGGGCCGGGGCGACGGCGGAGCGGTTCGTCGCGGACCCGTTCGCGGCGGACGGGTCGCGCATGTACCGGGCCGGCCTGCGGGTGCGCTGGACCACCGGCGGTGAGCTGGAGTTCCCGGACCGCGCAGCCGAGGCGGAACCGCGCCAGAACCCGCCGACACCGGAGCAGCCCGCGGGCGCGGGCACGGGACGAAACTCCGCGCGCGCCCGCGAAGAGGCCCTGCGTGCGCTGTTCGCCGAGGTCCTGGACCTGGAGAGCGTGGACGCCGACGACGACTTCTTCGACCTGGGCGGCCATTCCCTGCTCGCGACACAGCTCGTCAGCCGCATCCGCAGCATGCTGAACGTCGAACTGCCGATGCGGGCCGTGTTCGAGACACCGACCGTCGCGGGACTCGCGGACAGACTGGCGGGCGCGGACCAGGCTCGCGTGGTGCTCGCCCGACGGGAACGCCCCGAGCGGGTGCCGCTGTCGTTCGCGCAGCGCCGGCTGTGGTTCCTGAGCCGGCTGGAGGGCCCCAGCGCCACCTACAACACCCCGATCGTGCTGAGGCTGTCCGGCCGGCTGGACTCCGTGGCCCTGAAGGCCGCCATGCGTGACGTGCTGGGCCGCCACGAGGCCCTCCGCACGATCCTGCCGTCCGAGGACGGAGAGCCGTACCAGGCGGTCCTCGGCATGGAAGACCTCGACTGGGAGTTGACGGAGGTCACCGTCCGGGATTCCGGCCGTGCCTACGAGCAACTCTCGCAGATGACCGACCTGCCCGGACTGGCAGCGTCCGGCGAGGGGACTCTCTCGGAGCTGGCGCGCGCCGTCGTGGGCGCCGCCGGCCACGTCTTCGACCTGTCGGCAGAAGTCCCCCTGCGGGCCTGGCTGTTCCGCACCGACCGCCCGGACGAGCATGTGCTGGTGGTGCTGGTGCACCACATCGCCGGTGACGGCTGGTCCATGGGACCGCTGGCCCGGGACATCTCCACGGCCTACTCGGCGCGCTGCGACGGGCGGGCACCCGGGTGGGACGAGCTGCCCGTGCAGTACGCCGACTACGCCCTGTGGCAGCGGGAGTTGCTGGGGTCGGACGGCGACCCGGGGAGTCTGCTGTCGCGCCAGGTGGCGTACTGGCGCGACGCACTCGCGGGCGCGCCCGAGGAGCTGCACCTGCCAACGGACCGGCCACGCCCGGCGGTGGCGACTCACCGCGGACGCACGGCCGCCTTCGAGGTCTCGGCAGAAGTACACGCGCGGCTGCTGGACCTGGCCCGCGCGGAGGGCGTGACACCGTTCATGGTGCTGCAGGGCACTCTGGCGGTACTGCTGTCCCGCCTGGGGGCCGGCGTGGACATCCCCATCGGGTCGGCGGTGGCGGGGCGCACCGACGAGGCGCTCGACGACCTGGTCGGCTGCTTCGTCAACACCTTGGTGCTGCGCACCGACCTGTCCGGCGACCCGGCGTTCACCGAGGTGCTGCGCCGTGTGCGGGAAGCGGGCCTGGGGGCCTTCGAGCATCAGGACGTGCCGTTCGAGCGGCTGGTGGAGGAACTGGCTCCGCAGCGTTCCCTCGCCCGCCACCCCCTCTTCCAAGTCGTCCTCACCATGAACGACATCGCCGACGGGCTGATGGAACTCCCCGGGCTGCGCGCGGAGATGATGTCGACCGCCCGGCCCGCGGCCAAGTTCGACCTGGACGTCATGGCGGGTGAGGCGTTCGACGACACGGGGGCACCGGCAGGCATCCGGGGTGCGCTGACCGCGGCGGTGGACCTGTTCGACGAGGGCGCCGCCCAGCGGATCGCCGACCGGTTCGTCCGTGCGCTCGAGGAACTGGTCACGGCCCCCGAGACGCGACTTGGCCAGGTCGGGGTGCTGTCACCGGCCGAACGCGCACAGGTCCTGACCGGATGGAACGACACGACGACCGAGCCGGCGGGCGAACTTCTGCCCGAGCTGTTCGCAGCGCAGGCGGCGCGGACGGCGGACGCCACGGCCGTCGTCTCGTCCGGTGGGTCGATGTCGTACGCGGAACTCGACGGAAGGGCGAACCGGCTGGCGCACTACCTGCGGGCCCAGGGCGTGGGCACGGACTCGGTGGTGGGCCTGTGCCTGCCGCGCGGTGTGGAGACCGTCACCGGAATGCTGGCCGTGTGGAAGGCGGGCGCGGCCTACCTGCCGATCGACCCCGGCCAGCCCGCGGAACGCATCGCGTTCATGCTCGGCGACAGCCGCGCCGTGCTCACGCTGACCACGGAGGAGATCCTTGAGGAACTCCCGGCGGGACGGCACCGTCTGGTCGCGGTGGACGGCGTCATGGTGGCGGCCCAGCTCACCTCCGCGCCCCACACGGCACCCGACGTCGACCTGTGGGCGCAACAGGTCGCCTACGTGATGTACACGTCGGGGTCGACGGGGCGCCCCAAGGGTGTGGCCGTCACCCACGGTGCTCTGGCCAACTATGTGACCTCGGTGCCGGCCCGGGTGGGCTTCGCCGCGCCGGGCGGCCGCTACGCGGTACTCCAGGCACAGGCCACGGACCTGGGGAACACCGTGGTGTTCGCGTCCCTGACCACGGGGGGCGAACTCCACGTCCTGGACGCCGAGACGGTCACCGACCCGATCGCCGTCGCGGCGTACCTGGCGGAGCACCGGATCGACTTCCTGAAGGCGGTCCCCTCACACGTGGCCGCGCTCGGCCCCGACGGCGCACTGCCGGCCCGGGCACTGGTCCTCGGCGGTGAAGCGGCCACGCCCGCTCTCGTGGGCGAGCTCCTGGCCACGGCAGGCGACCGGGCCGTGTTCAACCACTACGGGCCCACGGAGACGACGATCGGCGTCGCCACCACCCGCCTGACGCCGGACCAGGCGGCCTCCGGAGTGATACCGGTGGGCACCCCGACGGCGAACACCCGGCTGTACGTACTGGATGCCACGCTGGAACCGGTCCCACCGGGCGTGGTGGGGGAGCTGTACGTGGCAGGCGCACAGCTGGCGCGCGGCTACACGGGACAGCCGGGGCTGACCGCCGAACGCTTCGTGGCGTGCCCGTTCGCCGGTGGCGAGCGGATGTACCGCACGGGCGACCGCGCCCGCTGGACCCCCGACGGCCAGGTGGTCTTCGCCGGCCGCGTCGACGAGCAGACCAAGATCCGCGGCTTCCGCATCGAGCCGGGTGAGGTCCAGGCGGTACTGGACGCTCACCCGCAGACCAGCCGGACGGTGGTCGTCGCCCGGGAGGACATCCCCGGGGAAGTGCGCCTGGTCGCATACGCCGTCACCGACGACGAGGACGCCGATCACACGGCTCTCGCCGCCTCGCTGCGCGCGTACGCCGGTGAACGACTGCCGGAGCACATGGTGCCGTCGGCGGTGGTGGTCCTGGAGACGCTGCCGCTGACCGGCAACGGCAAGCTCGACCGCTCGGCCCTGCCGGCCCCCGACTACGCCGCAGCGGCCGCTCGATCGCGCCGCGGACCTGCCGATCTCCGGGAGGAGATCCTGTGCGGCGCGTTCGCCGAGGTCCTGGGCCTGGAGAGTGTCGGCGTCGACGACGACTTCTTCGAGCTGGGCGGGCATTCGCTGCTGGCCACGCGACTCGTCAGCCGGATCCGCACCGTACTCGGCGTGGAGATGGAGATCAGGACGCTCTTCGACGCGCCGACTCCGGCCGGTGTGGCCGCCGGACTCGCCGGAGCGGGTACGGCCCGTGCGGCATTGGCCGAGAGGCGGAGGCCGGAACGGCTGCCCCTGTCGTACGGGCAGCGCCGGCTGTGGTTCATCGGTCAGCTGGAGGGCCCCAGCCAGACCTACAACAGCCCGGTCGTCGTACGCCTCACGGGGGAGCTGGACCGGCAGGCCCTGGCCCAGGCGCTGACGGACGTCATCGGGCGGCACGAGGTGCTGCGGACGGTGTTCCCCGTGGCCGACGGGGAGCCCTACCAGCAGGTCGTTCCCGTCGACGAGCTCGACTGGGACCTCACCGTGGTCGAAGTACGGCAGGGGGAGCAGCCCCAGCAGGACGCCCGCCTGCTCGACCTCGGCGATCTGTCACTGACCGAACCGGTGATCGACCTGCCGTCGATCGAACCGGCTCCCGACCTTCCGTCAGGCGAGATCGCCCCGGGCGACCTGATGGCTGCGATGACCCGAGCCGCCGGTTATGCCTTCGACCTGTCCGTCGAGACGCCCGTACGGGCATGGTTGTTCGGGGTGGGCCGCGACGAACACGTGCTGGTGCTGGTGGTGCACCACATTGCCGGTGACGGTTGGTCGATGGGTCCGCTGGCGCGGGATGTGTCGGTGGCGTACGCGGCGCGGTGTGAGGGTCGGGAGCCCGGGTGGGATGCGTTGCCGGTGCAGTACGCGGACTATGCGTTGTGGCAGCGGGAGTTGCTGGGGTCGGAGGAGGATGCCAGTAGTTTGATGTCGCGTCAGGTGGGTTTCTGGCGTGAGGCGTTGGCGGGGGTTCCGGAGGAGTTGGGGCTTCCGTTCGACCGTCCGCGTCCGGTGGCTGCTTCTCATCGTGGGCACACGGCGGTGTTCGAGATGCCGGCGGGGTTGCATGGGCGGATGGTGGAGGTGGCGCGTGAGCGTGGCATGACGGTGTTCATGGTGCTCCAGGCGGCGCTGGCGGTGACGTTGTCGCGGCTGGGTGCGGGCACGGACATTCCGATTGGTTCGGCGGTCGCGGGGCGTACGGATGAGGCGCTGGACGAGTTGGTGGGTTGTTTCGTCAATACGTTGGTGATCCGGACGGATCTGTCGGGTGATCCGACGTTCGAGGAGCTGCTGGAGCGGGTTCGGGAGACGAGTCTGGCGGGGTTCGGGCATCAGGATGTGCCGTTCGAGCGGCTGGTGGAGGAGCTGGCGCCGGCCCGGTCACTGGCCAGGCACCCCCTCTTCCAGGTCGTTCTCACCAAGCTGAACGCCACGTCCGGCAGGGAAACGGGTGAAGCGACACTGACCCTGCCCGGCATCCGCTCCACGCCGCTCTTCCTGGGCAAGCCCTCCGCGAAGTTCGACCTCGACGTGATGGTCGAGGAGGAGTTCGACGGCGAGGGCGACCCCGCCGGGGTGCGGGGCGCCGTCACCGTCGCCGCGGACCTGTTCGACGCGACCACGGCCGGGCGGCTGGCGGAGCGATTCCTCCACGTCCTGTCCGAGCTGACGGAGGACACACCGGCTCGGGTGGGCGCGGTGGACGTCCTCCTGCCGGCTGAGCGTCATCGTGTGGTGGTGGAGTGGAACGACACGGGTGCGCCGGTGGTGGCTTCCACGGTGTTGGGGTTGTTCGAGGAGCAGGTGGTGCGGTCGCCGGGTGCGGTGGCGGTCGTGCAGGGTGGTGTGGCGGTGTCGTTCGCGGAGTTGGATGTGCGGGCGAATCGTCTGGCGCACTATCTGCGGGCGCAGGGTGTGGGTGCGGAGTCGGTGGTGGGTCTGTGTCTGCCTCGCGGCGTGGAGACTCTGGCGGGGATGCTGGGGGTGTGGAAGGCGGGAGCCGCCTACGTCCCGGTCGATGTCGGCCAGCCCGCGGAGCGGGTGGCGTTCGTGCTGCGTGACAGTGGTGCGGTGCTGACGCTGACGACCGAGGAGATCCTGGACGATCTTCCGGCGGGGCGTCATCGCCTGGTCGCGATCGACGACGCCCTGACCGTGATGCAGTTGGCGGCGTATCCGGAGACCGCGCCGGGAGTGGAGATACTGCCCGAGCAAGCGGCGTATGTGGTTTACACGTCGGGTTCGACGGGACGGGCGAAGGGTGTTGCGGTCACTCATGCGGGCCTGACCAACTACGTCACCTCGGTGCCCGGGCGGGTGGGCTTCGACGGGCGAGGCCGGTTTGCGGTGTTGCAGGGTCAGGCGACTGACCTGGCGAACACGACGGTCTTCGCGAGTTTGACCGGGGGCGGTGAGCTGCACTTCCTTGATGAGGAGTCGGTGACCGACCCGGCGGCGGTGGCGGCTTATCTCACTAAGCAGGGGATCGACTGCTTGAAGGCGGTGCCCTCACACGTGGCGGCCCTGGGTGCGGCAGCGGTTACGTCGGTGCGGTCGCTGGTGCTGGGTGGTGAGGCTGCTTCCGCCGAGCTGGTCGGTGAACTGCTGACCACGGCTGCCGGTGACCGGGCGGTGTTCAACCATTACGGTCCGACGGAGACCACGGTCGGTGTGGCCACTACCCCGCTGACCTCGGAGGATGCGGCTGCCGGGGTGATTCCGGTGGGCTCGCCGGTGGCCAACACCCAGACCTATGTGCTGGATGTGAGTTTGCGTCCGGTACCGGTGGGTGTGGTGGGCGAGCTGTATGTGGCGGGTGCACAGGTGGCCCGAGGCTATGTGGGCAGGCCCGGGCTCACGTCCGAGCGGTTCGTTGCCTGCCCCTTCGGCTCACCCGGTGAGCGGATGTACCGCACGGGGGACCGTGCACGCTGGACGGCCGATGGCCGTCTGGTGTTCGCCGGTCGTGCGGATGAGCAGGTGAAGATCCGCGGCTTCCGCGTCGAGCCCGGCGAAGTGCAAGCCATCGTCGCCGCACACCCGCTGGTCGACCAGGCTGCGGTGATCGCCCGCGAAAGCACACCCGGCGATGTCCGACTCGTCGCCTACGTCGTCGCGAGCGACACAGACGACACGGATGCTGCTGAACTGGGCGCAGCAGTCAGGGAGTCTGTTGCCGCGCGGTTGCCGGAGTACATGGTGCCCTCGGCAGTGGTCGTGCTGCCGGAGCTTCCGTTGACCGGTAACGGGAAGCTGGACCGCAAGGCACTGCCCAGCCCCGAATACGCGACGGCGACGGCCGATTCGGACCGGGCTCCGGTCTCCTTGCAGGAGGAACTCCTCTGCCAGGCCTTCGCCCAGGTGTTGGGCCTGCCCGCGGTCGGCGTGAATGACGACTTCTTTGCGCTGGGCGGGCACTCACTGCTGGCGACCAGACTGGTGAGCCGCATGCGGACCCTGCTCGACGTGGAAGTGGGGATCCGCGAACTCTTCGAGGCACCCACAGCCGCAGGCCTGGCCGCGCGGCTGGCAGAAGCGGACGAGGCACGCGCGGCCCTGATGCCGATGCCTCGCCCGGAACGGGTGCCCCTGTCGTACGGGCAGCGACGGCTCTGGTTCATCGGCCAGTTGGAGGGCCCGAGCCAGACGTACAACAGCCCGGTGGCGCTACGGCTCACCGGCCGGCTCGACACACAGGCCCTGGCCGACGCGCTGCGTGACATGATCGCGCGCCATGAATCCCTGCGCACGGTCTTTCGAGTCGTGGGCGGCGAGCCGTACCAGCATGTTCTCGCAGTCGACGAGGTCGAGTGGGAGCTGCCTGCCGTCCGGCTCGACTCCTCCGAGCTGTCGGCCACACTCACGCGGATCTCTTCGTACGCCTTCGACCTCGCGGCCGAGGCTCCGCTGAAGGCGTGGTTGTTCGAGACCGGTCCCGATGAGCATGTACTGGCCCTTGTGGTGCACCACATTGCCGGTGACGGTTGGTCGACCCGTCCGCTGGCGCGGGATGTGTCGGTGGCGTACGCGGCGCGGTGTGAGGGTCGGGAGCCCGGGTGGGATGCGTTGCCGGTGCAGTACGCGGACTATGCGTTGTGGCAGCGGGAGTTGCTGGGGTCGGAGGAGGATGCCAGTAGTTTGATGTCGCGTCAGGTGGGTTTCTGGCGTGAGGCGTTGGCGGGGGTTCCGGAGGAGTTGGGGCTTCCGTTCGACCGTCCGCGTCCGGTGGCTGCTTCTCATCGTGGGCACACGGCGGTGTTCGAGATGCCGGCGGGGTTGCATGCGCGGATGGTGGAGGTGGCGCGTGAGCGTGGCGTGACGGTGTTCATGGTGCTGCAGGCGGCGCTGGCGGTGACGTTGTCGCGGCTGGGTGCGGGCACGGACATTCCGATTGGTTCGGCGGTCGCGGGGCGTACGGATGAGGCGCTGGACGAGCTGGTGGGCTGTTTCGTCAACACGCTGGTGATCCGGACGGATCTGTCGGGTGATCCGACGTTCGAGGAGCTGCTGGAGCGGGTTCGGGAGACGAGTCTGGCGGGGTTCGGGCATCAGGATGTGCCGTTCGAGCGGCTGGTGGAGGAGCTGGCGCCGGCCCGGTCACTGGCCAGGCACCCCCTCTTCCAGGTCGTTCTCACGATGCACAACACTGCGGAAGCGACCCTGGAACTGCCCGGCGTCGATGTCGAACTCCTTCCGACCGCCCGCCCGGCGGCAAAGTTCGACTTGGACGTGATGGTCGGTGAGTCGTACGCCCCTGACGGCGGCCCGATGGGTGTGCACGGTGCGTTGACGGTCGCGACCGATCTTTTCGACCCCAGGACCGCTCGAACCGTTGCCGACCGCTGGGTCAGGGTGCTGGACCGGTTGTTGACCGAGCCCGAGCTGCGGCTGTCCTCGGTGGAGGTCGTTGACGAGGCTGAGCGTCATCGTGTGGTGGTGGAGTGGAACGACACTGCGGTGAGCCTGCCGCGGGTGTCGGTGTTGGGGTTGTTCGAGGAGCAGGTGGTGCGGTCGCCGGGTGCGGTGGCGGTCGTGCAGGGTGGTGTGGCGGTGTCGTTCGCGGAGTTGGATGTGCGGGCGAATCGTCTGGCGCACTATCTGCGGGCGCAGGGTGTGGGTGCGGAGTCTGTGGTGGGTCTGTGTCTGCCGCGCGGTGTGGAGACTCTGGCGGGGATGCTGGGGGTGTGGAAGGCGGGAGCCGCCTACGTCCCGGTCGATGTCGGTCAGCCGGCGGAGCGGGTGGCGTTCGTGCTGCGTGACAGTGGTGCGGTGCTGACGCTGACGACCGAGGAGATCCTGGACGATCTTCCGGCGGGGCGTCATCGCCTGGTCGCGCTCGACGGCACCCTGACCGCGATGCAGCTGGCGGCGTATCCGGAGACCGCGCCGGGAGTGGAGATACTGCCGGGGCAGGTCGCGTATGTGGTTTACACGTCGGGTTCGACGGGACGGGCGAAGGGTGTTGCGGTCACTCATGCGGGCCTGACCAACTACGTCACCTCGGTGCCTGGGCGGGTGGGCTTCGACGGGCGAGGCCGGTTTGCGGTGTTGCAGGGTCAGGCGACTGACCTGGCGAACACGACGGTCTTCGCGAGTTTGACCGGGGGCGGTGAGCTGCACTTCCTTGATGAGGAGTCGGTGACCGACCCGGCGGCGGTGGCGGCTTATCTCACTAAGCAGGGGATCGACTGCTTGAAGGCGGTGCCCTCACACGTGGCGGCCCTGGGTGCGGCAGCGGTCACGTCGGTGCGGTCGCTGGTCCTGGGTGGTGAGGCTGCTTCCGCCGAGCTGGTCGGCGAACTGCTGGCCACGGCTGCCGGCGACCGGGCGGTGTTCAACCACTACGGGCCCACCGAAACCACGGTCGGTGTGGCCACCACCGCGCTGACCCCACAGGATGCGGCTGCCGGGGTCATCCCGGTGGGCTCCCCGGTCGCCAACACACAGACCTACGTCCTGGACGAGCGGCTCAGCCCCGTGCCGGTCGGTGTGGTGGGCGAGCTGTATGTGGCGGGTGCACAGGTGGCCCGAGGCTATGTGGGCAGGCCCGGGCTCACGTCCGAGCGGTTCGTTGCCTGTCCCTTCGGCTCACCCGGTGAGCGGATGTACCGCACGGGGGACCGTGCGCGCTGGACGGCCGATGGCCGTCTGGTCTTCGCCGGTCGTGCCGATGAGCAGGTGAAGATCCGCGGCTTCCGCGTCGAGCCCGGCGAAGTGCAGGCAGTCGTCGCCGCACACCCGCTCGTCGACCACGCCGCAGTCGTCGCCCGCGAGGACACCCCGGGCGATGTCCGCCTGGTCGCCTACATCGTCACCGACGAGACGGAAGAAGAAGATCTGCCCGCAGTCATAAGGGATTTCACTGCGACCCGTCTGCCCGAGTACTTGGTGCCCGCGGCCGTGGTGGTCCTCGATGCCCTGCCGTTGACCGGTAACGGGAAGCTGGACCGCAAGGCCCTGCCTGCCCCCGACTACGCGGCGGCGGCGACGGCCGGTACGGGACGGCCGCCGGCCACCGTGCAGGAGGAGATCCTCTGCCAGGCCTTCGCCCAGGTCCTGGGCCTGCCCGCGGTCGGCGTCGACGACGACTTCTTCACCCTGGGCGGGCACTCCCTGCTGGCCGTCTCGCTGGTCGAGCAGCTGCGCGGCCGGGGCGTGTCCATCTCCGTCCGCGCACTGTTCCAGACCCCCACCCCCGCAGGCCTGGCCGCCGTCGCGGCGCCGGACACGATCGACGTTCCGGAGAACCGCATCCCGCTCGGCGCCGAACACATCACCCCGGACATGCTCCCGCTCGTCGAGCTGTCCGAAGCGGAGCTGGCTCACATCGTCGAACAGATACCGGGCGGTGCGGCCAACATCGCTGATGTGTATCCCCTGGCGCCTCTGCAGGAAGGCATCCTCTTCCACCACCTGGTCGCCGATCAGGAGGGCGGCGACGTCTATGTGCTGCCGATCGTGCTCGAGTTGGAGTCACGCGAGCGGCTGGACGCGTTCCTCGGGGCGTTGCAGCGGGTGGTGGACCGGCACGACATCTACCGGACCGCGATCCTGTGGCGGGAACTGCGCGAGCCGGTCCAGGTGGTGCTGCGCGAAGTGGAGTTGCCCGTCGGGGAGCTCGTGGCCGATCCCGAAGACGGCGACATGGTAAGGCAGTTGCTGGCGCACGCCGGGGGCCGGATGGACCTGGGCAGCGCTCCGCTGATCCGTGCGCACATCACCTCCCGGCCGGGCAGCGACCGATGGGTGTGCCTCATCCGGATCCACCAGACCGTCCGGGACCACACGAGTCAGGAAGCCCTGCTGAGAGAGCTGGGCGCCTTCTTGTCGGGCCGGGGTGACACGCTTCCCGAAGCTCTTCCGTTCCGGGACTTCGTGGCGCAGGCCCGGCTGGGGGTGCCGAGGGAGGAGCACGAGCGGTACTTCAGCGACCTGCTCGGGGACGTCGAGGAGACCACGGCCCCGTACGGTCTGCTCGACGTCCACGGCGACGGCACCGACGCGGACCGCGCCCGGTGGTCCGTCGACGAGGAACTGGCGGGCCGGGTACGCGAGACGGCGAAGTCGCTCGGTGTCAGCCCGGCCACGGTGTTCCACCTCGCGTGGGCCCGGGTCCTCGCCACGGTCAGCGGCCGGGACGACGTGGTGTTCGGCACCGTCCTCTTCGGCCGAATGAACGCCGGAGCCGGAGCCGACCGCGTCCAGGGGCCCTTCATCAACACCCTGCCCGTGCGGGTACGCGTGGGATCGTCGAAGGTGACCGACGTACTGCTCGGACTGCGCGATCAGCTGGCCGAGTTGCTGGTGCACGAGCACGCTCCGCTGGCGCTGGCCCAGCGGGCCGGCGGTGTGCCCGGCGGCAGCCCGCTGTTCACCTCGATCTTCAACTACCGGCACCATCAGGCCGCCGCCCACGCAGCGGAACGGGGCAGCGGCACCATGCCGGACGGGGTGAGCCTGCTGCTCACCCGGGAACGCACCAACTACCCCGTCGCCGTGGCGGTGGACGACCTCGGCACGGGGTTCGCCCTCACCGTCGACGCGGTGGCCTCCGTGGACGCCGACGCCCTGTGCTCCATGCTGCACACCACCGTCGGCAACCTGGTGACCGCGCTGGAACAGGCCCCCGACACGCGGTTCGTCGCCGTCGAGGCGGTACCCGCGCACGAACTGCGGCGGGTGCTGACGGAGTGGAACGACACCGGCACGCCGGTCGTCGCGGTGACCGCGCCGGAACTGTTCGAGGCGCAGGCGGCCAGGACTCCCGACGCGGTGGCGGTCGTGGCCGGTACGACCGAGGTGTCGTACGCGGAACTCGACACGCGGGCCAACCGCCTGGCGCACCTCCTGCGGGACCACGGGGTGGGGCCGGAGTCCGTGGTGGGCCTGTGCCTGCCGCGGGGCGTGGAGGCGGTGGCCGCGATCCTCGGCGTGTGGAAGGCAGGGGCGGCGTATCTGCCCCTGGATCCGGAGTACCCGGGGGAGCGGCTGGCGTTCATGCTCTCGGACAGCGGGGCCGATGCCGTCGTCGGGCGGAGCGACCTGACGGGGCGCTTCTCCGCCCCGGGGCCTCGGGTGCTGAACCTGGACGATCCCGGGGTGGCGACCGCACTGGAGACAGCTCCGGTGACCGCTCCCCGGGTGGCCGCAACGCCCGAGCGGATGGCCTATGTGATCTATACGTCCGGTTCGACGGGGCGGCCCAAGGGAGTGGCCGTGTCGCATGCCGGACTGGCGAACCTGGCGGCCGCGCAGACGGACCGGTTCGCCGTGGACGGATCGAGCCGCCTGCTGCAGTTCGCGTCGATGAGCTTCGACGCGGCGGTGTCGGACGTGGTCGTGGCGTTGTCGTCCGGGGCCTGCCTCGTCGTGGCCGGGGCGGACGAACTGCTGCCCGGGCCGGGGCTGGCGCGAGTTCTGTCCCGGCACGCGGTGACGCACGTGACGCTGCCGCCGGCGGTGCTGGCCGAGATGACTCCCGAAGACCTGGCACCCGTGACGACCCTGGTCTCGGCCGGTGAGGCGCTAAGCAGGGAACTGGTGGGACGCTGGGCCCCGGGGCGGCGGCTCGTCAACGCGTACGGGCCGACCGAGACGACGGTGTGCGCGACCATGTCACGGCCGCTGGCGGTCGGCGACGCCCCGGACATCGGCGGCCCGATCAGCGGCGTGCGGGCGTTCGTCCTGGACGACCGGCTCGCCCCCGTGCCGGTCGGGGTGGCGGGCGAACTGTACGTCGCGGGCTCCAACCTGGCCCGCGGGTACGTGGGGCGGCCCGACCTGACGGCCGAGCGGTTCGTGGCCTCGCCGTACACCGGGCCCGGAGAGCGGATGTACCGGACGGGTGACCGGGTGCGCTGGACGGCCGACGGGCGGCTGGTGTTCGCCGGGCGGGCCGACGCGCAGGTGAAGGTCCGTGGCTTCCGGGTGGAGCCGGAGGAGATCGCGTCCGTACTGACCAGCCACCCAGCGCTGGCCCGCGCCGCGGTGACCCTGCGCGCGGACGCCGCGGGCGAAGGGCGTCTGGTGGCCTACGTCGTGCCCGCGGGCGACCGGTCGGACGCCGATGACGGCGTGCTCGGCCGGATGGCGCGCGAGCACGTCGCGCAGGCTCTGCCGCAGTACATGGTGCCCTCGGCGGTGGTGGTCCTCGACGCGCTTCCGCTGACGGTCAACGGCAAGCTGGACCGCGCGGCGTTGCCGGAGCCGGATGCCGCCGCGTCGGCCGGTGCCGACCGGGAACCGGCCTCGGAACAGGAGCGGATCCTCTGCGAGGCCTTCGCACGGGTGCTGGGCCTGCCGACGGTCGGTGCGGACGACGACTTCTTCGCCCTCGGCGGTCATTCGCTGCTGGCCACGCGTCTGGTCAGCCGCGTGCGTACGGTGCTGGGCGAGGAACTGCCGATCCGTACCGTCTTCACCTCGCCCACGCCGGCCGCGCTCGCGGGCTGGCTCGCCGAGCAGGGTGACCGGCGGCCCGGGGTCAGGCCCGCGCTGCGGCGCATGCGCAGGCCCGGCGGCGCGTGAGCCGTCGCAGGGCCACCCGGTGACGGCCGGGCCTGCGCCGATGAGCGCAGGCCCGGCCCGTTCGGTGGCGCATCCGGGCGACCGCGTACGGCTCCGGGTGGTGCGCATGAGGACAGCCCGGCCCTTCACCGGGCCGGGCTGTCCTTTCCTGCCGTGTGTCGCGTCCGGCGTCACTCGGTCCGCAGGGCCGTGGCCGTACGGGCCCTGGCCGCCCACCCGGCCGGGATCATCGCGCCCAGCATCGCCAGCACGACGCCGCCCAGCCCCAGCAGGAGCAGCTCGAGGGGCCCGTACACGTCGAGGACCGGCGACGGCATACCGGTGCCCACGGCGCGCCCCATCACCGGCATGACGACGCCGTGCAGCAGGTACCCGGCCGGCACGCCCAGCAGCCCGCCGACCACGCCGATCGCGGACACCGAGGCCAGCACGAGGGCCACCGTCTGCCGCGGCGACATGCCGATCGCCTTGCAGACGCCCAGGTCGTGGACGCGTTCGCGGGTGTCCAGGACGACGGAGTTGAGCACGCCGAGACCGGCCACGGCGATCAGCATGAGGGTGAGCAGCACGGCCATCGCGTCCATGATGAGGATGACGCCGCTCTGCTCCGACTCCACGACGGTCGTGGCGTCACCGCCCATCGGCTGCACCACCGCCGCGAGCTTCCGGGCGAACTCGTCTGCCGAGACACCGGACTTCACGTCGACGAGGAACGTCTCGGGCTGCGCCGACGGGAAGTTGGCCATGTCCGCGTGGACCTCCAGCTCATTGCCGGAGGTGTCGAAGGACTCGCCCACGATCCGCAGGTCGGCGCTCTCCTTCTCGAACGTCATCCGCACCGTGTCGCCGACCTTGGTGCTGGTCCGCTCCAGGAAGCGCGTGGGCACGACGACCTGGCCCTTCCCGGTGATCCAGTGCCCCGAGAGCATCTCGTAGCTGCCGGAGCGCGAGTCGCCCTCGTAGAGGCTGGCCTCCACCGCGCCGGAGACCCCGGCCACGGCGACCTCCGTCTGGAGCTTGCCGTAGTACGACTCCAGCCCCGCCTCGGACTTGACGGCGGCCCGCACCTTCGCCGGGTCGGCCACCTTGGGCTTGGACGAACCGGCCGCCGGGCTGGGGGCGACGGGAGACGGGCTCGCCGGGGCACCGCCCTCCACGGGAGGCGGTGGCGGCGGGGGAGCGACGTTGTTCAACTTGACCGTCGTGACCGTCACCGCGGCGCGGCTCTCGGGATCCTGCGACTTGCCGACCTCGTTGAGGGACGAGGTCAGCCCCACCGCGAACGTGGCCGCGACGGTGCCGAACGCCACCGCGAGCAGCATCGCGAGGGCACGCACAGGATGCGTGAAGGGAGTGGCGAGCCCGTACGTCACCGGCCGGGGCAGCGGCAGTCGTCCCATGGCCCGGTGCGCCCACTGCCCGCGGCCCGGGCGCGGCGCCCGGCCGACGGCGATGGCCTCGACCGTGTTCAGCCGTCCGGCCCGCCGTGCGGGGATCAGCGCCGCCAGCCCGACCACGAGCAGCGCGGCGGCCGGTACGGCGACGTCCACCCACCAGGCCACCGACAGTGAGACGTTGCCGTACACCGACTCCGTGTCCGCCAGCAGCGGGACCGCCAGCAGGTTGCCCAGCACGACACCCAGGGCGATACCGACCGTGGCCGGGATCAGCGCCTGGGCCACATACGCGCGGACGACCTCACGGGGCGTGAAGCCGATGGCCTTGAGAATGCCGATCCTGCGCAGACTCGTGCCGACCGCACCACTGATCACACTGCTGACGATGATCACCGACATGACGATGCCGAGCACGCCGAAGGCCATCACGAACGGGACGGTCGCCGCCGCGCCCTGATCCGCGGCGCGCTTGGTGTCCAGCCAGGACTGCGTGCCCAGCAGGGCCCCCGAGTCGACAGCGGAGGCGAGCTTCGCCCGGTCGGCGAGGATCTGCTGCTTCGTGCTCGCGGAGTCGAAGCGGTAGAGCATCTGGGTCGTGAGGGGGTTGCCCAGCGCCGCCAGCGCGTCGACCTGCGCCGAGGTCGCCCACGCGTCGGCGGACTTGCCGACCGACACGGCGAACCCGACGACCGACAGCGTCGGGGCGTTCGGGGTGTCCGACGCCTTGAGGGTGGAGCCGATGTCGACGGAGGGGCCCTGGAAGGACGCGTCGACCACGATCTCGCCGGGCTTCTGCGCCCACCGGCCGGACTTCAGCTCCACGCGGTCGACGTCGGCGTCCGCCCCGGACCGCCCGACCACGGTCAGCGTCGGCATCCGGAAGCCCGACCGGTCCACCGGGCGGAACGCCGTGGACGCGTAGGGCCCCGCGCTCGCCGTGACGCCGGACAGCTTCTTGGTGCGTTCCAGCTGCGCCGCACTCGCCCTGCTCGGATCGAACTGCGCGGTGATGTGCGCGCCCTGCTGTTTCTTGAAGGCGTCGTCGAAGGGGGCGGCCGCGGCGACCATCAGGGCCCCTGCCACCACGGCCGAGGCCACGGCCATCATCGTGGCCACGGCGATCACCAGGGTCTGCACCCGCCGCCGGCCGACGCCGGAGCGTACGACCCGGCCCAGCGCGCCGTTACCGAAGAGGCTCATCGGACGGCCTGCGCATACGTGTCGAGGGCGAGGTGACCGTCCACCAGGTGGATCGTGCGGCTGGCGCACGCCTCCGCCAGCGCCAGGTCGTGCGTCACCAGCACGATGGTCTGGCCGCCGCGGTGCAGATCGATCAGCAGCTTGCGGACCTCCGCGCCCGAGGCGGAGTCCAGCGCACCCGTGGGCTCGTCGGCCAGCAACAGCTCGGGACGGTTGATCAGCGCCCGGGCGACACCGACGCGCTGGCGCTCACCTCCGGACAGCCGGCCGGGGTAGGCGCGTGCGTGCTTCTGGATGCCCAGCATCTCCATGAGCTCACCCGCGCGGGCCGCTGCCGCGCGCCGGCTGGTCCCGGTCAGCTGGGCCGGGAGCTGGATGTTGTCGGTGACGGTGAGGTCGTCGAGGAGATTGAAGAACTGGAAGGCGATGCCGATGTGCTCGCGACGGAACTTGGCGAGGGCGTGCTCGCTCAACTGGTCGATCCGCCGCCCCGCGACGAGTACGGAACCCTCGGTCGGCTTGTCCAGGCCGGCGATGAGGTTCAGCAGCGTGGACTTGCCGCTGCCGGAAGGGCCCGTCACGGCAAGGGCCTCGCCCTTGGCGACGCTGAGCGTGAGCGGTCCGAGCGCCGGCGCACCGGCGGTGTCGTAGCGCTTCGCCACACCTTCCAGCTCGATCACTTGATTCATGCGGGTGGTCCGTCCTTACGATCGCGAGAGGCACATGCCGTTGCCGACTCTGTGAACCTAGAGGCTGCCGCCCTCGCGACGCGTCGGCCGCGGAACCAACATCGGCCCCTCCCAGCGGATGATTCGGCTCGGGAGTCCTACCTGAGGAGTAGGCCTCGAAGACAATGCCCTGATCAGACAGGTGGACGCGGACCGGGCGGCGAGCGCCCCACAATGGACGGATGGAGACGCAAGACCGGCGCCGCCGGCTTCACCAGCTCATCGACGCGCTGCGCCCCGAGGCGAAGTCCGCCCCGCAGTCGAAGCGGGCGGTGCGCGTGGACGTGGTGCTGGCGGTGGTGCTGACCGCCGTTGCTCTGTTCGTGGCGGTGCGGTACCCCGGCAACGGGCCGGTGGATGTGAACCCCCCAAAGATCGACACCGGGACCGGCGTGCCGGCGCCGCCCTCGCCCGGACCGGATCAGGCGCCCGCGGAGGAAGACGCTGCGCCCGTCCCCTGGGCCATGGTCATCCTGTCGACGCTGCCGCTCGGACTGAGGCGCCTGTACCCGCTGTCCACGTTCGTGACGGTGCTGGTCGCGGCGCTGGCCATCGGTGGCTCCGCCTCCTGGATCACCGTCCTGACCTGTGTCGTCGGTGCCTACAGCGCCGTCGTGTACAGCCGTTACCGGATACTGGCCATCGCCGTCCTGGTGATGGCCGCCGCACTGTCCGGTTACGCGTTCCGCAACGCCGATCCCCTGCTCCCCGGCTGGTCCAGCCCGGGATTCGTGCTGCTGGTGGCCGGGATGCTGGCCAGTCTCGTCCGGTTCCTGCAGCTGCGGCTGGCGTCCAGCCGGGACCGGGTCACCGAGTTGCAGCAGGAGCGGGAGGAGGCCATGCGCCGGGCCGTCGCGGAGGAGCGGGCGCGTATTGCCGCCGAACTGCACGACGTCGTGACCCACAATGTCAGCGTGATGGTGATCCAGGCGGGCGCGGCCCGCAAAGTGATGGACGTGGTCCCCGAGCAGTCCAAGGAGGCGTTGTTGGCCGTCGAGGCCGGCGGCAGGGCCGCCATGGCCGAACTGCGGCATGTGATGGGCCTGTTGGCGGCTCCGGACCACGAAAGACCCGACGGCCTGGAGCCGCAGCCGGGGCTGGCGCAGCTCGACGCGCTGGTCGCCCGGGTGCGTGCCGCCGGGACGCCCGTGAGCGTCGGCGTGTCGCTGCCGAAGGAACCGCTGCCCTCGGGGGTCGACCTGGCGGCGTACCGGGTCGTGCAGGAGGCCTTGACCAACACGATCAAGCACGCACGCGGCGCGGAGGCGTCCGTCGCCATCGGATACACCGACGACTGTCTGGAGATCGAGGTCACGGACACCGGAGGCGTGAAGGACGCCCCGCCGGTGGAGAGCAACGGCCGCGGCCACATGGGGCTGCGGGAGCGGCTGGCCGTGTACGACGGCGAACTGACGGCCGGTCCGACGCCGAGCGGCGGCTACCGGGTCGCCGCCCGCATCCCGCGGAGCGCGGCATGAGCGGGGAGCGGCCGCCGCTGCGCGCCGTCATCGCAGACGACCAGGCCCTCGTGCGCACCGGTTTCAAAATGATCCTCGCCGCGGACGGCATCGAGGTGGCGGCCGAGGCGGCGGACGGGGCAGAGGCCGTCTCAGCGGTGCGCCGCACACGGCCCGACGTCGTCCTCATGGACATCCGGATGCCGGTGATGGACGGCATCGAGGCCACCCGGCGCATCCTCGGCGGTGACGGTCCGCCGGAGACGCGGGTCATCATCCTCACCACGTACGACCTCGACCAGTACGTCTATGCCGCGCTCACGGCCGGGGCCAGTGGCTTCCTGCTCAAGGACGTCACCCCCGAACGCCTGGTGTCCGCCTTGCGCATGGTGCAGTCCGGTGACGCCCTCCTCGCGCCGACGATCACCCGCCGGCTGATCGAGCGCTTCGCCGTGCCCGAAGAACCCCAGACCGTCGCGCCGCACCGCGACCTGTCCGGTCTGACGCCGCGTGAACTGGAGGTGCTCCGCCTCCTGGCCACGGGACTCAGCAACGCAGAGTTGGCCGAGCGGCTGTTCCTGAGCCCCACCACCGTCAAGAGCCATGTCGGCCGCATCCTGTCCAAGCTCGACCTGCGCGATCGCGTCCAGGCCGTCGTCTTCGCCTACGAGACGGGCCTGATCGCCCCGGGCGGGGGCAACTAAGGCCCGTCGTTTGGATCATGCCGCTCGAGCGACAGGCGGCCCCGGCGCCGTGACCCGAGGCGCCCACGGGAACTGACGAGCTGTCATGAGCGTTGAGATGAACGGGTCATGACGGATCCTGTGAATGTCGCGTTCCTCTAACAGAGGGCTCGACAATGACCAGAGTGACGCGTGAGCATTGGTGGTGAAGGCGCGGGCGACATCTCAGAACGGGGGGAGATGCACGGAATTCCAGATTCCGCCGATGGGGTGTGCCCGGGCCCCGGGCCGGGCCGTATACCGGTCCGTTCCGGTCGTGCGGACCGGTGGTGCTGAGCCGACCGGTCGCGGCGTAAGTCAGATTCTGTGAGCTGTCAGTCAACGGGGTGGACAGAATGAATCAGATGATCGACGTCTCTCACTATTCCTCGGCCGCGGACTTAACCGGAGCGGCCGGAACCGGAGTCGTCGCCCGCGACGCCGGCCCGACGGCGTCCCCCGGGCCTGAGGAGGCGAGCCCGCCGGCGGTGCAGGACATTCCCATCACTTCGATCATGCCGGGCGTCTCCCTGCGCTCGTGCGGGCCGGACGCGGAACACGTGGCCCGCCTGGCGGAGGTGGAAGAGCCTCTGCCGCCCATCCTCGTCGACCGCCGCACGCTGCACGTCATCGACGGGATGCACCGCCTGATGGCCGCCTTCGTCAGAGGGCGGCGGACCATCAGAGTGGAGTTCTTCGAGGGCAGCGCCGACGAGGCGTTCCTGCGTGCCGTGCAGGCGAACGTGACCCACGGCCTGCCGCTCTCGCAGGCCGACCGGCGGGCCGCGGCGGCGAAGATCGTCAGGTCCCACCCGCACCTGTCGGACCGGGCGGTCGCGCGTGCCTCCGGCCTCGGGGCCAAGACCGTGGCCGCCATCCGCAGGCAGCACGACGGCGTGCTGCACCTGCACGCGCGAGTGGGCAGGGACGGCAAGGTCCGTCCGCTCAGCAGCGACGAGGGGCGCAGGCGTGCGGCGGAGCTGATCGGCGAGCGCCCGGACGCCTCGCTGCGGGAGATCGCGCGTCTGGCAGGGCTCTCACCGGCGACCGTGAGCGATGTCCGAAGACGGTTGCGGGCCGGCCAGGATCCGGTCGTCGGACGCGGACACAAGACCCGTCAGGCCAAGGCGGCCCAGCCCGCCGGCGTGGTGTGCCCACTGCCCGCCGGGCGGGCTGACGACCGGGATGACGGCGACCCCCAGGACGTCCTGGAGAAGCTGTTGCGCGACCCCTCCCTGCGTCACAAGGAGGAGGGGCGGAACCTGCTGCGCCTGCTGCACCAGAACGCCGTCGGCATGCAGCAGTGGACCGAGCTCACCGCGGCGGTCCCGCCGCACTGCGGTGCCCTGGTGATGAACCTGGCCCGCCAGTACGCCGAGACCTGGTCGCAGTTCGCGCGGAACCTCGATGCGCAGTTGCAGGAGCCGGGCAGGCGGAGCGTGGGCGGGTAAGGGGACGTCGAGCGGGTCCGTTCCGGACCCGGGTGGGTGTGTGCTGAGGGGCGCTGACGGGCTACGGCCTTGTTCAGGCGCCCCTCTGGTTTCCGCTGGTTTCCGCGTCAAAAAGTGAAAACGCAACGGAATTCTCGACTTCGCTATGGCAGCTGATGCATTTATCGTGGATGTATGGAAAAGACAACGGAGTTCTATACCGTCAAACGTGGTGACACCCTCATCAAGATCGCGTCCACGTTCCATGTGACGCTGGACCAGATTCTCGAATGGAATCCCCAGATCGAAAATCCGGACATCATCTTCCCCGGCCAGAAGATTCGCGTCTCGGCGCCGGAGATGCACGGAGAGTACGAACCGTTCCCGGGTGCCGACTTCTTCCAGTCCTCCGTGACCAGTCCCGTCATCGAGGCCATGGGCTACCGCCTCATCGAGGAGGGCTGCTCGGCGTACGCCGGCGGACCCGACTCGCAATGGAGCGAGGCCGACCGGAAGTCGTACTCGAAGTGGCAGCACAAGCTCGGCTTCTCGGGCCACGACGCCGATGGCACACCGGGTCGCAGATCCTGGGACCGGCTGCACGTACCCGCCGTGTACGAGTGACCGGCACCGAGAGCAGGACCGCCCGCCCGCGCCGGCGGATCACGAGGAGAGCGCACGCCGGCCCGCCCCGGACCGCTTGGCGCGCACGGGCCCGAGCACGTATCGCCTATCTCGAGGCGGAACTGGAACACGAGAACACCCGGCGGGCCCGCGGAGACCGGACCGCGCTCATCGAGGGAATGCGCGGGCATCTCGACAAAGCCCGCGCGGCCGCGGACGAGGATTTCGGATGGCGGAAACCGTGGTCGGGATCGGCGGCCCGTGAGGGGGTGTGCTCGAATATCCGCAACGCCGAGGTGTTGTTGATTCAACTGGTTTCCGCCCAAGAAGCCGCGGGCCGCGCCAGTGAGGTCATGGCGCTGGTCAAGGATCACCTGGCCGCTGACGACCCACGCCGGGTGCGGCTCGCCCTGAGGCTGCGTTCCATCATCTCCGGCGACGTGACCCCGAGTGACCGGGATCTGATGGGCCGGGCGCTCGACGCCGCGTACAGCAGCCTGGACGACGAACTGGCGCGGGTGCGCAGCCTGCGCAACACCCTCTGGGTCGCGACGGTCCTCGTGATGATCGGGGTGGTGAACCTGGCCCTCTACGGGTGGTTCTCGCCCAGTTCGCTGAGCCTGTGCTTCTCGCCCTCGGGCGGCTCCGGAGGCACGGTCACCGTCGTGTGCCCCACCGCCGAGTACCACAACGAGCCGGCCGACACGGACCCGAGCCGACTGGCCGGTGCCACGGACATCCTCACCGTCGAGATCGCCGGCCTCGCCGGTGCCGCCCTCACCGTCATCGCCTCGCTGCGCCGCATCCGGGGCACCGACTCGCCGTACATGCTGCCCCTGGCGTCGGCGGTGCTGAAGCTGCCCACCGGCGCCCTGTCGGCCTTCCTCGGGTTGCTGCTGATCCGCGGCGCCTTCGTCCCCGGGCTCAGCGACCTGGACAGCCGGGCGCAGGTCCTCGCCTGGGCCGCGGCCTTCGGCGCCGCACAGCACCTGGTGACCCGGCTCGTCGACGACCGCGCCCAGATGACGCTGTCGGAGGTGGGCAGGACCACCGACGCCGTGGTCGACCCCGAGCGGGTCGCCGTGAAGGAGGGTGTGCCGGCCTCCGCCGCCGGGTCACCCAACGGTGCGGGACCGCACGACGAGCCGCACGACGAACCGCACGAGGACGACGGCAAGGACGGTGAGCAGCCGGTCCCCGACGGCGTACCCCCTCACCGCCGCAGCGGTGCGTGAGCCGTCTCCGGCAGCCGCAGGTACACCACCGACGACACCAGACAGATCACCGCGACGTACCAGGGGAACAGCCCCGCGTGTCCCTGCTCCTTGAACAGCGTGCCCACGTACGGCGCCGTGCCGCCGAAGAGGGCCACCGTCAGCGAGTACGGGAAGCCGATGCCCGCCGCGCGGACCCGGGGTGGGAAGATCTCGGCGTTCACGGCCGCGCTGATCGAGGTGAAGCCGGTCAGCAGCACCATGCCCGCGCACTGCACGAGCAGCAGCACGGCGAACGACTCGCGCAGGGCGTGCAGCAGCGGCACCGTGAGCAGCGCGAAGCCCAAGCCGAAGAAGAGCAGCAGGGAGCGGCGGCCGAAGCGGTCCGAGAGCAGGCCGCCGAGCGGTTGCAGCAGGGCGAAGAAGGCCAGTGAGATCGTGCCCGCGAGCAGCGCGTCCGACTTCTCGATGCCCGCGTTGAGTTCGGCGTACGTCGGCAGGTACGACGTCCACGTGTAGTAGGCGATCGTGCCGCCCGCCGTGATGCCGCCGATGAGGAGCGACTCGCGCGGGTGCCGGCGCAGCGCCTCGAACAGGCCCGGGCGCGGGGCCTGCTGCTGTTCGGCGCTGCGGGTCTCCTGTGCGCCCTGCCGGATCCAGAAACCGACCAGGCTCAGTACGGCCCCGAGCGCGAACGGCACGCGCCAGCCCCAGCCGTTCATCTGCCCGTCGCTCAGCGTGTCCACCAGCAGGGTGGCGATGCCGGAGGCGACCAGCTGCCCCACCGTCGTCGACACGTACTGGAAGCTGGAGAACAGCCCCCGCCGGCCGGGACCCGCCGACTCCACCAGAAAGGTCGTCGAAGCCGCGAACTCGCCCCCCACGGACAGGCCCTGGAGCAGCCGCGCCAGCACCAGGATCACCGGCGCGAGCACGCCCACCGCGGCGTACGTCGGGGTCAGCCCGACCAGCAGACTGCTGCCGCCCATCAGCAGGATCGTGACCGTGAGGGCGGCTCGCCGCCCGTGCCGGTCCGCGACGGCGCCCATCAGCAGTCCGCCCACCGGCCGCATGAAGAAGCCGACCGCGAACACCGCGAACGTGGACAGCAGCGGTACCAGCGAGTTGTCCGCGCTCTTCGGGAAGACCTGGGCGGCTATGTAGGTGGCCAGAAACGTGTAGGCGTACCAGTCGTACCACTCGACCGCGTTGCCCACGGAGGCGGCGAGGAGCTGGCGAACGGGCCGTTTCGTCGGCGGGGAAACCGTCTGCGTCTCTGTCACGCCCCTCACCCTCCCCTGGCAACGCCCCGGCACACCCTCCGTACCGGCGACTTTCACATGAGTGTCACGCGCCCCTTCCTTGGTGTTTGGTGTCCCTGAAACACTCCTTCCGCGCAGATTCCGTCACGCTCCGGCCATCCCGCACCTCAGGATGAGAGGTCTGTCCTTCATGTCCGAAGTCAACCGGCGCCGCTTCCTCCAACTCGCGGGCGCCACCACGGCCTTCAGTGCCCTGTCCGCCAGCATCCAGCGCGCCGCCGCCCTGCCGGCGAACCACCGCACCGGGTCGATCGAGGACGTCGAGCACATCGTCGTCCTCATGCAGGAGAACCGTTCCTTCGACCACTACTTCGGCACCCTGAGAGGCGTCCGCGGCTTCGGCGACCCCCGGCCGGTCACCCTCGACAACGGCAAACCCGTCTGGCACCAGGAGAAGGACGGCAAGGAGATCCTGCCGTTCCACCCGGACGCCGACGACCTCGGCATGCAGTTCCTGGAGGGCCTGCCGCACTCCTGGCCCGACGGCCATCAGGCCTACGACGGCGGCAAGTACGACCGCTGGGTGCCCGCGAAGGGCACCACCACCATGGCGTACCTGACCCGTGAGGACATCCCCTTCCACTACGCCCTCGCCGACTCGTTCACCGTCTGCGACGCCTACCACTGCTCGTTCATCGGCTCCACCGACCCCAACCGCTACTACATGTGGTCGGGGTACACGGGCAACGACGGCACCGGCGGCGGCCCGGTCCTCGGCAACGACGAACTCGGCTACGGCTGGACGACGTACCCCGAACGCCTGGAGCAGGCCGGCATCTCCTGGAAGATCTACCAGGACATCGGCGACGGCCTCGACGCGAAGGGCTCGTGGGGCTGGATCCAGGACGCCTACCGCGGCAACTACGGCGACAACTCGCTGCTGTACTTCGACAAGTACCGCGACGCCAAGCCCGGCGACCCCTGGTACGACAAAGCCCGCACCGGCACGAACGCCAAGGCCGGCGACGGCTACTTCGACGTGCTGAAGGCGGACGTGAAGGCCGGCAAACTGCCCCAGATCTCCTGGATCGCCGCCCCCGAGGCCTTCTCCGAGCACTCCAACTGGCCGTCGAACTACGGCGCCTGGTACATCGCGCAGGTCCTGGACGCCCTCACCTCCAACCCGGAGGTCTGGTCGAAGACGGCCCTGTTCATCACCTACGACGAGAACGACGGCTTCTTCGACCACGTGGTGCCTCCGCTGCCCCCCAAGGACGCCTCCCGTGGCCTGTCCACCGTCGACGTCTCCCTCGACCTCTTCCCGGGCGACGCCAAGAACACGGCCGGCCCCTACGGACTCGGCCCCCGGGTCCCGATGCTGGTCGTCTCCCCGTGGAGCAGGGGCGGCTACGTCTGCTCCGAGACCCTCGACCACACGTCGATCCTGCGGTTCATGGAGCGCCGCTTCGGTGTGCGCGAGACCAACATCTCGCCGTGGCGCCGGGCCGTCTGCGGCGACCTGACCTCCGCGTTCGACTTCTCCCGCAAGGACACCCGCCCGGCCCCGCTGCCCGGCACCGAGGCCTACGAGCCGCAGGACCGCGAGCGCCACCCGGACTACAGGCCCGTCCCGCCGGCCGACCCGCGCATGCCGCGGCAGGAACGCGGACTGCGCCGTACCCGGCCGCTGAAGTACGCCCCGCACGTGGACGCCTCGGTCGACGCCGCGGCCGGGAAGCTCACCCTCACCCTCGCCTCCGGCGCGAAGTCCGGCGGCGCCTTCCACGTCACGTCGGGCAACCGCACCGACGGCCCCTGGACGTACACCACCGAGGCCGGCAAGACCCTCTCCGACACGTGGAACTCGGCGTACTCCGGGGGCTCCTACGACCTGACCGTGCACGGCCCGAACGGCTTCGTGCGCGTCTTCAAAGGCTCGAACAGGACGACCGGCTGCGAGGTCACGGCCCGCCACACCGGTGACGACATCGAGCTGACCTTCACCAACAAGGGATCCGGAACGGCCCGCCTGAAGATCTCCGACGGCTACGGCGGCCGGCCCTCGACGGTCACCGTCCGCCCCGGCGCCAAGGTGTGCCGGACCGTCGATCTCGCCGCCGGCCGCCGCTGGTACGACCTGACCGTCACCACCGAGGGCGACAAGGCGTTCCTGCGGCGGTTCGCGGGGCACGTGGAGAACGGGCAGCCGGGGGTCAGCGACCCGGCGATCGTCACCGGGTAGCGGGAGCGAGGTGCCCCGGATCGTGCGGCCGGGGCACCAGCACGGGTTCGGTCGTGGCCGAGCCGGGCTCCAGCGCCAGGACGGCGGCCACCGGATGGTCGTCCTCCACCGCACGGTGGTCGTCCACCGCATGGTCGTCGTTCATCGGGGCGGCCGTGGGTGCCCGGGTGAGCAGCACCACGCCCCAGGACGACAGGCCCGCCCCGGCGAGCGCGAGCAGCACGCCCGCCGGACCCCCCTGGAGGCGTTCGCCCAGCAACGACAGGCCGATCACCGCGGCGGCCAGGGGATTCGACAGGGTCACCATCGCGAGGGGACCGCCCAGCCCGCCCCGGTACGCGGTCTGCGACAGCAGCAGCCCGCCGGCCGCGAACGCCGCCACGAGCAGGGCCACAGCGACCACCTGGACGCTCAGCACCGGCCCGGACCGGTCCGTCGCGGCCACCGTCACCGTCTGCGTGAGGGCCGAGGCGACCCCGGAGGCGAGACCGGACGCGGACGCGTGCCGCAGCCCGGGGCGGGTGCCCGGCCGGGACAGCACGCCGATGAGCGCCGCCGCGGCACCCGCGACCGCCAGTGCCTCGGGAACGCTCAGCACGTCGTCCGGCTCCGGACCGGACGCCGTCACCAGGATGGCGCCCAGCCCCAGCAGCGTCAGCGCGGTGCCCCTCCACTCGACCGCGCCGACCCGGCGTCCCGCCAGCCGCGCCCCCATCGGCACCGCCGCGATCAGGGTGAGCGCGCCGAGCGGCTGGACCACGGTCAGCGGGCCGTACCGGAGGGCGACGACGTGCAGGAGCGCGGCCGACGCGTTCAGCCCGGCCGACCACCACCAGGCGCCGGTGCCCAGCAGCCGCAGCGTGCCCGCGCCCCGGGAACGGGACGCCAGCCGCTCCTGGGTGACCGCGGCGGCGGCGTAGGCGACGGCGGAGACCAGGGACAGGGCGGCGGCGATCACCACGGCGCTCATCGGCCGGCCCCTGCGAATGCCCGCTCGTCCCGCTGCGCCGGTACGAGGCTGCCCTGCGCAGGCGTGGCCGTGCTCGCGGTGCGGGGCGGCAGGTGAACGAGCGCGAGAGCGAGCCCGAGCAGGGCCGCCGCCACGAGTGCGTCGAGCCAGTAGTGGTTGGCGGTGCCGACGATCACCAGCAGGGTCAGCAGCGGATGCACCAGCCAGAGCCACCGCCATCGGGAGCGCGTCGCGACGATCAGCCCGACCGCCACCATCAGCGCCCAGCCGAAGTGCAGGGACGGCATCGCCGCGAACTGGTTCGACAGCGAGTCCGTCGCGGGGTCGCCGTACACCGACGGCCCGTACACCCGCGCCGTGTCGATCAGGCCGGTCGCGGCGAGCATGCGCGGCGGGGCGAGCGGGAACAGCAGGTGCAGCACCAGCGCGGCGGCCGTGACGGCGGCCAGCACGCGGCGCGCCCAGACGTAGTGGCCCGGCCGCCGCAGGTAGAGCCAGACCAGGAAGGCGACGGTGGCGGGGAAGTGAACGGCCGCGTAGTAGCTGTTCGCGACGTGCACCAGGCCGTCGCCGTGCAGCAGCAGGGACTGCACCGCCCCCTCGCCGGGCAGGTGGACCGCCCGCTCGAAGTCCCACACGCGGTGCGCGTCGCCAAGGGCCTCACCGGTGTGACCCGTGGCCAGTTGCCGGCCGAACTTGTAGACGAGGAAGAGCCCTGCGACGAGCAGGAGCTCCCGGACGAGCGGCGGTCGCGCTATCGCGTCGGACCCCGCCGGCGCAGGCTCGGTGCGGGCATTCATCCCCCGGCCCCTTCGGTGACGGTGGCGCTGTTATCGGTACGAGAGCGTACCGATACGCCAGTGTACCGATACGGCTGCGTACCGGTACACTGGTGTATCGATAGACGTACGACACACCGCCGGCCGGGAATTTTCCGGCCGCCGACCGAAGCCAGGAGCATCGCCATGACGTCGCAGGCCGCGGACCGGCCCGAGCCGGTCGGTGCCACGCGCCGCTCCAAGATCACGCCGGAGCGTGAGCAGGAGTTCTACGACGCCGTGCTGGAACAGCTGGGGGAGTGCGGCTACGACTCCGTCACCATGGAAGGCGTCGCCGCGAGCACCCGGTGCAGCAAGTCCACGCTCTACCGCCAGTGGAAGACCAAGCCCCAGCTGGTGGCGGCGGCGCTGCGCTCCCACCGGCGGACGCGCTGCATCGACACCGGCTCGCTCGCCGAGGACCTGCGCGAGGCGGCCCGGGCGGCGGGCGAGCTGTCCGGCCGGGACACCAAACTGCTCCAGGCGCTCGCCCATGCCGCGGGCCAGGACCCGGAGTTGCAGCGTGCGCTGCGCGAGGCGCTGGTCGAGCCGGAGATCGCCGCGCTGAAGGAGATCATCCGGCGTGGGGTCGAACGCGGAGAGGTCCCCGCCGACCACCCGGCACTGGAGTACATCCCGGCCCAGCTGCTCGGGGTCCTGCGGGTGCGGCCCCTCCTGGAGGGCGAGTGGGCCGACCCCGACTACCTGGTCCGTTTCGTGGAGGCCGCCGTACTGCCGGCACTGGACCTGACCTGAGACCCGGGCCGCCGTCCGCCGGATGAACGGACGGTGACCCGACCGCGCCGACCCGTGGGGACGGGGGCGGCGCGCACCCCCGGCCGGGTGGGGTGCCCCTGTGAGCGGCGGGGGCGCCCCACCCGGCCGACCGGCGTCCGTGGGCCGGGAGGTCAGACGTCCTGGCCGTTGCCGCTGCCCATCGACACCTTGATGCCCTTGGTGATCTCGTCCAGCACGGCCTCCTTCTGGTCCGCGTCGACGCCGAACCGTACGACGACCATCTGCTTGGCGTTCGCCGGTGAGGGGAACGCGAGCGACTCCACGATGCCGTCGGCGCCCTTCTTCGTGACGGCCTTCCAGCGGACCAGGTAGCCGCGCTGCCCGGCCACGGTCACGGCCTTGGAGTCGAGTACGTCGTGGGAGGTGATGCCGCCGTAGGACTTGCCGCCGTAGGACTCCTCGGCGTTCTTGGCGATGTCCGCCTTCGCGATCTCCTCGGCGGTGGCGCCCTTGGCACCGAGGAGAAGGGCCGGGGCGGAGTAGGCGCCGCCCTTCGTGCACGTCGAGGAGGTGTCGCCGGGGCACTTGTAGGAGTCGTCGGACGTCACCTGCGCACCGGCGTTGGCCTGCTGGCCGTACCAGCCCTTCGGGATCGGCAGGCTGATGCCGCTGACCGTGTCGGTCACCGACCCGCTCCTGATCTTCGGCGGCTGGGACTGCTCGGGCCGCGGACTCTGCCCGCCGGACCCGCCGGACCCGCCGTCGCCACCGGACCCGCCGGAGCCCCCCGACCCGCCCGGCCCGCCGAACGGCCCGCCCTGACCCCCGGGCGCGCCCGGCCCGCCGGGCGCCTGCGAGGTGGGCGCGTCGCCCTTGCCGCCGTCGTCCGCCAGCGCGTACACGCCCACGCCGATGCAGGTGAGGACCACCACGGCCGCGGCGACGGCGGCACCTATGCGCAGCCGCCGCCCCTGTCCGCCCGGAGGGGCGGCGGGATAAGCGGGATAGGCGGGATGGGCGGCGGGGTATCCGCCGCCTGCCGGATGCGAACCGCCGGGCTGCCCGCCGACTGCGGGCTGCGAAGCAGCCCCCGGGTACCCGTTCCCCCCCGGCCCCCAGCCGCTTGCCGCCTGCCCGGCACCACTTGGGTACTGCCCGGGGACTGCCGCCTGTCCGGCATCGCCCGGCTCACCGGCCCCGGGCGCGTCGGTCCCGGCCTGCCCCCCGGCTCCCGGCGTCTCACCGCTCGTCGGCGCCGCCGCGCCTGCCGGCTGTCCCGTCCCCGGCACCTCGGATTCGGCCGGAGCGGGCGGTGTGCCGCCAGGGGCCTGGCCGGAGGGTGCGGGGCCGGTGGGCGCCGGGCCTGTCGGGGGACCCCACGCGGGCGGCTGCGCCGGGCGGATGCGGTCCGTCCAGGCCTTGCCGTCCCACCAGCGCTCGGTGGCGGGCCCGTCACTTGTCTGTCCGGGATCGGCGTACCACCCGGGAGGAGTCTCCTGCGTCATGCCCCCACCGTATGAGGCGTCGGTGAAAGAGGCATGAGAGGCGTCGGAACCGGCTGTTCCACGACGGCTCGCGCCAGGCCCCGCGCCGGACGCCGCGCCCGCCCACTCGCTCCTCTCAGGGGGCCGAAAAGCACCCCTCCGCCGGGACGGAAGAAGAACGCGAGCGCGAAACGCGCGTACGGTTTCGCCGGAGCCTCGTCCCCTCGCCACCGGCCCACGACGTGACGAAGCGCGCTTCGGTGATCGCCACCCGGAAGCCGTGGACGCCGGACTCGTGCCCCGGAAAATGCTGAAAGGACGTCATCTCCCGCGGCCTCGACCGTCGTTGACTTCAGGACGGCTGGTGACGGGACAAGTGCGTCGACCGGCCGTACCCCGTGTCACCCATCACGGCAAGAGGTGCCCCGACCACCCTCCACTCGGGCAATCGGACGGCTACGCTCGACATCTGTACGTCGTTCGGGCGACTTGGGGAGGTAGCGGGATGACGGAGGTACGGCCCATGGCCGCCGCCTCGGCTTCCCTGTGGGAGCGCGACCAGGAGGTCGCCGCCGTCGAGCGGGCGGTCGACAACCTGTGCGCGGACCGTTCCTCGTCCGGCGGACTGCTGGTCTTCCGCGGCGAGGCCGGACTCGGCAAGACCGCGCTGCTGGCCGAAACCCGCCGCATCGCCGAAGCGCGCGGCTGCACGGTCTGGTCGGCGCGCGGCGGCGAGACCCTCAGGTCGGTCCCCTTCAACGTGGTACGGCAGCTGCTGCAGCCGGCGCTGGTGTCGATGCTGCCCGAGGAGGCCCGCGAGTACCTCGGCGACTGGTACGACATCGCCGGCCCCGCCCTCGGCATCGCGGACCCCGGAGACCGGCAGGCCGACCCGCAGGGCGTGTGCGACGGTCTGGTCGCGGCCGTACGCCGGCTCGCCCGCAGGGACTGGCCGCTGGTGCTGCTGATCGACGACGCCCACTGGGCGGACCACGAGACCCTGCACTGGCTCGCGGGACTCGCCGAGCGCCTCGACGAGATGTCCGTCCTGGTCGTCGTCACCCGCCGCCCCGAGGAAACCGCCGGCGCGAGCGCCCGCCACCTCGACGCCGTCGCCGCCGCCGCGGACGGCCCCGCCACCACCCTCAGCGCCCTCACCCCGGGCGCCACCGCGGGACTCACCCGCGCCACCCTGGGCGAACACGCCGACGCCGCCTTCTGCCGCGAGGTCTGGGCCGTCACCGCCGGCAACCCCTACGAAACCGTCGAACTCCTCGCCAAGGTGCAGGACAGCGAGCTCGAACCGGTCGAGGCCCGGGCCGGTGAACTGCGTGAACTGAACCGCTCCGCCCGCGGCGGCGGCCTCGTCGCCCGCCTGGAGGAACTCGGCATCGACGCCACCCGGTTCGCCTGGGCCGCCGCCATCCTCGGCACCGGCATCTCCGTCGGCCTGGTCGCCAAACTCGCCACCCTGCAGCCGGACGACGCCCGCCGCTGCGCCGAACTGCTGCGCACCGCCCGCATCCTCACCGCGCCCGACCCCGCGACCGGCCGCAGCGCCGACGGCGACCTGGAGTTCGTCCACCCGCTGATCGCGACCGCCGTCTACAACTCCATCCCCGACGCCCTGCGCACCGCCATGCACGGCATCGCCGCCCGGATCGTCTCCGACGAGGGACACGGCGCCGCGGCCGCCGCCCGTCACCTCCTGGAGGTCCACCCGGACGACGACGAGGAACTCGTCGGGCAACTGCGCGAGGCCGCCCGCGAGCACCTCGCCGTCGGCGCCCCCGACGCGGCCCGCCGCTGCCTGGAGCGTGCCCTGAAGGAACCACCGCGGCCCGAGTCCCACCCGCACGTCCTCTACGAACTCGCCGAGGCCACCTTCCTCACCGCTCCCGCCCGCACCATCGGCCATCTGCGGACCGCGCTCGGCATGCCCGGCCTCGACGGCGACCAGCGGGTGGACGCCGTCTTCCGGCTCTCCCAGGCACTCCTGCACAACAACCAGCTGGAGGAGGCGGTCCGCACGGTCGAGGCGGAGGCCGCCCGGCTTCAGCCGGGCCCCGCCCGGATGCGGCTGCAGGCCGCGCAGTTCATGTGGGAGGGGCTGCACGCCGGCGAGGCCGCCTCACCCGACCGCTCCCAGCGGCTCGCCGACCTGGCCCGCCCCTGCACCGGCCGGGACAACTCCGAACGCGCCCTGCTCATCCTGCGCGGCTTCGACGCCCTGATGCACGGCGAGAACGCCGAGGAGGTCGTCGAACTGTGCGACCGCGCCCTCGTCAACGGCCGGCTCGCCCCGGGATTCGGCTGGACCGACACCGAGTGGGGCATCGAACTGCTGCTGATGCTGGCCAACGCGTACGGCTTCACCGACCGCCTCGACCGCGCCGAAACCCTCTACAACGAAGCGCTGCGCGCTTACGAGACAGCCGGCTGGAGCGGCGGCCACCTCGCCCTGGCCCACGCCTACGTCGGGATCGGCCACCGCAGGCGGGGCCGGCTGAAGGAGGCGGAGGCGTCCCTGCGCGAAGCGCTGCGCCTCGCCGAGCGCGTCGGCCGCGGCCTGCCTCTGTACTGGTCCGCGACGTGCAGCCTGGTCGACACCCTGCTCGCCCGCGGCCAGGTCGAACAGGCCTGGGACGTCGCCGAACGGCACGGCTTCGCACCGCCCTACCCGTCCACCATCGTCCTGCCCGACCCGCGATCCGTGCGCGGCCGGCTGCTGCTGGCCGTCGGCCGCACCAAGGACGGCATCAACGAGCTGGAGGCCGCGGAGAAGGCGGCGGCGGCCCGCGGCCACCACAACCCGGTGCTCGTCCCCTGGGCGGCCGATCTCGCCCGGGCCCTGCGCACCGAGGACCCGGCGCGGGCCGCCCGGCTCGCCGTCGACGTACGCCGCCAGGCCGAGCGCTTCGGCACCGACACCGCGATAGGAGAAGCCCTGCGCTGCGCCGCCGACCTGGAGACGGGGCAGCGGGCGGTCCGGCTCTACGGCCAGGCCGTCACCTATCTGGAGGCCTCGCCCTGCCTGTACGAACACGCGGCCGCCCGCATCGAGTTCGGCATCGCCGCCCGTTCGGCCACCGACCTGCACCGCGGCCTCGACCTGGCGGTCTCGTGCGGCGCCGACGCGCTGGCGGAGCGGGCACGGGCCGCGCTCAGGGCCGGTACCGGCCCGGCCTGACGCGCACGCCGAGCAACCGGCCGACGGGCGCCCGGCTCCTGTCCGCCTGCGTGGCGCCGGTCACCACACTGCCCCACAGCCCTGCGCAGCCCTGTCCCGCGCCGCTCACGAGGTGCCGTCCTCCTCGGCCAGCACCCGCTGGGCCGTCGCGAACGCCGAGTTCGCCGCCGGCACACCGCAGTACACCGCCGTCTGCAGCAGCACCGCGCCGATCTCCTCCGGGGTGAGCCCGTTGCGGCGTGCCGCGCGGACATGCATGGCCAGCTCGTCGTAGTGGCCGTGCGCGACCAGCGCGGTGAGGGTGATCATGCTGCGTTCGCGGCGCGACAGGGTGGGGTCGGTCCAGATCTCGCCCCACGCGTAGCGCGAGATGAAGTCCTGGAAGCGCGCCGTGAACGGTGTCTGGCGGGCCTGGGCCCGGTCGACGTGCGCGTCGCCGAGCACTTCGCGCCGCACGGCCATGCCCCGCCGGGCACCCTGGCCGAAGTGGGCGCGCAGGGCGGTCAGCACCGCCTCCGGGCACTGCGCGGGTGCCAGGTGGGAGGCGCCCGGCAGCTCCACGAGCGTCGCGCCCGGCACGGCGTCGGCGATCTCCCTCAGGTGCGCGGGCGGGGTCGCGGGATCCTCCCGGCCGGCGACCAGCAGGGTCGGGACGGCGATCTCCGTGAGCCGCTCCCGCAGGTCGAACGCGGCGAGCGCGTCACAGCAGGCGGCGTAGGCCTCCGGGGCGGCGTCCCGGTGGTCCCGGACCAGGCGGGGCACGGTGAAGTCGCCGGCGAACCAGCGCGCTCCCGCGTTGTCCGCCAGCCCGGCCAGCCCCTCCCGCCGCACCAGCGCGGCTCGTTCCTCCCAGGGCCTGGATCCGTTGAAGTGCGCCGACGAACAGATCACGGCGAGCGACGACAGCCGCTGCGGATGGTGCACCGCGAGATGCAACCCCACGGCCCCGCCCAGCGACACACCCGCGTACGCGAACCGCTCGACGCCGAGCGAGTCGGCGAGCGTCAGCACCAGCCCGGCGAGGTCGCCGACCGTCGCGCCGGCCCGGACGAGACCCGCCGCCGAACCGCCGTGCCCGGGCAGGTCCCAGCGCACCACCCGGTGGGTGAGCGACAGTTCGGGCGCCACGTCGTCCCACAGGGCGTACGACGTGCCGAGCGAGGGGCCGAGGAACAGCGGGGGAGCGGAGGCGGGTCCTTCGGTGTGGTGGTTCAGGAGTGTCAACGTCGCTCCAGCGCACGGTCGGTGAGGGCTCCGGCGGAGCCCGTGTAATGAGCCGGGTCGAGATCCACCCCGGCCAGCTCGGGTGCCTCGGTGAGGGGTTGCCCGGCGGCGGCCAGCCGCGTGAGGAGCTCCTTGGCGCGGGCACGGCCCAGCACCGGGGCCAGCTCGGCGGCCAGCCGTTCGGAGACGATCAACCCGTGGGTGAGGTCCAGGTGTTCACGCATGACCTCCGGTCTGACCCGCAGCCCCTGCGCCAGTTCGGCCGCGTCCCGGGCGGCCCCGCCGACCAGCCGCAGCAGATCCCGCAGCGGTTCCCACTCGGCGTGCCAGGCCCCGGCCGGGCGTTCGTCCTCCGCTGCCATCGCCCCGTACAGGGTCGCCGCGAGCTGGGGTGCCCGCCGTGCGGCGGAGGCGATCAGCGTGGAACGTACCGGGTTGGACTTGTGCGGCATGGCGGACGAACCCCCGCCGCTGCCCTCCGCGAGCTCGGCGATCTCGGTACGCGACAGGGTGAGCACGTCCACGGCGAGCTTGCCGAGCGCGCCCGCCGTGAAGGCCAGACACCCGGCGAGGTCGGCGACCGGCGTCCGCAGGCTGTGCCACGGCAGGTCGGGTGCCCGCAGACCGAGTTCCCGGGCGTACGCCTCCGGCAGCCCGGCCGGATCGCTCGCACCGTACGCCCCGAAGGCCGCCAGCGTTCCCGCCGCGCCCCCGAGCTGGGCGGGCAGCGACTCCCGGGCGGCCCGCACCCGGTCCCGCGCGTCCAGCACCAGCGACCGCCACCCGGCCGCCTTCAGTCCGAACGTGATCGGTACCGCGTGCTGGGTGAGGGTCCGCCCCGGCATCGCGGTGTCGCGGTGCCCGGCGGCCAGCCGGGCCAGCGCCTGCTCGGTACGCCCGAGGTCGGCCAGCACCACGTCCAGGGTGCGCGCGGCCACCAGCATCGTCGCCGTGTCCATGATGTCCTGGCTGGTCGCGCCGCGGTGGACGTAGGCGCCGTACGCCTCGCCCACGGCCCGCGTCAGCTCCTCCACCAGGGGGATGACGGGGTTGCCGCCCGCCCGGGCGCGCTCGGCGAGGGAGCGGACGTCGAAGGCGGCGGCACCGGCCGCCTCGGTCACCGCCGTCGCCGCCTCGGCCGGGGCGAACCCGGTCGCGGCCTGGGCGCGGGTCAGCGCGGCCTCCGCGTCGAGCAGGGCCCGCAGATACGCCTCGTCGCCGGTGGCCGTGGAGGCCGCCGAGCCGGCCCAGCCGGGGGCGAGCAGGCCGGTGTCACCGGGGTGCGCCGTCACGTGAACTCCAGGAAGACCGTCTCGCCTTCGCCCTGAAGGCGGATGTCGAAACGGTACGTGCCGTTCGCCTCCTCCTTCGCGATCAGCGTGTCGCGGCGGGTGTCCGCCAGCGAGGACAGCAGCGGGTCGGCAGCGAGCACCGCCGCGTCGTCCGGCAGGTAGATCCGCGTGTACAGGTGCACGAGCAGCCCTCGGGCGAACACGCACACGCTGAGGTACGGGGCGTTGCGGCCCCGCGCACCGGGCCGCAGGGTGCGCGCGTACCAGTGGCCGTTCGCGTCGGTCTGGATGCGTCCCCAGCCCGTGAACTCCACGCCGTTGCGCCCGAGAAACCCCCCGGATGCCGCGTCGCGCCGCATCGAGCCGTCGGCCGTCGGGAGGTTGCCGTCGGGGTCCGGGCCCCACAGTTCGATCAGGGCGTCCGGCAGCGGGCCCCCCTCGCCGTCGGTGACGTGACCGTGCACGGTGACGGTGTCCGGATGCCCGAGGGGTGCGATGTCCTCGCCGCCGCGGAACGGCAGGGCGTGGCCGTAGAACGGGCCGACGGTGTGCGACGGGGTGGGCAGCACGCTGTCGGGTCGGCTGGTGTCGATCTTCGTCATGGCCGGTCAGCGCCCTTCTTCGATCCAGGTGGCCCGCGGGCCGTCCAGCACGATGTCCCAGTGGTAGCCCATCGAGAACTCCGGCACCGACAGGCCGTGGTCGTACGTGGCGACCAGCCGCTGCCGGGCCGCGTCGTCCGTCACGGACTGGATGATCGGGTCGTAGGGGAACAGCGGGTCGCTCGGGAAGTACATCTGCGTCACCAGCCGCTGGGTGAACGCCGTGCCGAAGAGCGAGAAGTGGATGTGCGCCGGCCGCCAGGCGTTGACGTGCTGGCGCCAGGGGTAGGGGCCCGGCTGGACGGTGGTGAAGCGGTAGTGGCCGTCGTCGTCGGTGAGGGTGCGGCCCACGCCGGTGAAGTTGGGGTCCAGGGGCGCGTCGTGCTGCTCGCGCTGGTGGGCGTACCGGCCCGCCGAGTTGGCCTGCCAGATCTCCACGAGTTGGCCGCGCACGGGGCGGCCGTCGCGGTCCAGCAGCCGTCCGGAGACGGTGATGCGCTCGCCGAGCGGTTCGCCGTCGTGCTGCCGGGTGAGGTCGTTGTCGATCTCGGTGACGTCCCGTTCGCCGAAGGCGGGGGAGGACAGCTCCACCAGCTCGGGGTCCTTGCTGACGTCGATGGTGACCGGCGGCTGTTTGGGGTGCCGCAGCACCGAGGACCGGTACGGCGCGTAGTCGCGGCGCGGCTGGTGCTCGACGGGCCCTCCGTCGGCGAGCCGCTTCTCGTACGCGGCCCGCTCAGCCGCGATCTCCTGGTCGATGTCGCGTTGCGTGATGGTCATGGGGAATCCCTGAGGGTTCTTACGGTTGTCGTCGACGGGGCAAGGAAACCTGCCCTGAAGGGGCGCGGGGCGGGATCGATATGCGGCTCCGCCGCGCGGGCGCGACCGGCCACCGACGGCCCGCAGCCGCGCGCATCGCTCAGCGTTCCAGGACGAGGGCGAGCCCTTGCCCCACCCCGACACACAGCGTGGCCACACCCACACCACTGCCCCGCCGGGCCAGTTGATGAGCGACCGTCCCGGCGAGCCGGGCCCCGGACGCACCCAGCGGATGCCCCAGCGCGATCGCGCCGCCCTGCGGATTGAGGATCGCGGGATCGAACTCGGGCCACTCGGCCACACACCCCAGCACCTGCGCGGCGAACGCCTCGTTCAGCTCCAGCACGGACAGGTCGCCGAACCTTTTGCCGGCCTTGGCGAGTGCCCGGTTCACCGCCTCCACGGGCGCGAGCCCGAAGCAATGCGGGTCGGTGGCGGAGACGCCCGTCGCGCTGAAGCGGGCCAGCGGCTCTCGGCCCGTCGCCCTCAGACCCTCCTCGTCGACGAGCAGCAGCGCCGCCGCACCGTCGATGGCTGCGCAGCGCGCACTCGTCCTGCTGTTCCCTGCCGACTGCTCCTTTCATTGCAGGCCCTCCGGCACGGTCAGTTCGGCGTCGGTCCGGGCGGCGATCTCCTCGGTGGTGACCCCCGGCGCGGTCTCCACCAGCACGAGCCCGTCGTCGGTGACGTCCAGGACGCCGAGGTCGGTGATGATCCGGTTCACGCACCCCTTTCCGGTCAGCGGCAGGGAGCATTCGGTGAGGATCTTCGGCGAGCCGTCCTTGGCGGTGTGCGTCATGACGACGACGACCGTGCGGGCCCCGTGTACCAGGTCCATCGCCCCGCCGATGCCGGTGACCAGCTTGCCGGGGACGGCCCAGTTGGCCAGGTCGCCCCGCTCGGACACCTGCATGGCACCGAGCACCGCCACATCGATGTGTCCGCCCCGGATCATCGAGAAGGACAGCGCCGAGTCGAAGAAGGAGGCGCCCGGCAGGACCGTCACCGTCTCCTTGCCGGCGTTGATCAGGTCCGGGTCGACGGCGTCCTCGGTGGGGTAGGGGCCGGTGCCCAGGATGCCGTTCTCCGATTCGAGGACGACCTCCACGCCCTCGGGGAGGAAGTTCGGAATGAGCGTGGGCAGGCCGATGCCGAGATTGACGTACTGGCCGTCCCGCAGCTCCCGTGCCGCGCGGGCCGCCATCTCCTCGCGTGTCCAGGCCATCAGGACCTCACCGTCCGCCGCTCGATCTTCTTGTCCGCCGCCTGCTCCGGGGTGAGCGCGAGCACCCGCTGCACGAAGACGCCCGGCAGGTGCACCGCGTCCGGGTCGATCTCGCCGGGCTCCACGAGTTCCTCCACCTCGGCGATCGTGACCTTCCCGGCCATCGCCGCCAGGGGGTTGAAGTTCCGGGAGGACTTGTTGAAGACGAGGTTGCCGTGCCGGTCGCCGCGCGCGGCCCGCACCAGGGCGAAGTCGGTGCGGATGCCCCGCTCCAGCACGTACTCGGTGCCGTCGAACTCCCGGACCTCCTTCGGCGGGGAGGCGAGCGCGACCTCGCCCCGACCGTCGTAGCGCCAGGGCAGTCCGCCGTCGGCGACCTGCGTGCCGACACCCGCCGGGGTGTAGAAGGCGGGGATCCCGGCGCCGCCGGCCCGCAGCCGCTCGGCCAGCGTGCCCTGCGGGATGAGCTCGACCTCCAGCTCCCCGGCCAGGTACTGCCGCGCGAACTCCTTGTTGGCGCCGATGTAGGAACCCGTGACCCGGGCGATCCGGCCGGCGGCCAGCAGCACCGCCAGCCCCGACTCCATCGCCCCGCAGTTGTTGGACACCACCGCCAGCCCGGCCACGCCGCGCTCGTGCAGCGCCTCGATCAGCACGTTCGGCACACCGCTCAGCCCGAAACCGCCCACCGCGAGCGACGCGCCGTCCGGCACGTCGGCCACCGCCCCCAGGGCCGTGGCGACCACCTTGTCCATCCGAGAAGCCCCATCTCTTCCGAGCGACCCGACCGAATTAATCAGGGCACTGAGTATTTCTGCGAGCTACCTCTCACGCTGTCACCGGGACAGGAAGGGCGTCAAGACCCCGTTGAGCGTGACGGTGAACCTCCGCGCGACCAGCAGACAGCGGTCGATGTGTTGAGTATTGTTCAGTGCACCAACGAATCGAGCGAGGAGTGTCCATGGCGGCCGCGGACCTCACCACCCACCCCGGGCACCTGGCCCGGCGGCTCCAGCAGGCGCACTACCTGCTGTGGAACGCGATGGTCTCCGAGGAGATCACCTCGCCGCAGTACGCGGTCCTCAACACCCTCGTGGCCGAGCCCGGCCTGGACCAGCGCACGGTGGGGGAGCGGGTGGGGCTCGACCGGTCCACGATCGCCGAGGTGATCAGCCGGCTGAGCCGACGCGGGCTGCTCGACAAGGTGCGTGACCCCCAGGACGGCCGCCGCTCGCTGCTGCACCTGACCGACGAGGGGGTGCGCACGCACCGCAGGCTGACCGTGCGCACCGCCCGGATGAACCAGGTGTTCCTCGCCCCGCTGACCGCAGACGAGCGGACGGTGTTCTTCGACCTCATCCGGCGGGTCGCCGACGCGGCCGAGGGCCTGCGCAATCCCGGGGAGCCCGTGGTGACGCCCCGCTGATGCGGGGCCCTCCCGGGCGGGGCCGGTCAGGGTGCCTCGGCGAACACCACCCATACCTGGCCCTTGGCGAAGTTCACCGGCGTGCCGTCGCCGGTGGTGAACGCCGTGCCGTCCGCGGCCTTCTCCCGCTTCCAGTTCACGTCCCAGGCCCGCCCGTCGCGCAGCACCTGCGCCCTCCCCGAGCCGACCGTCTCCGTGTACGGCGTGTTGTTGCCGAGGAAGTCCTGGAAGGCCGACGCGCGCACCTTCACGTACTGCACGACGACCGTCCCGGTCGTCAGCTGCTCGCCGTCGGCTGTCGTCGCGGGTGTGCCGTCCATGCCGACCAGCCAGCGCTCACGCGTGTCCGACCAGGTGAAGCTGAAGCGGGCCGCCGGGTAGCGCACGGTCCGGGACGCCGTGGCCGTGCCACCGGCGGGCGCCGCCCCGTAGTGGAAACCGGTGGTGAGGGCCGCCCGGCCCGGGGTCTCGGACACGATGCGCCCGGGCGTCAGGTAGAGATTGTGCGGGGCGGGCCTGCCGGGGCCGCGGAAGTAGGCATCGGCGGCGTTGCCCGGCGTCTTGGCCTTCAGCGGCGCCTTGTCGATCAGCGGCAGCAGCTTCTTCTGGGCCCCGGAGAAGGCGAGCGTGGGCCGGTCGAACTGGCGCAGCAGCTCCAGATCCGACTCGCGCGCGCTGCGCACCGGCCCGACCGCCTTCGGCAGCCGGGTGGCGTACACCGCGATCAGCCGGCTCAGTCCGCCCTCGACCTGCTCCGCGTAGACCACGTCCGCGGCGTCGACGCCCGTGTGCGGGCGGGCCGCGGCGGCGTTGTCGATCTTGACGACGAGTGGCGAGGGGGACGTGCCGTGTTTCGGGTCCTTCGGCGCTCGACCGTCGTCGCCCGGTCCGCTCCCGCCGGTGCATCCCGCCACCAGGACGGTCGTCACCGTGGCGGTCAGCAGCGCCGCCGTGCTCCTGGCGTGCCGTCCGCGCTTCCCTCGTCCCATGCTCACCCTGGCCACCGCGCCCCGCTGTCCTCGACGTGTCTTGATTGTGCGCTTATCTGAACATTGATGGCCATAGTCGATCGTTCCAGGCGGAGAGGTGTCTTGGCCGCGTCCGTCGTTCGGCTCAAGGTTCAGCGCGGGGCGTTCGGGTACCCGGACGCCGCCGTACGACCGACGCGCACGCTGACGGAGGGAGCGCGAGGCGATGAGGGCAGTGACCTGGCAGGGCAAGCGGGACGTCCGAGTGGAGAACGTGCCCGATCCGACGATCCAGGAGCCGACAGACGCGATCATCCGCATCACCTCCACCGGGCTGTGCGGATCCGACCTGCACCTGTATGAAGTGCTCACCCCGTTCATGACGCCGGGCGACATCCTCGGTCATGAACCCATGGGCATCGTCGAGGAGGTCGGCGCCGGCGTCCCGGACCTCCAGGTGGGGGACCGGGTCGTGGTGCCGTTCCAGATCGCCTGCGGCAACTGCTGGATGTGCCTCACCGGCCTTCCCACCCAGTGCGAGACCACCCAGGTGCAGGGCGAGGGCATGGGCGCCGCCCTGTTCGGCTACACCCGCCTGTACGGCGCGGTGCCGGGCGCGCAGGCGGAGTACCTGCGCGTTCCGCAGGCACAGTTCGGCCCGATCAAGGTCCCCGAGGGCCCGCCCGACGACCGGTTCGTCTACCTCTCCGACGTCCTGCCCACCGCCTGGCAGGCCGTTGCCTACGCCGACGTCCCGAAGGGCGGCAGCGTCGCCGTACTCGGGCTCGGCCCCATCGGCGACATGGCCTGCCGCGTCGCCCAGGTGCAGGGCGCCGGCCGGGTGTTCGGCGTGGACCTGGTCCCGGATCGGCTGCGCCGGGCGAAGGCACGGGGCGTGGAGACGTTCGACCTGAGGTCCTTCGACGACGAGAAGGAACTCGTCGCCGCGATCCAGGACCAGACCGACGGCCGCGGCCCCGACGCCGTGATCGACGCCGTCGGCTCCGAGGCCCACGGCAGCGCGGTCGCGCGCATGGTGCAGAATGCCGCCTCGATCCTGCCCCGCAAGCTGGGCGGCCCGATCGCCGAGCGCTTCAGCATCGACCGTCTCGCCGCCCTCTACACCGCCATCGACCTGGTCCGCCGCGGCGGCACCATCTCACTGTCGGGCATCTACGGTGGCACCGCGGACCCGATCCCGCTGCTCACCCTGTTCGACAAGCAGATCCAGATGCGGATGGGCCAGGCCAACGTCCGCCGCTGGAGCGACGACATCATCCCGTACCTCACCGACGAGGACCCCCTCGGTGTGGAGGACTTCGCCACCCACCGGGTGCCGCTCTCGGAGGCTCCGCACGCGTACGAGATGTTCCAGCGCAAGGAGGACGGCGCGGTCAAGGTCCTGATGCAGCCCTGACCGGCTAGACGCCGAGGATCTCCGCCAGGTCGTAGCGGACCGGCTCCTCCAGTTGCGCGTACGTGCAGCTCTCAGGGGTCCGGTCCGGGCGCCAGCGGCGGAAACGGGCAGTGTGCCGGAAGCGCTGCCCGTTCTCCATGTGGTCGTACGCCACCTCGGCCACCCGGTCCGGTCTGAGCGGCACCCACGACAGGTCCTTGCGGCCCGACCAGCGGCTCGGCGCCCCCGGCAGCCGGGCCTTCTCGTGGGCGGCCTCCTCCGACCAGGCCGCCCACGGATGCCCCGTCACGTCGTCCAGGCGCAGCGGCTCCAGCTCCTGAACCAGTTCGGCGCGCCGCTTCATCGTGAAGGCGGCGGAGACACCCACGTGCTGGAGGATCCCGCGGTCGTCGTACAGGCCGAGCAGCAGCGAACCGACGATCGGGCCGCTCTTGTGCAGCCGGTACCCGGCGACCACGACGTCCGCCGTCCGCTCGTGCTTGATCTTGAACATGGCGCGTTCGTCCGGCCGGTAGCGCACGGTCGGCGGCTTGGCGATGACCCCGTCCAGTCCCGCCCCCTCGTACTCCTCGAACCACTGCCGCGCCACCTCGATGTCGGTGGTCGCCGGTGCCAGGTGAACCGGCGGCCGCACCCCGGACAGCGTCTCGGTCAGCCGCTCCCGCCGCTCGGTCAGCGGCACGTCCATCAGTGACCGGTCGCCGAGTGCGAGCAGGTCGAACACGACCAGCGACGCCGGCGTCCGCTCCGCCAGCGTCCGCACCCGTGAGTCCGCCGGGTGGATCCGCTCCGTCAGCGCGTCGAAGTCCAGATGCCCCTCGCGCGCGATCACGATCTCCCCGTCCACCACGCACCGCTCGGGCAGCCTCTCCCGCACAGCCGTCACCAGCTCGGGAAAGTACCTGGTCAAAGGCTTCCCGGTACGGCTGCCCAGCTCGACCTCGTCCCCGTCGCGGAACACGATCGCCCGGAAGCCGTCCCACTTCGCCTCGTACTGCATGCCCTCGGGGATCGCCGCCACCGACTTGGCGAGCATCGGCAGGACAGGGGGCATCACCGGCAGGTCCATGGCTCGATTCTGCTCTGGTGCACCCCGGTCTGCCCGATATGCGAGGTGTGCGGGCTACGCCTACCGTGTCCAGCATGGGTGACGCGGTGGAACTGGAGGTGGACGGCCGGACCGTCCGGCTGTCCAGCCCGGACAAGATGTTCTTCCCGGAGCGCGGTTTCACCAAGCTGGACCTCGCCCGCTACTACATCGCCGTCGGCCCCGGCATCCTGCGCGCCCTGCGCGACCGGCCGACCACCCTGGAGCGCTACCCGGAAGGCATGAACGGCGAGAACTTCTTCCAGAAGCGGGCGCCGAAGAACATGCCCGACTGGATCCCGACCGCCCACATCACCTTCCCCAGCGGCCGCAGCGCCGACGAGATGTGCCCCACCGAGGCCGGAGCGGTGGTGTGGGCCGCGCAGTTCGGCACCCTCACCTTCCACCCCTGGCCGGTACGCCGCGACGACGTCGACCACCCGGACGAGCTCCGCATCGACCTCGACCCGCAGCCCGGCACCGACTACGACGACGCCGCCCGCGCCGCCCACGAACTACGGTCGGTGCTCGACGAGTTCGGCGGCCTGCGGGGCTTCCCCAAGACGTCCGGCGGCCGGGGACTGCACGTCTTCGTGCCCATCGAACCGCGCTGGACCTTCACCCAGGTCCGCCGCGCCGCCATCGCCGTCGGCCGGGAGATGGAACGGCGGATGCCCGGGCACGTGACCATCAAATGGTGGAAGGAGGAACGGGGCGAGCGCATCTTCCTGGACTACAACCAGACGGCACGCGACCGCACGATCGCGTCCGCCTACTCGGTACGCCCCCGCCCGCACGCTCCCGTCTCCGCCCCCCTGCGCTGGGAGGAGGTCGGGGTCGCGCACCCTCAGGACTTCGACCTCGCGACGATGCCCGCGCGCTTCGCCGAACTCGGCGACGTGCACGCGGACATGGACGACAAGCGCTATTCCCTCGAGGCCCTGCTCGACCTCGCCCGCCGCGACGAGCACGACCACGGGCTGGGCGACCTGCCGTACCCGCCCGAGTATCCGAAGATGCCGGGAGAGCCCAGGCGGGTACAGCCGAGCAGGGCCCGCAAGGAGAAGGAACCCCCTACAGCTCCTTGATCCGGATGTCGCGGTACGAGACCACGTCGGTCGTGCCGTGCACTTGGAGCCCGATGTAGCCGGAGGCGAAGCGCCGCCCGTCCGTGCCCGGGTCGTCCGAGCGCGGCGGGGTGAACTCCTGGCCGCCGGTGTTGTCGAACTCGTTGATCAGCGCGCCGTTGCGGAACACCGAGTAGTGCTGGCCCTGCACCCGGATCTCGTAGTCGTTCCAGGTGCCCTTCTGGGTGACACCGGCACCGGCGAGACCGACACGGTCGAACCCGTAGACCGAGCCCGTCTTGTACATGTCCCCGTCGGGCCGGTCGAACACCTGCACCTCGTGTCCGTACTTGATGGCGACCCACTCGGGCCGGGACTCCTCCGGATGGTCGTGGACCCACGGGAAGCGCACGAACACCCCGGAGTTGGCGTTGCCCGTGCCCGGGGCGTCATCACGCCACTGGAGCTTCAGCGAGAAGTCGCCGTACTTGCGCTCGGGGAACCACAGCATGCCCATCCCGGGCGTGGTGGTGCCGGAGGTGATCGTCCCGTCCGGGTTCAGCCCGAACGAACCGCCGCCCACCTGCTGCCACTTGGCCAGGGACCCGGCGGTGCCGTCGAAGAGCGCGCGGTAGCCCTCGGTCTGCCCCGGCTTGCCGATCCCGGACTGCCGGGCCGCCTTCCGGATCGCCTTGGACTCCCGCTGGTCGAGCACGCCTTCCTTCAGGAGCGCGTCCAGGACGGAGTCCACGTGCTTCAGGAACAGCGCCTGGGACGTCCACTCCTTCTCGTCCTCGATCAGCTCGCCGATCCGGCACCGGTTGTCCGTGACCCGGTTGCGCACACCCGAGTCGACCGTGCCGACGATCACCGTCAGCCGCTCGTCGTACTCGGGGCAGTCCGGAGCGGGCACCTGCCCCGAGACGACCGTGAAGGTCACCGTGCGGGCCGCCGCGGTGTTGCCCGCCTTGTCCGTCGCCCGGTACGCCACGGTGTGCGCACCCGCCCGGTCGACCACCACTGGCGCCGAGTACGCGAGGTAGGGCCCGCCGTCGAGCGAGTACTCGATCCTTTCGACGCCCGAGCCGTGTGCGTCCGTCGCCGTGACGGTCACCCGGGCGCTGTTGACGTACGCGCCGCTCGCGTTTTTCGTGCCCTCCACGCTCACGCCTGTCACCGGCGGGGTGGTGTCCTGCGGCGGCGCCCCGACGACCGTGAACGTCACGCTCTTCTCCGCAGCCACGTTGCCCGCCTTGTCGGTGGCCCGGTAGCGGACGGTGTGCTCACCCACCTGGTGGACCATCACGGGACCGGAGTACGGCTGCCAGGCGCCCGATCCGATCGCGTACTCGATCGTGTTGACCCCGGATCCCGTGTCGGAGGCCGAGACGGTGACCGTCGCCATGTCGATGTACGCGCCGTCGGCATTGCGCTCACCACTCACCGTCGCCGAGGTGTCCGGTGCGGTGGTGTCGTCCGACTGGGGAGCGACGACCGTGAACGTGGCCCTCTTCTCGGCGGACACGTTCCCCGCCTTGTCGAAGGCCCGGTAGCGGACCGTGTGGTTGCCGACCTGACTGACGACGACCTGCGCGGTGTACGGCTGCCAGGCACCCGCGTCCCCGATCGCGTACTCGATCCGCTCGACGCCGGAGCCGCCCTCGTCGGTGGCGTGCAGGGCCACGCTCGCCGAGCCGACGTACTCGCCCTGCGCGTTCTGGGTGCCGCTCACGTGCGCCGACGCCTCGGGCGCCGTGGTGTCCTCGCCGGTGCCCTCGGTCACGGTGAGGATGCCCTGCATCTGGCCGTGGCCGGGGATCGTGCAGTGGTAGAGGTACCGGCCGGGCGTGAGCGTCACTTGGGCGGTGTGCTTGCCGCCCTGGGCGTCGTTCGGGTTGGCCAGGATGTTGAGCTGTACGTCGCTGTTGAACTCGGGGTCGCTGGTCACGAACGTCAGCGTGTGCGGCATGCCTGTGGTGTTGCCGGTGGCCGCGCTGTTCTCGAAGACGATCGTGGCGGTGCCGGCGACCGCTGTCTTCGGCGACGTCAGGTACTTGTCTATGTCGTTGCCGGCCGTCCAGGTGAGCACCTGGGCGGCGGCCTCCTTCCCGGGCTGCCCGGCGGCGGGCAACGCCTGCATGCCGAGCATCATCAGCAGGGCGGCCAGCAGCGCGGCCCAGACTCTTCGTTGCCGCATCACTCGGCCCCCCTCGCCAACTGGCCGGCGGCCGGGGTGGGCCCGCCGCCCTTGTAGGTGACCCGCCACAGGGCCGACTTGGAGTCAGAGGTGAAGAAGCCGCGCCCGTAGTCCAAGACGTACAGTGCGCCGTCCGGACCGAACTTCCAGTCCATCAGGTTCTTGATGCCGTCGTTGCCGACCGGCACGATCTTCTTCAGCGACTCCGCGTGCACCGGCAGTCCGCCGTCGCCTTGCGTCTTCGGGTCCATGAGTACCGCGTTGCGCGGCTGGTCGGCGTCGTAGAAGTCACCGACGAACCACTTGCCGTCCCAGTACGCCGGCCACTTGACGGTGCTGTCGGCCGCGACCGTGCCGTAGCGGTAGACCGGCCCGTTCATGGCGGCCTGCCCGCCGCCCTTCAGCCAGGGCAGCCGGTAGGTGGCCTCCGCCGGCTTGTACGACGGCACGCCGCTCGCGTCCCGCGGGTAGTCCGGGCCGCCGCCCGAGGGCGAGTACCAGATGTTGTTGCCGGTCACCGGCGGCAGGTTGACCAGCCCGTCGTTGTTCGGCGACTCGTTCTTGGGGTGGTCGCAGTCGTACCAGCCCAGCGGCTTGGACGGATCCGGCAGGTTGCGGTCCCGGTAGGGCTGCTTGTTGCCCATGCAGTACGGCCAGCCGCGGTTGCCCGCCTCGGTGATGGCGGCGAACGTGTCGTACTTGGCCGGGCCCCAGGTCGTCGAGGGCGCACTCGCGTCCGGGCCGACCCAGCCCGCGTAGAGCACGTCGGTCGACTTGTCGATGGAGATGCGCGCCGGGTTGCGGACGCCCATCACATAGATCTCGCCGCGTGTCTTGCCGCCGCCCTCGTCGGTTTCCTTCCCGGTGAAGAGATTGCCCTGGGGGAGGGTGTACGTCCCGTCCTGCTCCGGGTGGATGCGCAGGATCTTGCCGTTGAGGTTGTTGGTGTTGCCCGCGGTGCGGCGTGCGTCCGCGAAGGAGACTCCCTTGTAGTTCGGCTCCGGGTTGTTGCCCGAGTAACCGGAGCTGAAGCCGCTGGAGTTGTTGTCACCGGTGGCGATGTACAGGTTGCCCTTGGAGTCCCAGGCCATCCCGCCGCCCGCGTGGCAGCAACTGTGGATCTGCACCGGCCACTTCAGCAGCACCTTCTCGCTGGCGAGGTCCAGCTTGTTCGTGGTCCGGTCGAGTGTGAACCGGGAGACCCGCCGCTCCGCCATCCGCGTCTCGCGGTTGATCCGCTCGTGTGGCGTGTAGTGCAGATACACCCAGCCGTTCTGCGCGAACCCCGGGTCCAGCTCGATGCCGAGCAGTCCCTCCTCGACCTTGATCAGCTCGTCGCCGCCGCCCTTGTTGCCGAAGACGGTGAGTGCTCCGGCCAGGGTGACCTGCTTGGTCCTGGGGTCGTAGACGTGGATCTCGCCCTTGCCCTTGCCGATGTCGGGGTTGTTCCAGTCGGTGATCACCGGCTGCGAGGAGTCGGCGCCGCCCCGGCCGATGTAGAAGACCCGGCCGTCGGGCGCGGTGACCATCCCGTGCGGCTCGCCGATCTGGTCGTTCTGCCCGGGCTGGTTGGGCCTGGTCAGCCGCTCCGCGGCGTAGTTGGCGTTGATGGTCGCCTTGCAGTCGGCCTGCTCCAGCCGGGTCGTCCACATCAGCGCGCCGCGCAGATGGTCGCGGAAGTCGGTCTCGTCGTACGACGACACCGTGCCGCCCATGCCCGTGTAGAAGGACCGTCCGCCGTCGTAGTCCCGGCACCAGCTGACCGGATGGTCCCAGCCGTTGGAGCCCGAGCCCGGCTGGTAGGTCGACTCGCGGACCCGGGCCACCGTGTGCACGTCGCCCGAGGGGTTCTTCACCCAGTTCAGCCACTGGTCCGGGCGCTTCCACTGCACCGGCAGATCCTTGGTGGCGGGGTGCCGGCGGTCGCCGACCTCGACGGTCGCGCGCTGGACCGCCGTCGGGCTGGAGGCGGTCGGGCGGGCACCCACCAGGCCGGTGAACCAGTCCGAGTACGGCTCCGCGCGCGCCGCGTCATGGATGCCGACGAACCCGCCGCCGGCCTCCATGTACGCCTCCAGGCCCGCCTCCTGCTCCGCGTCGAGGACATCGCCCCCGCCGGTCAGGAACACGATCGCGTTGAAGCGGCCGAGCCGCGTCTCGTCGGTGAAGACCGAGGCGTCGCCGGTGGCCTGCACCTTGAAGCGGCGGTTCGCGGGACCCGTGAGGCCGATGTCCTCGATGGCCTCGATCCCCGCGTTCACCACCGGTGACTCCTCCCCGGCCGCCGCGGAACCGTGGAAGATCAGCACCCGTACGTTCGCGCCGCCCGGTGGCGACTTGATCGACATCGTTGTCAGCGGGGGTTCGGGGAACGGGCGCGCGTTCGCGGTGGGGCCCGACAGCAGCCCGGCTGTCACGACCCCCGCGGCGACGGACGCCGCCCACACCCGTCTTCTCGTGCTCAACCCTCGTAAGTGCATGGGCACCTCCTCGGCCAGCAACACCGCCAAGGAAGCTAAACCCCTTTGCATGCCTCGCCAATACCTATGACCGGGATGACGCCAACTTTGTCTTGAGTGTGGATAAACGGGAGCGCGGCCGGTACCGTCTCACAGGTTCATCACAGGTACGCCTCCGTAAATGCCTTACCAGGGTGGGGAGTTCCGCATGGACAGACGCGGTTTCAACCGGCGGGTCCTGCTGGGCGGCGCGGCCGTCGCGACATCGCTGTCCGTGGCACCGGAGGCCGTGAGCGCCGCCGGACCGGCGAAGACGGCGCCCGCCGGGGGTGAGGTGAAGCGCATCAAGCTCTACGCCGAGAAGCTCCCGGACGGGCAGATGGGCTACGGCCTGGAGAAGGGCAAGGCGAGCATCCCGGGCCCGCTGATCGAACTCAACGAGGGCGACACGCTGCACGTCGAGTTCGAGAACACCATGGACGTGGCGGTCAGCCTGCATGTGCACGGCCTCGACTACGAGATCACCAGCGACGGCACGAAACTGAACCGCAGTCATGTCGAGCCGGGCGGCACCCGCACCTACACCTGGCGCACCCACGCCCCGGGCCGCCGCAAGGACGGCACCTGGCGCTCGGGCAGCGCGGGCTACTGGCACTACCACGACCATGTCGTCGGCACCGAGCACGGCACGGTGGGGCTACAGAAAGGCCTGTTCGGGCCCGTCATCGTCCGCCGCAAGGGCGATGTCCTGCCCGACCGGACCCACACGGTCGTCTTCAACGACATGCGGATCAACAACAAGCCGCCGCACTCGGGGCCGGACTTCGAAGCCACGGTGGGCGACCGCGTCGAGTTCGTCGTGATCACGCACGGCGAGTTCTACCACACGTTCCACATGCACGGTCACCGCTGGGCGGACAACCGCACCGGCATGCTGACCGGGCCCGAGGACCCCAGCCAGGTGATCGACAACAAGATCACGGGTCCTGCCGACTCCTTCGGCTTTCAGGTGATCGCGGGGGAGGGGGTCGGCGCCGGCGCCTGGATGTACCACTGCCACGTGCAGAGCCACTCCGACATGGGAATGGTGGGACTGTTCCTGGTGAAGAAGCCGGACGGGACCATCCCCGGGTACGACCCGCACGCGCACGGTGAGCAACCGGCCGGCGGCGGTCATGAGCACGGTGAGGAACCGGCGGGCGGCGGTCACGAGCCCGGTGCGGAACGGGCGGGCGGCGGTCACGCGCACTGAGGGGCGCTCCCCAGAGCGCGCGAGAGCGCTCTCACCACGCTGCGGACCGGGGCTATCCTGAGCGGCAGCCGCAGGTGAGGAGCCCCGAAGTGACCGACACAGCGCCGCGTCCCACGCTGGAGGCCGTGGCCGCCAGGGCCGGGGTCTCACGGGCCACCGTCTCCCGTGTGGTCAACGGCGGGGACGGCGTGCGCGACGTCCTGGTGGAGCGGGTCCGCAAGGCCGTGGAGGAACTGGGGTACGTGCCCAACCAGGCCGCCCGCTCCCTGGTGACCCGACGGCACGACGCGGTCGCGGTCGTCGTCGCCGAACCGGAGACCCGGGTTTTCGCCGACCCGTTCTTCGCACTCCAGCTGCGGGGTATCAGCAAGGAGCTCACCGCCCACGACAACCAGCTCGTGCTGCTGCTCACGGAGGGCCGGGACGACCACGCCCGGGTCGGCCGGTACCTCGCCGGCGGGCACGTCGACGGCGCCCTCGTCTTCTCGCTGCACCTCGACGACCCGCTGCCGGAGCTGACACAGCGGGCCGGTGTCCCCACGGTCTTCGGTGGCCGGCCCGGCTGGGGCGGCGGCCGGCGCGACGTCGTCTACGTCGACAGCGACAACCGCGGCGGCGCCCGTGACGCGGTCCGCCACCTCGCCGGCCTCGGCCGCACCCGTATCGCGCACATCACCGGCGCCCTCGACCAGACCTCCGCCGCGGACCGCCTCGACGGCTACCGGGACGTCATGGTGGACGCCGACCCACGGCTGATCGCGGAGTCCGACTTCACCCCGGCCGGCGGCGAGCGGGCGATGCGCGAGCTGCTCGACCGGTGCCCGGACGTGGACGCGGTGTTCGCCGCCAACGACCTCATGGCCTCCGGCGCGCTGCGCGTCCTGCGCGCAGCGGGCCGCCGCGTCCCCGACGACGTGGCCGTGATCGGCTTCGACGACATGCGGCCCGTCGCCGAGCAGACCGACCCGCCGCTGACGACGGTGCGTCAGGACATCGAGGAGATGGGCCGCCTGATGGCCCGCCTGCTGCTGCGCGGCCTCGACCGGGACGCCCCGCGGGAGGGCGTCGGGGCGCCCCCGTCCAGCGTCGTACTCCCGACGACGCTGGTGCGACGCGCATCGGCCTGAGGGCCTGTCGCGATAGCGGCGCCTGACGCATGACGCCCGGGACGACCCCGAGGGCGTGCGCCGGTGCGGCCTCAGCCCTGCCGCGGTGCGCTGTGGATCACCGCGAAGCGGGCGCCGTAGGGGTCGGCGAGTTTGGCGAGGCGGCCGACGGAGGGCACATCGGTGGCGGGCAGGCGGACCGTGCCGCCCAGCTCCGCGGCCCTGGCGACCGTGGCGTCCGTGTCGGCGACCTCGAAGTACGGCAGCCAGTGCGCCTCGTTTTCCGCGGGGTCGTCGGCCAGGGGCACGACCCCGCCGAACATGGCGTCCTCGCTCTGCCCGGCGGGGACGAACGTGGTGTACGCACCGCCGGCGAAGTCGGCGCCGAAGGTCTCCAGACCCAGCACGGAGTGGTAGAAGGCCGCCGCGGCCGGGACGTCCGCCGTGTACAGCTCGACCCAGCACAGCGAGCCGTGCTCCTGGACGGCCTCCAGCCCCTTGTTGCGGCCCGGCTGCCACAGGCCGAAGGTCACCCCGGCCCGGTCGGCGAGGATCGCCATCCGGCCCAGGTCCTGGACGTCCCTCGGCTGCACCGTCACCGCACCGCGCGCCTGCTCGGCCGCCCGCGCCGTGGCGTCCGCGTCCGGCGACTGGAAGTACACCGTCCAGGAGGGCGGGCCCTGCTCCGGCGTGGTCTGCATGCCGCCGGCGGCCGTCCTGCCGCCGAGCCGGAACAGGCCGTAGCCCCCGACCTCCGGGCCGCCCGGCTCGAACCGCCAGCCGAACAGCGCTCCGTAGAAGGCGGCGGCGCCGTCGATGTCGGGGGTGCCGACATCGATCCAGTTCGGAGCACCGGTGACGTAACGGGTGGTGAGCATCGTCGCCCTCCTCGGACAGGGGCCCGTCGTCTGCACTGCCGAGTCTGGCACCGCCCGGTGACGAACGCCGCCGGAGCGCCGCCGGGACGCGTCGCGGAGGTTTCCGCGCGCCGCCGTGCGCCGTCCCGTCCGGCGGGCGATCATCGAGCGGCCGGGAGGTCCGTGAACGCGGTGTTGATCTCGTGTTGATCGAACGTTTTTCGCCGCCCGCGACGCTCTCGGTCATGCACATCGACACCATCACCTCGCCCGAACTCGAATGGCAGCAAGAGGCGTTGTGCGCGCAGACGGGGGCGGACTTCTTCTTCCCCGAGCCGGGCAGTTCGGTGCGGGAGGCGAAGCGGATCTGCGGTATGTGCCCGATCCGCGCGGCCTGCCTGGCGTACGCGCTGGACAACGACGAGCGCTTCGGCGTCTGGGGCGGTCTCTCGGAGAAGGAACGGCTTCAGCTGCGGCGGGTTCCGCGGTAGCCGCAGCCGTCCCGCTGAGCGGATCGGCGCCGCCGCGGTCTCCTCCGCTGCCCGCGCCCGCTCCGCCGGTACGGCACCGGGCCCCGGACGCTCGTGGCGGCCGGGGTCCGGTTCGGTGTGCGGGCGGTCTCCGGTTTCGTGCGCGGGCCGGGCCCGGTTTTCGTGTGCCGGTCGGCGTCAGGCGCCGGCCCGGGCCGCCATGCGGGCCTTGCGGGCGGCCAGCTTCTCGTCGAACTTCGACGCCTCGGAGTCCAGGCCGCCCATGAACAGACCGAGTTCCTCCTGCGCCTTGCGGCCCTCGGGGCCCAGGCCGTCGATCTCCATGATCTTCAGGAAGCGCAGCACGGGCTGGAGCACGTCGTCGTGGTGGATGCGCATGTTGTAGATCTCGCCGATCGCCATTTGCGCGGCGGCCCGCTCGAAGCCGGGCATGCCGTGGCCGGGCATCCGGAAGTTCACGATGACGTCGCGCACCGCCATCATCGTCAGGTCGGGCGCGAGCTCGAATGCCGCCTTCAGCAGGTTCCGGTAGAACACCATGTGCAGGTTCTCGTCGGTGGCGATGCGCGCCAGCATGCGATCGCAGACCGGGTCCCCTGACTGGTGGCCCGTGTTGCGGTGCGAGACGCGCGTCGCCAGCTCCTGGAAGGCGACGTAGGCCACCGAGTGCAGCATCGAGTGCCGGTTGTCCGACTCGAAGCCCTCGCTCATGTGGGACATCCGGAACTCCTCCAGCTTGTCCGGGTCCACCGCGCGCGAGGTGAGCAGGTAGTCGCGCATCACGATGCCGTGCCGGCCCTCCTCCGCGGTCCAGCGGTGCACCCAGGTGCCCCAGGCGCCGTCGCGGCCGAACAGCGAGGCGATCTCATGGTGGTAGCTGGGCAGGTTGTCCTCGGTCAGAAGGTTGACGACGAGCGCGATGCGGCCGATCTCGGTGACCTTGGACTGCTCCTTCTCCCAGGCCTGACCGTCATCGAAGACACCGGGGAAGTTGCGACCGTCGGTCCACGGCACGTACTCGTGCGGCATCCAGTCCTTGGCGACCTTCAGATGCCGGTTGAGCTCCTTCTCGACCACTTCCTCCAGGGCGTACAGCAGCTGGGCGTCGGTCCAGGCGCCGGCCGGGCTGCCGAGGTGGGGAGTGGTGATCGTCATGGACTCTCCAGGGGACAAGCGTACGAGCGGTGAGCAGTAAACCTACGGCATCGTAGGCTACGTCTCCGTAGGTTACGAAGCCGTAGGTTAAGGGTGCTGTAAAGGTCGCTGATCAGCGGGGTCGCCCTGGGGAGGGTGCTGGCTCCCCCCGGACCCGCAGGTCGGCGGGCCGAAGGGGAGGGATGCGGTCCGCTCAGACGTACAGATCCCGCAGCCGCACCGAGAGGCACGTCACACATCCCTCGAGCTTCTCGAACTCGCTGATGTCCACGACGACCGGTTCGTACCCGAGGTCGGCGAACAGCTCGGCGGTCTTCGGCGCGCTCGCCGCCATCAGCAGCTTGTCGCCGCCGAGCAGCACCACGTGCGACCCGGCCTCCTCCGGGACCGGCAGGAAGCGCCCGAACAGCGACGGCGTGTCCATCTTCGGGATGTGTCCGACGACCGTGCCGTCCGGCAGCGCCGTGACCGCCGACTTCAGGTGCAGCACCTTGCTCACCGGCACCGAGACGACCCGCGCGCCGAGCGGCTCGAACGCGGCGCGCAGCTGCCGGACGCCGGCGGCGTTGGTGCGGCCGCCCCGGCCCACGTAGACCGTGTCGCCGATCTTCAGGACGTCCCCGCCCTCCAGGGTGCCCGGCTCCCAGATCCAGTTCACCGAGCAGCCGAGACCGGCCACGGCCTCCTCCACCCCGGCGGTCTCCTCCCGCCGGGAGTCGGCACCGGGGCGCGCGATGAGGGCCACGTTCTTGTACATCACGACCGTGTCCTCGACGAACACCGAGTCCGGGCAGTCGTCGACCGGGTCCACCTCGATGATGTCCCAGCCGTGCGTGCGCAGGGCCTCCACGTACGCCGACCACTGCTCGACGGCGAGGCCGGTGTCGACCTGCTCCCGCTCGATGTGCGTCACCAGCCCCTCGGCGAGGCGCGGGCTGGGGCGGCGGACGAGGGCCTTCTTGCTGGGCACGAGCGTGACTCCGTATCGGATGGGACGTGTCGGGAGCGCACCGGCGGAGCCCCCGGGATCGACCGGAGCCCGTCGGGGCGTCGGCCGACCATCATGCAGGGCGAACGGGGGAGAGGACAGCCCCGGGAAGGCCCGGAGCGGACGGGGGGCCGACCCACCGCCCTCCGGGTACCCCACGACCCGCCCCGGCAACTCACCCCGCCGGCCCCGCCCCGGCCTCGGCGCGTGGCCGGCTCATGGGCGGTGCCGCACCGCCCGCCGCAGGTGCTCCGCGGTGAACGACCCCTGCGCCTCCAGCAGCCGGCCCGGCGTCCCCTCGAAGACGATCTCACCGCCGTCCCGGCCACCGTCAGGGCCGAGGTCGATGACCCAGTCGGCCCGGGCGACCACGTCCAGGTTGTGCTCGACCACGACGACCGTGTTGCCCGCGTCGACCAGCCGGTCCAGGAGAGCGAGAAGTCCCTCCACGTCCGCCATGTGCAGGCCGGTCGTCGGTTCGTCGAGGACGTAGACCGCGCCGGTCCGGTGCAGTCGTGTGGCCAGCTTGATCCGCTGCCTCTCACCGCCGGAGAGGGTGGAGAGCGGCTGCCCCAGCGTCAGATACGTCAGTCCGACGTCCCGCAGGGCACGCAGCCGCCGCCGTACGCCCGAGTCGTCGAAGAAGCCGAGCGCCTGCTCGGCGGTCATCTCCAGGACGTCCGCGACGGAGTTGCCCCGCACGGTCAGCCGCAGCACCTCCTCCTTGAAGCGCCGCCCCTCGCAGGCGTGGCAGGTCGTCGTCACCGGGTCCATGAAGGCCAGGTCGGTGTAGAGGAGGCCCCGGCCCTCGCAGGTGCCGCAGGCCCCGCCGGAGTTGAAGCTGAACAGGCCCGCCTCGGTCCCCGTCTCGCGGGCGAAGATCTTGCGGACCGTGTCCATGATCCCCAGGTAGGTCGCCGGGGTGGAGCGGCCCGAGACGCCGATCGACGACTGGTCGACGACCACGGCCTCGTCGTGCGCCGCGGTGAACTCCCCGGCCAGGGTGCTCTTGCCGGACCCGGCGACCCCGGTCACCGCCGTGAGCACACCGATCGGGAACCGTACGGTCACATCACGCAGGTTGTGCCGGCGGGCGCCCTTCACCCACAACTCCCCGGTGGCCTCGCGCACGTCTTCCTTGACCGCCGTACGGCGGCGCAGGCACCGTCCGGTGAGCGTGCGGGACGCCGCCAGCTCCCGTGGCGTCCCCTCGAACACCACCGTGCCACCGCCGGCCCCGGCCCCCGGACCCATGTCGACGACGTGATCGGCCAGCGCGATCACGTCCGGGTCGTGCTCGACCACCAGCACGGTGTTGCCCTTGTCGCGCAGCCGCAGCAGCAGGTCGCCGAGGCGGCCCACGTCGCGCGGGTGCAGTCCGACGCTGGGCTCGTCGAAGATGTACGTCATCCCGGTCAGGCTGGAGCCCAGGTGCCGCACCGTCCTCAGACGCTGCCCCTCCCCGCCGCTCAGCGTGGCCGTCTCCCTGTCCAGGCTGAGGTAGCCGAGGCCGATCGCCTCGATGCGCTCCAGCGCGGTGACGGCGGCCGAGGCGATCGGCCCGGCCACCGGATCGTCGATCTCCTTCAGAACGGTGATCAGGTCCGTGACCTGCATGCGGGTGCAGTCGGCGATCGACCGGCCGCTGACGCGGGTCGCGAGCGCCGCCGCGTTCAGCCGGGCTCCGCGGCAGCCCGGGCAGGTGCCCTCCACCAGGTACGCGCCCACCAGGTCCCGGGTCTTCTGGCTCATGGCCGACAGGTCCCGTTTCAGATACAGCCGCTCGAAGCGGACGGCCAGCCCCTCGTAATCGGTGGTCCAGGTGCCGCCGGTGCCGGTGACGGTGACCTTGCTGCCCGGCCGCCCGCGCATCAGGAACTCCCGCTCGGCGGCCGTGAACCGCCCGACCGGCTTGTGCGGGTCCAGGTCGGTGCTGTTGGTGTACGCCTGCCCCTGCCAGGTCCCGGCGGCGAACGGCGGGAAGCGGACCGCCCCGTCGGCGAGGGAGCGGTCCGGATCCAGGATCCGGTCCCAGTCGGGCCGCACTGTCCGGCCGAGGCCGTCGCACTCGGGGCACATTCCCGACGGGTCGTTGAACGAGTACGCCGTCGCCGGCCCGGCGCTCGGCGTGCCGTGCCGGGAGAACAGCACCCGGATCACCGAGTAGACGTCCGTCATGGTGCCGACGGTCGACCGGGAATGGCCGCCGACCTGCCGCTGGTCGACGACGATCGCCGGGGTGAGGTGCTCCAGGCCGTCCGCGTGCGGCCGCTCGAACTTGGGCAGTCGGTTGCGGACGAACCAGGGGTACGTCTCGTTCAGCTGGCGCTGCGACTCCACCGCGATCGTGTCGAAGACGACGGACGACTTCCCCGATCCCGAAACGCCGGTGAACACGGTCAGCCGGCCTTTCGGGATGCGGAGGGTGACGTCCTTCAGGTTGTTCTCGCGTGCTCCGGTCAGGGTGATGGCATCGTGTGCGAAGTCGGTCATGCCACCGACGCTAGGAGGAAATCCCGACAGCCTCTGGCGTGATTTCCCTGAGTTCTCCCTCCTCCAGCAGCAGCCAGCGCGTGATGCCGACGGACTCCAGGAACGGCAGGTCGTGACTGGCCACGACCAGCGCTCCCTCGTAGGACTCCAGTGCCGTGGTGAGCTGCCGGACGCTCGCCATGTCGAGGTTGTTGGTCGGCTCGTCCAGCATGAGCAGCTGCGGGGCGGGCTCGGCCAGCATCAGCGCGGCCAGCGCGGCCCGGAAGCGCTCACCGCCGGACAGCGTCGCCGCCTTCTGGTCGGCGCGGGCGCCCCGGAAGAGGAAGCGTGCCAGCCGCGCCCGGACCCGGTTGTTGGTCGCGTCCGGCGCGTACCGGGCCACGTTCTCGGCGACGGACAGCTCCCCGTCGAGGACGTCGAGCCGCTGTGGCAGGAACCGCAGCGGCACGTGCGCCACCACCTCGCCCGCCTCCGGGGCGAGCTCGCCGGTGATCGTGCGCAGCAGCGTGGTCTTGCCCGCGCCGTTGCGCCCGATCAACGCGACCCGCTCCGGTCCGCGCAGCTCGACACCGCCCTTCACCCGGGCGCCGTACCGGAGCCCGAGATCCTGGATGGTGAGGACCGTCCGCCCCGGCGGCACGGCCGTGTACGGCAGATCGACGCGGATCTCGTCGTCGTCCCGTACGGCCTCCACCGCCTCGTCGAGCCGCTCCCGGGCCTCGGCGAGCTTCTCCTCGTGCATGATGCGGTGCTTGCCCGCGGACTCCTGCGCCGCGCGCTTGCGCGCCCCCATGACGATCTTAGGTTCGCGCTTGCTGTCCCACATCTTCTGCCCGTACCGCTTGCGGCGGGCCAGTTTGACCTGGGCGTCGGCGAGTTCGCGCTTCTGCTTGCGGAAGTCGGACTCGGCGACGCGCACCATGCGTTCGGCCGCCTCCTGCTCGATCTCCAATGACTCCTCGTAGTCGGTGTAGTTGCCGCCGTACCAGGTGATCCCGCCGGAGCGCAGATCGGCGATCTGGTCGACGAGGTCCAGCAGTTCGCGGTCGTGGCTGACCACGACCAGCACGCCCGGCCAGGACTGGACGGCCGCGTACAGCCGCCTGCGGGCGTACAGGTCGAGGTTGTTGGTCGGTTCGTCCAGCAGCAGCACGTCGGGGCGGCGCAGCAGCAGTGCGGCCAGCCGCAGCAGGACCGACTCGCCACCGGACACCTCACCGATGGTGCGGTCCAACTCCAGCTTTGCCAGGCCGAGTTCGCCCAGGGTGGCGAGGGCCCGCTCCTCGACGTCCCAGTCGTCGCCGACGGTCTCGAAATGCGCCTCGCAGGCGTCGCCCGACTCGATGGCGTGCAGGGCGGCGCGCCGCGCGGCGATGCCGAGGGCTTCGTCGACGCGCAGGGTGGTGTCGAGCGTGACGTTCTGCGGGAGGTATCCGACCTCGCCGGCCACGCGGACGGTGCCGTCGGCCGGTGCGAGTTCACCGGCGATCAGCTTGAGCAGGGTGGACTTTCCCGACCCGTTGACGCCTACCAGGCCGGTCCGGCCGGGGCCGAACGCGACGTCCAGGCCATCGAAGACGGGACTGCCGTCGGGCCAGGCGAACGCAAGGGACGTGACGGTGATGGAAGCAGACATGGGGGCCTCACTCGCGGTTGCTTGAAGCGGTCAGGGCAAACGCGTGTCGAGACACCTGCGACCAGGGTGCGGAGGCTCCGTGGGTACGTCACGGGCATGAAAAATGCCCTGCACCGGGAGGACGGCTCTGACGCCGAGGTCGCACGCAACGCACACATCAAGGGGTGTGACGCGGTGTCTCAGGACCTCAGACGAGCAACGTCCTTCTCCAATCGGCGGCAACAGGACGTTGTACACCGTATGAAGGCGCTGTGAGCCTGTCAACGCTTTTACGGGGAACTCGATCTTTCTGCTCGAAGGAGGCTCCCGTGCCGAACGAACCGCTCTCACTGCCTGCCCGGCTCTGTCTGCTGGCCTGGGACACCGGGCGGCCGGCGGCCGGCGGCACCGCGCCGCGAACCGACCTGGTGCGGGCCGGCGCCCTCGTCGAGCTGGCCCGGCGCGGGCTGCTGACCGACGTGGACGGCATCGCCACACCGGTGGACCTGGACGCGAGCGCCGGTGATCCGGTCCTCGACGGGCTGCTGGACCTCGTCCGCGAGTCCTGCCCTCACCCCTGGCGCACCTGGGTGACGCTGCGGGCGCGGGTGACCTCCGACGCCGTGCGGGAGCAACTGGTGGCCGAGGGGTACGTGCGCGCGGAGAAGAGACGGGTGCTCGGCGTGTTCCCGTCCGTGGAGTACGCGCTGGAACGGACGGTCGTCGTGGAGACGCTGCGGGAGGAGACACGGCAGGTGCTTCAGGAGCCGCGCGAGGGGACGGGCCAGGTGTCTCGCGGCCCGCTGCCGGCCGCCGGAATCTCCGGTCGCGACGCGGCGGTCGCCGTCCTCGCCGCGGCCGCGCGCCTCTTCGGTGAAAGCCCTTCGGAACAGCGCACCCGCGAACTGGCCGAGCGGGCCGGGGAGGCGAGGCCAGGACTGGTCGGCATCGTCCGCGAGGTGAGTGCGGCGGTGGCCGAGCGGACGGCGAAAAGCGCGGTGACCGCCTCGCACTGAGACCCCCTTGGCCGAGTGCGGGGACAACGCCCTGCCGGAGCGGCCCCGTCAGCTCAGCACGCGTCGCGCATCAGCTCGGCCAGACCGTGGTCCAGATCGAGCTGGAGGTGCTCCAGACCGACGGGCACGAGCTCACTCGTGGCCTCGAGGAACCGGCGGATCTCGCTCGAGCGGACGTGGACCACGGCGGTGCCCTCGGGCGCGTGGAACTCCAGCACCGTGCGGTCGTAGCCGTAGGGCCGCACCCGCACGTCGCCGTGCCCCTCGGCGCTCTTCTGGCCCGCGGCGAGCAGCTCGCGGGAGAAGGTCCAGCAGACGTCGACGCCCTCCAGCGTGGCCGGGGCGGGGAAGGTCATGCGGACCGCGAAAGGATCACGCCGGTCGTAGTGCAGCGTCGCGGGAATGCTCGGCATACGCGGCGCGGCGGCGACGAGGCGGGCCTCAACGGGCTGCTCGATGACGATGGACAACGCCTTTGCTCCCTTGTGACGGCTGGACGGACACTTCCGGGCGGATGAGGCCGGGCACTGGAAGAGACGACGGAATCAGCCAATCCGTGCACACGAAATGCGAGTGACCTCTGTCACCGCGTTCATGCACCAGAGTGACGTGACTCTCCTCGTGTGTCCCCGAGGACACGTGTGGTGCCGGACGCGCGAGCGGAGAGGCCGTCTGGACGGCGCCCGGGGTGTGGGCTAGCTTCGCCCGCCATGAGGCGCTTGGGGAGCACGCGGCGGGCGGGACGAACACGGGGCAGGGCGACCGCGATGGCGGCCTGCGCGGCGGCACTGGCGGCCCTGACCGCCGTACCGGCGCAGGCGCACGAGCCGGAGCACCGGCCGCCGCACTGGGAACTCAAGGACACCGGCGCCCCGCAGGCACGCTTCCGGGGCCTCGCCGCCGTCAGCCGGAACACCGCCTGGGTCGCCGGCACCGGCGGCACCGTCCTGCGCACCACCGACGGCGGCGCGAGCTGGCGCGACGTGTCGCCGCCCGGCGCGGGGGAGTTGCAGTTCCGGGACGTGGAGGCGTTCGACGCGCGCCGGGCCGTGGTGCTGGCCATCGGCGAGGGGGAGGCGTCCCGGATCTACCGCACCGACGACGGCGGAACGACATGGACGGAGTCCTTCCGCAACCCCGACCCGAGGGCGTTCTACGACTGCCTCGCCTTCTTCGACCGCCGCCACGGTCTCGCGATGAGCGACCCGGTGGACGGGAAGTTCCGCATCCTGTCGACCGGCGACGGCGGCCGGACCTGGACGGTGCTGCCGGACCGGGGGATGCCGGACGCGCAGGAGGGCGAGGCCGGGTTCGCGGCGAGCGGCCAGTGCCTGGTGACGTCCGGGGCGAAGGACGTCTGGCTCGCCACGGGCGGAGCGGCCCGTGCGCGCGTCCTGCACTCCGCAGACCGCGGACTCACCTGGACGGCCGCCGACGCGCCCCTTCCCGCGGGAGATCCCGCCCGGGGCGTCTTCGCGCTGGCCTTCCGCGACCGCGCCCGGGGTCTCGCCGTCGGCGGCGACTACCGCCCCGACCAGTCCTCGCCGCGCGCCGCCGCCCGCACCGCCGACGGCGGACGCACCTGGCGTCGGGCGGCCACGCCCGTGCCCGCCTACCGCTCCGGCGTGGCCTGGCTCCCGCACAGCCGGTCCGCCGCCCTCGCCGTCGGCCCCACCGGCACCGACCTCACCACGGACGCGGGCCGGACCTGGCGGACCGTGGACACGGGCTCCTACGACACCGTCGACTGCACGCCGTCCCAAGGGTGCTGGGCCGCGGGCGAGAAGGGCCGGGTTGCCCGCCTGGAGCAGTGAGCATGCGGCATGCCCTGATCGTTGGCAGTGTGGGTACTCGTTCACTGATCGTGAAAGGAAGTGAGCGAGAATGCCACGCGGTTCGAGCTCCAAGCGGGAGCGTCAGTACGAGCACATCAAGGAGAGCGCGAAGGACCGGGGCGAAAGCACCGGCCGCGCCAAGGAGATCGCCGCCCGGACGGTGAACAAGGAACGCGCCCGTTCCGGCGAGTCCAAGACGGCCAGCCGCACGTCCACCAAGGACATGTCCTCGGGCAAGCGGGGCGGTCAGCGTTCGGGGCAGGGCTCCCAGGGCCCCACCTATGACCAGCTGTACCAGGAGGCCAAGCGCAAGGGCGTCGAGGGCCGTTCCGCCATGAACAAGAGCCAGCTGCAGCGCGCACTGGGCAAGTGAGGCTGGCGCCTCAGAGGGTCTCGCGGTAGGCCTCCAGCGCGGGTGCCGTCTTCGTGGCCGTGAACTCGGTGACGCGGTACGCGCACACGCCCGCGACGACGAACGGATCCTCCGCGGTGATCTCCTCGATCCGCGCGCGATCCCCCGCGACGGCGATGATCACCCCGCCGTCGCGGGGGTTCTTGCGCCCGGACGCCAGGAAGACCCCCTGCCGGTACTGCTCGTCGAGCCAGACCACATGCTCCTCCAGCACGGCGTCGACGGCTTCCAGCGGGGCGGTGTAGGTCAGTTCCAGCACGAACATGATCGGGAGCCTACCCCCGGGCATGCGCCCGGTCGCCGGGCAGCCCGTAGGCTCGGGCGCACCATGACGACCGTACGCATTCCACAGGACTGGCCCGCCACCGATGAGCAGGCCCGTGCCGTGCAGGACGCTCTGCGCACCCGTGTGATCCTCGGCGAACCGGGGCCGCCGCCCGGTACGGGCCGCGTGACGGGCGTCGACGTCGCATACGACGACGAACGCGATGTCGTCGCGGCGGCGGCGGTCGTGCTGGACGCGTCGACTCTCGACGTCGTCGCCGAGGCCACCGCCGTGGGCCGGGTCTCCTTCCCCTATGTGCCGGGGCTGCTCGCCTTCCGTGAGATCCCCACGGTCCTCGCCGCCCTCGACGCCCTGCCCTGCCCGCCCGGCCTGGTCGTCTGCGACGGCTACGGCCTGGCCCACCCCCGCCGCTTCGGCCTCGCCAGCCACCTCGGCGTCCTGACCGGCCTGCCCACGATCGGCGTGGCGAAGAACCCGTTCACCTTCTCCTACGACGACCCGGACATCCCGCGCGGCAGCACCGCGCCCCTGCTCGCCGGCCCGGAAGAGGTCGGCCGGGCCTTGCGCACCCGGGACGCCGTCAAGCCGGTCTTCGTCTCCGTCGGCCACCGGGTGACCTTGGACAACGCCTGCGCGCACACCCTCGCGCTGACCCCCGCCTACCGCATCCCGGAGACCACCCGCAGGGCGGACGCCCTGTGCCGCGAGGCGCTGCGGGGGACGTACCCGGCCTGATCGCCCGCACGGCGACCGGACGATCTGAGTACCGGCCCTGAGTACCCGAACGGATGCCCGGCCGCGGCGCCGTCGGCAGGCTGGGGCGCATGACAACGCACCGCGCCCCCAAGCCAGTTGCCGGCCCGACCCAGACCGTCGAGCGGGCCGTCACCATAGGACTGATCCTCGCCGTCCTGGCCGGGCTCGCCTGGATCGCCGGGATGATCTACACCGTTGCCGAGTGGCCGCTGTAGGCCTCAGCGGGCCGCCGCGACGCGGAAGCGGATGCCCGCCGCGCGCAGCCGGTCGATCAGCGCGTTGCCCATCGCCACCGCCGTGGTGACCTGGCCCGCCGTCTCCGGAAGGTCGTCGAAGGCCAGGCACAGCGCCGACTCGGCGAACATCTTCGCCGTCTCGTCGTAGCCGGGATCGCCGCCGGATACCTCCGTGTACACCCGCGAGCCGCCGCCTTCGCCCACGAAGCGCACCGAGAACCAGCTCTTCGCCCGCTTCTCGGGGCTCGGCCCGTCCCCGGGCTTCAGCCGGTCCGACAACCAGCGCCGCGCGGGCGCCACCTGAGCCGCCGCGACCAGCGCGCCGAGCGCCGCGACCCCGCCCACGGCTACCGGCAGACGCCGGACGGCCGCGTACTGCCGGTAGCGGAAGTCGGGCCCGTACCGGTCGAGGGCCGACGCCGAGCGCCGCACGATCTGCGGGTCGATGGTCGGCATCGGCAGCGCCCACGCGCCGACCTCCTTGGCGAACCGCGGCCCGCCCAACGGCGCCGACGTCCGCCGGCCCACCAGCCGCGGCTCGTGCCGCCGCCGGTCACGCGCGGCCGCCGCCATCTCCCGCTGCCGTGCGAACTGGCCCAGCGCGGAGGCGAAGGTGCCGCCGGAGAACGCCGCGTCCGCGGTGACGAAGCCCTCCACGGCCAGGGGCACGTCCTCGGGCAGCTGCTGCACGGTGAAGTACACGCCCAGGTCGTGCGGGATCGAGTCGAACCCGGCGGCGTGCACCAGCCGCGCCCCGGTCTCCCGCGCGCGTGCGTCGTGCCGGACGTACATCAGGTCCACGAACTCCGGCTCACCGCACAGGTCGAGGTAGTCGGTCCCGGCGTCCGCGCAGGCCGCGACGAGCTCCTCGCCGTACGTCACGTACGGGCCGACGGTCGTGGCCACCACGCGCGCCTGCCCGGCGAGGTCGCGCAGCGAGGCCGGATCGGAGACGTCCGCCCGCACCACCCCGACCTTCGTGTCGGCGGGCAGCTGCTCCCGCAGCCGCTCCAGCTTCCCGGCGTTACGCCCCGCGATCGCCCAGCGCAGCCCCTCGGGCGCGTGGGAGGCCAGGTACTCCGCGGTGAGCGCCCCGGCGAAACTGGTCGCTCCGAAGAGCACGATGTCGTACGGACGGTCCGTCCTGCTTTGCCTGCTCATGACACCCCTCGGTCGTGCAGCCCGTGCCGCTGTCGGTGGCCGAGGCTAGCGTGAGGTGTGCGGAGCCCGACGACGAGCCCGGAGGACGACGATGGCCCTGCCCAGGAATGCCCTGAAGAAGTGGGAGAAAGTGCGTGCCTTCGCACTGGGGCTGCCGGACGCCGTCGAGGAGTTCCCCTGGGGCGAGTCCGTCGTCAAGGTCAACAGCAAGGTCTTCGTCTTCCTCGGGGTACAGGACGGCAGTTACCCGCTGGGGGTGACGGTGAAGCTCAAGGACGAGACGGCGCACGCCCACGCACTGGCCTGCCCGGGCGCCGAGCCCGCCGGGTACGGCCTGGGCAAGGCGGGCTGGGTGAGCGTTCCCCTCGAACTGCGGGGCGCCCCGTCCGCCGAGGTGATCTGCGACTGGGTGGAGGAGAGCTACCGGGTGATCGCCCCGAAGCGGCTGATAGTGGAGCTGGACGCAAGCTGACCCGTCCGGCAGATTGCTAAGCGCTTGCTCGGTCGGGTCTTGTGCCGAGTGGAACACGTTCTTAGCATCACTGGTGTTACATCACATGTGTCACAGCACTGGGGGCTGGATGACCACGGCAAGGACGCCAGGACACGGCCCGCTCACCGGCGTGCGCGTCGTCGAGCTGGCCGGTATCGGACCCGGTCCGTTCGCCGCCATGCTCCTGGCCGACCTCGGCGCCGACGTCGTGCGGGTGGACCGGCCCGGCGGCCCCGGGCTCGCGATCGACCCGGCGTACGACATCACCAACCGCAACAAGCGCTCGGTCGTCGTCGATCTGAAGGCCCCGGACGGCCCTGAGCGGGTGCTCGATCTCGTGGCCCGCGCCGACGTCCTGGTCGAGGGCTACCGCCCCGGCGTCGCCGAGCGCCTCGGTGTCGGCCCCGGCGACTGCCACGCCCGCAACCCTCGCCTCGTCTACGGCCGGATGACCGGCTGGGGCCAGGACGGCCCGCTCGCCCGGCGCGCCGGGCACGACATCGCGTACATCGCCCCCACCGGCGCCCTCGGCATGATCGGCCGGCCGGGAGAGGCGCCGCCCGCCCCGGCCAACCTGCTCGGCGACTACGCGGGCGGCTCCCTCTACCTCGTCGTCGGCGTCCTCGCCGCCCTGCACCACGCCAGGGCGGGCGGCACCGGCCAGGTCGTCGACGCCGCCATCGTCGACGGCACCGCCCACCTCGCCACGATGATCCACGGCATGCTCGCCGCCGGCGGCTGGCAGGACCGGCGCGGCGCCAACCTCCTGGACGGCGGCTGCCCCTACTACGGAACCTACGAGACGGCCGACGGCCGGTACATGGCCGTCGGCGCCCTGGAACCGCAGTTCTACGCCGAGTTCCTCGGCCTCCTCGGCGTCGGCCACCGGGCCGACGCCCGCAAGGACGTCACCCGCTGGGACGAACTGCGCGAAGAGATCGCCGCCCGCTTCAAGACCCGGACGAGGGACGAGTGGACGGCCGTCTTCGACGGCTCCGACGCCTGCGTGGCGCCCGTGCTGTCCCTGCGCGAGGCCCCGCACCACCCGCACCTGGCCGCCCGCGGCACGTTCACCGACCACGGCGGCATCACCCAGCCCGCCCCGGCCCCCCGCTTCTCCGCGACCCCGACCACCGTCCGCACCGGCCCGGCGCGGCCGGGCGCCGACACGGCGGACGTCGCCCGGGACTGGGACGTCCCCGGGCTCCTCCCGTCGTCCCGAAACCCTCAGTGAAAGGCCCCCTCGTGACCACCGAAGCGTATGTCTACGACGCGATCCGCACTCCGCGCGGCCGCGGCAAGGCAAGCGGCGCCCTGCACGGCACCAAGCCCATCGACCTGGTCGTCGGACTCATCCACGAGATCCGCGCCCGGTTCCCGGACCTCGACCCGGCTGCCGTCGACGACATCGTCCTCGGCGTCGTCGGCCCGGTCGGCGACCAGGGCTCCGACATCGCCCGGATCGCCGCCATCGCCGCGGGTCTGCCCGACACGGTCGCCGGTGTGCAGGAGAACCGCTTCTGCGCCTCTGGCCTGGAGGCCGTCAACCTGGCCGCCGCCAAGGTGCGTTCCGGCTGGGAGGACCTCGTCCTCGCGGGCGGTGTCGAGTCGATGTCCCGGGTGCCGATGGCCTCCGACGGCGGCGCCTGGTTCAACGACCCGATGACCAACCTCGAGGTCAACTTCGTGCCGCAGGGCATCGGCGCCGACCTCATCGCCACCATCGAGGGCTTCTCCCGGCGCGACGTCGACGAGTACGCGGCCCTCTCCCAGGAGCGGGCCGCCACCGCGATGAAGGACGGCCGCTTCGAGCGGTCCGTCGTCCCGGTCAAGGACCGCAGCGGCCTCGTCGTCCTCGACCACGACGAGTTCCCCCGCCCCGGCACCACCGCCGACTCCCTCGCCAAGCTCAAGCCGTCGTTCGCGGACGTCGGCGAACTCGGCGGCTTCGACGCGGTCGCGCTCCAGCAGTACCACTGGGTGGAGAAGATCGACCACGTCCACCACGCGGGCAACTCCTCCGGCATCGTCGACGGCGCCTCGCTCGTCGCGATCGGCTCCAAGGAGGTCGGCGAGCGCTACGGCCTCACGCCCCGTGCGCGGATCGTCTCCGCCGCCGTCTCCGGCTCCGAGCCGACCATCATGCTCACCGGCCCCGCCCCCGCCACCCGCAAGGCCCTCGCCAAGGCCGGACTGACCATCGACGACATCGACCTCGTCGAGATCAACGAGGCGTTCGCGGCGGTCGTGCTGCGCTTCGTCAAGGACATGGGCCTGTCCCTGGACAAGGTCAACGTCAACGGCGGCGCGATCGCGCTCGGCCATCCCCTCGGCGCCACCGGCGCGATGATCCTCGGCACCCTCGTCGACGAACTCGAGCGCCAGGACAAGCGCTTCGGCCTCGCCACGCTGTGCGTCGGCGGCGGCATGGGCGTCGCCACCATCGTCGAGCGCATCTGACCTCCTCCCGACGGATCACACGGAGCACCTCCACATGAGCACTGAATCCACCACCATCCGCTGGGAACAGGACCGCACCGGCCTCGTCACCCTCGTCATCGACGACCCCGACCAGTCCGCGAACACCATGAACCAGGCGTTCCGCGACTCGCTGGCCGCCGTCACCGACCGCCTGGAGGCCGAGAAGGACTCCATCCGGGGCGTCATCATCACCTCCGCGAAGAAGACCTTCTTCGCCGGCGGCGACCTGCGCGACCTCATCCGCGTCACGCCCGAGACGGCCCAGGAGCTGTTCGACGGCGGCATGGCGATCAAGCGGAACCTGCGCCGCATCGAGACCCTCGGCAAGCCGGTCGTCGCGGCCCTCAACGGCGCGGCCCTCGGCGGCGGTTACGAGATCGCCCTGGCCTGCCACCACCGCGTCGCCCTCGACGCACCCGGCTCCAAGATCGGCTGCCCCGAGGTCACCCTCGGCCTGCTTCCCGGAGGCGGCGGCGTCGTCCGCACCGTCCGGATGCTCGGCATCGCCGACGCCCTGCTGAAGGTCCTCCTCCAGGGCACCCAGTACAACCCGCGCCGCGCCCTGGACAACGGCCTCGTCGACGAGGTGGCCGACAGCCACGAGGACATGCTCGCCAAGGCCCGGGCCTTCATCGACGCCAACCCCGAGTCTCAGCAGCCCTGGGACAAGCCGGGCTACCGCATCCCGGGCGGCACGCCGGCCAACCCCAAGTTCGCCGCGAACCTGCCCGCCTTCCCCGCCAGCCTGCGCAAGCAGACGGGCGGCGCCCCCTACCCGGCCCCGCGCAACATCCTGGCCGCCGCCGTCGAGGGCTCCCAGGTCGACTTCGAGACCGCCCAGGTCATCGAGGCCCGCTACTTCGTGGACCTCGCGGCCGGCCAGACCTCGAAGAACATGATCCAGGCGTTCTTCTTCGACCTCCAGGCCGTCAACTCCGGCGCGAACCGCCCCAGGGGCGTCGAGCCCCGCAAGGTCCGCAAGGCCGCCGTCCTCGGCGCCGGGATGATGGGCGCCGGCATCGCCTACTCCTGCGCCCGCGCCGGCATCGACGTCGTCCTGAAGGACGTCTCCCTGGAAGCCGCTCTCAAGGGCAAGGCCTACTCCGAGAAGCTGTGCGCCAAGGCCGTCTCCAAGGGCCGTACCACCCAGGAGAAGGCCGACGCGCTGCTCGCCCGCATCACCCCCACCGCCGAGGTCCAGGACCTGGCCGGCTGTGACGCCGTGATCGAGGCCGTCTTCGAGGACACCTCCCTCAAGCACAAGGTGTTCCAGGAGATCCAGCACGTCGTCGCCCCCGACGCGCTGCTGTGCTCCAACACCTCCACCCTGCCCATCACCGCCCTCGCCGAAGGCGTCGAGCGCCAGGCCGACTTCATCGGCCTGCACTTCTTCTCACCCGTCGACAAGATGCCGCTCGTCGAGATCATCAAGGGCGAGCGCACCGGCGAGGAGGCCCTCGCCCGGGCCTTCGACCTGGTCCGGCAGATCAACAAGACACCGATCGTCGTCAACGACTCGCGCGGCTTCTTCACCTCCCGCGTCATCGGCCACTTCATCAACGAGGGCGTCGCCATGGTCGGCGAGGGCATCGAGCCCGCCTCCGTCGAACAGGCCGCGGCCCAGGCCGGCTACCCGGCCAAGGTGCTGTCCCTCATGGACGAACTGACGCTGACCCTGCCCCGCAAGATCCGGGCCGAGTCGAAGCGGGCGGTCGAGGAGGCGGGCGGCACCTGGACGGCCCACCCGGCGGAAGCCGTCATCGACCGCATGGTCGACGAGTTCGGCCGCACCGGCCGCAGCGGCGGCGGCGGTTTCTACGACTACGGCGACGACGGCAAGCGCACCGGCCTGTGGCCCGGCCTGCGCGAGCACTACACCAAGCCCGGCCATCGGATCCCGTTCCGGGACATGCAGGAGCGCATGCTGTTCTCCGAGGCGCTGGACACCGTCCGGCTGCTGGAGGAGGGCGTGCTGACCTCCGTCGCCGACGCCAACATCGGCTCCATCTTCGGCATCGGCTTCCCGGGCTGGACCGGCGGCGTGCTCCAGTACATCAACGGCTACGAGGGGGGCCTGCCCGGCTTCGTGGCCCGAGCGCGGGAACTCGCCGCGCAGTACGGCGAGCGCTTCGCCCCGCCCGCGCTGCTGGTGGAGAAGGCGGAGAAGGGGGAGCGGTTCAGCGACTCAGCCCGCGTCTGACCCGCCGGAACACGAAGGCCCGGTGAGCCACTCGCCCAGCTCTTCCTTCAGCGACCGCTGGAAGGCGGTGAGGAGCGCCTGCACCACCAGCGGGTGCATGTGCGCGGACAGGGACCGCACGTCCTGCGCGTCACGCTCCGCCACCTCACCGCGGAAGAGCCGCGACAGCTCCCGGGCCGCGGCGTGCGCGTGCTCGAGGAGCACCGTGCGCGCCGCGAAGATCGCCTCCTGGGAGAGCGGCACGTCCAGCAGCCCGGCGCCGAGCCGGAGCAGGCCGAGGTCGGCCTCGTACCCCTCGTCCGCGGGCCGGATCACGCCCATCGCGACGAGCCGCTCGACGTCCTCGTCGCCGAGCGGCCGTCCGGCCCGCCGCTCCAGCTCCGCCCGGGTGACCGTCTCGACGGTCTCCGGCGCCCAGGAGGCCACCACGGCCCGGTGGATGGCGAGGTCGTGCGCGCTCAGGTCCGGCGGCAGCTGCCGCAGATAGCGCTCGATGCCGGACAGCGTCATGCCCCGCTGCTGCAGTTCCTCGATGAGTGCCAGCCGGGCCAGGTGCTCGCGCCCGTAGTGCCCCACCCGCCGCGGACCGAGCACCGGCGGAGGCAGCAGTCCCTTCGTGCCGTAGAAGCGGACGGTGCGCACGGTGACACCGGCCCGGGCCGCCAGCTCGTCGATCGTGAGGGTCGGCTCCTCGGTGTCGGTCGTCATGTGCAGCAGTATCGCTGTCTCACCACTGCTGTGAAACCACCGCGACCCGGGGGGACGACAGTGTGAGAAGTCGCGCTCTGTGACGTACGCCACCGCGTGATCCACGGGGCGTGGGGGAAGGTGGCCCCTTGGTCTGTGCCTTTACCGAGGGCACGGACCTTATGTACGTCCGGAAGCCGAGCGTGACCCGCTCGGGCGCACCAGAGAGTGGATCCACCGTGAGCAAGGACGCCGTGAACACGGCTGCGGCCACGCCGCGTACCGATGCGGCCGCAGTGCCCGCGGACGCGGGCGACGCCGGCTACAGCAAGGACCTCAAGGCCCGCCACGTCAACATGATCGCCATCGGAGGCGCGATCGGCACGGGGCTCTTCCTGGGCGCGGGCGGCCGCCTCCACAACGCGGGCCCGGCCCTGGCGATCGCCTACCTGGTCTGCGGCATCTTCGCCTTCTTCGTGGTCAAGGCCCTCGGTGAGCTCGTGCTCTACCGCCCCTCCTCGGGTTCCTTCGTGTCGTACGCGCGTGAGTTCCTCGGCGAGAAGGGCGCGTACGTCGCCGGCTGGATGTACTTCCTGAACTGGTCGACCACCGGCATCGCCGACATCACCGCGATCGCGCTCTACACGCACTACTGGAGCCTGTTCACCGACATCCCGCAGTGGGTGCTCGCGCTGATCGCCCTCGCGGTGGTCCTGGCCGTGAACCTCATCTCGGTGAAGATCTTCGGCGAGATGGAGTTCTGGTTCGCGATCATCAAGGTGGCGACGCTCGTCGGCTTCATGCTCGTCGGCATCTTCCTGCTCGCCACACAGCACGAGGTGGGCGGGCAGACCCCGGGCCTGAGCGTCATCACCGACAACGGCGGCGTCTTCCCGCACGGCATGATGCCCGTCGTCCTGGTCATGCAGGGCGTGATCTTCGCGTACGCGGCGCTGGAGCTGGTCGGTGTCGCCGCGGGCGAGACCGCCGAGCCGGAGAAGGTCGTCCCGCGCGCGGTGAACTCGATCATGTGGCGGGTGGGCCTCTTCTACGTGGGCTCGGTCGTCCTGCTGGCCCTGCTGCTGCCGGGTTCGGTCTACTCGGCCGACCAGAGCCCCTTCGTCACCGTGCTGTCGAAGATCGGCGTCCCGGCCGCGGGCGACGTGATGAACCTGGTGGTCCTGACGGCCGCCATGTCCTCCCTCAACTCGGGCCTGTACTCCACGGGCCGGATCCTGCGCTCCATGGCGATGGCGGGCTCCGCCCCGAAGTTCACCGCACGCATGAACCGCAGCCAGGTCCCCTACGGCGGCATCCTGCTGACCTGCGGAGTGTGCGTGCTCGGCGTCGGCCTGAACTTCCTGGTGCCGGCCCAGGCCTTCGAGATCGTGCTGAACGTGGCCTCCCTCGGCATCATCAGCACCTGGGTGATCATCATGGTGTGCCACCTGGTCTTCGTCCGCCGGGCCAAGGCGGGTCTGATCAGCCGCCCCTCCTTCCGCCTCCCGGGCACCCCGGTCACGGAGATCGCCACGATCGTCTTCCTGCTGGCCTGCCTCGGCATGATGTGGAACGACCCCGAGGTCGGCCGCAAGACCCTCCTGCTCATCCCGCTGATCGCAGCGATGCTGGTCGCAGGCTGGTTCGGCGTCCGCCGCAGGGTGTCCCGGACGGCGGACCAGGAACTGTCACAGCTGACGAAGTAGCGGGCCGCGGCCATCGGCGGCCATGGGCTCAGCCCTGGCTGTCGAAGGCCGCTGTCAGGCAGGCGGTGAGGCGGTGCGCGAGAGTGCCGTCGGGGTCCAGACGGGGGTTGAAGATCGCCACGGTGAGGCCCGCCGCCCCGCCGCCCGTCAGCGCCGTGCGCAGGACGGTCTCCAGCTCCTGCCAGGTCAGGCCGTCCGGCTGCCGGTGGTCGACGGCCGGCATGATCGCGTCGTCCAGCACGTCGACGTCGAGATGGATCCAGTACCCGGCGCCCGTGCCGTCCCCGGTCAGCACCCGGACGGAGCGCCGGGCCGCTTCGGCCGCCCCCAAGGCGCGCACGGTGTCCAGTTCCATCGCGTGCAGCGCGGGCGGCAGCGGCTGCATCCCGTACCCCGCGGACTCCTCCGCGTCCCGGAACCCCAGGGCGACGACGTCCTCGTCCCGCACGAGCGGGCCCCGGCCCTCCAGGTCGGCGAGCACGCGCGGTCCGCGCCCGGTGGCCAGGGCGAGTTCCATGGAAGCCACCTCGCCGGCCGGCTCGGCCGCGGGCTGGTAGAAGTCGCTGTGCCCGTCCAGGAACAGCAGACCGTGCCGTTCGCGGCGACGCAGCGCGAGCAGGGTGCCGAGCAGCACACTGCAGTCGCCGCCGAGCACGACGGGGAACCGGCCGGCGTCGAGGACCTCGCCCACGGCGTCGGCCAGCGCGACGGAGTACGCGGCGATGCCACCGGCGTTCAGAACCCCGGTGTCCGGGTCCCGCTCCGGGTTGTACGGGGGCGGCTCGACCCGGCCCGCGCGCACCGCCCCGAGACCCTCGGCCAGCCCCGCCCCGAGCAGCGCCTCCGGCAGGTCCTGCACGCCGGTGGGGCGCAGCCCGAGCACGGAAGGGGCCTCGACGATCACCACGTTCCGCACGTCCGGCTCCTCGGTCAGCCGCCCTGTCCAGCCGCCGGGCCCGTACGACCGGCGCGTATGGGCCCACCGTAGAGCGAAAGCCGAGACCGGCACGTCAGGCCGCGCCCCACGGCCCGGACCGCGCCCCACGCGTCAGCCCGAGCCCCGCGTCAGTGCCCGTGCACCCCGTTCGTCGCGGCGATCCGCTTCCACGACCTGGGCTGGGACACGCCCTTCGCCCCCTCGGCCACCGCCGCGGCCCGGGCCGCCGGCACCCCCGGCTTCGACGGCTGGAACAGCCAGGTGTCGAAGAGCGCGGCCAGCGGCTTGCCCGAGACCTCCTCCGCGTACCGCCGGAAGTCCGCCACCGAGGCGTTGCCATGGGCGTACTCCGACGGCCAGCCCTTGAGGATCGCGAAGAACGCCTCGTCGCCGACCTTGTTGCGCAGCGCCTGGACGGCCAGTGCGCCACGGTCGTAGACCGCGATGTCGAACTGGTTCTCCGGGCCCGGATCCCCGGGCTTCACCGTCCAGAACGGGTCGTCCGCGGGGTGCGACGCGTACACGTGGTCCGCGAGTTCCTGCGCCGTGCCCTCGCCCTCGTGCTGGGACCACAGCCACTGCGCGTACCGCGCGAACCCCTCGTTGATCCAGATGTCCTTCCAGCCCTTGAGCGACACCACGTCGCCGTACCACTGGTGGGCCAGCTCGTGGACGACCACCGACACGTTCGACCCGTTCGCGAACTGCCGCGGGCTGTAGAACGGCCGGGTCTGGGTCTCCAGCGCGTACCCGGTGTTCGTGTTGGGCACGTATCCGCCGAGCGCGCTGTACGGATACGGCCCGAAGTACCCGGCCAGCCAGTCCGCGATCTCGCCGGTGCGTTCGATGCTCGCCCGCGCCGCCCCGGCGTTCGCCCCGAGATCCTCGCTGTAGGCGTTGAGGACCGGGATGCCGCCCTCGGTCGTGCCGGTCGTGATGTCGAACTTCCCGACGGCGAGCGTGGCGAGATACGTCGCCTGCGGCTTGTCGGACCGCCAGTTCCAGCGCGTCCAGCCGAGCTTCGAACTCTTCGACTGGAGCGTGCCGTTGGAGATGGCCTGGGTGCCGTCCGGGACCAGCACGGAGACGTCGTAGGTCGCCTTGTCCAGCGGATGGTCGTTGGCGGGGAACCACCACGCCGCCGCCTCCGGCTCGTTCGCCGCGACACCCCCGTCCGGTGTGCGGTGCCAGCTGGTGAAGCCGAAGGCCTGCTTCGACGACGGCACCCCGCGGTAGCGCACGACGACCGTGACGGACGCACCCTTGGTCAGCGGCGTCTTCGGCGTGATCTCCAGCTCCTGCTCGCCCGAGGTCCGGAATGAGGCCTTGGCCCCGTTGACGCGCACCTCGCCGACGTCCAGCAGGAAGTCCAGGTTGAAGCTCGTCAGGTCCTGCGTGGCGCGGGCCACGAGTGTCGCCGTGCCCTCCAGTTCGTCCGTGGCCGGCTGGTACTTCAGCCGGAGGTCGTAGTGCGAGACGTCGTATCCGCCGTTGCCGTGGGCCGGGTAGTAGGGGTCGCCGATACCCGGCGCGCCGGGGGAGAGGGGGGTGGCCGATGCCGGGATCGCCAGCAGGAGAGAGGCCGCCGCAAGGGCTCCCGGCGCGATGATTCTGCGGTGCACGCAAGGCTCCAAGTCGTAGGGTCCCGAGGTCTTCCGGGGTCTGTCCGGAGCCTATTGACTCCCTGTGCCCCTGATCATGTCCATGGCCACCGCTGTCACACGATCGCCATTCGGCCGACATGAGGCGCCCGCCCCGCCCGCCCATCCCGGACACGCCGGTCCGTCAGCTGCCCTCTTCTGCACAGGAGTTCACCGATGTACCGTCCGGCGCATGCCGAAACGCACGCGCTTCACGACCTGGAGACCGCTCGCGACGGCGGCCACCGCCGCCCTCTTGGCCACGCTTCTCACCCCGGCGGCCGCACAGGCCGCACCGGCCGCCCCGCGCGGAAGCGAACCCGTCCACTCCTACGAGAACGCCATCCGCCAGGCCGTCTGGGTGGACACCGGGCTCGACGGCGACCGGGACGGAAAGACCGACCGGGTCGCCGTCGACATCGTCCGCCCCCGCGAAACCGCCCGGCAGGGCCGCAAGGTCCCCGTCATCATGGACGCCAGCCCGTACTACTCCTGCTGCGGGCGCGGCAACGAGAGCCAGAAGAAGGCGTACGACGCGCAGGGCCGTGTCGCACAGATGCCGCTCTACTACGACAACTACTTCGTGCCGCGCGGTTACGCCTTCGTCGGCGTGGACCTGGCCGGAACCAATCGCTCCGACGGCTGCGTCGACGTCGGCGGCCGCTCCGACATCCGGTCCGCGAAGGCCGTCGTCGACTGGCTGAACGGCCGCGCGAAGGCCTACACGACCCGCACCGGTGCCACCCGTGCCCGGGCCGCCTGGACCAACGGCCGCACCGGCATGATCGGCAAGAGCTGGGACGGCACCATCGCCAACGGCGTCGCCGCCACGGGCGTCAAGGGCCTGAAGACCATCGTCCCGATCAGTGCCATCTCCTCCTGGTACGACTACTACTTCCAGCAGGGCGCGCCGCTGTACGACTCCGGCCCCGAGTGGCTGTCGGACTACGTCGACAGCCCCGACGCCCGTGCCAAGTGCCGGGCCGTCCAGCGGAAGCTCGTCGACGGCGCACCGCGCACCGGCGACTGGACCCCGCTGTGGACCGAGCGCGACTACGTGAAGGCCGCGCGCAAGGTCACGGCCAGCGTCTTTCTGATCCACGGCATGCAGGACCTCAACGTCCGCATGAAGCACGTCGGCCAGTGGTGGGACGCCCTCGCGAAGAACGGCGTCGAGCGCAAGATCTGGCTGTCCCAGACCGGTCACGTCGACCCCTTCGACTTCCGGCGCGGCGCATGGGTCGAGACACTGCACCGCTGGTTCGACCACGAACTCATGGGCATCGACAACGGCATCGACCGCGAGCCCATGGCCGACGTCGAGCGCGCCCCCGGCCGGTGGGACACCTCCCGGGTCTGGCCGCCGAGCGGCACCCGCACCGCCACCCTGCGCCCCGACCGGGGCACGCAGGCCGGCGTCGGCACCCTCGGCCTGCGCCGCGGCCACGGCACCGAGACCTTCACCGACGACCCGAGGCTGAGCGAGACCGACTGGGCCGCGCAGGTCGACCAGCCCACACCGGGGAAGGCCGGTTTCACCACCCGGCCGCTCACCCGGGACCTGCGCCTGGCCGGCTCCTCCCGGGTCACCGTCACCGCCACGCCCTCCACCCCGACGGCCCACCTCTCCGCCGTCCTGGTGGACCTCGGCCCCGCCACCATCCGCGACTACGCCGACGCGGGCGAGGGCGTCACGACCCTAACGAACCGCACCTGCTGGGGCCCGAGCACCGCCGGCGACAGCTCCTGCTTCAAGGAGACGAAGGCGAAGACCGCCGACGTCGGCCACACGGTCGTCAGCCGCGGCTGGGCCGACCTCGGCAACCACGCCTCCGACCACAAGGGCTCCCCGCTCACCCCGGGCAAGCGGTACACGATCACCCTCGACCTCGCGGCGACCGACCACGTCGTCCCGAAGGGCCACCGCCTCGCACTGATCGTCGGAGGCACGGACCAGGGCCTCGTCGATCCTCCCGCCGACAAGCCGAAGCTCACGCTCGACCTCTCCCGCACCTCGGCGCGCGTCCCGTTCGCAGGCGGCGCCGCGGCCTTCGCCCGTGCCACCACGGGCACCGTCTCCGCAATCCCCGACGCGACACTCCTGGACGGCGTTCGGGAGCCCCGCACCACCCACCGCGTCCCGGAGGCGAGCCGGTGACCCGTGCAGGCGCCCTCGTCCTGACCACCGCGGCCCTCACGGCCTCCTTGGTCACCGCCCCGGCCCAGGCGGCCCCCGACTCCCCGCCGCGCACCGGTTTCGAGCAGTCGAACGGCGCACGCTGGACCACCCAGGCCGAGGAGCAGGACTTCCTCGGGGCCGTCGACCGGTCGAGCGGCCGCGTCTCGGTGACCCGCCTCGGCACGACGAAACAGGACCGCCCGCTCCGGCTCGTGCGGATCGGCAACCGCCCGAGCACCAACAAGGTGCTGCTCGTCTGCAGCCAGCACGGCGACGAACCCTCCGGCCGCGAGGCCTGTCTGACCACCGTCCGCGACCTCGCCCACGCCCGCGACAGCCGCACCCGGCGCTTCCTGGACCGCACCACGGTCCTGGTCGTACCCACCGCCAACCCGGACGGCCGGGCCGCGAACACGCGCGGCAACGGCGACGGCGTCGACATCAACCGCGACCACCTCGCCCTGAAGACCGCCGAGGGCCGCGCCCTGGCCGCAGTCATCCGCGACCAGCGCCCCGACATCGTCTACGACCTGCACGAGTACGGCGCCACACCCCGGTTCTACGACAAGGACCTCTTCGACCTGTGGCCGCGCAACCTCAACACCCACGAGGCCGTCCACGACGAGGCCAGGACCCTGTCCGAGGCGTACGTCCGGCCCGCCGCCGAGCGGGCCGGCCACTCGACGGGCACCTACGGCATCTGGACCGACCCGGAGACCGGTGAGCCGGTCAAACAGGTCGCCGGAGACGGGCAGGAGCGCATTCTGCGCAACATGTCCGGTGTGAAGCACTCCGTCGGGCTGCTCATCGAGAGCCGCGTCGACCCGCTCACCGAGGCGGAGCAGGCGGACGAGGCGCTCAACAACCGGCGCCGGGTCACCTCCCAACTGGACGCGCTGAAGGGCATGTTCGGATACACCGACCAGCGCCGGGCGCGCATCGAGGCGACGACGGCGCGGGCCCGGCTCGAGGGCTACGCCGACACCGGTCCCGTCTACGTCGGCGGTGCCGACAACGATGCCCCCGAACCGGACGAAATCATCCCGAAACCGCCCTGTGGCTACCGGCTCACCGCGGCCCAGTACGCCGAGGTCGGCGACGAACTCGCACTGCACGGCGTACGCGTGCGCAAGGACGGCGAGGGCGTGCTCGTACCCCTGCGTCAGCCCCAGCGGGCGCTCGTGCCCCTGCTGCTCGACGACCGGGCCGAGTACCACCTGACCGGAGGTTCATCCGAAACCGCATGCTGAGAGGGGTGAAATTCCGCCACACGTGGTAGCAGCGTTACGAGGACCCACGTCCTCACCTGCTGTCCCGATGAAAGGTGCCGCCCGTGACGCAAGAACGACCAAGCGACAAGGACTCCCCGGAGGGAGCCGCGCTGCCGGGGTCGGAAGCGGGACTGCCCGGTCAGGACCGGCCGCAGACCGACCGCATCGTCTTCGGCGTCACGGCGGTCCTCACCCTCGCCTTCGTGATCTGGGGCGCGACGGCGACCGACTCGCTCGAAGACGTCTCCACCAGCATGCTCGGCGGGCTGATGCACAACGGCGGCTGGGCGTTCATGCTCGCCGCCTCCGGCTTCGTCGTGTTCGCCCTCTGGCTCGCGATCAGCCGTTACGGCCGTATCCACCTCGGTGCGGAGGGCGAGGAGCCCGAGTTCCGCACCGTGTCGTGGGTCGCGATGATGTTCAGTGCCGGCATGGGCATCGGCCTGATGTTCTACGGCGTGAGCGAGCCGCTCTCCCACTACGGCACGCCTCCGCCGGGCACGAACCCGGCCGACTCCGGCGAACGCATGGAGACGGCCATGGCCACCACCCTGTTCCACTGGACGCTCCACCCCTGGGCGATCTACGCGGTGGTCGGCCTCGCCATCGCCTACAGCACCTTCCGCAGGCGCCGACGGCAGACCATCAGCGCCGTGTTCACCCCGCTCATCGGCAAGAAGAACGCCAACGGCGGCATCGGCCGGGCCATCGACGTCCTCGCGATCATCGCGACCGTCTTCGGCTCCGCCGCCTCCCTGGGCCTGGGAGCGCTCCAGATCGGCTCCGGTGTGCAGGAGCTGAAGTGGATGGACAAGGTGAGCACCGGGCTGCTCGTCACGATCATCGCGGTGCTGACCCTGGCCTTCGTCGCGTCCGCCATCTCCGGTGTGGAGAAGGGCATCCAGTGGCTGTCCAACACCAACATGGTGCTGGCGCTGGTCCTCGCCCTGTTCGTGTTCGTGGCCGGCCCGACCATCATCGTCCTGGACCTGCTGCCCACCTCGGTGTTCGCCTACCTCGGCGACCTTCCCCAGCTGGCCGGCCGGACCGAGGCGAGCGGCGGCGAGGGCGTCGCCGACTGGCTGGGCAGCTGGACGGTCTTCTACTGGGCGTGGTGGATCTCCTGGACGCCGTTCGTCGGCATGTTCATCGCCCGCATCAGCCGGGGCCGCACGATCCGCCAGTTCGTCGGCGGTGTCATCCTCGTGCCCAGCACGGTCAGCCTGATCTGGTTCGCGATCTTCGGCGGCTCGGCCATGAAGATGCAGGAGGAGGGCCAGCTCGGCAAGGAGGCGACCCCGGAGGGGCAGCTCTTCGACGTGCTCCAGCAGTTCCCCGTCGCCACCGTCACGAGCCTGCTCGTGATGATCCTCGTCGGCATCTTCTTCGTCTCGGGCGCCGACGCGGCCTCCATCGTCATGGGCACCCTGTCGCAGAAGGGCGCGCTCGAACCCGGCCGCTTCGTGGTCGTGTTCTGGGGCGTGGTCACCGGCGCGGTGGCCGCGATCATGCTGCTGGTCGGCAGCGGTCAGGGCGACGCCCTGACCGGTCTGCAGAACCTCACGATCCTCGCGGCGGCGCCGTTCGTCATCGTGATGATCTTCATGTGTGTCGCCCTCATGCGCGACCTGCGCCGTGACCCGGTGATCGTGCGCGAGCAGATGGGCTCCGAGGCCGTCGAGATGGCCGTGATGGAAGGCCACAAGAAGTACGACGGAGAGTTCGAGCTCCGCGTCGGCCCGGGCCGCGGTCCGGACGTCGAAGGAGACCCGATCGGCAAGCACTGACCCGCACGGCGAGGGCGGCCCGGGTGCTGGACACCCGGGCCGCCCGCTGCCGTCCGAACCGCGCCCGAGCACCACGGCCGGCCCGCGGATCCCCCCCCGCCCGGCCGGAGCCGGACCAGCCGGACCTGGTGCCGCGCGTCTCAGCCGGTGACCGGCCAGGGCAGCCGGACGAGGTGCCCGCGTCCCAGCCGGTGACCTGGCCGGGGCAGCCGGACCTGGTGCCCGCGTCCCAGTCGGTGACCTGGCCGGGGCAGCCGGACCTGGTGCCCGCGTCCCAGCCGGTGACCTGGCCGGGGCAGCCGGACCTGGTGCCCGCGTCCCAGTCGGTGACCTGGCCGGGGCAGCCGGACCTGGTGCCCGCTTCTCAGCCGGTGACCAGCCGGGCCGCCTCCTCCGCGCACCCCCAGGCCACGGTGACGCCCGCGCCGCCGTGGCCGTAGTTGTGCACCAGGAGCCGCCCGTCCGGGAGGGTGTCACGCTCCAGCCGCACCGCGGGCCGGGTGGGCCGCAGACCCACCCGGTGCCCCAGCACCCGGGCCCCGGCGATCTCCGGCCGGAGAGCCGCGCAGCGGCGGACGATCGCCTCCGCCGTCGCGGGGTCGGGCTCCGGCGACCACGCGTCCTCCTCGGAGGTACCGCCGAGGACGAGCCCGCCCGGCTGCGGGAACAGGTACGCGTGGTCCCCGGCCGCGTCGGAGGAGACCAGCCAGGTGTCGATCCCGGGGTTCTCCACGACGACCAACTGCCCGCGCACCGGCCGCACGGAGGGGTCCGGCACGAGCTCCCGCGCGGCCAGTCCCGTGCAGTTGACCACGACCGGCGCGTCCGCCTCCGCGAAGCCGGACACCGTACGCGTCTCGACCACACCGCCGGCCGCGACGAACCGCTCCCGCAGCCACGGCAGATGGACCGGCATGTCGATGAGCGGCAGCCGCGCCCACAGGCCCGTGCCCGCGTACTCGTCGGGTGTGGCCGCGCGCAGCCCCGGCACCCGGCCCGCCAACCATGCGTCGGCCTCGTCGAGGAGGGTCTCGCCCTGTACCCCTTCGACCATCCGTACGCCGGCCGGTTCGGTCCCCGCGGCCAGCTCCTCGTACACCTCCAGCGACCGCAGCGCCCACGCGCGTGCCGTCGCGACCGGCTCGATCCGGTACGGCCACCACAGCGCGCCCGCAACGGCGGAGGTGGTCGCCCCGACGGCGTCCCGCGTCCACACCCGCACCCGCCGGCCCCGCTCCGCCAGGGCCAGGGCGGTCGTCAGCCCGATCACCCCGCCGCCGACCACCACGATCTCGCCACTCAGCTCACTCGACATGCCGGGACCGTAGCGGAATCCGCCATGCCGTGCTCACATCACGCGCAGTGTGGGGATACTCACCGTATGTGTGCCGAGTACGCGACCTTCGGCCTGGCGCCCGCGATGCGGGCCGGGGGAGTCCGCAGCGACGGTGGTTACCGGGTCCACCGGGATTTCGTCGACTTCATCGTCGACGGACGCCCCCTGTTGTTCCGCCTCTCCGACCTCGACGCGGTCTCCCCGCTCGCCGCCGACGTCCCACCCGCGATCTTCACGGCGCAGGTCCGCAGCCTGCTCCTGGAGAGCCCGGCCCCGCTGCCCGACGGCCGCTACGTCGTCTACGGCTGCCCCGAGTGCGAGGACCTGGCCTGCGGCGCCGTCACCGCCGTGATCCGCAGCGACGGCGAGGACTTCGTGTGGCAGGACTTCGCCTGGCAGACCGACGACCACGCCGACCTGGAGCTCAACGGCTACCACGGCATAGGTCCGTTCCGTTTCCGCGGCCCCGAGTACCGGACGGCGCTCGGCGCCCTGCTGAACGGCTCCGCGCCCGACTCCCGGCGCCGCGTCCTGCTGATCGGCGCCCGCGTCGCCGTCCTCGCCCGGCTGGCCGCCGCGTTGCGCACCATCGGCGTCGGCGCCGACATCGCCCAGGACGCCGACGGCGTACCCGCCGACGAACTCCGCGGCTACGGCGCCGTCGTCCTCGGCCACGCGGCCGGGGAGCAGGAACGTGCCGCCGTCCGCCGCGCCTTCGAACAGGCCGGGGTCCCCGTCGCACACGTCGACGGCCTCGCCCCGATCGTTCCGCTCCTCGTCGCCCAGGTCGAACACGCCCTGGACCGCAGCCCGGCCGGCCGGCGCCGCCTCACCGGCCTCACCGCGGCCGACGGCGCCGCCGACGTCGAGGTCACCTCCCCGTGCCGGGTCACCCTGACCGCGTACCGCCTCGACCGGCTCTCCCGCACGCACACCCACGAGATCTTCGACGGCGTCCTCGAAGCGGGCCGCCACCGCCTCACCCTCGACCCGAAGACCGCCAGGGGCCGCTCGTACGTCGTGGCGCGCACCTCCACCGGCGTCCTGGCGACGGCGGTGCGGCAGTGAGCGGCCCGACGGCCAGTGCCGCGGCAGGCGGCGTCCGCCCGTAAGGGAAGGGCGCCGCGACGGGGCGAGCGCCGCCCGCCGCGGGCTAGGATCGGCGCCCTGATGACTGCCACCCTCGTCGCCAAGAACCTCGCCGCCGGCCACGGTGACCGCTCCCTGTTCACCGGGCTCGACCTGGTCGTCGCCCCCGGCGATGTGATCGGCCTGGTCGGGGCCAACGGAGCGGGCAAGTCCACCCTGTTGCGGATGCTCGCCGGGCTCACCACCCCCGAGCAGGGCGAGCTGCGCCTGTCCCCGCCGACCGCCACCGTGGGCCACCTCCCTCAGGAACCGGACCGCAGGCCCGGCGAAACCGTCCGGGCGTTCCTGGCACGCCGCACCGGCGTCGACGAGGCCCAGCGGGCCATGGACGAGGCCACCCAGGCCCTGGTCGACGGGGCGCCCGGCGCCGACGACGCCTACGCCGCCGGCCTGGAGCGCTGGCTCGGCCTGGGCGGCGCCGACCTCGACGAACGCGCCGAGGAGGTCGCCGACGGCCTCGGTCTGGCGGTCGGCCTGGACCAGCCGATGACGTCCCTGTCCGGCGGTCAGGCGGCCCGCGCCGGACTCGCCTCCCTGCTTCTGTCCCGCTACGACGTCTTCCTCCTGGACGAGCCGACCAACGACCTCGACCTGGACGGCCTGGAGCGCCTGGAACGCTTCGTGCGCGGTCTGCGCGCCGGAACGGTGGTCGTCAGCCACGACCGCGAGTTCCTCACCCGCACCGTCACCAAGGTGCTCGAACTCGACCTCGCCCAACGGGAGATCAACCTCTTCGGCGGCGGCTACGAGGCCTATCTGGAGGAGCGGGAGGTCGCCCGGCGCCACGCCCGCGACGAGTACGAGGAGTACGCCGACAAGAAGGCCGCCCTCCAGGACCGCGCACAGATGCAGCGCTCCTGGATGGACAAGGGCGTGAGGAACGCACGCCGAAAGGCGGGCAACGACAACGACAAGATCGGCCGCAAGTTCCGCAGCGAGGCCAGCGAGAAGCAGGCCGCGAAGGCCCGCCAGACCCAGCGCATGATCGAGCGCCTGGACGTCGTGGAGGAGCCCCGCAAGGAGTGGGAACTGCGGATGGAGATCGCGTCCGCCCCGCGCTCCGGAGCGGTCGTCGCGACCCTGCGGGACGCCGAGGTGCGCCGCGGCGACTTCGTCCTCGGCCCGGTGTCCCTGCAGATCGACTGGGCGGACCGGGTAGCGGTGACGGGAGCGAACGGCGCCGGCAAGTCCACGCTGCTCGCCGCCCTCCTCGGCCGTGCCCCGCTGGACGCCGGGCACGCGGCGCTCGGCTCGGGCGTCCTGCTCGGCGAGGTCGACCAGGCCCGCAAGCTGTTCCACGGCGAGGAGTCCCTGCTCGACGCCTTCCGCACGGCCGTCCCGGACACCGAACCGGTCGAGATCCGCACCCTCCTGGCCAAGTTCGGCCTCAGGACGGACCACGTCCTGCGCCCCGCGGCGAGCCTCTCCCCGGGGGAGCGCACCCGGGCCGCGCTGGCACTGCTCCAGGGCCGGGGCGTCAACCTCCTGGTCCTCGACGAGCCGACCAACCACCTGGACCTGCCGGCCATCGAGCAGCTGGAATCCGCGCTCGACGCCTACGAGGGCACGCTCCTGCTGGTCACCCATGACCGGCGCATGCTGGACGCCGTGCACGTGAACCGCCGCCTGGAGGTGGCGGACGGCAAGGTGACCGAGCGCTAGCGGGCCGTCAGACGCGTGGCCAGCTGCGGGTACTCGACGACGAACCCCTCCTCGTCGAAATCCAGATCGCTGCGGAAGTCGCCGGAGGAGAAGCGGACCCGCCCTGCCCCGAGGTGGGTGTAGGTCTGCCGCGACGGCCGCACGGCCAGGTCCGGCACCGACACCCAGGCCATCAGGAACTCCCGCTCTCCGGGCGCCCGGTGGAGCCCGTGCCGGAGCACCGGCATGGTGTTGGTGAGCGGGCACAGCCCGAGGTCGCAGTCGAGTGCTCCGTCAACCGCGGGCAGCGGCTCGCCGTCCGCGGTCCACCGGCCGTGACCGTCGTGCCGCAGGTCGAGCGTGCGCAGGCCGCCCGCGGTCTCGGCCGTCACCCGCAGGCTACGGGTCACGAACCCGTCGGCCGTGTCGAGTCGGTACGTGACCCAGTACGGCTCGGGTTCGACACCGACGGCCCGCCCGCGGGCACGCAACACGCCTTCCCCTTGCTCGGGCCAGGCGGTCTCGAACCCCCTGCTCGCGAACACTTCCCAGGTGATGGCAGACATGCCCTCACCTTAGGTCTGAAAGGGAGCGAGGCTCCCCTTTCAGGGGCGCGGGGCTGCGTTCCCTGTGCGGCTGCCGCCGCGTGGGCGCGACCAGCCACAACGGACCCGCAGCTCCCCACGATCTCCCCGGCGGAACCGTCAGCGCTTGCCCCCCTTGGGATCCACCAGCCCTGCCCGACGCAACGCGTCAGCCATCGCGCTGTTGGCCGGCGGCGCAGCCTGCCGCTGCTGACCACCGCGACCGCCCTGGCCTCCACGGCCACCGCCCTGCCGCTGCTGCGGCGGACGTCCGCCGCGCTGCCGGCGCTCACCCGCGCCGCCGCCCTGCCCCTGCGGGGCCGCCGCCTCGTCCTCCAGACGCAGCGTCAGCGAGATCCGCTTGCGCGGGATGTCGACGTCGAGGACCTTCACCTTGACGATGTCGCCGGGCTTCACCACGTCCCGCGGGTCCTTCACGAACGTCTTCGACATGGCGGAGACATGCACCAGGCCGTCCTGGTGGACGCCGACGTCGACGAACGCCCCGAACGCGGCGACGTTCGTCACGACGCCCTCCAGGATCATCCCGGAGGACAGGTCGGAGATCTTCTCCACGCCCTCCTTGAAGACGGCCGTCTGGAAGGCCGGGCGCGGGTCCCGGCCCGGCTTCTCCAGCTCCTTGAGGATGTCGGTCACCGTCGGCAGACCGAACGACTCGTCCACGAAGTCCTGCGGCTTCAGCGAGCGCAGCACCGCCGTGTTGCCGATCAGCGCGCCGACCTCCTGCCCGGCGGTCTTCACCATGCGCCGGACCACCGGATAGGCCTCCGGGTGCACGCTCGACGCGTCCAGCGGGTCGTCACCGCCGCGGATCCGCAGGAAGCCCGCGCACTGCTCGTACGCCTTCGGGCCGAGCCGCGCCACCTTCTTCAGCTCACCGCGGGCCTTGAACGGCCCGTTCTGGTCCCGGTGCGCCACGATGTTCTCGGCGAGCCCGGAGGTGATGCCGGAGACCCGGGCGAGGAGCGGGGCCGACGCCGTGTTGACGTCCACGCCCACGCCGTTCACACAGTCCTCCACCACCGCGTCCAGCGAACGCGACAGCTTCACCTCGGACAGGTCGTGCTGGTACTGGCCGACGCCGATCGACTTCGGATCGATCTTCACCAGCTCGGCCAGCGGGTCCTGGAGCCGCCGGGCGATCGACACGGCGCCGCGCAGCGACACGTCCATGTCGGGCAGTTCCTGCGAGGCGAACGCGGACGCCGAGTACACGGACGCGCCGGCCTCGGACACCATGACCTTGGTGAGGTTCAGCTCGGGGTGCTTGGTGATCAATTCGCCGGCGAGCTTGTCGGTCTCGCGGGAGGCGGTGCCGTTGCCGATGGCGATCAGGTCGACCGCGTGCTCCTTCGCCAGCCGGGCCAGCTTGGCGATGGCCTCGTCCCACCGGTTGGCCGGGACGTGGGGGTGGATGACGTCCGTGGCGACGACCTTGCCGGTCGCGTCGACCACGGCGACCTTCACGCCGGTACGGAATCCGGGGTCGAGGCCGAGCGTGGCGCGGGTGCCCGCCGGGGCGGCGAGCAGCAGGTCGCGCAGGTTCGCCGCGAAGACCCGCACGGCCTCGTCCTCGGCGGCGGTGCGCAGCCGCAGCCGCAGGTCGATGCCGAGGTGGACGAGGATGCGGGTGCGCCACGCCCAGCGGACGGTGTCCTTCAGCCACTTGTCGCCGGGGCGGCCCCGGTCGGCGATCCCGAACCTGTGGGCGACGATGCCCTCGTACGAGGAGGGGCCGTCGGTCTGCTCCTCGGGCTCCAGGACGAGGTCGAGGATCTCTTCCTTCTCCCCGCGCAGCATCGCGAGGACACGGTGCGAGGGCAGCTCCGTGAACGGCTCGGCGAAGTCGAAGTAGTCGGCGAACTTCGCCCCCGCCTCCTCCTTGCCCTCCCGCACCTTGGCGACCAGCCGCCCGCGCACCCACATGCGCTCGCGCAACTCGCCGATGAGGTCGGCGTCCTCCGAGAACCGCTCCGTGAGGACGGCCCGGGCGCCGTCGAGGGCCGCCTGCGGATCGGCCACGCCCTTGTCGGCGTCGACGAACGCGGCGGCCGCGGCGAGGGGGTCGACGGACGGATCGCCCAGCAGTCCCTCCGCCAGCGGCTCCAGTCCCGCCTCACGGGCGATCTGCGCCTTGGTGCGCCGCTTGGGCTTGTACGGGAGGTAGATGTCCTCCAGGCGCGCCTTCGTCTCGGCGCCCCGGATGCTCGCCTCCAGCTCCTCGGTGAGCTTGCCCTGCTCGCGCACCGAGTCCAGGATCGCCGTCCGCCGGTCCTCCAGCTCCCGGAGATAGCGCAGCCGCTCCTCGACGCTGCGCAGTTGCGCATCGTCGAGCATCTCGGTCGCTTCCTTGCGGTAGCGGGCGATGAAGGGCACCGTGGAACCGCCGTCGAGCAGTTCCACGGCGGCCCTGACCTGCCGCTCCCGTACGCCGAGCTCCTCGGCGATCCTGCCTTCGATGGACACTGCGTTGATGGACCCGTTGGACCCGGGTGTCGTCACGATCCCGTACCGCCTTCTCCACTGAGGTTGCGCGGCAATTGTGGCAGGTGACGACGACACCCGGGGATCAGGGCGGTACCCGGCAGGTCGCGGTCCGGATCAGGCCCTGCGGGTGGAGGACGAGGCTCCACCGAACAGGCGGGCCAGGGCCCGGAAGGGCAGCGTCACGACGGTGGCGATGGCACCGCCGATCTGGCGCAGCACGTCTGCGATGGCACGGAACACGGAATTCCCCTTTCTCCACTGCCGGCCGCGCGGCCGGTGGAATGCGGGTACCTCACAGACGCGTCACTATGCGTCACCCCTTGCCGATGAGATCCGCGGGGAAGGCCCCCGCCCCGAGCGCCGCCTGCGCGAACACCCCGCCCAGCTCGGTCAGCCGGGCCACTCCCGCCGGGCCCAGATGCTCGTACGGGGCGCGGTCCAGGCGGTCCGTCTCGTCCTCGATCTCCCGGCGCAGGGACGCGCCCTGCTCGGTGAGGTCGCCGGAAGCATCCAGCAGCCCGCGTCCCCGCAGCCGTTCGCTCGCCGCGTTCCACTCGTCCCGGCTCCAGCCCCGGGTGGCGCACACCCACTTCGGGGCCGTGCCCCTGCCCGTCGCGGTGTGGGTCACCATCGCCTCCAGCCCGTCGAGGCCCGCGGACATCAGGGCTGCCAGGTGCCCGTCGCCCCGGTGCTCGCGCAGCAGGGTCGCCGCGTGCCAGTAGGCGAGGTGCGGCTCCTCGGGGACGGGCAGATCGGCGTGCGCCGAGTACAGCGGCCGGGCCGCGCGCGAGCAGGCCTCGGCCGCGCACAGGGCGAGCCGTGCCGCCTCGGCCATCTCCGCCGACACCAGGGCCTCTGCGCCGAGCAGGCGCCGCAGGGTCGCGTCGACGGCGCGTACGCGTGCCGCCAGGACCTGCGCGGGTGCAGCGGTCTCCCACACGGCCGGCACGTACCGGGCGACGAGCTCGTACTTGTAGTTGTAGAAGGCGGCCGCCACGGCCCCGGCCCCGACCGGTCCGAAGGCGGCGGCCCGTACGGCGAAGTTCACGGCACGCGGGTCGGTGAGCCCGACGGCGCCCAGCTCCCGCCCGAGGTCGGGGGAGAAGTAGTGCGTCGCGTGCAGGGGGTTGAGCACGGCGTGGCAGCGCCGGCCGGCGCGCGGCTCCAGAGCGGTGGTCGTCATGCCCGGCAGGTTACCAACCGCTTGGTATGTAGCTCGCGGCCGTGGGTCCGGTGGCAGGAAAGGTGGGGTACTCGTCCTTGCGGCCATGCTCGGGCGCCGCGAAGAATCGACGGCATGGCCCCCCGCACGGTTCTCGCTGTCCTCTTCGACGGTCTGCAGAGTCTCGACGTCACCGGGCCCGTGGAGGTCTTCGCGGGCGCGGAGCTGCTCGCCCCGGGTGCGTACCGGATCCGCACCGCCTCCCTCGACGGTGCGCCCGTGCGGACCACCAGCGGCCTGACCCTCGTGCCCGACGGCTCGCTGGCGACCGCACCGGACCCGGACATCCTCCTCGTCCCGGGCGGCACGGGCAGTCTGCGGCCCGACCCGCGCCTGGTGGCCTGGGTGCGCGAGCGGGGCCCACGGGCCGGCCGTCTGGTCTCCGTGTGCACCGGCGCGGCCGTGCTGGCCGCGGCGGGCCTGCTGGACGGCCGCCGCGCCACGACCCACTGGGCGTACTGCGACCGGCTCGCCCGCGAGCACCCGTCCGTCACGATCGACCCCGACCCCGTCTACGTACGCGACGGACACATCGCCACCTCCGCCGGAGTCACCGCCGGGATCGACCTCGCCCTCGCCCTGGTCGAGGAGGACCTGGGCCGGGACGCCGCTCTCACCATCGCCCGCCACCTGGTGGTGTTCCTGCGCAGGCCCGGCAGCCAGGCCCAGTTCAGTGCCCAGCTCGCGGCCCAGACCGCACAGCGCGAGCCACTGCGGGACGTCCAGCGCTGGATCACCGACCACCCCGGCGCCGATCTCTGCGTCGAGACCCTGGCCGCCCGCGCCCGCCTCTCCCCCCGCCACTTCGCCCGCGCCTTCCGCGCCGAGACCGGTATGACACCGGGCCGCTACGTCGACCGCGTCCGCCTCGAACACGCCCGGCGCCTCCTGGAGGACACCGCAGACGGCGTCGAGGAGATCGCCCGCGCCAGTGGCTACGGCACGCCCGAGGCCATGCGCCGCGCCTTCGTCAGGACGCTGGGCACGCCACCGGCCGAGTACCGCCGCCGCTTCCGCCCCGCGACCACGCCCTGAACCCACTCGTTCCGCCTGCTGAAGGGACCCCATGCAGATCGCCGTCGTCCTCTACGACCGCTTCACCGCCCTCGACGCCGTCGGCCCCTACGAGACCCTCGGCCGGCTCCCGGACGCGGAGACCGTCTTCGTCGCCGAGCAAGCCGGCCCCGTGCGCAACGACGCGGGGAACCTCGCGCTGATCGCCGACCGGGCCCTCGCCGACGTACCCCACCCCGACATCATCGTGGTCCCCGGCGGCCCGGGCCCGCTCCCCCTCGCGGCGGACGGCCCCCTGCTCACCTGGCTGCGCACCGCCGACGCCACCAGTACCTGGACGACGTCCGTGTGCACCGGCTCCCTGCTGCTCGCCGCGGCCGGTCTGCTCCGGGGCCGCCGCGCGACATCCCACTGGCTGGCCCTGGAGGAACTGAAGCGCCACGGCGCCGACCCGACGGGGGAGCGGGTCGTCACCGACGGCAAGTACGTCACGGCGGCCGGTGTCTCCTCCGGCATCGACATGGGGCTGACCCTGCTCGGCCGGATCGCGGGCGACGACCACGCGCGGCTCGTCCAGCTCGGCACCGAGTACGACCCGCAGCCGCCCTACGACGCCGGATCACCCGAGAAGGCTCCCGCGCACCTCGTCGAACTGTTCCGCGAGCACTCCGGGATCATCCTGACGTAGGCACGCTCCAGTTGAACCGCGGCTGCCGGCGCTCCAGGAACGCGGCGACACCCTCCGCGGTGTCGCCGCTCGAGCGGGCCTGCCCGGCCCAGTGCGCGTCCCGGTCCGTGCGCCCGTCCGCGAACTCCTTGGCCGCTGCCTGCGTCAGCTGCGCACGGGACACCAGGATCCGGGCGAACTCGTCGACCCGCTTGCCGAGTTCGCCCCCGGGCAGCACCTCGTCCACCAGCCCGGTGCGCAGCGCCCGCGGCGCGTCGATCAACTCGCCGGAGAACAGCAGGTACTTGGCGGTGGCCGGCCCCACCAGGGACACCAGCCGCCGGGTCGAGGACGCCGGGTACACGATGCCGAGCTTCGCGGGCGTCACACCGAACAGCGCTCCCTCCTCGGCGAACCGCAGATCACAGGCCGCGGCCAGTTGCGACCCGCCGCCCACGCAGTGGCCCCGGATCGCGGCCAGCGTCGGCTTCGGGAACGCGGCCAGCGCCTCCTCGGCCCGCACGGCCAGCCCCTGCGCCTCCTCCGGCGAGCCCCGCAGCGTCGAGATGTCGGCCCCGGCGCAGAACGTCCCGCCCTCCCCGGTCAGCACCAGCGCCCGCACGGCCGCATCGCCCGAGAGCTCCTCCAGCAGCGGTGGGAGGGAGCGCCACATGGCGGCCGTCATGGCGTTGCGCTTCTCGGGATGACGTATGACGACCGTCGCGACCGGCCCGGTCACACGGCACTGCAGCTGCGGTTCCATGTGCCGGATGCTATCCGGACGCCAAACCCGTACAACCCGAATAGTTCGCCAAGACGGCACAACAGGGACAGGACCAGTCCCACAACTGACCGTGTCATACGCCAACGGTCGGAAGCGTTCGATACATGCTCACTTGTGTTCAGTCACGGGTGCGAGGCGCATCGTTCCCAACACTCGATGTGTGGCGACAATCGAGCGCGAGGGTGGCGACCGGACTATGGACGACCAGGGGCGTGGGTTCGGTCCGCGCCCGGAGGGCGGTGTGGCGCCCCTCGGCCCGGCGCCCGCGGATCCGCTGCCGTACGAAGGGGTCTGGAGGTTCACCGCACCGGCGGTCGAAGCCTCTGTCCCGCAGGCACGGCACGCCGTACGGGACCTGCTGCGGCGTCAGGGAGTACCGGTCTCGGACGACCTGGCCCAAGGGCTGCTGCTGATCGTCTCGGAGCTGGTGACGAACGCGGTGAAGCACGCGGCGGTGCTGTCGCCGACGATCGCCGTCGAACTGGCCGTCGGCGCCGACTGGCTCCGGGTGTCCGTGGAGGACAACCACCCCTACCGGCCCACCGCTCTGGAGACCGACCACGGCCGGACCGGGGGGCGGGGACTGCTCCTGGTGCGCGAGGTCACCCGGGAGGCGGGCGGCGTGTGCGAGGTCGATCACACGACGAGCGGCGGCAAGGTGATCTGGGCCGCCCTGCCGCTCAAACCCGCGCGCTTCGCGTAGGGCCCGTCGCCGGGCCCCCGGTCACCAGCCGGCCGAGGGGCCCGTCAGCTCCCTGATCGCCGGCCGGGCCGCGTCCAGCACGGTCATGAACCAGGACGAGAACGTGTCCTTGGCGTGCCGCTCCGCCAGCTCCGGAGGGGTCACGAACGCCGTCGACGCCACCTCCTGCGGGTCCGGCCGCACCACGGCCTGCACCATGCCGACGAAGAGGTGGTTGTACTCCTGCTCCACCAGACCGGACTCCGGGTCCGGGTGGTTGTAGCGGACCGTGCCCGCCTCGGCCAGCAGGGACGGGGAGGCGCCGAGCTCCTCGAACGTGCGCCGCGCCGCCGCCGCGAAGGGCGCCTCGCCGGGGTAGGGGTGGCCGCAGCACGTGTTGGACCACACACCGGGGGAGTGGTACTTGCCCAGCGCGCGCTGCTGGAGGAGCAGCCGGCCGTACTCGTCGAAGAGGAACACGGAGAACGCGCGGTGCAGCTGTCCGGGCGGCTGGTGGGCGGCGAGCTTCTCCGCGGTGCCGATCGTCACGCCGTCCTCGTCGACCAGTTCCAGCAAAATCGCGTCTGCGGTGCCGTTCGACGGGTTGTGCGTCGCGGTGGCAGGTGTGATCGGCATACCCATCCTTCACATCGGTCTTCGCGCCCCAAGTCTGCCGTACGAATCCGGCACTCCCGGCACTTCGCGGCCCGCCCGCATGTCCCGCGCGGCGACGCGGACCGTGGCCGGCACCGGTCGGACACCGGAAAGGGACCCGGTAGGGGATCGTGCCCGGCCAGGCAGGCGGAAAATCGTCCCCACCGGCCCTGTGGGGCTCAGGACGCGGGCGCGCGGCGCAGGGTTGCGTTCCCCGGCGCACGGGCGGCGGAGTGCGCCCCACCTGTCCCACGCATCTCCGGTCACCGCGTCAGTGACAGAGCCGCGCCCGGTGACAGAGTCGCGCGTCAGTGACAGAGCCGCGCCTCGTGCTCCGCGTGCCCGCTCGGTTCCAGCTGGAAGGTGCAGTGCTCCACATCGAAGTGATCACCCAGGCAGCCCTGGAGCTCGTGCAGCATCTTCTCGTGCCCTATCGCGTTCAAGGTCTCCGGGCTGACGACGACGTGCGCCGACAGCACCGGCATCCCGGAGGTGATCGTCCAGGCGTGCAGGTCGTGGACGTCCTCCACACCGTCCGTGGCGAGGATGTGCGACCGCACCTCCGCCATGTCGACGTTCTTGGGAGCTGCCTCCAGCAGCACGGACAGCGTCTCGCTCAGCAACTTCCACGTGCGCGGCGCGATCATCAGCGCGATGACGAGCGAGGCGATCGGGTCGGCGGCCTGCCAGCCCGTGAGCATGATCACCACGGACGAGACGATCACCGTCACCGAGCCCAGGGCGTCGGCCGCCACCTCCAGAAACGCGCCGCGCACGTTCAGGCTCTCCTTCTGGCCCCGCATCAGCAGCGACAGCGACACCAGGTTCGCCACCAGGCCGATCGCGCCGAACAGCAGCGCCAGCCGGCCCTCGGTCTCCGCAGGCGTGATGAAGCGCTGGACCGACTCGTACACGACGTAGCCACCGGCCCCGAGCAGCAGCAGGCAGTTGGCCAGGGCGGCGAGGATCTCGGCCCGGGCGTAGCCGAAGGTCGCCCGCTCGCTGGGCGGCCGGTTCGCGAAGTGGATCGCGAGCAGCGCCATGCCGAGACCCAGGGCGTCCGTCGCCATGTGCGCGGAGTCCGCGACGAGTGCCAGGGAGTCGGCCAGGGCACCGCCGACGATCTGCACGACCACGATCCCGAGCGTGATGGCCAGCGCGACGCGCAGCCTGCCGCGGTACGCCGAGGTCGCCGTACCGCCGGCCGCGCCGTGCGCGTGCCCGTGATCGTGCCCAGCCCCCATGAGAAGTCAGCCTCCCTGTGTCCGCCTGATCGTGCTCGGGCACCCCAGTGAACTACGGGGAGGGGGTATCTGCAACGCGGCACTGAACACCGTTGTCATGTGCTCTGACCTGCGGAAACGAAGCGCAGGTCAGGACGCGTCCGCAGGGCGGGAGCCGTGGTGCAGCAGCCAGCCCCGCCAGGCCGACTCGGTCATCTCGCGCACCCCGCGCCGGGCGGTCCAGCCGAGCTCTGCGGCCGCCCGGGCGGCCGAGGCCACCGCTCGCGGCGCGTCACCGGGGCGGCGCTCCTCGACGAGCGGGGGCCGGCGGTCGCCGGTGACCTCGCCGATGACCGTGACCAGTTCACGGACCGAGACGCCCTCGCCCCGGCCGATGTTGACCGTCAGATCACCCTTGCCACCGCCTCCGGCCAGTCGCCGGGCCGCCGCCAGATGGGCCTCGGCCAGGTCGGCCACGTGAATGTAGTCACGGACGCAGGTGCCGTCCGGGGTCGGGTAGTCGTCGCCGAAGATCCGGGGCGCCTCGTCGCGGGTCAGCCGGTCGAAGACCATCGGGACGATGTTGAAGACGCCCGTGTCCGCCAGCTCCGGCACGGCGGCGCCCGCCACGTTGAAATAGCGCAGACATACGGTGGAGATCCCGTGCGCCTCTCCCGCCGCCCGTACCAGCCACTCCCCGGCCAGCTTGGTCTCGCCGTACGGGTTCACCGGCGCGCAGGGCGTGTCCTCCGTGATGAGGTCCACACCCGGGTCGCCGTACACGGCGGCCGACGAGGAGAACACGAAGCGCTCGATCCCGGCTCCGGCGACCGCGTCCAGCAGGGTCGCCAGACCGCCGACGTTCTCCCGGTAGTACCGCGTGGGCTGCGCGACGGACTCGGCGACCTGCTTGCGCGCCGCGAGGTGCACCACCCCCGTCACACCGTGCTCGGCGAAGACCCGCCGCAGCAGGTCCCCGTCCAGCGAGGACCCGCGCACGAGCGGAACCTCGGCGGGGAGCCGCGCGGGCACCCCGGCCGACAGGTCGTCCAGGGCGAGGACGCTTTCCCCGGCCTCGGTCATGGCCTTGGCCACATGTGCTCCGATATAGCCGGCACCGCCGGTGATCAGCCACGTCATGGTCGCCCACCCTATGCGGCCGCGGACACCGCCCACGCAATGTCCTCGTTGTCCGCTTAAGGGCGCGCGGTTTGTGGGGCGGGCCCCGGATCCACGATGATGATCGCGGCAAGGGCTCGTGCGAACCACGTCGATCCAGCCGCCGAACGGGCGGTGAACGTGGCCCTCCCGGCATCCGATAGCCTCTGCCGACATGCCGCCCGGGAGCCACCGGAGAAGGCGCCCCCATCATGTACGTCACCAGCGCGGAAGCGCCGGTACCCAGGGAGTGAATTCGGTTGTCGACCGCCATCCTCACCGGCAAGCCGGTCCCCGGATCGTCGATCGAGGCCGACCTGCGGTCCCTCGGGTTCGACCTCCGGACTGCGACCGATGCCGCCGAGGCCGAGACCCTCCTGGCCGAGGTGCCGGGCGACGAGCGGGTCGCCCTGGTCGACGCCCGTTTCGTGGGGCACGTGCATGCGCTGCGCCTCGGCCTCACCGACCCCCGGTTCCCGCTCGCCGCGATCCCCGGTGCCGTCACCGCCCTGCCCGCCGGGCGCCAGGCGCTGACCCGGGCGATGGCGCGTGAGAACTCCGCGGGCGGCGGCACCACCCTGGTCGACAGCCTCGCCGACCGCATCCTCACCGCCCTGGACGCCGACGGCACCGCCGTGCACCGCCCCGAGCTGGGCAGTCTCGTCGCCGCCGTTCCCGCCGACCCCCAGGCGCGCAACGAGGCACGGCAGGCGGTCACGGACGTCGACGACGAGGCCGTACGCCTGAAGTCCGCCGTGAAGGCCCGCGACGGCTTCTTCACCACCTACTGCATCAGCCCGTACTCCCGCTACATCGCCCGCTGGTGCGCCCGCCGCGGACTGACCCCGAACCAGGTCACCACCGCCTCGCTGATCACCGCGCTCATAGCGGCGGCCTGCGCGGCCACCGGCACCCGCGGCGGTTTCGTCGCGGCCGGCGTCCTGCTGATCGCGTCCTTCGTACTGGACTGCACCGACGGCCAGCTCGCGCGCTACTCCCTGCAGTACTCCACGCTCGGCGCCTGGCTGGACGCCACCTTCGACCGGGCCAAGGAGTACGCCTACTACGCGGGCCTCGCGCTCGGTGCGGCCCGCGGCGGTGACGACATCTGGGCCCTCGCCCTCGGTGCCATGGTCCTGCAGACCTGCCGGCACGTCGTGGACTTCTCCTTCAACGAGGCCAACCACGACGCCACCGCCAACACCAGCCCCACCGCCGCCCTCTCCGACAAGCTCGACAGCGTCGGCTGGACGGTCTGGGTCCGGCGGATGATCGTCCTGCCCATCGGCGAGCGCTGGGCCATGATCGCCGTCCTGACGGCGGCCACCACGCCCCGCATCACCTTCTACGCGCTGCTCGTCGGCTGCGCCTTCGCCGCCACCTACACCACGGCCGGGCGGGTGCTGCGCTCCCTGACCCGCAAGGCCAGGCGGACCGACCGGGCGGCCGCCGCCCTGGCCGACCTCGCCGACAGCGGCCCCCTCGCCCAGGGCTTCGCCGAGGCGCTGAGGAAGCCCGCCCGCAGGCTGCCGGGCTTCGCCGCCCCCGTCGTCGCCCTGCTCGGCGGTCTCACCGTCGTCCTCACCGCGGCGCTGACGGACTTCGGCGGCCCCTGGCCCCTCGTCGCGGCCCTCGCCTACGCCCTGACCTCCGGCCTCGCCGTCGCCCGTCCCCTCAAGGGCGCCCTCGACTGGCTCGTCCCCCCGTTCCTGCGCGCCGCCGAGTACGGCACCGTCCTGGTCCTGGCGGCCAAGGCGGACGTGGACGGAGCCCTTCCGGCGGCCTTCGGGCTGGTGGCCGCGGTCGCCTACCATCACTACGACACCGTCTACCGCATCCGCGGCGACGCCGGAGCGCCCCCGGCCTGGCTGGTGCGCTCCATCGGAGGGCAGGAAGGGCGGACGCTGCTCGTCACCGTCCTCGCCGCGCTGCTCACCGCCTCGCAGTTCAAGGTCGCGCTCACGGCACTGGCCGTGGCCGTGGGCCTCGTGGTGCTCGTCGAGAGCATCCGCTTCTGGGTGGCCGCCCACCAGGGCGGCGCATCCGCCGTACACGATGAAGGAGAAACCGCATGATCGGCCTCGTGCTCGCGGCCGGCGCCGGCCGGCGTCTGCGTCCCTACACCGACACCCTTCCCAAGGCACTGGTGCCGGTCGGCCCCGCGGGCATAGACGGCGAACCCACGGTCCTCGACCTGACCCTCGGCAACTTCGCCGAGATCGGTCTCACCGAGGTCGCGATCATCGTCGGCTACCGCAAGGAGGCCGTGTACGCGCGCAAGGAGGCCCTGGAGCAGAAGTACGGCCTCAAGCTCACGCTCATCGACAACGACAAGGCCGAGGAGTGGAACAACGCCTACTCCCTGTGGTGCGGGCGTGACGCGCTCAAGGACGGTGTGATCCTCGCCAACGGCGACACGGTCCACCCGGTCTCCGTCGAGAAGACGCTGCTCGCCGCCCGCGGCGACGGCAAGAAGATCATCCTCGCGCTCGACACGGTCAAGGACCTGGCCGACGAGGAGATGAAGGTCGTCGTCGACCCCGCCAAGGGCATGACGAAGATCACCAAGCTGATGGACCCCGCCGAGGCGACCGGCGAGTACATCGGCGTCACCCTGATCGAGGGCGACGCCGCCCCCGAGCTGGCCGACGCCCTCAAGGCCGTGTGGGAGACCGACCCGCAGCAGTTCTACGAGCACGGCTACCAGGAGCTGGTCGACCGCGGCTTCCGCATCGACGTGGCGCCGATCGGCGACGTCAAGTGGGTGGAGATCGACAACCACGACGACCTCGCCCGGGGGCGGGAGATCGCATGCCAGTACTGACACGGCTCATCCCCTCGCCGCTCGTCGTGGACATCCGCGCGGGTGCCCTCGACGACCTGGCGTGCGTCCTCGCCGACGAGCGCATCTCGCACTCCGGCCGCCTCGCCGTCGCCGTCAGCGGCGGCTCCGGCGCCAGGCTGCGCGAGCGCATCTCGCCGAGCATGCCCGGCGCCACCTGGTACGAGGTCGGCGGCGGCACCCTCGACGACGCGGTCCGGCTGGCGAGCGACATAAAGGCCGGCCACTTCGACGCCGTCGTCGGCCTCGGCGGCGGCAAGATCATCGACTGCGCGAAGTTCGCCGCGGCACGCGTCGGCCTGCCCTTGGTCGCCGTGCCCACGAACCTCGCGCACGACGGCCTGTGCTCGCCGGTCGCCACCCTCGACAACGACGCGGGCCGCGGCTCCTACGGCGTGCCGAACCCGATCGCCGTCGTCATCGACCTGGACGTCATCCGTGACGCCCCGGTCCGCTACGTCCGCGCCGGAATCGGTGACGCGATCTCCAACATCAACGCGGTCGCGGACTGGGAGCTGTCCAACCGCGTCAAGGGCGAGAAGATCGACGGACTCGCCGCCGCCATGGCTCGCCAGGCGGGCGAGGCGGTGCTCCGGCACCCGGGCGGGATCGGCGACAACGACTTCCTCCAGGTACTCGCCGAGGCGCTCGTCCTCACCGGCATCGCGATGTCGATCTCGGGCGACTCACGGCCGGCCTCGGGGTCGTGCCACGAGATCAATCACGCCTTCGACCTGCTGTTCCCCAAGCGTGCCGCTTCCCACGGCGAGCAGTGCGGTCTCGGCGCGGCCTTCGCGATGTGGCTGCGCGGGGCGCACGAGGAGTCGGCGTACATGGCGGAGGTCCTGCGCCGGCACGGCCTGCCCGTGCTGCCGGACGAGATCGGCTTCACGACGGACGAGTTCGTCAAGGCCGTCGAGTTCGCCCCGGAGACCCGGCCGGGCCGCTACACCATCCTCGAACACCTCGACCTGAACACCGAACAGATCAAGGACACCTACACCGACTATGTCAAGGCCATCGGTAGCTGAACTACGCCCCGTCGTTCACCCCGCCGGGGTGAAGGACCGGCGCAGCGGTGAGCACTGGATGGGACGCCTCTACATGCGTGAGGTGTCCCTGCGGGTCGACCGCTACCTGGTGAACACCAGGGTCACGCCCAACCAGCTCACGTACCTGATGACCGTCTTCGGTGTGCTCGCGGCCCCGGCACTGCTGGTGCCGGGGATCCCGGGCGCCGTCCTCGGCGTGGTGTGCGTCCAGATGTACCTGCTGCTGGACTGCGTCGACGGCGAGATCGCGCGCTGGAGGAAGCAGTACTCGCTGAGCGGTGTCTACTTGGACCGCGTCGGCGCCTACCTCACCGACGCCGCCGTGCTCACCGGCTTCGGCCTGCGCGCCGCCGACCTGTGGGGCAGCGGCCGCATCGACTGGCTGTGGGCCTTCCTCGGCACGCTGGCCGCCCTCGGCGCCATCCTGATCAAGGCGGAGACCGACCTCGTCGGCGTCGCCCGGCACCAGGCCGGAAAGCCGCCGGTCCAGGAGACAGCCGCCGAGATGCGCTCCTCCGGCATGGCGCTGGCCCGCAAGGCCGCCGCCGCCCTGAAGTTCCACCGCCTCATCCTCGGCATCGAGGCGTCCCTGCTGATCCTGGTCCTGGCGATAGCCGACCAGGCCCGCGGCGACCTGTTCTTCTCCAGGCTCGGCGTGGCGGTGCTGGCCGGCATCGCGCTCGTGCAGACCCTGCTGCACCTGGTGTCCATCCTCGCCTCCAGCAGGCTGAAGTGAGCGGCATGAAGGTCGGCGCCGTCATCATCACCATGGGCAACCGGCCCGAGGAGCTGCGCGCCCTGCTCGACTCCGTCGCCAAGCAGGACGGCGACCCGGTCGAGGTGGTCGTCGTCGGCAACGGCTCGCCCGTCCCGGACGTCCCCGAGGGCGTCCGCACCATCGAACTGCCCGAGAACCTCGGCATCCCCGGCGGCCGCAACGTCGGCATCGAGGCCTTCGGCCCCTCCGGCCGGGACGTCGACATCCTGCTGTTCCTCGACGACGACGGCCTGCTCGCGGGCCACGACACCGCCGAGCTGTGCCGGAAGGCGTTCGAGGCGGACCCGAAGCTCGGCATCGTGAGTTTCCGCATAGCCGACCCGGAGACCGGCGTCACCCAGCGCCGCCACGTCCCCCGGCTGCGCGCCGCCGACCCGATGCGCTCCTCGCGCGTCACCACCTTCCTCGGCGGTGCCAACGCCGTCCGCACCCGTGTCTTCGCCGACGTCGGCGGACTCCCGGACGAGTTCTTCTACGCCCACGAGGAAACCGACCTGGCATGGCGGGCCCTCGACGCGGGCTGGATGATCGACTACCGGTCCGACATGGTGCTCCACCACCCGACGACCGCTCCCTCGCGGCACGCCGTCTACCACCGCATGGTCGCCCGCAACCGCGTCTGGCTGGCCCGCCGCAACCTCCCCGCGCCGCTCGTCCCGGTCTACCTCGGCGTGTGGCTGCTGCTCACTCTGGTGCGCCGTCCCTCCCGCAGTGCGCTGCGGGCCTGGTTCGGCGGATTCCGCGAGGGCTGGACCACTTCGTGCGGGCCCCGCAGGCCCATGAAGTGGCGTACGGTGTGGCGGCTGACCCGGCTGGGCCGGCCCCCCGTCATCTGACAAGCTCGTATCCGGGAGCGCCCGGGAACCCCCGGGCCGTACCCCGGCCCCGGCTCCTGCCGGACCGGCACAGGCCGAGCATCTCGAAGACGAAAGTTTCCACTAGTGAGTGAGACAACGCACGACGCCACGGTCGCGGTGACCCCGCCCGCGGCGCCCGACGAGGGCCTCACGGCGAGGGAACTCGCCGCCAAGCACGGGCTGACCGTGAGCGGCGCCCGTCCGTCCCTCATCGAGTACGTCCGTCAGCTCTGGGACCGGCGGCACTTCATCCTCGCCTTCTCCCGGGCGAAGCTGACCGCCCAGTACAGCCAGGCCAAGCTGGGCCAGCTGTGGCAGGTGGCCACGCCGCTGCTGAACGCGGCCGTGTACTTCTTCATCTTCGGTCTGCTCCTGGAGGCCGACCGGGGGCTGCCCCGCGAGGTGTACATCCCGTTCCTCGTCACGGGTGTGTTCGTGTTCACCTTCACGCAGAGCTCGGTCATGGCGGGGGTGCGCGCGATCTCCGGCAACCTCGGCCTGGTCCGCGCCCTGCACTTCCCGCGTGCCTCCCTGCCGATCTCCTTCGCGCTCCAGCAGCTTCAGCAGCTGCTGTTCTCGATGATCGTGCTGTTCGCCGTCACGATCGGCTTCGGCCACTACCCGGACCTGTCCTGGCTGCTGATCGTGCCGGTGCTGGTGCTGCAGTTCTGCTTCAACACCGGCCTCGCGCTGATCATGGCCCGGGCGGGCGCCAAGACCCCCGACCTCGCGCAGCTGATGCCGTTCGTGATGCGGACCTGGATGTACGCGTCGGGAGTGATGTTCTCCATCCCGATCTTCCTGGCGGACAAGCCGGCCTGGATCGCGAACCTCCTGCAGTGGAACCCGGCCGCGATCTACATGGACCTGATGCGCTTCGCGCTGATCGACGACTACGGCGCGAAGTTCCTGCCCGACCACGTCTGGGCGGCCGCGGGCGCCTGGGCCGTGCTCTTCGCCGTGGGCGGCTTCGTGTACTTCTGGAAGGCGGAGGAGAGGTACGGCCGTGGCTGAGCAGAAGCAGGACGCACGCGTCCCCACCGTCGTCGCGGACGACCTGCACATCGTCTACCGCGTCAACGGCGCCAAGACCGGCAAGGGCAGCGCCACCGCCGCCCTCAGCCGCATCCTCAAGCGCGGCGAGGAGCGGGGTGTGCGCAAGGTGCACGCCGTGCGGGGCGTCTCCTTCGTGGCGTACCGCGGCGAGGCCATCGGCCTGATCGGCTCCAACGGTTCCGGCAAGTCGACCCTGCTGCGGGCCATCGCCGGACTGCTCCCCGCCGAGCAGGGCAAGGTCTACACCGACGGCCAGCCCTCGCTGCTCGGCGTCAACGCGGCCCTGATGAACGACCTCACCGGCGAACGCAACGTCATATTGGGCGGGCTCGCCATGGGCATGTCCCGGGAGCAGATCAAGGAGCGCTACCAGGACATCGTCGACTTCTCCGGCATCAACGAGAAGGGCGACTTCATCACGCTGCCCATGCGCACCTACTCCTCCGGCATGGCGGCCCGGCTCCGCTTCTCCATCGCGGCGGCCAAGGACCACGACGTCCTGATGATCGACGAGGCCCTGGCGACCGGCGACCGCAAGTTCCAGAAGCGCTCCGAGGAACGCATCCGGGAGCTGCGCAAGGAGGCCGGCACGGTGTTTCTGGTCAGCCACAACAACAAGTCCATCCGCGACACCTGCAACCGCGTCCTGTGGCTGGAACGCGGCGAGCTGCGCATGGACGGCCCCACCGACGAGGTGCTCAAGGAGTACGAGAAGTTCACGGGCAAGTAGTCGGCATCAGGCCAGGGCCCCGACGGAACTGCTCCGGCGGGGCCCGGCGTCTGCAAAGGAAACGTCAACTCCGGCCCATCTCAGGAATCTTGGGGCCAATCGGTGTGTTCTCGTGATGCGCGGGACACCCTGACGAACCGTTTCGCGTTGTACAACGTAAGCTGTACCGGTCCCGAAACACGGCAATCAGGGCGATAATGCGCGACACCGCCCGTCGGACCGTCGTGCGGACGGCCGGGCGGCGTGTCCGAAATAGTGCGTATTGGGTCGGCAGTGTAGAACGGGAGATGTGACGGCGATGGCTACGGAAACTCCCCAGCTCCACGCAGCACGTGCCGTCCCCGCCCCGGGCAGTCGGCGGTGACGGGAACCGGCACGGCGCGCCCCCTCGATCCGGAGCGCGGCACGCTCGACAAGGCCGCCGGTGAGAACTTCCCGGTGGCCCCCTTCTTCCTGCCCCGGGCCTGGCGCACCGACCTCATGGCCGTCTACGGCTTCGCCCGCCTGGTCGACGACATCGGCGACGGCGACCTCGCCCCCGGCGGCGCCGACGCCCGGCTGCTCGGTGTCTCCCCGCAGGAGGCCGAGGACCGGCTGGTGCTGCTCGACGCCTTCGAGGCGGACCTGCGGCGGGTCTTCGACTCGACCCCGCTCCACCCCCTGCTGTGCCGCCTCCAGCCGACCGTGCGCCGGTGCGCGCTCAGCCCCGAGCCGTTCCTCGGCCTGATCGCCGCCAACCGCCAGGACCAGCTGATCGGCCGCTACGAGACCTACGACGACCTGCTCGCCTACTGCGAGCTGTCCGCCAACCCCGTCGGCCGTCTCGTCCTCGCGGTGACCGGCGCCTCGACGCCCGAGCGGATCCGCCGATCCGACATGATCTGCACGGCCCTCCAGATCGTCGAGCACCTCCAGGACGTCGCCGAGGACCTCGCCCGCGACCGCATCTACCTGCCCGCCACGGACATGAAGCGTTTCCACGTGCGGGAAGCGGATCTCGCCACGCGATCCGCCGGAGCGTCGGTCCGTGCGCTGGTCGCGTACGAAGCGCAAAGGGCCCGGGAACTGCTGAATGAAGGCGCCCCCCTGGTGGGTAGCGTCCACGGCAGGCTGAAGCTGCTGCTCGCAGGGTTCGTGGCGGGGGGAAGGGCGGCGGTCCACGCGATCGCCGCCGCCGGATACGACGTACTTCCCGGCCCGCCCAAGCCCGGCAAGGTCCGGCTGCTGCGTGAGGTGGGCGTGACTCTGCGAGGAGAGGGGTGATCCGGGCCGTGGAGTCGGAACCACACGCATCCCCGCCGGTACTCGCCGCCTACAGCTACTGCGAGGCCGTCACCGGACGCCAGGCGCGGAACTTCGCCTACGGCATCCGGCTGCTGCCGACGCCGCAGCGCCGGGCGATGTCGGCGCTGTACGCGTTCTCGCGGCGGGTCGACGACATCGGTGACGGCGCACTCGCCGACGACGTCAAGGTGGCCCGGCTGGAGGAGACCCGTGCGCTGCTCACCCGGATCCGCGAGGGCCGGGTCGACGAGGACGACACCGACCCCGTCGCCGTCGCCCTCGCGCACGCCGCCGGGGCCTTCCCGATCCCGCTCGGCGGCCTGGACGAGCTCATCGACGGTGTCCTCATGGACGTACGTGGCGAGACGTACGAGACCTGGGACGACCTGAAGGTCTACTGCCGCTGCGTCGCGGGCGCGATCGGGCGGCTCTCGCTCGGCGTCTTCGGCACCGAACCGGGGGCGCGCGGGGTGGACCGCGCGCCGGAGTACGCCGACACGCTCGGGCTCGCGCTCCAGCTCACCAACATCCTCAGAGACGTCCGCGAGGACGCCGTCGGCGGGCGGACCTACCTGCCCGCCGACGATCTCGCCAAGTTCGGCTGCTCGGCCGGCTTCAGCGGCCCACGGCCACCGGAGGGCTCCGACTTCGCGGGTCTCGTGCACTTCGAAGTGCGACGGGCCCGCGCCCTGTTCGCCGAGGGCTACCGCCTGCTGCCCATGCTCGACCGGCGCAGCGGCGCCTGCGTCGCCGCCATGGCGGGCATCTACCGCCGCCTGCTCGACCGCATCGAGCGCGACCCGGAAGCCGTGCTGCGCGGCCGCGTCTCGCTGCCCGGTCGCGAGAAGGCCTACGTCGCGGTGCGCGGTCTGTCGGGTCTCGACGCCCGGCACGTGACCCGGCGAACCGTCAGGAGGCGAGCGTGAGGACCACAGGTGCCGCCATCGGCGGAAAGCGGCGGGCAACCCTCCGGCACGGGGCGGCGTCCCTGACGGAGACGGCCGGTCGTGCACCGTTCGAGCAGCACGCCCGGGCCGCGGGGGAGGGCGCGCGATGACCCAGGGCACACGGTCGGCACGACCGGCCGCACCGGCGCGGCACACCGTCGTGGTGGGCGGCGGGCTCGCCGGTGTCACCACCGCGCTCGCGCTCGCCGACGCCGGTGTGCGCGTCACCCTGCTGGAGGGCAGGCCGCGACTCGGCGGGCTCGCCTTCTCCTTCCGGCGGGGCGACCTCACCGTCGACAACGGCCAGCACGTCTACCTGCGTTGCTGCACCGCCTACCGCTGGTTCCTCGACCGCATCGAGGGCGCGGAACTCGCCCCGCTGCAGGACCGGCTCGACGTGCCCGTCCTGGACCTCGCCCGGCCCGAGGGGCGACGGCTCGGCCGGCTGCGGCGGGACGCCCTGCCCGTGCCGCTGCACCTGGGGCGCAGCCTCGCCGCCTATCCGCACCTGTCGCTCGCCGACCGCGCCAGGGTGGGCCGGGCCGCCCTCGCGCTCAAGGGGCTCGATCTGACCGACCCGGCACTGGACACCCGTGACTTCGGCAGCTGGCTCGCCGCGCACGGCCAGTCGGCACGTGCCGTGGAGGCCCTGTGGGACCTGGTCGGGGTCGCCACCCTCAACGCGGTCGCCTCCGACGCCTCCCTGGCCCTCGCCGCGATGGTGTTCAAGACCGGTCTGCTCTCCGACCCGGGCGCGGCCGACATCGGCTGGGCGCGCGTCCCCCTGGGCGACCTGCACGACCGGCTGGCCCGCAAGGCGCTCGACTCCGCCGGGGTGCGCACCGAGCTCCGTGCCCGCGTCACCTCCGTCTCGCCGACCGGGGACGGGACGTGGACCGTCGAGGTACCCGGCGAGACGCTGGAGGCCGACGCCGTGGTCCTCGCCGTACCGCAGCGCGAGGCGCACGACCTGCTGCCCGCGGGCGCCCTCGACGCACCCGAACAGCTGCTGCGGATCGGCACCGCGCCCATCCTCAACGTCCATGTCGTGTACGACCGCAAGGTCCTCGGCCGGCCGTTCTTCACCGCCCTCGGCAGCCCCGTGCAGTGGGTCTTCGACCGCACCGAGGCGTCCGGGCTGCGCGAGGGGCAGTACCTCGCCGTGTCCCAGTCCGTCGCCCAGGACGAGATCGACGAACCCGTGGCTTTGCTGCGCGAGCGGTACCTGCCCGAGCTGGAGCGGCTGCTGCCCCTGGCCCGCGGCGCCGCCGTGCGGGACTTCTTCGTCACCCGGGAGCGCACCGCGACGTTCGCTCCCACCCCCGGCGTCGGGAGCCTCAGGCCCGGCGCCCGCACCAAGGCATCCGGCCTCTACCTGGCCGGAGCGTGGACCGCCACCGGGTGGCCCGCGACCATGGAGAGTGCGGTCCGCAGTGGTGTGAGCGCGGCGGACGCCGTGCTGGGCGCCCTGGGCCGGCCCCGTCCGCACGCCCTCTTCGAGTTCGAGGAGGCGGCATGATGCCGGCCCAGGCCGGTGCGGCAGGCGGCCCCCGCACCCCCGGTACCGCAACAAGAGGAGAGACTGTGCCCACTGTGCCCCCGGCCTCGAGGACTGCCGAGGCGGTGGACGTGACCGCGCTGCTGGAGCGCGGCCGGACCCTGGCCACTCCGGTACTGCGGGCGGCCGTCGACCGCCTGGCACCTCCCATGGACACTGTTGCCGCCTACCACTTCGGCTGGATCGACGCCCAGGGCAGGCCCGCGGAGGGGGACGGCGGCAAGGCCGTGCGCCCCGCCCTCGCGGTGCTGTCCGCCGAGGTCATGTCGGCCGCCCCCGAGACCGGTGTCCCCGGCGCCGTCGCCGTGGAACTCGTCCACAACTTCTCCCTCCTCCACGACGACCTCATGGACGGTGACGAGCAGCGCCGCCACCGCGACACGGTGTGGAAGGTGCACGGTCCCGCCCAGGCCATCCTGGTCGGCGACGCCCTGTTCGCCCTGGCCAACGAGATGCTCCTGGAACTCGGCACCGTCGAGGCCGGCCGCGCCACCCGCCGCCTGACCACCGCCAGCCGCGCCCTGATCGACGGTCAGGCCCAGGACATCTCCTACGAGCACCGCGACCGCGTCAGCGTCGAGGAGTGCCTGGAGATGGAGGGCAACAAGACCGGCGCCCTGCTCGCCTGCGCCAGCTCCATCGGCGCCGTCCTCGGCGGTGCCGACGACCACACCGCCGACACCCTCGAGAAGTACGGCTACCACCTGGGCCTCGCCTTCCAGGCCGTCGACGACCTGCTCGGCATCTGGGGCGACCCGGTCTCCACCGGCAAGCAGACCTGGAGCGACCTGCGCCAGCGCAAGAAGTCCCTGCCGGTCGTCGCGGCGCTCGCCGCGGGCGGCGCCGCCTCGGAGCGGCTCGGCGAGATTCTCGCCGCCGACGCCAAGGCCAGCGACTTCGAGAACTTCTCCGAGGAGGAGTTCGCGGCCCGCGCCGCGCTCATCGAGGAGGCCGGCGGCCGGGAATGGACCGCCGACGAGGCCCGCCGTCAGCACACCATCGCCATCGAGGCCCTCGACGCCGTCGACATGCCCGACCGGGTGCGGGAACAGTTCACGGCGCTCGCGGACTTCGTCGTCGTACGGAAGAGATGATCACTATCGGCCGAATAGCCCTCGCGTAGTCGCCGGCCGGTGCCGTGAGCCATCACGCAGCACCGGCCGACGGCGGACCCACAGCAGATGCACACACCATGCAGGACTGCACGAAGGGGAAGCCATGACAGCGACGACCGACGGAAGCACCGGGGCCCTGCCACCCCGAGCCGCCGCGGCCAGCGACACCGACACGCACACCCCCGGGGCGGCCGGGGTACCGGAAGCCGCCGCACGCGCCGCCCGGCGTGCCACCGACTTCCTGCTCTCGCTCCAGGACGCCGAGGGCTGGTGGAAGGGCGACCTCGAGACCAACGTCACGATGGACGCGGAAGACCTGCTGCTCCGTCAGTTCCTCGGCATCCGCGACGAGAGAACCACGCAGGCCGCCGCCCTCTTCATCCGCGGCGAGCAGCACGAGGACGGCACCTGGGCCACCTTCTACGGCGGACCGGCCGACCTGTCCGCCACCGTCGAGGCGTACGTCGCCCTCCGCCTCGCCGGTGACGCCCCCGACGCCCCGCACATGGCGAAGGCCTCCGCGTGGATCCGCGCGCAGGGCGGCATCGCCGCCGCCCGCGTCTTCACCAGGATCTGGCTGGCCCTGTTCGGCTGGTGGAAGTGGGAGGACCTGCCCGAACTCCCGCCGGAGCTCGTCTTCTTCCCGAAGTGGGTGCCGCTCAACATCTACGACTTCGGCTGCTGGGCGCGGCAGACCATCGTCCCGCTGACGATCGTCTCCGCGAAGCGGCCGGTACGCCCCGCACCCTTCCCGCTCGACGAGCTGCACACCGACCCGGACCGGCCCAACCCCCCCAAGCCCCTTGCCTCGCCGTTCAGTTGGGACGGCGCGTTCCAGCGGATGGACAAGGGCCTGCACGCCCTGCGGAAGGTCGCCCCGCGCCGGCTGCGCAGAGCCGCCATGAACAGCGCCGCCCGCTGGATCATCGAGCGGCAGGAGAACGACGGCTGCTGGGGCGGCATCCAGCCCCCGGCCGTGTACTCGGTCATCGCCCTGCACCTGCTCGGGTACGACCTCGAACACCCCGTGATGCGCGAGGGATTGGCGTCCCTGGACCGGTTCGCCGTGTGGCGCGAGGACGGGGCCCGGATGATCGAGGCCTGCCAGTCACCCGTGTGGGACACCTGTCTGGCGGCCATCGCCCTCGTCGACGCCGGACTGCCCCCCGACCACCCGCAGTTGGTGAAGGCGGCCGACTGGATGCTGGGCGAGGAGATCGTCCGGCCCGGGGACTGGTCGGTGAAGCGGCCCGGGCTGCCGCCCGGTGGCTGGGCGTTCGAGTTCCACAACGACAACTACCCCGACATCGACGACACCGCCGAAGTGATCCTCGCGCTGCGCCGGATCACCCACCACGACCCGGAGCGGCTGGACCGGGCCGTCGTGCGGGGACTGCGCTGGACGCTCGGCATGCAGTCGAGGAACGGCGCCTGGGCCGCGTTCGACGTCGACAACACCAGCCCCTTCCCGAACCGGCTGCCGTTCTGCGACTTCGGGGAGGTCATCGACCCGCCCTCCGCCGACGTCACCGCGCACGTCGTCGAGATGCTCGCGGTGGAGGGGCTCGCCCACGACCCGCGCACCCGGCGCGGCATCGAGTGGCTGCTGGCCGAGCAGGAACCGGACGGCTCGTGGTTCGGGCGCTGGGGCGTCAACTACGTCTACGGCACCGGGTCCGTCGTGCCCGCCCTGACCGCCGCGGGCCTCCCCGCCGCGCACCCGGCGATCCGGCGGGCCGTCGTCTGGCTGGAGTCGGTCCAGAACGACGACGGCGGCTGGGGCGAGGACCTGCGCTCCTACAAGTACGTCAAGGAGTGGAGCGGCAGGGGTGCCTCGACCGCCTCGCAGACGGCGTGGGCGCTGATGGCGCTGCTGGCGGCGGGGGAGCGGGACTCCAAGGCCGTCGCACGCGGCGTCGAGTGGCTCGCCGCCACCCAGCGGGAGGACGGCTCCTGGGACGAGCCGTACTTCACGGGGACGGGCTTCCCGTGGGACTTCTCGATCAACTACCACCTCTACCGGCAGGTCTTCCCGCTGACCGCGCTCGGCCGCTATCTGCACGGAGAGCCCTTCGCCGATCGGCTCCGGGGCAGCGGGACCGGCAAGCAGCTCACCAAGGCCAAGGGGAGCTGATGCGCGCACAGACCGCCCCGGTCCCGCTGCTGATCGCCTGCGCGCTCGGCATCGAGCAGTTCGCCCTGCGCGCGGGCGGCCGGGGCGGGGCCGGCGGACCGGTCACGGTGCTGCGGACGGGCATGGGGCCGGCGGCCGCCGAGCGGGCCGTCACCCGTGTGCTGGGCGACCCGGCCCTGCACGACGCCGCCGTCCTGGCCACCGGCTTCTGCGCGGGACTCGCGCCGGACATGCACCCCGGCGATCTGGTCGTCGCCGAGGAGACCCGGGACCCGCGCGGCACGACGCCCTGCGTCGGGACCGAACTGCTGGTGAAGGAACTGGGCCGCGCGCTGCCCGGGCGGACCGTGCACACCGGCCCGCTGACCGGCTCCGACCACGTCGTGCGCGGCTCCGAACGGTCCGCTCTGCGGGCCACCGGCGCGATCGCCGTCGACATGGAGTCCGCCGTCACGCTCCTGAGCGCCGTGCGCGCCGGCGAGCGCCCGGTTGCGGCCGTCCGGGTGGTCGTGGACGCTCCTGAACATGAACTCGTCCGGATCGGCACGGTGCGCGGTGGAATATCAGCTTTCCGTGTTCTTCGTTCCGTCCTACCCGCTTTCTTCGAATGGCACCGTTCCTTGCTGCTCCCCAGGAGGTGAGCCAGATGGCCATGCCGCTCCGACAGTCCATCAAGGTCGCTACATACTTGGCTGAACAGAAGATCCGCCGCCGGGACAAGTTCCCGCTGATCGTCGAGCTGGAGCCGCTGTTCGCCTGCAACCTCAAGTGCGAAGGCTGCGGCAAGATCCAGCATCCGGCCGGAGTGCTCAAGCAGCGGATGCCGGTCGCCCAGGCCGTGGGAGCGGTCATGGAGTCCGGCGCCCCGATGGTGTCCATCGCCGGTGGCGAGCCGCTGATGCACCCGCAGATCGACGAGATCGTCCGCCAGCTGGTGGCCAAGCGGAAGTACGTCTTCCTCTGCACCAACGCGATGCTGCTCCGCAAGAAGATGGACAAGTTCACGCCGTCGCCCTACTTCGCCTTCGCGGTGCACATCGACGGCCTGCGCGAGCGGCACGACGAGTCGGTCGCCAAGGAGGGCGTGTTCGACGAGGCCGTGGAGGCGATCAGGGAAGCCAAGCGGCGCGGCTTCCGGGTCACCACCAACTCGACCTTCTTCAACACCGACACCCCGCAGACCATCATCGAGGTGCTGAACTTCCTCAACGACGACCTCCAGGTCGACGAGATGATGATCTCGCCCGCCTACGCCTACGAGAAGGCCCCCGACCAGGAGCACTTCCTGGGCGTGGAGCAGACCCGCGAGCTGTTCAAGAAGGCCTTCTCCGGCGGCAACCGGCGGCGCTGGCGGCTCAACCACTCGCCGCTCTTCCTGGACTTCCTGGAGGGCAAGGTCGACTTCCCGTGCACGGCGTGGGCGATCCCGAACTACTCGCTCTTCGGCTGGCAGCGCCCCTGCTACCTGATGAGCGACGGCTACGTGCCGACGTACCGGGAGCTGGTCGAGGACACCGACTGGGACAAGTACGGCCGCGGGAAGGACCCGCGCTGCGCCAACTGCATGGCGCACTGCGGCTACGAGCCGACCGCCGTCCTCGCCACCATGGGTTCGCTCAAGGAGTCCCTGCGCGCCATGCGCGAGACGGTCTCCGGGAACCGGGAGTGATGTCATGACGGCCGTCCCGCTGGGTGTCCCCGAGGTGCCGGTCCGGCCGGTCGCGCGGCGGCGCGTCTCGCGCCGCATCCAGGTCGGTCCGGTGGCGGTCGGCGGCGGGGCCCCGGTGTCGGTGCAGTCGATGACGACGACCCGCACGTCGGACGTCGGCGCCACGTTGCAGCAGATCGCGGAGCTGACCGCGTCAGGCTGCCAGATCGTCCGGGTCGCCTGCCCCACGCAGGACGACGCGGACGCCCTCGCGACCATCGCGCGCAAGTCGCAGATCCCCGTGATCGCGGACATCCACTTCCAGCCGAAGTACGTGTTCGCCGCGATCGAGGCGGGCTGCGCGGCCGTCCGCGTCAACCCCGGCAACATCAAGCAGTTCGACGACCGGGTCAAGGAGATCGCCCAGGCGGCCAAGGACCACGGCACGCCGATCCGCATCGGCGTCAACGCCGGTTCGCTGGACCGGCGCCTGCTCCAGAAGTACGGCAGGGCCACCCCGGAGGCGCTCGTGGAGAGCGCGCTGTGGGAGGCGTCCCTGTTCGAGGAGCACGGCTTCCGGGACATCAAGATCTCCGTGAAGCACAACGACCCGGTCGTGATGATCGAGGCGTACCGGCAGCTGGCCGAGCAGTGCGACTACCCGCTGCACCTGGGTGTGACGGAGGCCGGACCGGCGTTCCAGGGCACGATCAAGTCGGCGGTGGCGTTCGGTGCGCTGCTCTCACGGGGCATCGGCGACACGATCCGGGTGTCGCTGTCCGCTCCGCCGGCCGAGGAGGTCAAGGTCGGCATCCAGATCCTGCAGTCCCTCGGGCTCAGGGAACGCCGGCTGGAGATCGTGTCGTGCCCGTCCTGCGGGCGCGCCCAGGTCGACGTCTACAAGCTGGCCGAGGAGGTCACGGCCGGGCTCGACGGCATGGAGGTGCCGCTGCGGGTCGCCGTCATGGGGTGTGTGGTCAACGGGCCCGGCGAGGCGCGGGAAGCCGATCTGGGGGTCGCCTCCGGCAACGGCAAGGGGCAGATCTTCGTCAAGGGCGAGGTCATCAAGACGGTCCCCGAGTCCAAGATCGTCGAGACGCTGATCGAAGAGGCGATGAAGATCGCCGAGCAGATGGAGCAGGACGGCGTGGGGTCGGGGGAGCCGGCCGTCACCGTGAGCTGAACAGCACGGAACCGAAGGGGGCCCGAGCGTGACGATACTGGAGAGCATCCGGGGACCACGCGACCTGAAGGCGCTGTCCGAGGCGGAACTGGGGGAACTGGCCGGCGAGATCCGGGAGTTCCTGGTGCACGCGGTCGCCAGGACCGGTGGTCACCTGGGACCCAACCTGGGCGTGGTGGAGCTGGCCATCGCCCTGCACCGGGTCTTCGAGTCACCCGCCGACCGCATCCTCTGGGACACCGGTCACCAGAGCTACGTCCACAAACTGCTCACCGGCCGCCAGGACTTCTCCAAGCTGCGCGGCAAGGGCGGCCTGTCCGGCTACCCCTCGCGCGAGGAGTCCGAACACGACGTCATCGAGAACAGCCACGCCTCCACCGCCCTCGGCTGGGCCGACGGACTCGCCAAGGCCCGCCAGGTGCAGGGCGAGAAGGGCCATGTCGTCGCGGTCATCGGCGACGGGGCCCTCACCGGCGGAATGGCCTGGGAGGCCCTGAACAACATCGCCGCCGCCAAGAACCGCCCGCTGATCATCGTCGTCAACGACAACGAACGCTCCTACGCCCCCACCATCGGCGGCCTCGCCAACCACCTCGCGACGCTGCGCACGACCGACGGCTACGAGCGGGTCCTCGCCTGGGGCAAGGACGTGCTGCAGGGCACGCCACTGGTGGGCAACACGCTCTACGAGGCCCTGCACGGCGCGAAGAAGGGCTTCAAGGACGCCTTCGCCCCGCAGGGCCTCTTCGAGGACCTGGGCCTGAAGTACGTGGGGCCGATCGACGGGCACGACACCGGGGCCGTGGAATCCGCGCTGCGGCGCGCGAAACGCTTCCACGGGCCGGTCCTCGTCCACTGCCTCACGGAGAAGGGCCGCGGCTACGAGCCGGCCCTCGCCCACGAGGAGGACCACTTCCACACCGTCGGCGCGATGGACCCGCTGACCTGCGCACCGCTCTCCCCGTCGGGCGGACCCTCCTGGACCTCGGTGTTCGGCGAGGAGATCGTCAGGATCGGCGAGGAGCGCGAGGACGTGGTGGCGATCACCGCCGCCATGCTGCACCCGGTCGGTCTCGGGTCCTTCGCCGAGCGGTTCCCGGACCGGGTGTGGGACGTCGGCATCGCCGAGCAGCACGCGACCGTGTCCGCGGCGGGCCTGGCGACGGGCGGCCTGCATCCCGTCGTCGCCGTCTACGCCACCTTCCTCAACCGCGCCTTCGACCAGCTCCTGATGGACGTGGCCCTGCACCGCTGCGGGGTGACCTTCGTGCTCGACCGGGCCGGGGTCACCGGCGTCGACGGGGCCTCCCACAACGGCATGTGGGACATGTCCGTCCTCCAGGTCGTGCCCGGACTGCGCATCGCCGCGCCGCGCGACGCGGACCAGCTGCGGGCGCAGCTGCGCGAGGCCGTCGCCGTGGACGACGCACCGACCCTCGTGCGCTTCCCGAAGGAGTCCGTCGGCCCGGCGGTCCCGGCGGTCGACCGGATGGGCGGCCTGGACGTGCTGCACCGTTCTCCCGACCCGCAGGTGCTCCTCGTGGCGGTCGGCGTGATGGCGCCGGTCTGCCTCCAGGCCGCCGAGCTGCTCGAAGCCCGCGGCATCGGCTGCACCGTCGTCGACCCGCGCTGGGTCAAGCCCGTCGACCCGGCCCTCCCGGGCCTCGCCGCCGAGCACCGGCTTCTCGCCGTCGTCGAGGACAACAGCCGCGCCGCCGGGGTCGGCTCGGCCGTGGCGCTCGCCCTGGGCGACGCCGAGGTCGACGTACCGGTGCGGCGGTTCGGCATCCCCGAGCAGTTCCTCGCGCACGCCAAGCGGGCCGAGGTGCTCGCCGACATCGGCCTGACACCCGTCGAGATCGCCGGACGCATCAGCGCGAGCCTGGCCGTCAAGGAAGAGCTGTCCAAGGAGCCACAGGAATGACCACCGCCGAGTCCGCGTCGGAGTCGTCGCAGGCCGAGGAGTTCGACCTCGGCAAGCTGCTGGCCGAGCGCGGAGCCGAGCGCTACGAGCTGCACACCCGGTACCTCAACCATCAGCTCCCGCGCATGCTGCACACCATCGGCTTCGACAAGGTCTACGAGCGCGCCGAGGGCGCCTACTTCTACGACGCGCACGGCAACGACTACCTGGACATGCTCGCCGGGTTCGGGGTGATGGGCCTCGGCCGCCACCATCCGGTGATCCGCAAGGCGCTGCACGACGTCCTGGACGCCGGGCTCGCCGATCTCACCCGGTTCGACTGCCAGCCACTGCCCGGCCTGCTCGCCGAGAAGCTGCTCGCGCACAGCCCGCACCTGGACCGGGTGTTCTTCGGCAACAGCGGCACCGAGGCCGTCGAGGGCGCGCTGAAGTTCGCCCGGTTCGCCACGGGCAGGCCCAGGGTCCTGTACTGCGCGCACGCCTTCCACGGTCTGACCACCGGCTCCCTCTCCGTCAACGGCGAATCCGGCTTCCGTGACGGCTTCGCCCCGCTACTGCCCGACACGGCCGTACCGCTCGGCGACCTCGACGCGCTGGAGCGGGAGCTCAGGAAGGGCGACGTCGCCGCGCTGATCGTGGAGCCGATCCAGGGCAAGGGTGTGCTCGAGGGCCCGCCCGGCTGGCTGCGGGCCGCCCAGGAGCTGCTGCACCGCCACAAGGCGCTGCTCATCGCCGACGAGGTGCAGACGGGCCTCGGACGGACCGGCGACTTCTACGCCTACCAGCACGAGGACGGAGTGGAGCCCGACCTGGTGTGCGTGGCCAAGGCGCTCTCCGGCGGCTATGTGCCGGTCGGCGCCACCATCGGCCGGGACTGGATCTTCAAGAAGGTCTACTCGTCGATGGACCGGGTGCTGGTCCACTCGGCGAGCTTCGGGTCCAACGCGCAGGCCATGGCGGCCGGCCTCGCGGTGCTGTCGGTGATGGAGAGCGAGCAGGTCGTCGCAGGCGTCCGGGCCACCGGGGAGCGGCTCAGATCCCGGCTCGAGGAGCTGACGGACCGGTACGAGATGCTCGCGGACGTCCGCGGCCGGGGCCTGATGATCGGCATCGAGTTCGGACGGCCCCGGTCGCTCAAGCTGCGCAGCCGCTGGGCCATGCTCCAGGCCGCCCGCAAGGGGCTGTTCGCTCAGATGGTCGTCGTGCCGCTGCTCCAGCGGCACCGGATCCTCACCCAGGTGTCCGGGGACCACATGGAGGTGATCAAGCTGATCCCGCCGCTGATCATCGGCGAGCGCGAGGTGGACCGGTTCGTCGACGCCTTCACGGCCGTGATGGACGACGCGCACAACGGCGGACTGGTGTGGGACTTCGGCAAGACACTCGTCAAACAGGCGGTGGCCAACCGATAGGCCATGGTTTTGCCCGTGAGGCAAGAAATTTGCCGGTGAGGCAAAGGTCCGGCTGAATGGGGGCATGAGTCCCTCCGAGACCGAGCGGCCCTCCGGGGCCGGCTCGCCGGCCGACCCCGCGCCCGGTGCGCTGCCCGCCGTCGCGCCCCAGCTGCGGGCCCTGCGGCGCCAGGCCGCCCTCACGCTGGAGGCCGCGGCCCGCTCCGCCGGACTGTCGCCCGCCCACCTCTCCCGGCTGGAAACCGGGCAGCGCCAGCCCTCGCTGCCGGTGCTGCTGGCACTCGCCCGCATCTACGGTACGACGGTCTCCGAACTGCTCGGTGAGACGGTCGCCGAACGGGACGCCGTCATCCGCGCCGCCGACATGGAACCCACTGCGGCAGGCGGCTGGACCTACTGGCAGGCGGGCGCCCCCGGCCGCGGGATGCAGGCCCTGCGCGTCCACGTCCCACACGGCTCCCAGGGCGACATCGTGCGCGTCCATCCCGGCGAGGAGTGGCTCCACGTGCTGCGCGGCCGGCTGCGGCTGCGCCTTGGGGACACCACCCACCGGCTGGCGGCCGGCGACAGCGCCCACTTCGACTCGCTCACCCCGCACCGGATCGCCGCCGAGGACCACGACGGCGTCGACCTGCTCTTCGTCCACACCCTGCTGCAGAGCCCCACGGCCGCCCTGTGCCTGGGCTCCAACCCTGGAGACATGACATGAGCAACCTGGAGGAGAAGTTCCCCCGAGCCCTGTGGGTGAGGCTGTTCGTCTACCTCATCGCCGGCCACATCTTCGCCGCCTTCGTGTACCTGCTGTTCGAGGTCGGGGCCAAGTAGCCCCCACCCGGGCACCTCAGTCGAGGAGCCGCTCGCGCAGCCGCTCCCGGGCCTCCGCGGAGAGACCGAGCCCCTTCTCCAGGTAGGTGCCGACGCCGCCCCACGTCTCCTCGATGGTGTCGAAGGCGGCCGTCAGGTACTCGGCGCGCGCGTCGAAGAGGGGGCTGAGCAGCTCCATGACCTCGGGGGAGTAGGCCGAGGCGGCGGAGCTGGAGCGGTGCACCTTGTAGCGGCGGTGCTTGGCGTTCGACTTCAGGTAGTCCTCGACGATCGCCTCGCGCTCCACGCCCACGGCGAGCAGCGTCACCGCGATGGACAGACCCGCGCGGTCCTTGCCCGCCGCGCAGTGCATCAGGGCGGGGACGCTGTCCTGCGCGAGCGCGTGCAGCACCCGGGAGTGCTCGCCGGTGCGGTGCTTGATGATCGTGCGGTACGAGGCGATCATGCGGCCCGCACCCTTGCCGTCGGCGAGGATCTCGCGGAGCTGGTCCAGGTCGCCGTCGCGGACCATCTTCCAGAACTCGGCGCCGTCGGCGGGATCGCTCAGCGGCAGGTTCACATTGCGCACGCCGGGCAGCTCGACGTCCGGCCCCTCGAGCTTCTGGTCGGCCGCGTTGCGGAAGTCGAAGATCGTGTGCAGGCCCAGACCGCTCAGGAAGGCGGCGTCCTCCCCGGTCGCGTGGGCGAGGTGGCCGCTGCGGAACAGCACGCCCTGCCGCACCCGCCGCCCGTCGACGGTCGGAAGTCCGCCCACGTCGCGGAAGTTGCGCACTGCGGCCAGCTCGGGCTCGGTCGACGGGACCTGCTGTGTCACGAGGGCTCCTCCCCTTCGGCGCCGCCGGCGCGGCTCGTCGACGGGCGTCACTCGACGATACGACATGCCTGCCTGGGGCAATGAGTTGTCCACAGGCGTTGCCCGGAAGCACCGCGGCACTCGATGATGTTGCCGCCTGGTCGGACCTGGTCGGGCTTGTTCGAATCTGTGAGGGCATGATGCTGGACATCTCCGAAGACGGTCGTACATGGGTGCTCTCCGGGCCGGCCAGCAGCTACGCCGTCCACGTCAGCGACCGGGACGAGCTGCTGCACCTGCATTGGGGCCCCCGCATCGGCCTGGCCGACGCCGAGGCCCTCTCCCTCCGGCCGCTCCCGGACTTCTGGCCCTTCGAGTCCACACTCGACGGGCGCGAGGAGTACCCGGTCGAAGGCGGCCCCCGCTTCGTCCGCCCCGCCCTGTCCGTGCGCACGTCCGAGCGGCGGGGCACCGAGTGGGCCTACCAGGGGTACGACGCCGACACCGGCGAACTGCGGCTGCGGTTTCGCGACGGCGACCTGGACATCACGCTGCACTACCGGATGCGCCCCTCGGCGGATGTCGTCGAGCGCTGGGCGACCCTGGACAACCGGGGGCCGGCCGTCGAGCTGCTGCGCGCCGACTCCGCCACCTGGACCCTGCCCGACCGCGACGCCTGGCGCCTCTCCCAGCTGCACGGCCGCTGGGGCGCCGAGTCCCGGCTGACCCGCTGCGGCCTCACGCACGGCGAGAAGGTCATCGGCAGCCGCCGTGGCCACACCTCCCACCAGCACCTGCCATGGGTCGCCCTCGACACCGAGGCCACCGAGGAGCACGGTGAGGTCTACAGCTGCGCGCTGGGCTGGTCCGGGTCCTGGCGTATCGCCGTGGCCCAGCTCCCGGACGCGCGCGTGCAGATCACCGGCGGCGCCGGCCACGACGACTCCGGCCTGCTGATGCTCGGCACGGGAGAGTCGTACACGACCCCCGTCTTCGCCGGGCTCTGGAGCGACGGCGGATTCGGCGGGGCGAGCCGCGCCTGGCACGCCTACCAGCGCGCGCATGTGATCCCGGACGCCGACCGGGACCGGCCGGTGCTGTTCAACTCCTGGGAGGCCACCGAGTTCGACATCTCCGAGGAGCAGCAGCGGGCGCTCGCCGAGCGGGCCGCGGCCATGGGTGTCGAGCTGTTCGTGGTCGACGACGGCTGGTTCGGGGCACGCACCAGCGACCGGGCCGGCCTCGGCGACTGGAGCCCGAACCCCGATCGCTTCCCGGGCGGGCTGAAGCCGCTCGCCGACCATGTGCACGGCCTCGGCATGCAGTTCGGGATCTGGGTGGAGCCCGAGATGGTCAACCCGGACAGCGACCTGTACCGGGCGCATCCAGACTGGGTTCAGCATCAAACAGGACGAAAGCGGACGGAGTTCCGCAATCAGCTCGTACTGAACCTCGCCCGCGAGGACGTCCGGGAGTACCTGTGGGAGCGGCTGGACGTGCTCCTCTCGGGTGCGCCGATCGACTACGTCAAGTGGGACTTCAACCGCTGCTTCACCGACGCCGGATGGCCGGACGACGCCTACCCGCAGCGTCTGTGGGTCGACCACGTCCGCGGCCTGTACGGCCTGCTGGACCGCCTGCGGGCCGCGCATCCGGGGGTGGCCTTCGAATCCTGCTCGGGCGGTGGCGGGCGGATCGACCTCGGTGTGCTGAGCCGCACGGACCAGGTGTGGACCTCCGACAACACCGACCCCCTCGACCGGCTCGCCATCCAGCACGGCTTCAGTCAGATCCATCCGGCCCGGGTCATGGCCGCCTGGGTCACGGACAGCCCGAACGCCATGCTCAACCACCGGGCCAGCTCGCTGCGGTTCCGGTTCGTCAGTGCCATGGCCGGGGTGCTCGGGGTCGGCGGTGACCTCACGAAGTGGACGCCCGGGGAACTCGCCGAGGCGGGCCGGTGGGTGGGGCTGTACAAGGAGATCCGGCCCCTGGTGCAGCGCGGTGACCTCTACCGGCTGCGGCCCCCGCAGGGCGGGCTGAGCGCCGTGCAGTACGTCCTCGGCGACGAGACCGTCGTCCTCGCCTGGCTCCAGGCGCAGCGCTACGGCGAGCCCGTTCCGGCGCTCCGGCTGCGCGGACTCGAACCGGAGGCAACGTACGAATGCCTCGAAACGGGCGAAGTTCACCGTGGGGCGCTCCTGCTGCACCACGGGTTGCGGGTCGGTCTGCGCGGAGACCTGGACGCCGCGGTCGTCCGGCTTAAGCGGAAGTAGCCGTTCTGTCCGAATGGGGAATTTCGGCCGCTAAGGCATAACGTGCCCCGATCGTAAAGGAGATGGGGTCGGGGCGCGTGACCATCGTCATATTCGTGACGATCCGCTGTCGTCATGTTCACGTAATCCCCGTATTGTTCAGGGATATTGAGCAAAGCGGGAGATCGGTAATCCACGCTCGGTGACAGCGCACGTGCCGACGTGTCGGGAAAAACGGCGTCACGCGCAACCGCAAGCTTGTCCCATTGCGTCTCGGTCGCTTACGTTCCACACCAATCCGGACGGACGCCTAATCCTGCCGCCGCCCGGAGCCCGCACACACTGACCCGAAGCACGGCAGGAGCGGGGGACCCACAGGTAAGACGCCTGTTCCGGTTCCCGGAACGGCTTGGGGTTCAGCCGCGCCCCCGCGGCCGGGCATCTCCAGCCCGCACCCGACAGCTCACCTCGCAGGCGACGGAGAGGAATTCGCCATGCCCGCGAAGGGTAAGCACCGCCGTCCCAAGACCCAGCGTTTCACCCGCTCCATCGCCGTCGCCGGAACCGGTGGGGCCGCCCTCGCCCTGCCGCTCATGGGGGCCGCCGGTGCCCATGCCGCAACGCCGCAGTCGGCTCCGGAAAAAGCCGTCCAGTCCGCTCCGGCCGCCGGGAAAAAGGGCGCCGAAAAGACCGATGGCGCCCACACGTACACCGTGAAGGCCGGTGATTATCTCGCCAGGATCGCCGACCGGCAGAACGTCAGCGGCGGTTGGAAGAAGCTCTACGCGGACAACCGTGAGGCCGTGGGCTCCGACCCCTCGCTGATCCACCCGGGCCTGAAGCTCTCGATCGGCAAGAATGCGGCGACCGCGCCGAAGGACCCGGCCCCCTCCGCCCCGAAGGCCTCGGCTCCGAAGCCCTCCGCCGCCGAGTCGGCCCCGAAGGCCCAGAGCGCCGCGAAGCCGGCCACCGCCGAGCCCGCCGCCGAGAGCAACTCCACCGGCTACACCCTGCCGGTGGCCGGTGCCGCCGTCGGCACCCCGTACCACATGTCCGGCAGCATGTGGTCCAGCGGCTACCACACCGGTGTCGACTTCGTCGTCCCGACCGGCACGTCCCTCAAGGCCGTCGGCGCCGGCACGGTCGTCTCCGCCGGCTGGGGCGGCGCCTACGGCAACCAGGTCGTCATCAAGCTGAACGACGGCCACTACGCCCAGTACGCCCACCTGTCCCAGCTCTCCGTGTCGGCCGGCCAGACCGTGACCGCCGGACAGCAGGTCGGCCTCTCCGGAGCGACCGGCAACGTCACCGGACCGCACCTGCACTTCGAGATCCGCACCACCCCGGACTACGGCTCGGACGTGGACCCGGTCGCCTTCCTGCGCTCGCACGGCGTCTCCGTCGGCTGACCCACCGCACGACCACCTGCCTGACACGCCTCCGAAGGCCGGACCCCGATCCCCGGGTCCGGCCTTCGGTGTGCGCGCGTGGGGTCGCCCGCCCCAAGGGATCGACACGCGGCGGGTCCCTCGACGAGTACGACCAACTCACGACGTATTACGCGGGCTACGGCGCCGACTACGACACCACGACCCGGCTGCGCCGTTACGTCGGCGAGCCCGGCGTCCGCCCCTGCTCCTCGACTGCACCGAGCCGCTGCTGGTGCCGAACGAGCCCAACCGGGTCCGGATCGTCTCCGACGGCTCGACGGCCCGGTGGTGGCACAACGGGCGGCTCGTCTTCGACCACACCGACCAGCAGCCCTGCACGAGCGGCCACTTCGCCTTCCGGACCGTCTGGAGCCATTTCCGGATCAGTGGGTTCCGGGTCTGGCGACTCCCCCCGAAACATCCCTGGGAAGCAGGGTATTCCGGAGTTGGCGAACACTTTAGGAGTGGCTTATCTCACCGTCCGTCAACCCTTTCCTACGGTCGCGTAAGTCACATTCGAAGGTGAATCATGAGCTGCTGTGGCAGACGATTCGAAGAGTGACAGCAGAGCAGTGATCGGGTCGTACGTGGCGCTGGGGGACAGCTTCACCGAGGGGGTCGGCGATCCCGGCCCCGACGGGGCTTTCGTCGGCTGGGCCGACCGGTTCGCCGTCCTGCTCGCCGACCGCAGGCCCGAGGGCGACTTCCGGTACACCAATCTCGCCGTACGCGGAAAGCTTCTCGACCAGATCGTGGCGGACCAGGTTCCGCGGGCCGTCGACATGGCCCCCGACCTCGTCTCGTTCTGCGCCGGGGGCAACGACATCATCCGGCCCGGCACCGACCCGGACGAGGTGGCCGAGCGCTTCGAGCGGGCGCTGGCCCAGCTCACCGCCGTGTCCGGCACGGTCATGGTGACGACCGGTTTCGACACCCGTGGCGTGCCCGTGCTCAAACACCTGCGCGGCAAGATCGCCACGTACAACGGACACGTGAGGGCCATCGCCGACCGGTACGGCTGCCCGGTGCTCGACCTGTGGTCCCTGCGCAGCGTGCAGGACCGCCGGGCCTGGGACGCCGACCGGCTGCACCTGTCGCCCGAGGGGCACACACGCGTGGCGCTCCGCGCGGGCCAGGTGCTCGACCTCGACGTGCCGGCCGACCCCGAGCAGGCGTGGCCCCCGCTGCCCCCGCGCGGCGCGCTCGACATGCGGCGGGACAACGTCGCCTGGGCGCGCGAGTTCCTGGTGCCGTGGATCGGGCGCCGGCTGCGCGGGGAGTCGTCGGGGGACCATGTGACGGCCAAGGGCGCGCTGTCGCCGGACGACATCAGGATGCGGATCGCGTCGGTGGCGTGAGAGCGGCTCCCGCGCGTGCGGGCTGTGCCGGGTGGGACCCCGGCGCGGCCCGCACGCGCAGGGATCCTGGCTTCTGGGGTGCCGGTCACTCCTCCTGGAGTGTTGCCTCCTGGGGCGCCGGCCGCTCCTCCGTCAAGCCCAGCTCGCGGGCCAGTGCCTCCTCCACCCACTGCTGGGCCCGCGCGCGCGGTACCGCGCCGGCGTAGGACGTCAGCTGGACGGCGAGACCGTCGAGGAGAGCGGTCAGACGCAGGGCCGTCCCGGCCGGGTCCGGACAGCGGAACTCACCCGCCGCCACACCCTCCGCGATGACCTCGGCCAGGGCCGCCTTCCACTGCCGGTCGAGATCCTGGGTGACCTCCCGCAGCGCCGGGTCGCGCAACGCGGCCGCCCAGCCCTCGATCCACAGCCGCCAGCCCTTGGCCTGCCCCGTCGGGGCGTACCACCGTACGGCCGACCGCAGCCTGCGCAGCGCCGGCGAGCGGCGGCCCAGCAGCCTGCGCAGATGGGCCAGATCGCTCTCCGCCGCGTGCCGGAACGCGGCGGCGACCAACTGCTCCTTCGTCGAGAAGTGGTAGAGGACCAGCGCGTTGCTCACGCCGAGCGCCGAGGCCACGTCGGCGATCCTGACCGCCGCCACACCACGCGCCTCGATCTGCTCGATGGCGGCCCGCAGCAGATCCCCGCGTCGCTCGGCCACACTCAACCGGACTCTCGTCACGCCGTCACCCTACCCACGTGCGTGCGGCTCCTCGACGGGGTGTTCCGGCCGGTCCGGCAGGGCCCGCGACGGCTGTCGCCGAGGGCGCGGCGGGTACCTCACCGGTACCAGCCGAAGCGTTCCGCGATCAGCGGCAGCCGGTCGGCCGCGATCGCGTGGGCGGCGGCCCGCGGTGTCGTACCGTCGGCCTGCGCGCGGTCCAGCATGAGCTCGACCAGGGCCCGCATCGCCCGGCGGGTGTGGGCGAACGCCTCCTCGGCATCGGCGCCGACGTCCCCGAACAGCGTCCACCACCACCAGGCATTGGTACCCGAGTTGACCACGACGTCCGGCAGGACGGTCACCCCGCGCGCGGCCAGCGGCAGCTCCGCCTCCGGGCGCACGGGCATGTTGGCGGCCTCCACGACCCAACGGGCGCTGATCCGCTCCTGGTTGACGGCGTCGACCGCGTACGACACGGCGGCCGGTACCAGCACGTCCGCGTCAGCCGACAGCCAGGCCCCGCCGGGCAGTTCGCGGTCGCCGGGACGCAGTGCGCAGCGGTCGACCGTGCCGTGGGTGTCCCTGGCCGCGAGCAGGGTCTCGACGTCGAGTCCCGCCGGGTTGGCGATGGTGCCCTTGACGTCGGCGACGGCCACGACCGTGAGCCCCGCGCGGGTGAGGAAGCGCGCGGTGGCCCCGCCCATGGTGCCGAACCCCTGGAGAGCGACCCGCGTCCCGGTGCGCGGCTCACCTGCCCGGTCCAGGGCGGCCAGGGCCGCCTCGGCCACACCACAGCCGCCGACCAGCTCGTCCAGACCGATGCCGTCGACCTCGACCGCGAACGCGTCCCGCAACCGCCCCCGGGCCTCGGCCTCGTCGTCCAGCAGCGGATACACGGCCTGGATCGAGGAGACCAGCCCCGCTTCGGCCGCGGCCCGGTCGACCAGGTCCTGGGTGAGCCCCAGGTCCTCGCCCGTCGTCCAGCAGCTCTGTATGTACGGCCGCATCGCGCGCAGGTAGCGCACCAGCAGCGGGTACGCCTCGGGGTCCCGGGGGTCGCAGTCGATACCGCCCTTGGCGCCGCCGAGGGGGACGTAGCGGCTCGCCGGGTCGTAGTGCAGGGCCTCCTTGAGGGTCATGCCGCGGGCCAGTCCGGTGACCTCGTCCAGGGTGCAGCCGGTGCGCATCCGCAGACCGCCGCTGGCGACCCCGCGCACCAGCCGGTCCACGACCAGGAAGCCCTGCCGTCCCGTGAGGTGGTCGGTCCAGGTCAGAGACAGCAGGGGGGCGGCCATACGAGCTCCTTCGCCACACGGGTAACTGAATCACCGGTCAGTATCGCCTTCGGGCGGCCTCCGGTGTGACCCCTGTGATCCCGTGGTGTGGGAGGGGCCGACCATAATGGAAAGCCTGACCGACTCCACCTGGAGGTACCGTGGCCGGTTTCCGCACTCTGAGCTCCGGGCTCCGCGCGCTGCAGCCCGGGGCGTTCGGCGCCGACCCGAGCGGTGAGCGCATGGCGCGCATCCGCAGATCACCCCACTTCAAGGACGGGGTCTTCCAGAACCCCGGCGGCCCCGCGCGGACCCGTCCCTCGGGCTCGACCCTGGACTTCGCGAAGGTCTTCTTCGACAAGGAGACCCGGCCCCGCCGCGCCCCGAGGGGCACCGTTCCGGTGCACTCCACCACCCTCGCCGACATCGCCCGGCCCCCGGCCACCGGCCTCCGGCTGACGTGGATGGGGCACTCGAGCGTGCTCGCGGAGATCGACGGCCGGCGCGTCCTGTTCGACCCGGTGTGGGGTGAGCGGTGTTCCCCCTTCCCCTTCGCGGGTCCCAAGCGGCTGCACCCCGTCCCCCTGCCGCTGGCCGCCCTCGGACCGGTCGACGTCGTGGTCATCTCGCACGACCACTACGACCACCTGGACATGCCCACCATCAAGGCGCTCGCGGGCACGGACACGCTGTTCGCCGTGCCCCTCGGTGTCGGCGCGCACCTGGAGCACTGGGGCGTGTCCGCCGGCCGGCTGCGCGAGCTGGACTGGCACGAGTCCACCGGGATCGGCGGCCTCACCCTGACCGCCACCCCCGCCCGGCACTTCTGCGGTCGCGGACTGCGCAACACCCAGCACACCCTGTGGGCATCCTGGGTCGTCACCGGTGAGGAGCACCGGATCTACCACAGCGGTGACACCGGCTACTTCGACGGCTTCAAGGAGATCGGCGCCGAGCACGGGCCGTTCGACGCCACGATGATCCAGATCGGCGCGTACTCCGACTTCTGGCCCGACATCCACATGACCCCCGAGGAGGGCATGCGCGCCCACCTCGACCTCCAGGGCGGACCGGAACACGGCCCGATGCTGCCGATCCACTGGGCCACCTTCAACCTCGCGACGCACCCGTGGGCGGATCCCGGCGAGGGGACGCTCGCGGCCGCCCGCGCGCAGGGTGCCGGTGTCGCCCTGCCGCGCCCCGGGGAGCCCTTCGAACCCACGGCCGAGACCGTCCCGTCCGAGCCGTGGTGGCGTGGCGTGGCACTCGCCCCGAAGGGTGGCTTCCCGGCCGGGGAGGTCCTCGCCGACGCCACGATCAAGACCGCGTCGGACGCGGCAGCCTTGGCCCAGGCCGACACGGTGAGTGACCGTGGTCGTGAAGTGGACAAGGACACCGAGGATCCCGAAACGCTCCCGGCGGGCTGACCCGGGGGGCGTAGGGCAGAGCAGCGGGGGGGGGGGGGGGGGGGGGGGCGCCCCCCCCCCCCCGCGCGGGGGGGGCGCGGCGGTGCCCGTAGGGGGCGCAAACCCACCCTTGGGGTGT